>JAZQHU010000081.1:0-114784 GCA_045540775.1 Anaerovoracaceae bacterium | reverse complement strand
GTGTAGTTGATCGCATCGAAGGTGATAGTTCCGTCTGCCGCGTTGCCCTTGGTCTGCAGTACTTTTCCTTCTGCATCCTTCAGTTCGAAGCTGAATGCTTCTTCTGTAAGGGTCTTGCCGGTCAGGACCTTCTTTGCTGTCAGTATTACGCTGCCATTTGCTTCATAGGTGTTCGTGATAGTTAATGAATCGTTATCAGTATCATATTTAATTTCAGTTTCCAGCTCCCCGGTTGTTGGATTTTTAAATACCCTTACAGTTGCTGAATGTTCTGTCGTATCATATGTCATTCCATCTGCGACAGGCTCCGACAACTCAGTAATAGTGTAGTTATAGGTTCCTTCCTGACTAAATTCTATGCTTCCGAATGATGCCGTCAGATTAAGAGGCTCCTTTGTAGCACGGGCATAAGCTGACCCTTCTATGATATCACCTTCGGCTGGCAGTGGAGCAGGTACTCCTTCTGCATTTGTTTCAGGTGTTAATCTAAATATGAATTCGGTCTTATTTCCCCAATTGTTGATGCCTTTTGTTACTTCCAATTCAGTTTCGACACTGACATTCTCTTTTGTATTAGTAATAGTAACAGTGCCATCCGGATTAGAATCAACAACTACTGCTGAACTGAACGCTGCATCCTTCTCTACATATTTATATGTAACTGTTGTCTTCAGTTTCTGAGTCTGCTCATCCTTTGCAACTTCAACAAATGCATAGTATGTTCCTTCATCATAGACTACGTGTTCAATTGGATTTTCCGGGATAACCTCGTTGATTTTATATACATATGTTCCTGCATGTGTATATGTAATCTCAGCAAAATCTGCTTTATGTCCAGAAGTATTCTGATCGATAGTTACTGATCTTCCCTCAGCTGCAGGCATTGGTACTTCAGATGCTTTGTCGGTATCAACAACACCTGATTCATTTACTATGCCATATGGAGCTAATGTGAAATCAAAAGAAGTAGAAACACCCCACTCGAATCCCGAGAGCGCTTTAGTGACACCTACTTTGCCTTTTACACCCCTGTTCTCGAAAACAATAGAAGAAGTGTAATCAATGGAAGAAGTATCCGCTTCTATCAGTTGTATTGCAGTCTCATTGATTTGTCCGTCTGAAGAAATCAGGTTGTCCTTATCAGTAACAATGTATGGTATATGTGTTTCTGTAAACACCTCAGAATCTTCGTCCGGATCACTGTCAGTAACAGTTACCTTTAAGATGTACCACCTTTCGTCCGGAATCGTTCCATCATCTACTGATGTAATGTCCTCAGATACTCTCAGCCAGTAATCATCTTCAGCTGTGAATGTTACATCTTCAAACTCAACTTTATTGCCATTGTTTTGTGCAGTTTTTACGTTTCTCCAGTATCCTTCTACTGAAGGATCTAACTGATCAAGGTTAAAAGTGTACTTCTGGTCACTGGCAGGATCCTGATCACTGATTTTCTTTCCAACCTTCAGCCCTACATTAGCAGGAATAAGATCCCCGCCTTTGTATGGCCATAAATGACCTTCACCGCTTGAGTACAGACTGTTTACTACCATTGTTCCATTGTAGTTACCACCGGAAATGATAAGATCCGCTTTTGGTGCAACTACATGACCGAACTCAGGGCTTTCACCGAACGTCAGTGTTCCCGTCATATTAGGATAGTTGAAAATGATAGACATTCCATCACCGTTCTCAACAGCGCTTTTTACAGAGGAATTGTAAGTATTGCCTCCGTCGGTACTGAACTGGAGTACAGGTGTTGTTCCGTCGCCGGTCTTAGCGCAGCTTATAACTGTTCCCTTAGCCTCATGCCAGTTAGTATTATCATCTCCACATATTACGACCGTAACACCATCTGTATCTGTTAATTCTACATGCTCGCCTACATTCACTAGCACTCTTTTATTGTCAGAAGTATCTATAACTCTGGATGAATTGTTCAATAAAGTGCTTGACTGTGCCTGAACTGTACTCTGAAGAACATTCCAGTCAACATAATTATCATTTACATAAACCGCACCATTAGTATTATATGGCCCGGATTCCGGATGTCCGTTTACTACACTACCATAAACAGTATTTCCGCTACCTATGTAAAGATTGTCAACAGATCCGTGTCCTCCCTGACCTCCGCCGATCAGACCATATACATTATTTGGCGTAGGTACCATTCCACCCACAGCTGAGCTCACATGTGAACCAGTACCAATATTAGTAATACCGGTTCCCGGAATCAGATCTCCTCTGATTAGAATAGCTCCGATAGTATGATTGTTATCATAGAAATCTCCACCTTTCCAAGTAGCATCATTATATGTGCCTCCACCGTTTTCAGGAGTACAGAGAGTAACTACATTATAATTGTTAAGGAGATTTTCAAGAGAATAATCGGTCATTTGATCATTATTCTTATTAAGATAAACCACGTCATAAATATCGATGATTTGATGGCCCTGCTCAGTGTCAGTATCTATTACACGTATTGGTTCATCTTCTCCTTCAGGAATTCTATAGTCTCTAGGTACCGACGGATATTTTTCAACTACATGCTTTCCAAATGACTCTCCCTGGCTTATAGGCTTAAGAGTTTGCTGCCATATAGCAGCCATACCAGGATGAGTTCCTATTTCTTCAGGCGATTTCGTGGATGTATACAGTTGAACAGATACCTCAGTTTCGTGACCTGAGATTTTTTCATTCGCAGCTATGCCTCCTCCCTGGAAGAACCATTCAGTAATAGGTAATTCAAAGGTCTTGCCACCATCACTCGTGTAGGAGCTGTTTATCGGAGCAATACCATATGTATCCTGACCGGTAGAATGCTTTACTGTAACCCAGGCATACAGATAAGGACTGTCAGGTATGACAACTCCTTCATCTCCGTTTACCTTTATTCTGACAAAGTAAGATGAGTTTGCAAAGAGTCGAAGGAATACATTAGCTGTATTAGTTGCAGAATCTCTTTCCTGTTTTACGAAAGTATACCCATCAGGGTCAGAAGTATCCATTCGATCTGCTTCTGCAAATGATGTAGGAGCTGAAGAGCCTCCTTTAGCAACTCTTACATCCCGGCTCGTCCTTACAGCGTACCCTTCAGCAACGGCATCAGAATATGTGATTGTCCTGCCAGTATCAGTATATTCATATGGATCATCTTCTTCACCAGATCCTGTTGACTCCAGCAAGTGGAACTCATTCACATCTGCCGAATACGAAGCTGTTGAAATCGGCGCTATGCCCCAGGCAAATAACTTGCCATCTTCATCTTCAAGATACACCCTTGCATACAGGTTGTCCGTAATATCCGGCGCTTCTCCGGCACCAGGTGTCTCTGGAGTTGACTCATCTGCGGAAAGAAAATTCATTTTCACAGTATATGCATTCTGTGAGTCCGTGACCTGTATGACGATCGTTCCATCTGTCATCTCAACAGTCAGTGTCTCTTCTGTCGTGAATGCCTTCTTGCTTGTCAATGTCCAATCGTCATCATTGACATTTTTCTCTACTTCAACAAGCTTAGGATTTGAGAACGTCACATTCTTTACATTCTTTACATCCTTATCTATGTGAAGCTGCTCGAACACCTGGCTCAGATCAATAGTTCCATTACCAGGCATGCTGAACTGGTAGCCGTTGTACTCGAAGTCTACAGTGTATGCGAAGACGGAGAAGTTGTCTGTCTTGAAGATGACCTTCTCATTCTTTACGCTGACTTTCAGTTCGTTATCTTCTTTTGTTACTTCTTCTACCTTAACATCCTCTGCCTCGATTTTCTTGGCATCGGCAGTTGTATCATATTTGTCCTTTATTTCATCCGTGAGTGGGAGGTGGATGACATTGACATCTGCTGCTTTCTTAGCTCCTATCGTTTCAGCAAGCTGATTATCAAGGAACTCGAAAGTGACCGAAACCTTTCCGGATTCCGGCTGCAGTTCTACACCATCTTTGATAAATGCTACATCGTAGAGCATGGTGTTGCTCTCGTTGCGCTCGGACTTTGAGTCCTTGTTGAGGGCTTCCATGTATGCATCATAGTTATAATCAAGGGAGTCACTGTTGACAGGAGTGACAACAAACTCCGCATCATCCGGAATTACAGATGCATCAGAAAGCTTGGCTGTGACCTTGACTTTATCGTCTTTCCAGACGTATTCAGTCCTGGAAGCCTCTTCCTCTTCCTCCTCTTCTTCAGTTTTTACAGCCTCTTCCTCTGGCTGGACATCCTGATCCTCTACAGTACCAGGTGCCGGTTCCTCAGAAGGCTGCGCCTGTACTTCATCAGAAGGCTCTGCAGTCACTTCAGTTTCAGACTGAGGTTCCTCTGCAGTTGTTCCTTCTTCAGAAGGTGCTGCCTCTTCTGTGGCAGCGGGCTCCTGTGACTCGGTGGTCTGGGTTTCACCGGCGAGCGCTGTGGCGATAACAGCATAGCTGCTGAAGATCGGCGCGAACGTCATGGTGAAAGCAAGAACCAGACACAGGGCTGTCTTGATCAGTCTTTTCTTTTCCATAAATTTTCCCCACTCTTTCCAATTAGTTTCGTAACTTTTAGCAAGTCTAATCTGACTATAACGCACAAAAACATAGAGTAAGTCTAAACTCCGCTATTCGACGGCAGAGGTTTCTGACGTTAATCAGTTCCATTACCGATCGGAGCTGTTCAAGTGCGAAAACTGGCCAAAATTAGACTTTCTCTACTTTGCGTCTATTTTATTGCATTGACTATCAAAGGTCAATTTCCAATCGGTAAAAATTGTGTTTTTTTGTTGCGGATTTTGTACTTATTTTCAAACACATCGAAATCGTTATCGTTTTTTGTCCATTATTAACCACCTCCCGTTGATTTTTCAGGGAAAACGTAAATTTTTCTTTACGTTGTTTTCGGAAATTTTCGTTCGTACCGAAACTTCTTTATTGCCGTTCAATGTCTTTTTTATGGCTTGATTTTATTATTTACACCGTCACACTAACCGTCATTTAATATGCTTGCTCGCGTGTTATACCGGATCATAAATTGTTGTGATTCATCTGATCAGGCAACATAAAAAATCCCGGCCCTTCCGGGACCGGGATCCTGAATTGAACATGTAAGTAATACTATGGGAGTTTTGTCTTGTTAGGCATGTTGTTGTATACCGGAATGATAAATCCGAGTGCCTCGCCGGTGATTCCGAGCTTGGAATACGAATTCTTGGTGATATGCGACTCACTGTAAGGAGCCATGATATTAGTCATGTACTGATGCGTACCTGCATTCCTGAGTCCGTTGGCTACATTGAATCTCTGGAAGTAGATAGTGTTCTGTTTCTTGTTTATATATCCGCTTGCCAGATACTTCGCTCCGCCGTTAACTGACTTGGCAGGTGTCGTCCACCCCATCTTTTTGGCATAAGCCAGTCCTTTTGCTGCAGGATTTGATCCGTATGCGCCGATGTTGAACGGGTTATATACCTTGACGCCTCCTGACTTGGAACCGTTTACAGAAGGGCTGTTTCCTCCTGTCTCCTGTCTTACTCTTGCCGCAAGGAATACAGGGCTGATTTTGTAGGCTTTGCCCGCTGACATGAAAACATTCGCATTGAATCCATAGCTCGCCAGTTTGGTGCCGCTGATGATCTTGTTTACAACGTTCGTCGTCTGATACTCACTCTGGTAAGCCAGGTTCTCGAACATGTATATTCTGTCCTGATTGAGGAAGTTCCTCGGGTCCATGTAGTAAGCTACGATAGTCGGGTTCGCGTTGTACCATCCCGGCTCTACCTGGCTTCTGTATGAACGCGACCTGTATGAAGACGGATAGCTCTTGTGTACAAGAGATACGTTTTTCGCCGTCTCCTTCTTCAGTACATCATTCCAGTTAAGTCCGGTCTTGTAGGCAACGAATACCCAGTTAGGATGCTGATTGTGGAGAGTCCTGAGACTCTTCTTATACGCTTCCGGGAATCCCTGTCTGGTCAGATATGTCTCAAACTGAGCATTGCTCATCTTTTTAACAGCACCTGATGTCGCATTCACTACCTGGCTGATCTGTGACTGTGTCGGCTTTACTGTGCTGGTGGAACCTGAGCTGCTCTGAGTACTGACAGAGCTTGCAGTACTGATGACGCCTCCCACCTTTACGGAGTACGAACATACAAAGCTGAATTTACCGTTATGGTAGATCCTGTACCAGACTTTGCTTCTTCCGCAGGTCGAGCTTACCGGCCTCGAGTCGAGATAAATAGTGATTTTGGTTCCCTTCCTGAGGGTGCCGGCCTTACTCATCTGGGTTCCGGGACCTTTGCGGATATTTACTGCGCTTGTGATCGTCCCTGATACCTTTGAATAGCGGATGTTGTCTACCAGGTCTGCACGTATATAGCCCTTCTTACCGTTTGATGCCTTGACGTAGTACCAGATCCTGTTCTTTGCCGCGCTTGTCTTGCTCTTGTATACCTCATTGTATATTGTCAGTGAAGTATTGTTTGCAAGTGTAGCAACTTTGCCTGAGCTTGTCGTAGACGACTTTCTGAGGTACGCGCCGCCTGAGGCATCGACCTGCCCTTTTGCTTCAGGACTTGCCGCAGCAAAAGAATGAGCTGATAACATCAGCATAATACCTGCAAGTGCTATAAACACTGCTGCAGCATGCAAAGCTATTCTTTTTGAATTGCCCGATAATAAATAGTTCATGCTCTCCAATCACCCCTGTTCCGAAGTTATTAGCTCTGCTGAAGGAATCTGTTCTCGTGTACGAACAGCTCTTCAAGCGGCAGACCAAGCAGGTCAGCCAGATCCAGGGCAAGTTCGAGTGACGGCGTGCATCTGCCGTTCTCGATCGAGCTGATAGTCTGTCTGCTTACACCGAGCATATCTACAAGGTAGCTTTGGCCAATTTTCTTTTCTCTTCGAATCTGTGCTAATTTGTTCTCCATAATTCCAACCTATTCCTGTCGCATAACAATAACTGCCCCGGGACACATAGATTTCCCGGGATTAAGTGTTATCGTCATTCTAGGCATCGGAGTATTTGATGTAAACGAATCTTTACAGGTATTAAGCAGTACCTTAACAGGTTTAAAGAAGCGCGTAATTCCGGGCAAAAGAAAAGATCCTGAACGCGTCAGGATCTAAGTGGTGCCCAGACTCGGAATTGAACCAAGGACACGGAGATTTTCAGTCTCCTGCTCTACCAACTGAGCTATCTGGGCATATATTATGGTGGGCCATCTTGGGGTCGAACCAAGGACCGACCGGTTATGAGCCGGTTGCTCTAACCTCTGAGCTAATGGCCCACAAGTATCGAGAAATTGGTCGGGGTGGCAGGATTTGAACCCGCGGCCCACTGGTCCCAAACCAGTTGCGCTACCAAACTGCGCTACACCCCGATATTCTCTTGATTGTCTGCTTCAGACAGAGGCGTCATAAATGGCGTCTCTGTCTAAACACATGGTCGGGGTGGCAGGATTTGAACCCGCGGCCCACTGGTCCCAAACCAGTTGCGCTACCAAACTGCGCTACACCCCGAAGAAATAACATATCTCTAGTAAAATTGGCAGGGGCAGTAGGACTTGAACCCACGGCACGCGGTTTTGGAGACCGCTGCTCTACCAACTGAGCTATACCCCTATAATATGGCGGAGAAGATGGGATTCGAACCCATGCTGCCCTTATCGAACACTAACGGTTTAGCAAACCGTCCTCTTCAGCCACTTGAGTACTTCTCCATAGCTGCAAAAACGTTCACCAGTATGATCTTGGCGGAGAGGGTGGGATTCGAACCCACGGTCCCTTGCGGGATCACCGGTTTTCAAGACCGGCTCCTTAAACCACTCGGACACCTCTCCGTATTATGGATTAAGGTGTATTGGTGACCCATCGGAGATTCGAACTCCGGACACCTTGATTAAAAGTCAAGTGCTCTGCCGACTGAGCTAATGGGTCTCAATTGGCTGGGGTAGCAGGACTCGAACCTACGAATGACAGAGTCAAAGTCTGTTGCCTTACCGCTTGGCTATACCCCATTAAACAGGATAGTCGTCAAACCGTAGTAAAAAAAATTGGTGAGCCCACAGGGATTCGAACCCCGGACACACGGCTTAGAAGGCCGTTGCTCTATCCAACTGAGCTATGGACCCACGATGCCCAACTATGTGTTTTAAAAAAATGGAGCGGATGATGAGAATCGAACTCACGCTATCAGCTTGGAAGGCTGAAGTTCTACCATTGAACTACATCCGCAAAAGTGGAGCGGAAGACGAGATTCGAACTCGCGACCCTCGCCTTGGCAAGGCGATGCTCTACCCCTGAGCCACTTCCGCATGATATGGTCGAGGGAGATGGATTCGAACCATCGAAAGCTGAGCTAACGGATTTACAGTCCGCCCCCTTTGGCCACTCGGGAATCCCTCGAAATTTGTGTATATAGTTGTCCGGCAGTTGGGTCACCGGAAAACTGGCAATTACTATTATGAAATTTTCATCCGGAAGATGCAAGTACTTTTTAATAAACTTGCATCTCCGCATCTTGGAGCTGATGGAGGGAATCGAACCCCCAACCTGCTGATTACAAATCAGCTGCTCTACCGTTGAGCCACATCAGCGAAATGGCGACCGGGAACGGGCTCGAACCGTCGACCTCCAGCGTGACAGGCTGGCATTCTAACCAGCTGAACTACCCGGCCACTATTGGTGGACGCAATAGGGCTCGAACCTATGACCCCCTGCTTGTAAGGCAGGTGCTCTCCCAGCTGAGCTATGCGTCCGCGTCCGTCTCTTTTTTGACGCCCCATTATATTAGCACAGCACCTATAGCGTGTCAATCATTAATTTGACAAATTTTTTAAGGGTGTTTTTGTGGTATTTTACAACACACATTCAGGAGCAGAGCATGCCCGTCTGGGGCTCACACTCTTATCCTTATGAGGCTCTTCTCCTCTGACAGGATCCTGGCCTGCCCGCTTGTCAGGTTGGTCATCATGCCGCGGACTTCCCCTTCGTCCTCGGCAAGACACCTTATTCCGGCTCTGACAACATCAGAATATTCGGGATCTACGATCTCGAACTTTCCCTGTCCTGCCCCGGTCCCCATGCCTGAGCCTGCCATATTCTGAAGCTTGCTGAGATACGAATAATCAAATTCATATCTTATAAGAGCGCTCTCCATGACATCGCATACACCTGCAGCCTCTATGCCCAGCTTCGCAGATGCCGTATACGCCCTTGCAAGGCCGCCTGTGCCGAGTTTTATGCCTCCGAAGTATCTTGTTACCACTACAGCGAGATTAGTGAGTCCCTCGCCTGATATCAGCTTCAGCATCGGAAGGCCCGAGGTGCCGCTCGGCTCGCCGTCATCGCTCGCCCACTGCACCTCCTGTTTTGCACCTACGATTATCGCAGGCACATTGTGAGTCGCATCCCTGTACTCTTCCCTGACAGATGCAACGTATTCTTTTGCCTCATCCAAAGAAGCCACAGGCATCGCATGCGCGATGAACCTGGACTTCTCCACTACATATTCCGCCTCACCATACTGGTATATCGATTTATATAGAATCATTTTTTCGTTAATTATGTATATATACTGAATGGTGATTTCGCAGAAGAGCGGGCGACCCGTAAGGACACAAAAATGTTGCGTAAAGCTCTTCGAGAATTATCACCTGAAGAATATATACATAATTTCTACAGAATATACTTGTCTACATCTACTTCCTTGACCTTCTCATGCAGCTTCTCCTGCACCATCTCCCTGTCTACCACAACATCTGTGATCGAAGGATCCGGCAGGCTGTAGCTGATATCCTCAAGAAGGATCTCAAGTATGGTATGGAGTCTTCTTGCTCCGATATTCTCAGTCTCCTCGTTCATGAGATATGCAAGGCTGGCAATCTCATCTATACCGTCCTCAGTGAACTCAAGATGGACGCCTTCTGTCTCCAGAAGTGCCTTTTGCTGCTTTGTGACAGCGTTCTCAGGAACAGTCAGGATCTTCCTGAAGTCTTCCTTGTCGAGATTCTTGAGCTCAACGTTTATAGGGAATCTTCCCTGGAGCTCAGGAATGAGGTCTGACGGTTTGGAGACATGAAAAGCGCCTGCTCCTATGAAGAGCATGTGATCGGTCTTCACAGGGCCGTATTTCGTGTTTACGACGCTTCCTTCGACTATAGGAAGGATATCTCTCTGTACTCCCTCTCTCGAAACGTCAGCGCCTGATCTCATTGAATTGCCGCTGGCGATCTTATCGATCTCATCTATGAAGATGATGCCGTTCTGCTCAGCATTCTGGAGCGCCTCATCAGTTACCTGATCCATGTCGATCAGTTTCTGTGCTTCCTGCTCCTTCAGGATCCTTCTTGCATCCTTGACCTTGCACTTTTTACGCTTGGTCTTCTTAGGCATCATGCTGTCGAAGATATTGCCGATAGCGATCATGCCCTCGTTCTGCATGTCGAGCTGGTTCGTCTTAGGAACATCATCGACTTCGATCTCGATGAGCTGCTCTTCAAGAGCGCCGCTCTTAAGCTGCTCTCTCACCTGCTCTCTTGCCATCTGGATATCCGAATACTCCTGGCTCTGCTCGTACTGAGCTTTCTGCCTTTCTTCGTACTCCTGCTTCTGTGTCTTATAGCCGAGGTTGCCGAAGATATTGCCGAGCTGCACTCCGCTGCCCTGCTTCTCCTCAGGTCCGCCCGGGATGATAGCCTTGACGATGATATCCTCAGCTATCTTCTCAGCTATCTCAGAGTTCTCATCCATCCTCTTCTGCTTGCTTAGTCTCATGCTGGCTTCAACGAGGTCCCTGATCATGGAATCAACATCACGGCCGACATATCCGACTTCAGTAAACTTGGTAGCTTCGACTTTGACAAAAGGAGCATCCATCAGCTTGGCAAGTCTCCTTGCGATCTCAGTCTTACCTACACCGGTAGGTCCCATCATGAGGATGTTCTTAGGAGAGATCTCTTCTCTCATCTCCTCGGACAGAAGACTTCTTCTGTAGCGGTTTCTGAGAGCGATCGCTACATACTTCTTGGCTTCATCCTGTCCGATGATGTATTTATCAAGCTCCGCAACTATCTGCTTAGGAGTCATGTTCTTGATGTTGTCTGCCATTATTCTGCCTCCCCGAGCTTTTCAACTGAAATATTGTCGTTAGTGAAAACGCATATGCTCGATGCTATCTCAAGAGACTTTCTTACGATGGTCTCTGCATCGAGATCTGTATTGTCGTACAGAGCGACAGCTGCCGAGTATGCGTAGTTTCCGCCTGATCCGATGGCTACCACGTCCTTATCAGGAGCTATGACTTCGCCGTTTCCGGAGATGACGAGGAGATCCTCGGCATCAGCAACTATCATGAGGGCTTCAAGGTTTCTCATAGCCTTATCAGTCCTCCAGTACTGAGCGAGATCAACAGCAGCCCTCTTGAGGTTGCCTGCATGCTCGCCGAGCTTGTTCTCGAACTTCTCAGTCAGGTTGAATGCATCAGCAACAGAGCCGGCAAAACCTGTCAGCACTTTGTCCTTATAGATTTTCTTAACCTTCTTGGCGCCGTTCTTCATTATAGTCGACTGGCCCATTGTTACCTGTCCGTCGCCGCCGATCGCAATGTCTCCATTCGGTCTTCTGACGCAGCAGATAGTTGTTGCATGAAATTCTATCATCCTATTTCTCCTTATAATTGCATTCAGGGTTGGAGCACTTTACACTCGCACTTCTTCCCTTACTCTCAACCAGCATGGATCCGCAGTCCGGGCACATCCTGCCTACAGGCTTGTCCCAGTATGAAACATCGCATTCAGGATAGCCGCTGCAGCCGTAGAATACTTTGCCCGACTTTCTGCCTCTCTTCTCTACGATTTCCTTGCCGCACTTAGGACACATGACACCTGTTGACCTGATGATAGGCTTGGTGTTTTTGCACTCCGGATATCCCGTGCATGCGAGGAAGTTTCCGAATCTTCCTTCCTTTATAGCCATAGGACGTCCGCAGAGCTCGCATACTTCGTCTGAGAGAACTACTTCCTTTTCGATCCTCTCGACTTCCTCGTCAGCTCTCTTCAGTTCTTCACTGAATCCTTTATAGAAGTCAGCGATGATGCTCTTCCAGTCTGCATCGCCGAGTTCTATGCTGTCGAGCTTGTCCTCCATCTCACCTGTGAACTCTACGTCCACTATATCTGAGAAGTAGTCCTGCAGAATACCTATGACGTCAAATCCCAGCTTGGTAGGCTGCAGGCTCTTCTTGACTCTCTTCACATATTTTCTGGTTATCAGTACGGAAATGATCGAGGCATAAGTACTCGGTCTGCCGATATTCTTATCCTCCATCTCCTTGACAAGACTTGCCTCGGTATATCTTGCAGGCGGCTGTGTGAACTTCTGCTCAGTCAGCAGCTTCTTCAGGTCAAGAACATCTCCTTCGCTGAGCTTTGGCACCGTGACCTCATTCTCTCCGCTCTGGCTCTTGTACACCTTGCGCCAGCCGTCAAAAGTCATCCTCGAACCGTTGGCCTTGAATTCATACTTTCCGTTCTCAATATCTACAGATACGGTATCGTATTGTGCAGCAGCCATCTGAGAAGCAATGAACCTTCTCCAGATGAGATCATACAGCTTGTACTGTTCTGCTGTCAGGGAATCCTTGATCATGTCAGGCTCAAGGCTGATATCCGAAGGTCTGATAGCCTCGTGGGCATCCTGCATGGCCTTGTTCCTGTTGGAATAGTGGTTATTGGCTGTATACTCATCTCCGTACTTCTCACGGATGAAGCCCCTGGCCATTCCCCTTGCCTGGTCAGACACTCTTACTGAGTCTGTTCTGATGTATGTGATAAGACCTCTGGCTCCTATGCCCTTGAGTGTTACACCCTCATAGAGCTGCTGAGCTATCTGCATGGTCCTTGCAGTCTGGAATCCAAGCTTGATCGACGCATCCTGCTGCAGGCTTGAGGTAGTAAAAGGCGCATAAGGCCTGGTCTGTCTCTTGCCTTCCTTGATTTCTTTAACGATATACTGTCCGCCGTCAAGTTCAGATTTGATCTTCTCAGTCTGCTCAGCTGAAGTTACCTTGGCCTTCCTGCCGCTTATTTTGCTCAGTTCTGCAATGAACCCTTTGCCGAAATCAGCGGCAATGTACCAGTACTCTTCCGGTATAAATGCATTGATCTCATTCTCTCTGTCACAGATGATCTTGAGAGCAGCCGACTGAACTCTTCCTCCGGAAAGACCTCTTGATACCTTCTTCCACAGAAGCGGGCTTATCTGATAGCCTACAAGTCTGTCGAGAACTCTCCTGGCCTGCTGTGCGTCTACAAGCGCGAGATCAATAGGCTTAGGATCCTTGATCGCTTCCTGAACAGTCTGCTTGTTGATCTCATTGAACATTACTCTGCAGTCTGCATTCTCATCAAGTCCGAGAAGATAAGCAAGATGCCACGATATGGCCTCTCCTTCACGGTCAGGGTCGGTTGCGAGAAGGACGTTCTTTGCCGACTGGGCTTCCTTCTTGAGGTCCTTGATAGTCTGGGCCTTACCTCTTATGTTTATATACTCAGGCTCAAAATTGTTCTCCACATCAACACCGAGTCTGCTCTTAGGCAGATCCCTCACGTGTCCGACTGAAGCCATTACCTTGTACTTTGACCCGAGATATTTACTTATTATCTTGGCCTTCGATGGAGACTCAACAACAAGAAGTGTTTTGTCAGGTGCCTTCTTCTTAGTCGTCTTTCTGGTCGTCTTCTTAGCGGCCGTTTTCTTTGCAGTTGTTTTCGTAGCTGCTGTCGCCATAAATGTTTCTTCCTTATATATATGTAAAATGTCTTTCGGGAAAATACTTTACTATCCTGTGTATCATTTTGCAAGAAAATTTTTCTTCACGCAATATACACTTTGCCTGCATACGTACTGAAGATGCCTTTGATCTCCATGACCGTGACAAGCGCGCTGAGTGTGCCGGCGCTCATTCCCGTGTCCTCTGCAAGCCTGTCAAGAGGAGCTCCGTTGTACCTTGCCGCAGCATCATAAACACGTCTTTCATCCTCCCCAAGCTGCCTGACAGGATCACTCGTTTCACCGGGATCGAGCCCGATGTGCCTTATAAGATCATCTATGACCACAAGTGGAAAAGCGCCGTCTCTTATGAGAAGATTGCAGCCTATACTGAACTGGCTGTTGATGTTGCCGGGCACTGCATATACCGGCCTTCCCTGCTCCATAGCATGCTGCGCAGTAATAAGAGAGCCGCTGTTGACATTGGCTTCAATTACAGCTGTGCATTTCCCGAGCCCGCTGATTATCCTGTTCCGTCTCGGATACTTGTACTTCTCCGCAGGTTCATCAGGCTCATACTCGCTGAGAACAAGCCCGCCGTTCTCCAGCCCCCTCATCATCAGATTATAGTTCCTCTTAGGCGCCATCCTGTGTATGCCGCTAGCCAGCACCCCTATGACTCTTCCGCCCGCATCAATAGCCCCTTCGTGAGCGAATGCATCTATTCCGTATGCAAGGCCTGATACGACCGGCACCCTGCACTCACCTAGTCTCCGTCCTACCATCTCTGCGACCGTTTTGCCGTACAGAGTATACTTGCGTGAGCCTACCACAGATACTGACATCTCATGCAGAAGAGATATGTCGCCCGCACAGTATAACTGCCGGGGCGGGTCAGGTATGTCTCTCAGTAAGTCCGGATACTCACACGATTCAATATCTATTCTCTTGATATCTTTAATTGTACTCATCGTTTCCACCTATTGATTTAGCTTTCACTCATTTACATGATCGAGCATCCTGTAACTTAAGGCCTCTGCAAGATGCTCTTCATGTATTTCTTTGCTGCATGCTAGATCAGCAATAGTCCTGGCAACCTTCAGGGTCTTCTTGTATGACCTGGGTGTCATCTTAAGAGCATCATAAGCCCTCTTCATGAATTTCTCCTCAGCTGACCCCAGCGCGCAGTACATATCTATCTCACTTTCAGACATATCAGCGTTGTACCCGGTCCTACCATTTCTATGAGCAAAACAAATTGCTTTCTCAACGCTTTTGCGAACACTGATTGAATCCCGTGCACCGCCTGACATAGGCCTGTCAGTCTTAAGGTCTTCGAACTCCACCTTTTCCATGCTGATGCGCATATCTATCCTGTCCATCATCGGACCGCTGAGCTTCTTTCTGTAGCGCTCAAGCTGTGCTTCCGAACACTTGCACATTCTTTTGCTGTCACCGAAGTATCCGCAGGGACAGGGATTGGCCGCCATCACCAGCTGGAAATTGCAGGGAAAGACATAGCTGTCCCCCTTTCTGAAGTGGACGATCTTTTTTTCCTCAATTGGTGTCCTCAGAGCTTCGATAGTATTCGTGTCGTATTCACAGACTTCATCCATGAAGAGGACGCCGTTATGTGCAAGAGTGATCTCTCCGGGCACAGGTATGCTGCCGCCTCCTATCAGACCTGCTCTCCCTATAGTGCAGTGCGGATTCCTGAAAGGCCTTGTCAGCAGTTCCTTATGCGCCCGCGTCTTGCCTGCAGCTGAATATATCACCGCTGTCTCTAAACACTCCTTTTCTGTCATCGGCGGCATTATTCCCGGAAGCCTGCTTGCCAGCATCGTCTTGCCGCACCCCGGGCTTCCTACCATCAGGATGCCGTGTCTCCCTGCCACTGCTATAGTAAGCGCTCTCTTCGCATTTTCCTGCCCCTTTATATCAGCAAAATCTCCGGCAGGCTGACCGGCGCACGCCTGTGCTTCAGTCACAACACCGTCCACATCGACAGCTATGCCGATGCTTTCTGCATTTCCTCCGCCGTTTATTATCTCAATGCATTCTGAAAGACTTCTCACAGGATATATTTCCATTCCGCTCACAAGGGAGGCTTCTGCCGCATTCTCTGCCGGTATTATCACCTTTCTGATCCCTGCATCTCTCATGCATATGATCATAGGCAGCACGCCGCTCACTCCGAGCACGCGCCCTTCAAGGGACAATTCACCGATGATACCGTATTCCCATGCTTTGCCCGCATCTATATATGCACACGAAGCAAGCACCCCTGCCGCGATAGGCAGGTCCAGACCGCTGCCGTTCTTTCTGAGGCTCGCAGGTGTAAGACTTACTGTTATCCTTCCGCGGGGATACTCAAGATCAGAGTTCAGTATCGCGCTCTTGATCCTCTCCCTCGACTCCATGACCATTGTTGAAGCCAGCCCGACTATGTATATTCCCGGCAGACCTCTCGCAATGTCCGTCTCAACATATACTTCTGCCCCCTCAACGCCCCTGCATACCGCTGTATGTATCCTGCTGAACATGGTTTCCTCCTATATACAATCCTCAATAAGGTTGAAAGTTACCTCCGCCACATCGATGGAGTATGCCCTCCACATCAGCCTTCTCCTGGCCATGTATATCTCAGCCGAGCGCCTTATAGTGTTCTGCTTTTCCTCAGTGACGGCATCTGCCGGATATCCGTATTCATCGCTTGTTCTCGTCTTGACCTCAATAAAGTGGACTACCCCGTCCCTGGCTGCAATGATATCTATCTCTCCTATTCTCGTGCGGTAATTTCTTTCGAGTATCATGTAGCCCTCATCCTCAAGGATCTTCGCAGCGAATTCCTCGCCGGCATTTCCTACCATTTTGCAGTATCTTCTCATGATCCACCTCCGACTCAGATCTGTGTGCTGCATTGCGTCCTCAGTCCCTTTTCCCCAACCGGGTACGTAATAGTAGCATCCATCTGAAAAAGTGTCGAACAAAATAATCACGGGTTCCGACAATATTTTCACCTTTGTAAAAAAGTGCAAAACAAAACAGCGATTATCCGCCATATTCCGCAGAAAACCGCCGTAAAAAGCCTTATTAAACCGTCAGTCTGATTCAGTCACAGAGCACGAATTTCTCTATAGCTTTTGCCACTCCGTCCTCGTCATTGGATGCCGTTACATAGTCCGCATGATCCTTGGTGCCGCCCCACGCATTGCCCATGGCGACTCCGAGACCGGCATATTCTATCATGCCTATATCGTTAGGTGCATCACCGCAGCACATGAGTTCAGAGCGGTCGACTCCGAGCATCCTGGTCAGCTCCTCAAGAGCATCTTTCTTGCTCGTCTTCGGTCCGCCGATCTCAAGATTGTTAGGGAAAGATGAAGTGATATTGGCTTCAGGTATGGCTTCTATCTCCGCCCTTGCTGCTTCAAGCATTTCTACAGTCCTGAAGCTGAAGTTTACATTCTCTATACGGTCCGCATTCTCCAGCATGACCTCAACGAGGTTCTTAAGAGGCTTGCGGCTCCACAGGAGATACTCAGCACTTCTGTACTCGCAGCCGTATTTCTTTATCTGCTCATAGAAGTCATAGTCCATGTAAGCCTGACCGTCGAAGAAGAGTTCGAGCTGCACATCCATCTTTTCAGCCAGCTCAGCGATCCTCTTTATAGCTGCTTCGGACAGAAAAGAGTCAAATACAGACTCGCCTGTCTTTATATAGTTGATATGCGCACCATTGGATGTGATCGCATATTCGATCCATGGTATCTCAGTAACGTTCTCAGGGAGCGAAGTGAAAGGCCTTCCGGTGGAGACTACGATGTGCACACCCTTTTCCGCAGCCTTTCTGAAAGCCTCAAGTGTTCCCGGTGTTATTTCTCTTTTGCTGTTCAGCGCCGTCCCGTCAAGGTCCAGTGCTACCATCTTAATGCTCATTATAATCCTTACTCCATGTCGTTTTTTATTATCGGGTGCGTTTACATGTGTGTCAAAAGGGACGGTCCCCAATGACACACTCTCCAGCACATATACGGCTGGTCCACTATGTGGTATATCTGTTGTCCTGAAAATTCCGAAATTGATTGAAAATCGGGAATCTTCGTATTACAATCTGTGGGTGCATCATGCACACCAGCATTGCAGATTATATATCTCATAAACAGATATTGCAAATACAGACAATGGAGTTACGGAAATGAAAGTAGCTATACTCGGAGCCGGAAAGCTCGGAATAAGGATCACAGAAGCCCTTCTGGACGGCGATTACGATATCACGCTTGTTGACACCAATGAGGACAAGCTGAATGCGCTCAGCCAGCAGTATGATGTAATGACAGTCGCAGGTGATGCCAAGACTATTGAGCTTCTCAGGCAGATCAACGTCGAATCCTTCGACTTCCTCTTCAGCTGCACTACCTCGGATGATACCAACATCCTGGCAGCTTCTTTTGCCAAGACACTCGGATGTCCTAAGGTAGCAGCAAGAGTAAGAGATCCTGAGCACATGAGCCAGATGGATTTTATCTGCGATCATCTGGACATAGACATGCTTGTCAATCCGGATACACTCATAACATCTGAAATATACCGTTATCTCATCGAGAAGTATACACTCAGCAACGGTATTTACACCTCGGCCAGGATCGGTCTCATCGAGTTCGAGGCTTCCCATTTTCCTCAGATAGTCGGCCTCAACCTCATCGGCTTCCGTGCGGTAATGCCTAATATGATAATAGTAGCGATCTCACGCGGAGGCAAAATGATCATTCCTCATGGTAATGATGTCATCAAGCAGGGTGACCTCCTGTATCTCATGGGAAATAAGCAGGAAGTCCTCTCTCTGGCGAAGACCGTTCATGCAAGACTCAGGTCCGCAGATGCACGTAAAGTCATGATCATCGGCGGTGGCAAAACAGGTTACTATCTTGCGAGAAGACTCTCAGAGTATGGTTCGCAGGTCAAGATCGTTGAGAAGGATAAAAAGCGCTGTCACTATCTGTCGGAGCATCTCCGGAACGTAATGGTTCTGAACGGTGACGGAGCAGACATTTCCCTGCTCGAAGAAGAAAACTTCGATGAGATGGATGCCTTCGTTACAGCCACTGGTTATGACGAGGAAAACATTCTCCTTGCACTCACAGCCAAGAACCACGGCGTAGAGGATGTTATCTCCAAGATAAGCCACGAAAGCTACAACGACCTCATTTCCACTCTGGACCTCGACATGGTACTGAATCCTCTGGATATAACGGCATCAACTATGCTGAGAGCCATAAGAGGCAGCAAGAGAGTCATATCTTCTGTCCTCCTTCAGGGCCAGGCGGAACTGATGGAATTCTTTGTCGAAGAATCTATGAGCTGCACCAATATTCCGCTCAAGGATTTCAAGCTTCCTGAGTACATCATCGTAGCAGCCATACACAGAGGTCTTGAGACGATCATACCTGACGGTAATACAAGGATGCTTCCTGGCGACAGAGTAGTCATCGTATGCCTGGTATCTCATATAGGATATGTGGAAAAGCTGTTTAAGCAGTCATCATTCCTGCACAAGCTTCCTTAAGCTGTTACAGGCGACAATTATAAATGAAGCAAAACGTTCTCGGATTTTATGGATATTTTCTCATTTTTCTGGCGGGGTGCCTTATGGTTCCCCTCCTTGTTGCTTTATTGTACGGCGAAAATGACTGTGCCGTCTCTTTTCTTGTATCAATTATCATATGCGCCCTGCCGGGAATAATCATTTACAGCAGGAACAGCACAGGATTTCAGGAAGGCCGGCTCAAGGCCAGATACAGCTATCTTATAGTCACATCTTCATGGATCATCGCTTCTGTTGCAGGAGCACTTCCGTATGTTATCTCCGGAAGCATCCCGGATTTCGCGGAAGCTTTTTTTGAGACCTGCTCAGGGTTCTCGACGACAGGTTCGACCATTCTTCAGGAAATAGAATCACTGCCAAAATCTATTCTTTTCTGGCGCTGCGCTACTCAGTGGCTCGGCGGCATGGGAATAATAGTTCTGTTCGTGGCGCTGCTTCCGAATTTCGGCATCAAGGCTCAGAACATCGCCGGCGCAGAGACCCCGGGACCTATTTCAAGTAAAGTTTCCGCAAGGTTTTCCGAGACTGCGCGCCTTATGTATATGGCATATATCATACTCACAGGTGTTCTTGTACTGCTCCTGCTGCCGGGAGGCATGAGTTTCTATGATGCAGTATGTCACGCGATGACAGCTATGGCTACAGGCGGCTATTCCACGTACAATAACGGGATAGCTCATTTCAACAGCTACTACATCTACTGGGTGCTGACCGTCTTCATGTTCATAGCAGGAACCAACTTCAACCTGTTCTTTGTAGCCATTCAGGGCAGTCCGCGCAAAGCTCTTGCCGATGAGGAGTTCAGGTTCTATCTCCTGACTGTCATCACAGCTGTTGCTCTTGTAGTCATCTCTCTCATGACCGAAGGCGGTTATACGGATTTCGGAGCAGCTCTTACTGATTCAGCATTCCAGGTAGTGACTCTGATGAGTACTACAGGCTATGCAACTGTGAATTACATAGAATGGCCTGCATTCGCACAGATGATACTGGTCCTCCTGATGTTCACAGGTGCGAGCAGTTCATCGACTGCCGGAGGCATCAAAGAGATAAGGATCCTTATTTTCCTGAGGATGATCAAATTCGAAGTAAAACGTCTCCTCCATCTGAATATCGTAGACGATATCCGCTACAACGGACGCAGGATGATGCCTGAGACACTGACTTATATAATGACATTCATGACGACATACATACTCACCCTTGTTGCCGGTACCCTGCTCATTTCACTTACAGGAGAAGGCAACCTCGTGTCTAATTTCACCGCTGTCCTTACCTGCATCAGCAATGTAGGACCGGGACTTGACATGGTGGGCCCTGAGTGCAACTTCCACTTCTACTCAACATTCAGCAAGTATGTGCTGTCGTTTATAATGCTTGCAGGAAGGCTTGAATTATCCACCTTCTTTATAATTTTCACACGTTATTTCTGGAAACCTGACAGAGCATGAAACTGACCAACAACAGA
The DNA here is from genome assembly GCA_045540775.1 of Anaerovoracaceae bacterium. Taxonomy (GTDB): domain Bacteria; phylum Bacillota; class Clostridia; order Peptostreptococcales; family Anaerovoracaceae; genus Crickella. The sequence goes on along the minus strand of JAZQHU010000081.1, from coordinate 93,959 downwards.
AAATTCTTCCTGAATATATTCTCTGCGGTCATGATCGCATACGGCATCGCTGCGATGCCTTCTGTTTTCGCGGCTCTGTATTTCGGTAATGACAGATCACTGATACCGCTTGCGATAGTTTCAGCAGCAGCGATCATATGCGGAATCATTATACGGCATTTATTTGATCTGAATGCCTCCGTTGTCCGCCCCAGGATGAACTACATGGCTGTTATTATGAGCTGGATTGCCGCCATAGCGCTGACATCGGCAGTCTTCTATTTCAGCGTAGCTGAGTTCTCTGTCACGACTGCGATATTTGAGGCAACAGCATGTCTCACAACTACAGGTGTTGGAGATCTCGGAATAGAAAACCTGCCTGAATCACTCATGCTGTGGCGTTCAGTCCTGAGCTGGCTTGGAGGAGTCGGTATCATACTCATCGCTTTCAGTTTCATTTCAGGAAGACAGATCAGCGGACGTGCTCTTGTATCCGTTGAAGTTCCCGGACCGGATTTTCTCAAGTCCTCACAGACTTTCAGATATACATACAGGCATATAATCAGACTGTACGCAGCCCTTACAGCGGTTCATTTTGTTCTGCTTTGTATTGCAGGCATGTCTCCTTATACCTCCCTTCTGACAAGCCTGAGCAATATCAGTACTGCTGGGCTGCAGCATATCAGCAACGGTGATATAACCGCACTGCCGGGAACCCAGAAGGCGGTCATCGTCTTCTTCTCGTTCATTTCGTCGCTCAACGTCTCCTTCCTTCTGATGATGTTCTTCAGGAGGTCTTTCAGTTTCAGGAGAACTTCAGAAATAGGCGTATACACGTTAAGAGTCGTAATAACATCTGCAGTAATTGCTGCTGTTCTCTGTTTCTCAAAAGGCATGGACGCAGCGTCTTCCATCACCGACGCACTGATGCAGACAGTTTCATATCTGTCTACATCAGGCTACATCGTGTCCGGGAGCCGCAGCTGGCCGTTTATATGCGAGCTTCTGATTCTTCTTCAGATGTTTGTTGGTGCCTGCGCCGCATCCACTGCAGGCGGTATCAAGACTGCACGTATCCAGATAGGATTCAAGACCATGCGGTTCGGTCTTTTCAGGCATGTTCATCCGAATGCAGTCAGACCTGTCAAAATCAGCGGGGAGACTGTAAAACCTGAGCAGCTTGTCAGCACCAATATCTACATAGCACTGTTCATGCTTGTTTACATCTTTGGTGCCATGCTTCTGAGTCTGGACAATAAAAACGAGAGCGTGTTTGACGCTCTCAACTACTCCCAGGCCATGCTCACCAATACCGGTACTACCGTTGCGGATATGACCGGGACGGGAGGATACAGTGGCTTATCTCCTCTTTCGCAGATAGTAATGTCCATTGAGATGCTGTGCGGGAGGCTTGAAATATATCCATTCCTGATGCTGTTCTTCAAGAGCTTCTGGAAGACTGACAGCAACAGATAGAAAAACAGACTGCGTTTCCGCTTATCCGGATGCAGTCTGATTTTTATTGTTGTTTTATACTGGTAATTCTAGAATGAAGGTTCTTCGATGTACTTCTCCTTGCTCTCCTTGGTGTACAGAAGTATCTTGTCACCGGCCTTCAGTACAAGTTCGCCGTCAGGAATGAGCATATTGCCTCCACGGTCTATGAGAATGATAAATGACTGCCTCGACATGTCGATCTCACTTATCTTCAGTCCGTTCCAGCGGTGGCTGCGCTTGAGCTCAACTTCCCTTAGATTTGTAAGGTAGTCACCCTTGACTGCCTCAGCGCATATGATCAGTTTATCGCCTTCAAGGATCTGAACATTTCCCCTCGGGATGATAGTCTTGTTTTCCCTTACTATAGCAGCGATTATGGAGGCTTTCGGCATTCCGAGATCTTTTATGTATTTCCCGTTCCACTTATCGTTATGCCTTATACCCACCTCTATGAAATGGATAGCTTCCTCACGCTGAACGTCAGAAAGACGTTTTGCCCTCTGGTATTCCTCAACGAATCCGGCACTTATGATACCGGTAGGGATTGCAACCATACCTACGCCGAGGAATGTTATCAGGATACCGAGTATCTGTCCCATGACAGTAACAGGATAAATGTCACCGTAGCCGACAGTCAGCAGAGTCGATGTTGCCCACCATATGCCTGAGAAGGCGTTTTTGAATACATCCGGCTGAGCTTCATGTTCAACGCTGTACATGCACAGACTTGATGCAAGGATAAGCAGAATAATGATGAAAACAGATGCCATGAGCTGTGTCTTCTTGCTCTGGATGACCTTGCCGATGATTCCCAGCGAGTCGTAATACGCGTTGATCCTGAACAGTCTGAAGATCCTGACTACTCTGAGCATCCTGAACACTGCTGCCCCTGCCGGAAAGAATACCGGCAGATAGTACGGGAGGAATGACAGAAGGTCTATGATACCGTAGCCGGATAATATATACGACATGGCTGCATCCTGCTTATTCTTATGCGGATATAACCTGTCCGAGGTGTAAAGCCTCAGTATGTAGTCAAACGCAAAGAACGCAACTGTCACAGCCTCAGTCCAGTGAAGCAGCTCATAATGTGCTTTATAGAAGTCTTCGAATGTCATGGCAAAAGCCGTCGCGAGGTTGATGATAAGCAGAACTGTACTGAGGATGTCATATCCCTGGTTCAGCTTGTCGTCCACAACTCCGACAGATACCATTTTAAATATTCTGTCTTTGAACTTCGATTCAGCCTTCGATTCCAAATTTTGCCCCTACTCTTTCTAATATCCCTGTTTTTTACTGTATCCCTACTGCTTATCCTCGATGAACTGTTTCTTGAGTCTGAATGACTTGACTTCAAGCTCATAATCAGGATTATCGTTAGGGATCTCAATACCCTTGAGATCTGCAGCCGTCTTCAGCATTGTGACAGCAAGCCACGGATTGCTTACGAGGACCGGTCCCAGCAGATTGGTGAAAATTGCATTATTATATACAACACCGTCTATGCCGTCCCGTCCGTTATTGCCTCTGCCGTATATGACTGAACCGAATCTGCTGTAATTGGTGTTCTCATAGAACTCCACATCCGCCATCTGGATCTGAGTACCGATGAGCTCCATTGAATACCCGCCGTATTCAGCCCTGATATCCAGGTCATTGCCATAGACATATTCCCTCTCTTCGGAGATTGCCGGGATCATGCAGAGACCGTCAATCGTCTCTCCGAGGCCGTTCGCTGCATCAGGATCGAATCTCCTTATCCTCTCGCCGAACATAGCCATTGTAGTTCCGGTTACAAGCATTACCTTGCCGTATGCAACGTACTCTGCAAGGCTTCTTGTGTATGTGCCGATATCCTTCATAACTGCTTCGAACGAGCTGATCTCTCCAGGTCCGTAGAACAGGATATCGTATTCCAGCGGGTTGAAGTCTCCGGATCCCAGATCGATCCTGTGTACTTTCGGCACGAGGCCGAGGTTCTGTGCATAGCGTACAAGCGCCATGACGTTGCCCCTGTCTCCGTGGAGATAGAGAGTATCCGGATACATCCATGCGATGTCTATCTCAGGCTTCATCATGCTGATGATCCTGGTCTTATTCTTTTCGTCTTTTACGCCTTCTTCCCTGATGATGTCCTCAACAGTCAGAAGCTGTGTATCTTTTCTGTTCTTGATCTTCTTATTCTTATCTTCCATCTTACTTCCCTTTCCTGACCAGTTCCTGAATAACCTCAAACTTGTGAAGTGTGACGGCAAGATAAATATTAGTGTAGCCGCATTCGTCGATTATATCGAGTATCTCTTCCTCATCGCCTGTAGGGATAATATCGACCCTGGACGGATCGACCCCTCCGTACATGAAGCAGTTCGCTGCATCATAAGCTACAGTATCTGTGACAAAATAGAACTGCTTTACGTTCGATCTGATGAGCTGGGAATAGTCGCAGTCAAATGCGTAGAAGGTATTGATATAATACGGATCTATATCGTTGACTGTATCCAGTCCGATAATCACTACCTTATCTTCCTTGTCCGCTGCGATAGTATTTATAAAGTTCTGGAAAGTCTCAGGATTCTCCTGCTTGAATCTCATGAACTTTATATGTCTGCCCTTGTATGTTACCGACTCTATCCTTCCTGCCAGGAGCTTGAAGCTCTTCAGAGCCTCTGCGCACTGCTCCTCGGTGAGTCCTGCGATCTCCTTGCATGCGGCAGTAGCAGCTGCATAGTTATACAGCATGTGAGGCGGATCATAAGGCATCGTGTATTCTGTTCCGTTGATGCGGAAAGTCTTAGCAGCAAAATCAGCATCCACAGCCCTGTAGTCTGCTTCTCTCGTGATGCCTTCCTTAAGATTTCCGTTGTTGTTCGTGTAGCCGCATTTATCACAGTGGAACGAGCCAAGGCCATCATTATTGTAATAATCTACCTTGATGCCGCTCTGACACTTCGGACACGGAAGAGTCACGAATGTGTCGTCCTTCCTGAATGCCATCGAATGCTTCTCTGCTCCGTAGAATACAGTCTTAGGAGAATAATCCGCCAGTGAACATGATCTGGCCTCGTCTCCGTTCAGGAACACGTTCATTCCGAATTTCTCGATGACACGTCTGATTTTTCTGTAGATGTAGTCAGGATCTCCGTTGCGCTGCATCTGATCCTTAAGGATGTTGGTAACGATCAGATTGTTGCACGGGAGCTGTTCTCTGATCTGATAGAGGTATCTCTCATCAGTCTCAAAGACAAAATAGTCCGCCTTGACATTTCCGCTCAGCGAAGAAGCCTTGAGAAGCGAAGTAGCAACTCCGGTTGTAAGATTGGCGCCCTCGAGATTGGAAATTACGTTAAAACCGTTATATCTCAGGATATGCGTGACAAGATTGGTGACTGTGGACTTACCGTCAGTACCTGTGATGAAAATCGTCCTGTCAGGATCTGTACCATTGATATGAGCGATCAGCTCAGGGTCAATTCGCATGGCAGTCTCGCCTGCCCAGTTGGTTCCTCTGTTCTTCGCGATGAGACTTATGGCCAGGTTCCCGAGCTTTCCTACTGTAATGCCTGCAGTTGTTTTAAAACTCATAGTTATTTATCAATTCCTTTTTTTATTTATTTATAGAGAAGCAGAACATTTACCGTATCTCAGTCAGAGCTGTCCTGCTTCTGATTATCGTCATAAGTATACCTTGAAAAGGCTTTTCTGTGTAGTAAAATGCCATGAAATTTTCAGTAAAAGAGAAAGACCGGACTCTTATGAACCCGGTCTTGAATACTTATGGAAAACGACGATTATTCCTCGTCCTTTGCTTCCTCAGCAACCTCTGCAGCCTCTTCAGCTGGTGCCTCTTCTTCAGGAGCTGCTTCCTCTTCAGGAAGAGCTGCCTTGATGCTCAGGCTGATTCTTCTCTTTTCAGGGTCGATCTCCATGATCTTGACCTTGACTGTCTCGCCGACCTTGAGTTCATCACTTACGTTCTCAACTCTCTTGTTAGCGATCTCTGAAATATGAACCAGTCCGTCAAGTCCTGCTTCGAGTTCTACGAATGCACCGTACTCCTTGGTCTGAACTACCTTACCATCGAGTACATCGCCTACCTGGTACTTGTCCCCTACAAGAGTCCAAGGTTCAGGCTGAGTCTGCTTGAGTCCGAGAGAGATCTTGCCCTTCTCCTCGTTGAGTGAGAGGATCTTGACATTGATGATGTCTCCAATCTTGAGAACTTCTTCAGGGTGCTTAAGCTTGCCCCATGAAATCTCGGAAATGTGGAGAAGTCCGTCAACTCCGCCGATGTCTACGAATGCACCGTAGTCGGTGAATCTCATTACCTTACCTTCAACTACATCGCCGACATTCAGATTGCTCCAGATCTCAGCAACTGCCTTACGCTTTTCCTCTACTAGTACTGTCTTGCGAGAGAATACTGCTCTGTTACGCTTTGTATCAACTCTGATAACTCTTACATCGACATTCTGTCCGAGGAACTCATCTGCGTTCTCAACATATCTGTCGGAAAGCTGGGACATAGGGATGAAACCTGTGATTTCCTTGTAAGCTGCGATAACACCGCCGTTTACGGCTCTTACCAGCTTAACATTGATAACATCCTTATTCTCCATTGCTTCTTCGAGCTCTGTGTAGTTCTCTACCGCTACGAGTCTCTTCTTGGAGAGGAGGATTCCGCCTTCTCCTTCATCAGACTTGATAACCTTAGCCTGGATGTCATCGCCTTCCTTGAATACGTCAGAGAGTTTCTGTCCTTCTTCGAGAACAACCTCATCAGCTCTGAGGATTCCGTCTTTCTTGCATCCCATGTTGACGATTACTGCATCGTCCATAACCTGATCAACCTTACCGTCAATAACATCGCCTGGCTTTGGTAAACGTAAAGATTTCTCAATGTCATCCATGAAATCCATCATCGGATTCTGTTCCATATTCTTAGTGACATTTTCGCTCATACTAGAAATAACCTCCTTGATAATCCATTCGGGCGTAGACGCGCCCGCTATAAGGCCAATTTTATTACTTTTTGCAGCTTGTTTCAATAGCTTATCGTCAGCATTTTCAATAAAAATGCTATTTTCACAATTATTTTTAGCTATTTCATACAGCTTTCCCGAATTGGAACTGTGCTTATCTCCCACCACGACCATCATGTCGACTTGACGGGCCAGCTGACGGCAGCTCTCCTGCCTGTCCCTCGTTGCATTGCATATAGTCCTGCGTACATCGTAGGATCTGCCGGCTTTATCGAATACCGCAAGTATGTCTTCAAGAAGCTCAGCCTTGATGGTTGTCTGGCATACGATCACCGGAATGTCAGCCTCTGAATGTTCTGAAACATAGGCTTCTGCTTCTTCAGCATTGCCGATGACTGCCGCCTCATATCCGCACCAGCCACAGGTCGCTTTTACTTCCTGATGATTTCTGTCGCCCACCATGATCACGGGCTTTCCTGCCTCATGTGCTTCACTTACGATATCATGTATCTTCTTCACGAAGACACAGGTAGTATCGACAAGCCTTATGCCGCGGCGCGCTGCTTCCTCATAGAACTCTCTCGGCTCACCGTGCGACCGTACGATCACAGTATCGCCCTCTCCCGCTTCGGAAAGAGATCCTATCATTTTGACTCCCATCGATTCGAGTCTTGAAACGACAGCGCTGTTGTGGATGAGATGGCCGCAGGTAAAAAGCCTGCCCTTACTGTCTGAAGGATCACCGTCCCTCGATGAGGCATGCTTCTCAGCTTCTGTGAAAGCCAGGTTGATGGCTCTGTCTACTCCGAAACAGAATCCGGAGTGCTCTGCTCTTATGATTTCCAAATTCAGGTTCTCCGTATGTGAAAGCCTGCCGTGGAAACCGGCAGGCAGTTTATGGCTATTGAAAGTTTATCTTGCCACTATCGCAGCAATTATCAGCATCGCAGCGAATACTGTGACTATGGCTGTAACTATGTCTCCGACAAGCCTGTCCTCATTCTCGAATGAGAAGTTCCTGATGCGGACACTGCTGCTGTTTTTAGTCCACAGAGTCGGATCTCCGAAGTGCAGTCTGAGGTATTCAGCTGCCCTGCCGCTGTGGATACCGCACCATCTGAATATGCCCTCAATGACCTGGGATATCTTCTGAATAAGTGTGTTGAACGGTCTTCTGTAGAACCAGTCAAAATCCACGGTCACTTCGTCGTGCGGTTTCATCTTCTTGAGATACAGGAAGAACGGTATCGATCCGCCGATGAAGATGGCGACATATTCAAGAACGTGTCCCATATGATAAGGCTCTACGATCGTCTTATACGGCATGAGAGCATAGAACTTATCCGGGAATATGCCGATCACAACAGTAGCGGCAGTACCGAGAATCATTGCAAGCTTCATCGAGAACGGTACTTTCTTCTCCACTTCGGAAGCTTTCTCATCATCACAAGGTCCGAAGAATACGAAATAATTGATCTTCAGGGTGATGGACAATAGTGTACCGACGCCGCCTGCAGTAAGCATCAGTGCCGGAATGGTATAGCCCGCCTCATGGACCGCATCCATGATAAGCGCTTTGCTCACAAATCCTGAAAGTCCCGGCAGTCCTGCTATAGCGAGGGAGCTTATGAGGAAGCATACAGCCGTTACAGGCATCTTCTTCGCAAGTCCTCCGAGCTCGGTGATATTGCTCCTGCCTGTAGCATATATTACTGCACCTGCACCCATCATAAGGACGCCCTTGAACAGGATGTTGGTGAATGCATGAGCTGTTGCAGCATCTATGCCTATAGCACCGCCGACGCCCGCTGCAGCTATCATCATGCCTAGCTGGCTTACTATGTGATAAGCCAGAAGTCTTCTGATGCCGTTTTCCATGATCGCCATACAAGCGCCGTAGATAGCGACGATCGCGCCGATCCATACCAGATCAGTCATTCCGCTCATCATCCTCAGCATGAGATATATAGCAGCCTTGGTAGTGAACGAAGACAGATATACAGTACCGGTTGCAGTTGATTCAGGGTAAGCATCCGGCAGCCATGCATGCAAAGGCGGTATAGCTGCGTTGACAGCGATGCCTATTGCGATCAGCCAGAAGCACGGCTCTCCAATGCAGTCTGAAAGATGTCCTAGATTGTTGTCATAGTGGAACATGTATATGATAAGTCCCGCAAGAAGCATGTTTCCGCCGAATGCGTGAACAAGTATGTATCTGAAGGATGCCCTCGCAGATGCCCTGTCATGCTTGCAGTAAACAACATACATCGATGCAAAAGCCGATATCTCCCAGAAGACGATCAGTGAAATGCAGTCTCCAGCCAGGATAACTCCCATTACGCTGCCCGCATATACCATCGACATACCGCACTCATATCTGTGCTGGATACCGATGCCATAGATCCCGTTGAGGATCGCAATGATGCAGAACACCAGCATAAATGTCCACGCCAGGCTGTCGAGATGTATGAACTCCATCTGGATGTATGGTGCGAGCTCATAAGGAAGGCTGCTGTCTGCTGTCATCTGCAGGAAAGCCCATGCCGCAGTTACAGGCGCGATAATACTGAGAGGCTTTCTGAAGCCCCTCGGAAGAAGCATGACAAGAATACCGAACAGGATCATTATGATCCCCGGGTGAAGCATCATCATTAACTTGTCAGCTGTGAATCCTGCCAAACGGCGTCCTCCCTGCTATTCAGCGGCCTCATTGATGAGGTCGAGTATTTCTCTCTTGGTAACTTTGTTCGGAAGCTCTATTCCCATTCCTATGGCAATCTCTGTGAGCTCCTTTTTATTCATGTGCATCGAAGGCTTGCGTCTTCTTTCCGTGAAGGCCTTCTCCAGGCTGTCGCGTATCTCAGCATAGGATTCTGACCACTCACCGGCAGCCTCGCTCTCCGCAGCCTTAGCCTTAGCTTTAGCTTCATCCATAGCCGCCTTAGCCTCCTCGAGCTCTTCCGCCGCCTCTTCCTCTTCTTTTCTCTTAGGCTTCCTGGTCCTGCTGGTCTTGGCCTTGATGCTGAAACCGAACGCCTCTTCCGGAGTCTTAGGTTCTTCAGGCTCCTGTATCTCTTCCGATTCAGGTTCTTCAATTATTGCTTCAGCAGGTTCCTCAGGAGTCTCTGCAGCCGGCTCTTCCAATGCCTCTTCAGGCTCTGGCTCTTCAACCGGTACAGGCTCTGGCTCAGGCTCTGGTTCAGGCTCTGGAACCGGCTCAGCGGCTTCCTCTTCCTGTTCCTTATGGACTTCTATACTCTCTGCAATCGCAGCAGGTACCTCAAGCATGATCTCTTCAGGTTCTGCTGCTTCAATATCTCCGAGCTGGGCTTCCAGATGTTTCTCCTCTATGATCTCACCCTCAGGATTGGTCTCATGTTCCTTGGTGATACTGATGCCGCCGGCATTCAGCATGATCTCCTCTTCTCTGAGTTCGCGGGCATTGTAATAGTCTGCAGGCCTTCTTATGAGGGCTTGCAGTATTATTTTGCTCATAATGATCAGCAGAACCGAACTTATGAACGCTATTCCCAGATACTCAAGAGTTTCATGAAGCATTATATCTGCACCTACATATATGGCATAAATATCTGATTGCCCGCCATGACGGACAGGTCAAACAGATGAAGTCCGGCATTCGGGAATATGCCCAGGATAATGGATATGACAGCCGTTATTATCAGCGGTATAAGCATAGCCGGAGCTGCTTCTCCGTACTCAGCAAAATCAGGATTGTCGACGTTCTTCTTGAATGCTACGAGCACTACAGGCATCAGGTATGTAAGAGCAAGCAGAGCACTTGCTATAAGTGTAGCTACGAATACAGGTTTGCCCATTGCAACGGCGCCCATAATGATATTTGCTTTGCTTACGAATCCTACGAAGAACGGGAATCCTGCGATTCCTATCGAAGCAGCCGTGAATGCGATCATGGTGTAAGGCATCCTTCTGCCTATGCCGACCATCTCACGGATGTCTTTCTTATGTGTGGTGACGAATATCGCACCTGCAGCCATAAAGAGAGTGATCTTCATGAATGCATGAGCAACTATGTGGTAAAGCGCTCCCGCAGTGCTGTAAGGAGTCAGGATGCATATACCGAGAACGATATACGACAGCTGTCCGACAGTCGAGAACGCGAGTCTTGCCTTGAGATTGTACTTTCTCATCGCAATAAACGATGAAACTATTATCGTAAACACGGCCATCCAGGCCAGTATTTCAGCACCCTTGCAGGCTTTGGCTGCTTCAGGTCCGAATACGTAGAGCACTACTCTCAGGGTGCAGAATGCTCCCGCCTTGACTACGGCTACGGCATGCAGAAGTGCACTTACCGGTGTAGGCGCTACCATCGCTGCAGGAAGCCAGCTGTGGAGCGGCATTACGCCCGCTTTGACCATTCCTGCTCCGACCATCATGAAGAAGACGAGCAGCATCCATGGCATAGGCATCATGTCAGGCTTTATAAAGCCTCCAGGTGTGAATTCCATCGTGCCGGTCACTGCATAGACTATTACTATGCCTGCGAAGAATATCTGACCGCTTATGAGCGTATATGCCAGATACTTTCTGCCGGACATTGTGCCTTCAGCATCTCTGTAGTGTACGACCAGCGGATATGTCGCTACTGTCAGAACCTCAAAGAAGATGAAGAACGTTATCAGGTTGGCGGCAAAACAGAGTCCCGTAGCTGCGCACAGGCACATTGCGAACGCTGCATAGTAGCCTGTCTGGTTCTGTTCTCCATGCCCTCTCATGTATCCGATCGAGTAGATCGATGTCAGTATCCAGAGCGTGGATGCGACGCACGCGAAGACCATTCCGGCAGCATCGACATTGAACGCAAACGAAACGCCCTTCACGATGCTGAAGAGTTCAAGTCTGATCTCCGTACCTGCAAGGACGGCAGGTATCATTGAATATACGATGATTATCTTAAGGACTGCCGCTGTAAGGGTTATTCCCTCTCTTGCATTAGGGCGTATATGCTCGCCGAGAACATATATCAGGCCGGATGCAATGAGCGATACGAGGACAGCATAAAGAGGTCTCAGTTCAAGTGCTGTGAGGTAGTTCATCATAAGCCCACCCCCTCAAGCGTCATCAGGAGTATATCTACGATCCTGACATTGAAAAGACCAAGTCCGAGTATTGCAAAGAAGCACACAACTACAGGCAGGATGATGCTGACAGGAAGCTCAAACTCTTCGCTCTTCCATCTCTCCTTAAGACCTGCGCTCTGGCGGATGAATACCTTCTCGATCAGTTTGAAGAAGTATACTGCATTGAGAAGACTTGAGATCACAAGCACCGCTATGTATATCCACTCATGCCTTCCGGCAGCACCGAGTGCGAGATACCACTTGCTGAAGAATCCTACAGTCGGCGGGATCCCTATCATCGACAGCGAGGCTATCACAAGCAGACCGCACGTAAGCGGCATTTTCTTGTATATCCTGCCGAAATCGTCTATATCTGCAGTTCCGTATTTATATCTTATGGCTCCCGTGCAGAAGAAGAGCCCGCCCTTCATGAAAGCATGTCCGAGCATGTGAAGGAACGCTCCTGCAAGAGCTATTGGCGTTCCGATGGCAAAACCGAGTGATATGTAGCCGATCTGTGCCACCGATGAGTATGCGAGTATTTTGCGTATATCTGACTGGCCCATGGCCATGATCGATCCGTAAAGCATGCCGATCACAGAGAATACTCCGAGGAGTATGAGTGACAGTCTCACGAATCTGAAATCTGTGCCGTATATGCAGAAGAAGAATCTGAACATAGCAAGCGCAGGAACTTTGCCCATGACGCCGGTGATCAGAGGTCTTGAGCCCGGCTCAGCATGTGCATATGCAGACGGCTGCCATCCGTGGAACGGGAACAGCGCCATCTTGATGCCGAATGCAGGGATCAGGAAGCACATCGCCACGAGCATGGCGTTGTCATGTCCGCCCTCATTCAGTATCTTCGCCATGTCTCCCATGTTGAGGGTGCCTGTCGCTCCGTAAAGGATGCCTATACCGAGCAGGTAGAATGTGGCTGCTATTGTTCCTACGAGCATGTATCTGTAAGCGGATACTACACCCCTGCTGCCGCCAAGGGATATGAGGCAGTATGCGGAAAGCGAAGTGATCTCGAGGAATACATACAGGTTGAATACGTCTCCCGTTGAAGTCATTCCGAGAAGACCTGTGATCAGGAGTGCTATCTCAGCGTTGGCTGCAGCGATCATCATAGGACGCTTCCTGTCTCCGAAGTTTCCTGCGAAGATGAGTGTCATGAATCCTATGAGCGAGAATGCAACAAGGAGTACAGCATTCAGCGAATCGATCACAAGCTCGATGCCGTACGGCACTGCATAATTGCCGATCGCATAATGTATAGGTCCATTCTTGACGACTTCAGCCAGCTGGATGACAGACAGCACAAAAGAGCCCAGGCATGCTATCTTGACCACAGCGTTGCCGAGGTGTCTGTTCACCTTAGTCAGCGCGAGGCAAGGAAGTGCTGAGCACAGCGGAAGCAGTATTACCAGTACAGGTATGTTAGCTGTCATGCTGTCTGTTTCTTCTCCTTATCAGTTGATTCTTATATGTGAATCCGGTATCCGGCGGTCACTCATTGTCGCCGGGATGATGAAGCTCTCTGCGTTTCTTATCTCTTCTTGCCTGCTGAGCCTGTTTCTTCAGCAGGTCATCCTCTTCGATGGTCCCGTACTTCTCTCTGATCCTCAGAAGCAGCGACAGTCCGACACCTGTGGTACCAAGGCTGACTACGATAGCTGTCAGCATGAGACCGTGCGGAAGCGGATTGATATACTCTGCCGCTTTGACCGCCTCATTCATCGCGACCGGGATCGTACCCGGATCCTTCTGTCCGAGGCACAGGAAGAAGAATATTACTGCGACCTGCATGACGTTCATGCAGATCAGCTTCTTCATGTAATTGTTGCACACTATAACGCCCGCCACTCCGAGTGAGAGAAGCAGTAATGTAAGAAGATATATTCCTTTCGCTGCCAGGAAGGCATTAATTGTTGTCATCATCGAAGGAAATCCTCTCCGTAAGTGCGTTAAGTATTGTGATTATCGTTCCGGCAACACCGATAGTAACGCCTATCTCAACGGCTGTTATGCCGAGAGAATGGAGCTCGGCCTGATGGACCGGTACCGGCATTTTGTTGTATTCAAGGTAAAGCCCTCCGCCGATCATCGATACGAATCCGGTAAGAGCGTATATGAAAGGTCCGATGCCTGCCAGGGCAGCAGATTTTTCCTTAGGCAGGCTGAAGATAGGTCTCTTCCTGCCGACTACCATGATATCCAGAAGATATGTCATGCCTATAAGGGCACCTGCCTGGAATCCTCCTCCGAGGCTTATCTCGCCATGGAAAAGAACGTACATTGCGTAGATCAGGATGACAGGCTCAATAATGGATATCATTACATCCTTGTTGATAGTTGTGTAGACAGGTCTGCCCGATGTATCCCTCAGCCTCTTGAGCGACTCAGGAGCCGGGATACGGCTCTTAGGACGGTTGGCCAGTATTATCACTACCGAAAGTCCTGCCAGGAACATTACGGTCGTCTCGAACATGGTATCGAAAGCCCTGTAGTCGACGATGACCGCTGTGACCATGTTAGGAGAATTGCACTCTTCAATAGCGTGCTCGATATAATAATCGGACACGTGAGTATTAGGGGCCGATTCAGGGTCCCCTATGACCGGCAGCACATCGAATGCGATGAACGGCACGGTGATAGACACTATTAAGAGTATGATGGTGATCGTTCTTCTCATCTTCCTACTTGGTCTTACGGTCTATAGATCTCAGAATTATGATAAAGAATACTGTCGAAATGACACCGATGACCGCCTCGGTAAAGGCAACGTCAGGAGCACCCATGATGTTGTACAGCAGCATGGTCAGGAAACTGAAAGTGCAGTAAATCACAACAGAGGTCATAAGATCCCTGCCGAATATGATTGCGATCGTTATTCCTATGAGTCCTATGAGAAGGACAGCCTGGAGTATCAGTGTCATTGCTATTTCCGTGTGTGATTTATGTTACCGGCAGATACAGATCATTTATCTTTATCTGCATATATAAGGTCGAGTATCTCTCTCTTGGTTGCTCCTTCAGGTACGCTTATTCCCCTGTTCTCTGCCGCCCTGATGAGCTCAGCCTTGTTCATGCTCATTGAAGGCTTTCTCTTGCGTTTCTTTTTAGGTGCCTGTTTCTTTTCAGTCTTGCCTTCAGGTTTCCTATCAGAAGCCTGTTTTTTAGTCTTCCCTTCAGGTTTATCCTGCTTCTTTTCCGGTTTGACTTCAGGTTCCTTTTCAGGCATTTCCTGAGTGTTTTCCGGCGCCTCAGGCTTTGCCTCTTCCTGTTTTTCTTCAGCAGGCTTTTCAGGCTCAGACTTCTCCGGCTCTTCCTCTGGTTCTTCTTCCGGTTCAGGATCAGGTGAAATATACTCAGCTGCAGCCTCTTCGCCCGACACCCTGGTACGGTAACCGAGATAGTCTTCTTTGTTGATAGCGGCTATCATCATAAGGTTGGTTCCGATCGGGTTCGTAAGAACTATGATGATGAAGATCAGGAATATCTTGACCGAAAGCAGTCCTCCGTGTACCGCCACCATCATGCCTGCCAGGATAAGGAACGCTCCGAGAGTGTCTCCCACGCCCTGAGCATGCAGCCTTGTGAAGAAATCAGGCAGTGCCGCAATGCCTATAAGCGATGCAAGCATGAACAGCAGCCCCAGTATTATGAGAACGGCTGTAATGATCATTGTGACTGTCATTTTTTCCGCCCTCCTATATACTTCGCAAGGATGACTGATGTTACGAATCCCAGGATAGAATAGCTGAGTGCTATGTCTATGAACATGTCCTCCCTGCCGCCGGCAAATCCGACCACAAGAATCAGCAGCACGATAACAGTGTTCATCGCGAAAACGTAGTTGAGCTTGTCAAGCAGCGCTTTCTTTCTGAACATCAGGACTACCATTGCTGCAAGTATCAATATGAGTGCCGCAAGCACATACTGCCAGAAGTTAGTCATCATATGCCCTTCCTCCTGACTTTATATCTTTTGCGCACGAGTTCCGGTCTCTTCTGCTGCACTTCAGGCTTTACTTCTTTTTCATCTACCGGTGAAAACTCTATAGTTTCGCCGTACAGCCATGCGACCTTGGCCTGCATGGATCCGTCAAGAAGGCCCTCGCGAAGCTCCTGAGTAAGAGCATGCACAGAGAAAATACCGTCATCTGTTATATCTATAGTGATAGTTCCCGGGGTCAGTGTTATGGAATTGGCAAGCATGGATAATGCCGCAGGATCATCATAGTCAGCCCTGAACCATGCGATCGAAGGATCCACCTTGCTCCTGTCAAACAGGGAGATACGGGCAACATAAATGGCCGACTTGGCGATCTGCACAAGCAGCCATGCAAAATACCCTATGAATCTGAAAATGTTGACGCCGAGAAGATAGTATGTCCTGTCTGTCTTCGCACCGCGCATCGTAAGCGTTCTGAGGCATACGGATGCTATCAGCATGCTTGAAACGGCTCCGAGTATGAGGAATTTAGGTTCCGTTTTTTCAGACATAATAAACCACAGTACCATCATCAGCACTGCAGTTCCTGTCCAGTTCAATACGGGATGATTATTCCGCACGCTCACTTCCCCTCTTTTACCTAAAGAATATACATAGTATACACTATCAGAGTCGGTTCTATCTACAGCAAAAAACGGACATTTATACGTACATGAGCGCCCCTGACAAATCAAAAACTATCGTCTCAAATATTTACAAACAGTTGTTCGAATGCTATAATAATTTCACCTATTATACGGCGTTGCCGTATTTTATTACACACTATCAGGGTGCTGCAGCACCGGCAATATCGGGGAGTAATTGATGAAAAAGGATTTTCCTAAGATTGGTCCTACAGTGACCATGTTTGTTCCTTATGACTGCAATAATGCATGTCCATTCTGCGTTAACAAGAAAGAGTATCGGGACACTTCTTCTTTCGACCTTAACAGATGTTTCCAGGCACTAGACCTCATGGACAGAATCTTTCCGCACAATGACGTAGTTCTTACAGGCGGAGAGCCTCTCGCAGAGCTAGGTGCACTCCAGAATATCCTTGACCACATAGCGGAGGGGCATCATATCTATATCAACACCACCATGCCTGTCGGCGAAGGACAGACCATTCAGGACGTTGCTGATATTCTCAACAAGTATGCTGACAGGATCAGCTGCATAAATGTATCAAGGCACCTCAAGCACTATGTCAAGGAATGTCCGGATGAGATCTTCAACCTTCTCAACTTCAGGACAAGGATCAACTGTGTAGTATTCGAAGATGCCAAGGATCCTGAGACCAGAGAAAAGCTGATCAGATTCCTCGACAGATTCCAGGGCCATGAGATACAGCTCAGAGCCAATTATTCATATCTCACACTGGAGAATGTATTTGATACAGAGAACGACAACCTGTTCAAGCTGATTTCTGAAATCTGTGAATACAAGTATCCTCTTGAGAAGGAACGCTTCAGAACAGGATATGTTTTTGAAAGAAACGGGAGCAAGATCACCTATCACAAAACTCTTCCGTTCGCCAAGGTCGACGGTGTCGTAGGCGACATCATCATCCGCCAGACAGGACGTATCTATGACGACTGGAACGAATACGGACACGAACTGAACATAAACGATCTTGTTACACATCCGTATAAATAAGACACACACTATTACAATGCTATACAAAAATCTGGCCTTCCGGGATGAGGACAGTAGAGTTCAGAAATGAGGAGATGATTCATAATGAAAAAGAGCGAACAGCGTCAGCAGGATATACTGAACTTCATGAAGAAGACTATCGCTGCCAAGGGCTACTCACCTACTGTCAGAGAAATATGTCAGGCACTCAGCATCAAGTCGACATCTACAGTGCATAGTGATATCAAGGCTCTTGAGGATAAAGGCCTTGTAAAGAAGGATCCTTCCAAGCCGCGTACTGTGCTTCCGGTCGATATGATGCCGGCATCAGGTTCAAGAACGACAGAAGAAGATATCAATACTGTGTCCCTGCCTGTAATCGGACAGGTAGCTGCCGGTGAGCCTATCCTTGCTGAGCAGAATATAGTAGACCAGTTCCCTATGCCTGCAAGATTCGTAGGACCGGGCAACAACTTTATTCTCACAGTCCACGGCGACAGTATGGTCAACGTAGGAATCAATGACGGAGACTATCTCATCGTTCAGGAATCGCATGAAGCAAACAACGGCGAGATCGTAGTAGCACTTGTCAATGACGGATATGAATCAGGTGCAACAGTCAAGAGATTCTACAAGGAGTCGGACCATATCAGACTTCAGCCTGAGAATGACTTCATGGACCCTATCATTGCCAAGGACGTAACAGTAGTCGGCAAAGTCAAAGGAGTTTTCAGATATCTGAATTAAACCCTTGCTAAATGGTTTAACCACAAGTATTATTATGCCATACCATCGTATGACCAAATACTTTCATACGGTGTTATATACGCGGGCATTTGCGGATCCGCTTCGATTCCCTCCTTTCTTTTTACCTTGTTGAATCGAGTTTTACGGACCGGCATCAGCCCGCATTTTTTATGTCATTCTTAGGATCGTTTTCCCTCATATACAGGCATTTTCTGATGATTTTGCTTGACTTATCTTTCAAAGAATATACAATATAATTGCAACGCAGTTTAGACTGCGGTTCAATGATGATAACTACTTCATAAACTCATAAAGGATATAGGAATTACGGAGGTACAATAATGAAAATCGGATTTCTCGGTGCCGGCGCAATGGGCGGAGCTATCCTCTCAGGCGCTCTCGAAACAGGCGTTGTCAAAGCTGAAGATGTATATGTATACGATCTGAGCGATCAGATCAAGGAAAAATATAAGGCTCTTGGATGCAACATCGTCAGCGACAATGTTGAGCTCGGTAATTCTTCAGATATACTCGTCTGCTCTCTCAAGCCACAGTACGCTCAGGGCGGACTCAAGCAGCTCGGAAACACTCTTGACGGTAAGGCTATGATCTCTATCATGGCAGGTGTCACTACAGATACCCTCCGCGAGTGGACTGAAGGAAACTTCAGACTCCTCAGACTCATGCCTAACACCCCTGCTCTTGTAGGCGCAGGCGCTTTTGCACTCGACTCCAACACTGACCTTAAAGATGAGGAAAAGAAATTCGCAGAGAAGCTCTTCTCCTCCATCGGCATCGTAGAATGGATGCCTGAGCCTCTGATCGATACAGCATGCGGACTCTCCGGAGCCGGCCCTGCTTACATTTATCTGGTAATCGAGGCTCTCGCAGACGGCGGAGTTATGAAGGGTCTCCCAAGAGCAACAGCAATGAAGCTTGCAGCTCAGACTGTATACGGTGCAGCCAAGATGGTTCTTGAAACAGGAAAGCATCCTGGCGAGCTCAAGGACATGGTATGCTCCCCTGGCGGAAATACCATCGTTGGAGTTAACACTCTCGAGCAGCACGGTGTACGCGGTGCTTTCATCGACACAGTAGGCAAAGCTACCGAAAGAGCTCAGGAGCTTGGCAGAAACAAGTAATCGCTCACGAATAAGACTTCAGATAACCTTCCAATAATCTAAAAAAGAAACCTCTGCTTTACGGCAGAGATTTCTTTTTGTGCTTTCTGATCAGGTTCTATTATATTTACCCGGTACGGCATCTGCGATGTCACAGGGCCACTAGAACAGGGCTCCTGCCCCATATGTGAGCGTAGTCACGATTATTCCGGCAACAATTACACCGACGGTTATCGCAGGCATGGCCCTCTTGAGCCTCATGTTCATCATTGCGGCTACAAGCGCTCCCGTCCACGCTCCTGTTCCCGGCAGCGGGATCGCAACAAGCAGCATCAGGCCGAAGAACTCATATCGCTGAACTATTTCCTTGTTCTTGTCGGCCTTTGCTTCCAGCCTTCTTACAAGTCTGTCCAGCCATTCGCTTTTGGTTCTCAGCCATTCAAACACTTTTCGTGTAAATACAACAAGAAACGGTATCGGGGCAAGATTGCCCAGAACAGCAAGTACAAAGGCTTCAGGTACGCTGAGTCCGGCTAAGACACCATAAGGTATGGCTCCTCTCAGCTCTACTACAGGCACCATCGCCATCAGAAAAGTTATAAGTCTGGCTTTAAACATTAAACAAAAGTCTCTTTCTATGATTTATTGTCAGGATAATACTCTATGAACCTTAACCTGACTTCAATTCCAACATCCTTATTTATGCTTCGATCAGGAATGCCTTGTATCCCTTATATGCTTCATACAGGTCAGCCTTGCTGATGGCTTCCCATGGCGCATGCATGGAGAGAACAGCAAGACCGCAGTCGATTACCTGCATCCCATACAGCGAAAGAATGTAAGCTATGGTTCCGCCTCCGCCTACATCTACCTTACCCATTTCAGCAGTGTGGAAAGCAACGTTGTGCTTCTCCAGAATAGCACGGAGCTGTGCTATGTATTCAGCATTTGCATCATTGGAACCTGACTTGCCGTCTGATCCTGTGAATTTGTTGAATACGAGGCCGTGGCCGAATTTTGCCGCATTCATCTTTTCAAACTTCTCAGCATACAGAGGATCGTAAGCAGCGCTTACATCTGATGAGAGCATACGGCTCCTGCGAAGACATCTGGTGAGATTGAGCTCACTGTATATGCCCATCCTGTCGAGCACTTCTCTCATCGTATCCTCGAAGAAATGAGATCTCATTCCGGTAGCGCCTACACTGCCGATTTCTTCTTTATCAACGAAAAGTCCGCATGCAGTTGTCGTTACTTCCGGGCAGTCAAACATAGCGATGGCTGACGGATATGCGCAGCATCTGTCATCATGACCATATCCGAGGATCATGCTGCGGTCGAATCCTGCTTCTTTTGCTTTGCCTGCCGGTACAGCCTCAAGCTCTGCTGAAAGGAAATCATCCTCCTCGATATCGTAGTCCTCCTTAAGGATCTTCAGTACAGAAGCCTTTACAGCATCCTTTTCTTCGCCCTTAAGCGGAGCTGATCCTACAAGTATATCAAGGTTTTCGCCTTCCACTACCTCAGAGGCAGTCTTCTGCATCTGTGCCTTTGCAAGATGAATAAGGATGTCACTTACAAAGAATACAGGATCATCGTCCTTTTCACCGATGCTGATTTTGACGGTGCTGCCGTCCTTCAGGGCAACAACGCCGTGAAGGGCCAGCGGTAGAGCAACGTAATGATATTTCTTGATTCCGCCATAGTAATGTGTATTAAGATATGCCAGTTCATCACTCTCATACAGAGGATTCTGCTTGATATCAAGTCTCGGCGAGTCGATATGGGCACCGAGGATGTTCATCCCCTTCTTTACGATATCTTCTCCGATATTGAGAAGCATCAGAGCCTTGCCCATGTTTACGGCGTAAACCTTGTCACCCTTTTCAAGTTTCTCGCCGTTCGCAATGATTTCATCAAGGTCTCTGTAGCCATTCTTCTCAGCCATCTCTACGAGAAGTTCCGTGCACTCACGCTCGGTCTTTCCCTTGTTCAGGAAATCTATATAGTCTCTGCCGAAACTGTTGACTTCCCTTATGTCTTCGCTGTTGTATGTAGTCCATACGTTATCGTGTATCATCATTATCCTCCGGTATGTGAAGTGTATTATTTTATGCAACTATGAGTGCGCCCAGCGGGCAGCACACCAATGCGTATTATAACACGATAAAAGGCCCCGCTCAATAAAGAGCGGGACCCATTATTCCTTACTTTACTTGTAATAACGAAGCTGTGGGTGAAAAAGACGAGCTATTACTCGTGGTCAGCATTCACCTTTCTAGCCACATAGCTTGTATGCAGTGCGTGGTGAGCCTTCTCACTGCCGTATGAACCATACCACTCATCATAGAGCTTGATGATGCTTGGGTTCTCGTGAGATCTTCTCAGAGGTCTGTCAGCATCGAGGTCATACAGACCCTTAGCTCTTACTTCACGAACATCGATGAAGTTCTTGATGTTGGATGGAACGATCGGCTGTCCGCCGCCGTTTACGCAGCCGCCCGGGCAAGCCATGATCTCGATGAATGTGTAGTTCTTCTCGCCTGACTTGACCATTTCGAGTACCTTGCGTGCATTTGCAAGGCCGGATGCTACAGCAACGCTTACTTCGAGGTCGCCTACCTTGTAGGAAGCTTCCTTGACGCCTTCTACGCCACGGACATCCTGGAACTCGAGGAGATCCTTGCCAAGCTGCTGGCCTGTGATCCATTCAACAGCTGTTCTCAGAGCAGCTTCCATAACTCCGCCTGTTGCGCCGAAGATTACAGCAGCACCTGTGGATTCGCCCAGTGGATCATCATAGCCTTCATCAGGCAGGTTCAGGAAGTCGATGCCGGCTTCGCTGATCATTCTTCCGAGTTCTCTTGTTGTCAGAGCATAATCTACATCAGGGATTCCAGGGCCTGCTGCAGACTGATCGTCTCTGCCGCACTCGAACTTCTTAGCTGTACATGGCATGATCGATACGGAAACGATGTCCTTAGGATCGATGCCCTTCTTCTCTGCATAGTATGTCTTGACTACTGCACCGAACATCTGCTGCGGTGACTTGCAGGACGATACGTTAGGAAGAAGTTCTGGGTAATAGTGCTCGATGAACTTGATCCATCCCGGTGAGCAGGAAGTGATCATCGGCAGAACTCCGCCGTTAGTAACTCTTCCGATCAGCTCGTTAGCTTCCTCAACGATAGTGAGGTCAGCTGAGAAGTTGGTGTCGAATACAGCATCGAATCCGAGTCTTCTCATGCTTGCAGCTAGCTTGCCTTCTACCTCAGCGCCAATAGGCATTCCGAAGCATTCGCCGAGTCCTACTCTTACGGAAGGAGCAGCCTGAACAACTACGTGCTTGCTAGGATCTGCAAGAGCAGCCTTAACAGCAGCTGTTGAATCGTTCTCGTGGAGAGCACCAACCGGGCATGCTACGATACACTGACCGCAGTTTACGCAGGATGTCTCTGCCAGTGGCAGTTCGAATGCACTGCTGATGTGTGTAGCAAATCCTCTGTCATTAGCGCCGATAACTCCGACACTCTGATACTTTTCACATGCTGCAACGCATCTTCTGCAGAGGATGCACTTGTTGTTGTCTCTTACTATGGATGGCGACGAAGCATCGATCGCGAATTCATTCTTCGAGCCTGCATAGTACTCTGTGTTGTCAACTCCGTATCTCTTGCAGAGAGCCTGGAGTTCGCAGTTTGTACTTCTTACGCAGCCGAGGCAGTCCTGATCGTGATCGGACAGGATCAGCTGGAGAGTTTTACGTCTGTAGTCCTTGATCTTCTCAGTGTTGGTATGAGCTACCATACCGTCTGTGCAAGGATATACGCAGGCAGCAACGAGAGCTCTAGCTCCTTCTACCTCACATACGCACATTCTGCAGGCACCGATCTCATTGATGTCTCTCAGATAGCACAGTGTAGGTACGTCGATGCCGGCCTTATGGGCTGCATCCAGTAAGGTGGAACCTTCTGGTACAGTAACCGTAATATTATCAACTGTTACTTTGATATCTGCCATAGTTCTCACCTCCGCTACTTTCTGCTTACCGCACCGAATGCGCAGTTCTCCATGCAGGCACCGCACTTGATGCACTTCGATGTGTCGATAACGTGTGGCTGCTTAACTGCACCGGAGATAGCTCCGACCGGACAGTTGCGAGCGCACTTTGTGCAGCCTTTGCACTTCTCAGGATCGATCTCGTAGTTCAGGAGAGCCTTGCAGACGCCTGCAGGACATCTCTTCTCTACGATATGAGCTTCATACTCATCTCTGAAGTGCTCGAGGGTTGACAGAATAGGGTTAGGTGCTGTCTGACCAAGTCCGCAAAGAGCGTTAGCCTGGATGTAGTGTGCAAGTTCATCCAGCTTGTCGAGGTCTTCGAGTTCTCCTCTGCCCTCTGAGATCTTCTCAAGGATCTCAAGCATACGTCTTGTACCGATTCTGCAAGGTGTGCACTTACCGCAGGATTCGCTTACTGTGAATCCGAGGTAGAACTTAGCGATATCTACCATGCAGTTGTCCTCGTCGAGTACGATCATTCCGCCGGATCCCATCATGGAGCCGATAGCCTTGAGTGATTCATAGTCGATAGGTACATCATAGGACTTTGCAGGGATGCATCCGCCGGAAGGTCCGCCTGTCTGAGCAGCCTTGAACTTCTTTCCGTTAGGTACACCGCCGCCGATCTCTTCAACTACCTCTCTCAGAGTAGTTCCCATAGGAACCTCTACGAGACCTGTGTTGTTGACCTTGCCGCCGAGAGCGAATACCTTGGTACTCTTGGATGTCTCTGTGCCGTACTGGTTGAACCACTCAGCACCGTTCAGGATGATCTGAGGCACGTTGGCATATGTCTCAACGTTGTTAAGTACTGTAGGGGATTCGAACAGACCCTTTACTGCCGGGAACGGTGGACGTGGATGCGGCTCACCTCTGTTGCCCTCGATGGAGGTCATCAGAGCTGTTTCCTCACCGCATACGAACGCACCTGCACCGAGTCTCAGGTCGATGTCAAAGTCGAATCCGGATCCGAAGATGTTCTTGCCGAGTACGCCGTAGTCTCTAGCCTGATTAAGAGCGATCTTAAGTCTGTCTACAGCGATAGGATACTCAGCTCTTACATAGATATATCCCTGATTAGCGCCGATAGCATATCCTGCGATAGCCATAGCTTCAAGGATCGCATGAGGGTCACCCTCAAGGATGGAACGGTCCATGAATGCGCCCGGGTCACCTTCGTCAGCGTTGCAGGCAACGTACTTCTGTACCTCACCTCTCTTGCCTGCTGCGAACATCCACTTCTTTCCTGTAGGGAATCCGGCGCCGCCGCGGCCTCTGAGTCCGGAATCAAGGACTGTCTGGATGACTTCATCAGGAGTCATCTCATTGAGAGCCTTGTTAAGAGCCATGTAACCGTCTCTTGCTATATACTCATCGATGTCCTCAGGATCGATCTTACCGCAGTTCCTGAGAGCCATTCTGAGCTGATTGTTGTAGAAGGCAGAATCAACATAGTGGATCTTCTCACCGTTAGTGAGTTCCTCAACCATAAGATATTCATCAACAGGTGTGCCGCCGATGATATGCTCGTTGAAGATTCTTTCTACCTGATCTACCTGAACTTCCTGATAGAAAATGTTTCCAGGATGTACTACCATGATAGGTCCCTTAGCGCAGAGGCCCTGGCATCCTGTCTGGATAATCTGGATCTCATCCTTCTTGCCGGCAGCTTCAATGAGTCTCTTCAGCTCATCCATGATCTCCCAGCTGTGGTTGGATGTACATCCTGTACCTCCGCATACGAGGAGGTATGTCTTTTCAGCAGCTTCTGCAGTATCAGGATTGAATCTGATATCTATCTGTCCATGTCTAGCTGCCTTGATATCTTTTAATTCCTGCAGTGTTTTCATGACTTACCCTCCATTATGCGTTACTCGTATTTAGCGAGGATACCGGCAACTCTGTCCGGTGTCATCTTGCCGTATACATCACCGCCAACGATCATAACAGGTGCGAGTCCACATGCTCCGACGCAACGGCAAACTTCCAGTGAGAACTTGCCGTCAGGTGTACAGCCGCCGTCTTCAATCTTGAGAACCTTCTCGATTTCCTCGAGAATAGCTCCTGCGCCCTTTACATAGCAAGCTGTTCCAAGGCACATGGAAACAACATACTTGCCCTTAGGCGACATTGAAAACTGGGCATAGAAAGTAGCTACACCATAAATCTTCTCGATAGGAATACCTGTCTCATCAGAAATGATCTTCTGTACCTGGTAAGGGAGATATCCGTAGATTTCCTGAGCCTCCTGCATGATAGGCATCAGGGCACCCTTCTGGCCCTTGTACTTAGCAATCACTTCAAGGAGCTTAGCTTCCTGCTCTTTTGTTCCCTTGAAAGGAACTGTCGATACTTTCATCTGCTCGATCCTCCTTAAAATTACTACCTTCATCTACAAAGTATGGTTGATTAATTATCGCATTTTTAAATAGAGTTAACAATTATAGTTAGTCTTTTAACGCCATACTCGCTATTATTATAGATAAAAAGTTAACAAACTACAACAGCGTTTTTTCGTATACTTCCTCATTGAAACCGAAAATACAATCGAATACATTTTCAGTAAAATCAAGGCTTTCGCTGTATGCACAAAAATACTGATGCGGATTTGTTCTCTGCTAACAATATCAGATGAAATTGATAATATTATGATAATTTGACAAATAACGATCCTGTTGTTTCTTAAGAAAACCAACAGATATTTCTAAGATCTTTAAATATTACTTAACAGCTATTATTCTGCCCTGTTCTCAGTGTATATCCCGCCGGCTTCCCTTTCCGGGATATGTGATGTGGCATTCGTTTGACACATCCGATATAATTCTTAAGGCAAAACAATTATCACACCCGGAGGTTTGGAAAAAATGATATATCCTGAATTTCTGCAGGAAAATGATGTAATAGGTATCTGCGCACCGAGCGCAGGTGTAGGAAGCAAGATAGAGTCTTTCGATTTGTCTCTGGAAGTCCTCCACGAGATAGGTCTTCGGACATATGAGACTGAAAGTGTCAGAAATGATGACTGCCCTTCTGCTGCTCCATGGATCAGAGGCGAAGAGTTCAATTCACTTTTTGCCGATGACGATGTCAAGATTGTTATGAGCGCATCGGGCGGAGACTATAACATCGAGATGCTCCCATATATAGATCAGGATCTTGTACGGAATAACCCGAAATGGTTTGCCGGATACTCCGATCCTACATGCGTCGAAATGCTCCTTACCACCAGACTGGATATCGCCACGGTCTATGGAGTAAATGCCGGTGCCTGGGACTGGAGACCGCTCCATCAGTTCCATGTGAACGCTCTCGAGATACTCACAGGAAATGTTGTGGATCAGGAGTCTTATGAATACTGGGCATCGGAAGGATACAACGAAGAGACCGGTGAATATGAAATGAATGCGCCGGTCGAATGGTCTCTGCTGCGTACGGCTGACGGGGAGTTCTATGAGGATGATTATCTTGATGTGACAGGAAGACTGATCGGCGGCTGCACTGATGTCATCGACTGGCTGATAGGTACTCCGTACGAGGATCTTAAAGGATTCACGGAAAGATACGCAGATGACGGTTTCATCTGGTTCTTCGACACCTTCGAGTACAATCCTATGACCCTGATGTATTCGATGAACAAAATGAAGATGATGGGACTTTTCGATAATGCGAAAGCTGTCATATTCGGCCGTGTATGCTTCCCGGGCGAAGCGACAGACATAGACTATCTCACACAGCTTGAAAGAGTATTCGGCGAAATGGATGTCCCGGTAATATGGGGAGCGGATATAGGACACACAAAGCCATCAATGACGCTGATAAACGGCAGCATAGGTCATCTTGAGTACAGTAACGGACATGCATTGATATCAATGGAACTTCGCTGAAAAACGCGGATCATTGTTTATTGTTTATTGTTTATTGTTTCTTCTTCTTTCTGCGTTCCTTTACCTTGTGCTCCTGCATTTCTTCCATGTAACCCGCAGTAATGATACCTGCCGGAAGCGCTATGACAGCTATGCCGAAGAACGCCGATATCATAGTTATCAGACGCCCTATAGTTGTTGTCGGGATTATATCACCGTATCCTATAGTTGTAAGTGAAACGGTCGCCCAGTATACAGCTTCGAAAAAACTGTCAAAAGAGTCAGGCTCAACATTCAGTACTATGATTGCAGAAGTGAATATATAAGCCAGAGTCATAGTCCCTACTGCGATCAGTGACTCTTTGGACCTCTTGATGACAGCTATAATGATCTCAAAGTTTGTCGAATATCTGAACATCTTGAATACTCTGAACACTCTCAGAGCATTCGCAAGTCTGACAAGCCTCAGCAGTCCGAAGCCGCTGTTGATAACAATAAAATGCGGCAATATGGATAATAAATCAATAATTGCCAGAAGTGTAAACGGATAACGGATCACAGCAAACACGAACTGGTCATTCAGCTTATAATCCGCTGTAAAAAGCCGCAGTATATAATCGATGATAAATACTGTTACGCATACCCTTTCGATCTCAATCCACCCTGACGAAGGCTCTTTGATGCACAGCGGAATGATGCTGACGATTATTATGAACATGCTGAGCACATCATAAATATGACTCAGGGTATCATCCGGCCCTGCGACCTCAATAATCTCATATATTCTCTTTCTGAAACTCATAACCCATACCTCTATTCCTCAACTCATAGTCAGATTATAGCAACACAGTTCAGATAATCACAAGATGACAAAGGGGACGGTTCTGACTGTCATCTTTTATTAACAGCGGATCCGGTCAATCTGATTTTTTCTGTGCATAACAAAAGCCGGCAGCAGCGTACATGACTTTTGTACGATGCTGCCGGCTATTTAGTTACCTAAGCACAGATATGTCAGATGGATTGACACTGGCATCTGTGAAATATGACAGTCAGAACCGTCCCCGTTGTCACATTACAGCAGGCTTACACTTGCGATGAGTCCTGCGAATACGATGGAAACCATGGATACCAGCTTGATCAGGATGTTGATTGATGGGCCGGATGTATCCTTGAACGGGTCGCCGATTGTGTCGCCGACTACAGCAGCCTTGTGGTTGTCACTGCCCTTGCCGCCGAAGTGACCTGCCTCGATGTACTTCTTGGCATTATCCCATGCGCCGCCGGAGTTAGCCATGAAGATAGCCATGATGAATCCGGATACTGTAGCGCCGCAAAGCATTCCGACTACTCCGAGTCCGCCGAGGATAAGGCCTGTGACGATAGGAGCAGCAATGCCTACGCATGCAGGAAGGATCATTTCCTTCAGGGAAGCCTTGGAGCAGAGGTCTACGCATCTTGCATAGTCAGCCTCAGCCTTTCCTTCCATAAGTCCAGGGATCTCCTTGAACTGACGTCTTACTTCTACTACTACGCTCTGAGCAGCTCTGTTAACAGCACCCATTGTAAGAGCTGAGAAGAGGAACGGCAGACATGCACCGATGAAGAGTCCTACGAGTACCTTAGGGTCGAGGAGGTTCAGTGTGAGATCCTGTCCGTCCGGCATGTAAACAAGGAGCTTTTCCTTGAAGTTAGCGATGAGAGCCAGAGCTGTCATTCCTGCGGAACCGATAGCAAAGCCCTTTCCTGTAGCAGCTGTTGTGTTGCCCAGGGAGTCAAGAGCGTCTGTTCTCTCTCTTACCTGAGGATCAAGTCCTGCCATCTCAGCGATACCGCCGGCGTTATCTGCTACCGGGCCGTATGCGTCAGTAGCAAGAGTGATACCGAGTGTTGAAAGCATGCCTACAGCTGCAAGTGAAATGCCGTAGAGTCCGATGCTCGAAGGAGCAACATCTACCGGGCAAAGTCCTGCGCAGTAGTAAGCGATGATGATAGCCGCACCTACAATAAGGATAGGAAGCGTTGTTGAAGCCATTCCTGTTCCGAGACCGCTGATGATGAGTGTAGCGGTACCGGTCTGAGAGGACTCAGCGATCTTCTGCGTCGGCTTATATGTATCTGATGTGTAGTACTCTGTGCAGAGTCCGATCAGGACGCCTGCAGCAAGACCTGCGAGGATCGCAAGATATAGTCCATAGAATTCCTTGCCGAACAGCCATGCTACGAGTACGAATGAGAATACAGCTGTTGCGATAGCCGCAAAATTGGTTCCCCTTCTCAGAGCAGCAAGCAGGTTCTTCTGGCTTGCGCCCTCCTTGGTCTGAACGAGGAATGAACCGATTACGGAGAAAACTACTCCGACAGCTGCCATCAGAAGAGGCAGAGCTACGGACTTTACTCCGAGACCGCTTGACAGGAATGCGATAGCACCGAGAGCGCATGTGGATACCATGGATCCGACATATGACTCATAGAGGTCAGCTCCCATACCTGCAACGTCACCTACGTTATCACCTACGTTGTCTGCGATAACAGCGGGGTTACGCGGGTCATCCTCAGGGATTCCTGCTTCTACCTTACCTACGAGGTCTGCACCTACGTCAGCAGCTTTGGTGAAGATACCGCCACCTACACGGGCGAACAGAGCCATTGATGAAGCGCCCATTCCGAATGTAACCATAGCGGCTGTGATGTTCTCGAGTGATTCATGGAAAACGAGGTCGAGCAGTGCATACCAGAGTGAGATGTCGAGCAGGCCGAGACCTACTACGGTGAATCCCATTACCGAACCTGCAGAGAAAGCAACACGGAGTCCCTTATTAAGGCTTTCCTGTGCAGCACATGCTGTACGGTCATTGGCTCTTGTAGCGATGCTCATTCCGATATAACCTGAGAGGCCTGAGAAGAAACCGCCTGTGATGAAAGCAAACGGTACATACCAGGTCAGCTTATGAGCTGCAGCCATTCCGCAAAGTACAAGGAACATTACAGCGAAGAAAATGATTACTGTACGGTACTGACGCTTGAGGAATGCGCTTGCTCCTGTACGGACGAATCTTGAGATCTGCTTCATCCTGTCTGTTCCCTCGTCTGCGTTCAGGACCTTCCTGGCCTGAGAGTAAGCGAAG
Organism: Anaerovoracaceae bacterium; assembly: GCA_045540775.1. Classification (GTDB taxonomy): domain Bacteria; phylum Bacillota; class Clostridia; order Peptostreptococcales; family Anaerovoracaceae; genus Crickella. The sequence goes on along the minus strand of JAZQHU010000081.1, from coordinate 63,847 downwards.
AAAAGAGCAACCAGTGAAGCAAACAGACTGATCCAGTACAAATGTGATAACAGATAGTCTTGCATAGAAATGCCTCCTTACAAATAATTCCCAAAAATATCCATAATTGCCCTTACTTTGAATTATAAATTTCTTCGACCGTCAGTACAATGTATGAGCTTTATGTTTATTTTTGTTTTTCAATATGTAAATGATAACAGAATTGTTAGTAATATCAAGGGATCGTGAGCATCATTTATGTTTTTTTGACAATAATAATTCAAATGTTTTGTTTTTGTGCACAATATTAATTTCCCTTTTAAGTAAACATCACAACTATGTCTGAAGAGTACAGTATAGGATCATGCGCTGCTGCAGTCACGAAAAAAGATCCGGCGCATCAGATGCACCGGATCTTATGGTTACATATTCAGTTTATCAGTCAACTGACCGTTAAACTATGCGTTCTTCTCTTCGATTGCAGCCTGTGCAGCAGCAAGTCTTGCGATAGGAACTCTGAATGGTGAGCAGGATACATAGTTGAGTCCTGCCTTGTGGCAGAAGTGTACGGATGCAGGATCTCCACCGTGCTCTCCGCAGATACCGAGCTTGATGTTCGGTCTTGTCTTCTTTCCGCCTTCAACAGCCATCTTAACCAGCTTGCCGATACCGGACTGGTCGAGTGACTGGAACGGATCGTTCTCGAGGATACCCTGAGCAACGTACTCCTTGATGATAGCGCCTGTATCGTCTCTGGAGAATCCGAATCCCATCTGTGTCAGGTCGTTAGTACCGAATGAGAAGAATTCAGCTTCCTCAGCGATCTCATCAGCTGTAAGAGCAGCTCTTGGGATCTCGATCATTGTTCCAACCATGTACTTCATGTTCTGGCCGGACTCAGCGATCAGCTTGTCAGCTACCTCAACGATAGTCTTCTTGACGAACTTGAGCTCGTTAACGTGACCTACCAGCGGTACCATGATCTCAGGAACGATATCAAGGCCTTCCTCAGCTCTTACTTCGAGAGCAGCACTGATGATAGCCTTTGTCTGCATTTCAGCGATCTCAGGATATGTAACAGCAAGTCTGCATCCACGGTGACCAAGCATCGGGTTGAACTCGTGGAGCTCGAGAGTCTTGTTTACGATCTTCTCATAAGGGATTCCGAACTGCTCGGATACCTGCTTGATGTCCTCATCAGTCTTAGGCAGGAACTCGTGCAGAGGTGGGTCCAGGAGTCTGATTGTAACAGGTCTCTCGCCCATTGCCTTGTAGATGCCCTTGAAGTCTTCCTTCTGATATGGCAGCAGTCCGTCGAGAGCTTCTCTTCTCTCTTCAACTGTGTCAGCAAGGATCATTCTTCTGATCTTAGGGATTCTCTCATCCTCGAAGAACATGTGCTCTGTTCTGCAGAGTCCGATACCCTCAGCGCCGAACTCAACAGCCTGCTTAGCATCTCTTGGGTTATCAGCGTTAGTTCTTACCTTGAGTGTTCTTGCTTCATCAGCCCACTCCATGATCTGACCGAAGTCACCGGAGAGCTCTGGAGCAAGAGTCTTGATAGCCTCTACATAAACGTTACCGTCAGTACCGTTCAGTGAGATGCTGTCTCCTTCGTGGTAAGCCTTGCCGCCTACTGTCATAGTCTTGTTAGCTTCATCAACAGTGATTTCCTTGCAGCCTGCTACGCAGCACTTACCCATTCCTCTTGCTACTACAGCAGCGTGGGATGTCATTCCGCCGCGGGCTGTCAGGATACCCTGTGCAGCTACCATACCTGCGAGGTCCTCAGGGCTTGTCTCTTCTCTTACGAGGATGACCTTCTTGCCTTCTTCAGCGAAAGCAGCAGCATCTTCTGCGGAGAATACGATCTGTCCTGTTGCAGCACCAGGTGATGCAGGAAGTCCCTTAGCTACAGGTGTAGCCTTCTTCAGCTCGTCTGCATCGAATACAGGGTGGAGCAGCTGATTGATCTGATCAGGCTCAACTCTCATTACAGCAGTTTCCTTGTCGATAAGGCCTTCCTTAACGAGGTCTACAGCTACCTTTACAGCAGCAGCTGCTGTTCTCTTACCATTACGTGTCTGCAGCATGAAGAGCTTACGGTCTTCTACTGTGAACTCCATGTCCTGCATGTCTTTGTAGTGGTTCTCAAGAGTATCTGCGATCTTCTCGAACTGTGCATATACTTCAGGGAAAGCGTCTGCCATCTCGGAAATAGGCTGCGGTGTTCTGATACCTGCTACTACGTCCTCACCCTGAGCGTTAACGAGGAACTCACCAAAGAGCTTGTTCTCGCCGTTAGCCGGGTTACGTGTGAATGCAACGCCTGTACCGGAGTTGTTTCCGCTGTTTCCGAATACCATGGACTGTACGTTTACAGCTGTTCCGAGTGAATCGGAAATATCGTACATCTTTCTGTAGAGGATAGCTCTGTCATTGTTCCAGGATCTGAATACAGCCTTGATAGCCTCAAGAAGCTGATCCTTAGGCTCCTGCGGGAACTCTCTTCCGAGCTCTCTCTTAACTACTTCCTTGTATCCTGCGATAACTTCCTTGAGGTCCTCAGTTGTGAGCTCAACGTCGAATTCAACGCCTGCCTTCTTCTTCTGTCCCTCAAATACTTCGTCAAAGTTGGACTTCTTGATCTCCATTACGACATCACCGAACATCTGGATGAATCTTCTGTAGCTGTCGTAAGCAAATCTCTCGTTGTTTGTCTTCTTAGCAAGACCTTCTACTGCTACGTCATTGAGTCCGAGGTTGAGGATAGTATCCATCATACCAGGCATCGAGATAGGTGCTCCGGATCTTACGGAAACGAGAAGCGGATTCTCGTTGTCACCGAACTTCTTGCCCATTACCTCTTCGAGCTCTGCGAGGTGCTCCCATACTTCATCGATTACTTCCTGAGCGAGAACGCCGCCGTCTTCAGTGTACTTTCTGCAGACGTCTGTTGTGATGGTGAAACCGAAAGGTACAGGAAGACCGATGTTGGTCATCTCTGCAAGGTTTGCACCCTTTCCGCCGAGAAGTGCTCTCATGTCCTTGGAGCCCTCATTGAATGAGTAAACATACTTTGCCATAAATAATTTCTCCTTTATGTATGTTATATAGAGTTGACCATGACTGGTTTGCCATGATCAGGGGATAACTGTGTATCAGTCAAAATATCAAAGCATCAGAATCTGAGTCTCTCTTCGATATATGCCCTTACTTCACTTACAGGCACTCTCACCTGTTCCATTGTGTCTCTGTCACGGATAGTTACAGAGTTGTCTTCTGCTGTGTCAAAGTCAACGCAGATGCTGAACGGAGTTCCGATCTCGTCTTCTCTTCTGTATCTCTTTCCGATCGAGCCGGATGCATCATACTCTACCATGAAGTACTTGCTGAGCTCTTCATAGATAGGCAGAGCTACATCTTCAAGCTTCTTGGAAAGCGGAAGTACAGCTGCCTTATACGGAGCCAGTGCCGGATGCAGTCTCAGGACTGTTCTGACATCTTCCTTGCCCTTTCCGTCTACGAGCTTCTCCTCGTCATATGCATCCACAAGGAATGCAAGAACTAGTCTCTCGACGCCTACTGAAGGCTCGATGCAGTAAGGAACGTATCTCTCATTGGTCTCAGGATCGAGATAGCTCATATCCTCTCCGGAATGTGTCTGGTGAGCCATCAGGTCGTAGTCTGTTCTTGATGCTACGCCCCAGATCTCGCCCCATCCGAACGGGAAGAGATACTCGATATCTGATGTTGCGTTGCTGTAGTGCGAAAGCTCTTCCTGTGAGTGATCTCTGAATCTTGTGAATTCTTCCTTGAGTCCGAGAGACTTGAGGAAGTTTGCACAGTAGTCCTTCCAGTATGCGAACCATTCAAGTTCAGTGCCAGGCTTGCAGAAGAACTCCAGCTCCATCTGCTCGAACTCTCTTACTCTGAAGATGAAGTTGCCCGGTGTGATCTCATTACGGAATGATTTTCCGACCTGAGCGATACCGAACGGGATCTTCTTCCTTGCTGTTCTCTGAACATTCTTGAAGTTTACGAATATGCCCTGTGCTGTCTCCGGTCTCATATAGATCTCAGACTTGGAATCCTCGGTAACACCCTGGAATGTCTTGAACATGAGGTTGAACTGTCTGATTCCGGTGAAGTCCGATTTGCCGCACTCAGGGCAGCAGATACCCTTTTCTTTGATGAAATTCTCCATCTCTTCGTTGGACCAGCCGTCAACGACCACTTCCTCTTCAGGAGCGTTCTCCTTGTACCAGTCCTCAATCAGCTTGTCAGCTCTGTATCTTGTCTTGCAGGACTTGCAGTCAACAAGCGGATCACTGAATCCGCCTACGTGCCCTGATGCGACCCATGTCTGCGGGTTCATCAGGATCGCTGCGTCAAGTCCTACATTGAGCTTGGATTCTCTGACAAACTTGCCCCTCCAGGCATCCTTGATGTTGTTCTTGAACTCAACTCCGAGAGGTCCGAAATCCCATGTGTTGGCAAGTCCGCCGTAGATTTCCGATCCCGGGAAGATATATCCCCTGTTCTTGCACAGAGCGATAATCTTCTCCATGGTTACTGTTCTTTCAACATCAGGCATTCCTGTCTTATCAATTGCCATAAATATTAAATCTCCTCATCCTTAAATTCTTCTTCGGCTGCCTTGTCAGCATCAGCAGCGAAATCAGCCTCTGCCTTTTCCGCTCTGTCTGAAGCTTCCTTAGCAATTCCTTTTGCGGTGTCAGCTGCCTTCTTTGCAACCTTCTCGACGGTATCCTTGACCTCATCGATCTTGCCGCTCTTCTCTAGCTTGTCCCACAGAGTCATCAGCTTGGCTGTACCTGTTACGAATGCCTCCCTGATATCGTCTACAGTGCCGCTCTTTTCGATTTTGTCCCATGCTTCTTCGAATACTGCGGAACCCTTTTCTCCGAACTCCTGAAGCTTGTCGGATGTCTTGTATGCAGCGTCTTCGATCCTGTCACCGACCTTGTCGAGATCCTCAGCCTCTGCATCGACCTTTCCGAATGCCTTGTCTACGCTCTTCATTGCAGCGTCCACAGCCTTGTCGTATGCTCCGATGACCTTGCCGTTGATATCGATAACCTCGCCCTTGTCGTCTACGAATTCAATATCACACTGCGTTCCTACAGCAGCGATGATGCCGAGTATAGCTCCCCATGGAACAAGAGCTGCTCCGATAACGCCTGCGGTAAGCGGGAAGTTTACAATAGTCTTGTTGCCCTTTCTTACAAGGATCTTTGTGACATTGCCCTTCTCAACGATCTCTTTCATCTTGGCGAAGATCGGGCTGTCTTTGAGGCTGCCGCCGTTAACTGCGTCGTGGTCCTTGTTCATCTTCTCCTCGAGATCGATGATGGCGTCTACAACGCTGCCGTCAGCCTTCTCAAGAGCTTCCTTAGCCTCAGCATAAGTAGCTCCGGTTCTGTCCTTAACAAGTTCAATTTTTTCCAGATTGATATCCATAATCTATGCCTCCAGTTCTCCGGTGCTGCTGAGTACATCAACGTCCAGATAACGCTCTGTATACTCAGCCAGAATACGTCTTATCATGTCAGCCACGTCACTTTTGAGGGTTACTTTCTCAAACGTTTTCAGTGGCTTGGACTGAAAATATCTAAACACATCAATAATAGCAAAGGACGGCTTATAAATCAATGCATTACGGTCTGTTTTCTCCTTATTCGCACAGTCATCACATATGATTCCGCCTGCCGAGACAGAGAACTGTCTGAAGCCCCCTTCCGGATGAGGCCTGCCGCAGCTCACGCAGCAGTCGAGCTCCGGACTGACACCCAGAAGCCTCAGCGATCTTACGATGAATGCAAAAAAAAGTGTCTCAGCACTGCTTGATGATTTCTCTATCGATTCGAGAAATTCGATCGACAGATCGTAAAGCCCAGGTGCAGGTTCCCCGTCTGCAGTCACTTTGTCTAGGTACTCTATAAAGGCTGAAGCGACCATGAACCTGTCCAGATCCTCACCAATAGAATAATAGCTCCTGCGTGCTGAGGCCGAGTTGATGCTGTATGAATCTCTTCCTTTGAACAGTTCGTATTCAGCGAAAGTAAACGGTCTCAGAGCAAGAGCTGACTTGCTGCGGCTCTTCTCATTGATGGAAGTGCCTGCCGAAATCTTCCCGTACTGACGGGTGAATATTACGATCATGCGCCGGTTTCCGGCGATTTTGCGCTGTCTGAGCACAATTCCTTCAGTGTTTATAATCATGTGTCTGCATGAGCAGGAATTCTGCACTCCTGATATTATTCGTCCTTGTATCCCCAGCTGCGGATGGTACGCTCGGAGTCTCTCCAGTTCTCTTTTACCTTGACCCACAGACTGAGATAGACTTTGCATCCGAGGAGATCCTCGATCTCGCGTCTTGCCGCTTTGCCCACTCCCTTGAGCTTGCTGCCGCCCTTGCCGATAATGATGGACTTGTGGGATTTTCTCTCACAGTAGATCACAGCGCCTATCTCTGTCAGTTTAGGTCCTTCCTCGAAGGATTCTATCTCAACGAAAACTCCGTGAGGGACTTCGTCATCCAGGTAGTTCATAAGCTTCTCTCTGATGATCTCACTTACGATAAAGCGCTCCGGATGATCCGTAGCTATGTCATCAGGATAATACATCGGGCCTTCCTGCATGTAGCCTGCGAGGCGGTCCCTGAGCATTTCGACATTGTCTCCCTTAAGGGCACTGACACCGTATATGTCGTCAAACAGCCCTGTCTCAGTGTATCTGTTGTACAGGGCAAGGTACTCTTCAGGGCCCATAAGGTCCATCTTGTTGATTGCGAGCAGCTTTGGCGCCTCCACATTCCTGAGAAGCTCGAGGATGTTCAAATCACCTTTTCCAAAGCCCTTGGTGCCGTCAATCATAAGCAGGACAACATCGACACCGCTGAGTGTGTTGAGTGCAGTCTCGTTTATAGCTGATCCCAGCTTATTGTGTGGCTTGTGGATTCCCGGAGTATCGAGAAAGACCATCTGAAGTCCGCCGCCCTCTTCATATGAGAGGTCGGTATATATGCCTGTTATTCTGTTCAGTGTCGTCTGCGGCTTGCTCGATGTGATGGCTATCTTCTCTCCGAGCATGCTGTTCATGAGAGTTGATTTGCCGACATTCGGGCGGCCTATAATTCCTATAAATGCTGACTTCATTGTCTTATGACTCCGATCGATCCTAGTATTTCTTCTTCGCGGGCGCGCATCTCCCGCTTCTCATCCTCTTCCATGTGATCGTATCCCATGAGATGAAGGATGCTGTGTGTGAAGAGATATACGAACTCTCTCGTCACACCTGTTCCGAATTCCTCAGCCTGGCTGAGGACGCGGTCATAGCATATAACGACATCGCCTATAAGCGCCGTGACCTCTTCATCACCGAGGTCATACGCAAGCTCTTCCATGTCGTCATACTGGGGAAAGCTGAGAACATCAGTAACGCTGTCGTTTCCTCTGTAATCACGGTTGAGGGTTCTGATTTCCTCTGCATCAACGACTGTTACGCCTATCTCTGCATCAAGATCCTCTGGCTTCATGGAATTCTCTTCCAGTACATCGGGAAACTCCAGGCTCAGCGCCTTGAGCGCCGCCTTCTCCATGAGCAACTTGATCTCACTGTCCAGTCTTCCCTCTTCATCGCTGTAGTATATATTCATATGACCGGTTTCCTACCTTGAACTGACCTTATTGCCCTTTGACGTGCTTGTCCTTACCTTATTGCTGTTGTCATAGGCTTCATAGGCCTTGATGATGCGCTTGACAAGCTCATGCCTTACAACGTCGACTTCCGTGAAATAGTTGAAGCGTATCCCTTCAACTCCCGTAAGGACCTTCTTTGCCTCCTTGAGGCCTGACATAGTGCCGCTTGGAAGATCTATCTGCGTGATATCTCCCGTAACAACGACCTTGGAATTGAATCCCATACGTGTAAGGAACATCTTCATCTGCTCTCTTGTTGTGTTCTGGGCCTCGTCGAGGATTATAAACGCATTGTCAAGGGTGCGTCCTCTCATGTAAGCGAGCGGAACTACCTCGATCACGCCTTTCTCTCTCAGTTTTGCCGCAGCATCCATGCCGAGCACGTCATACAGGGCGTCATACAAAGGTCTCAGATACGGGTCTACCTTTTCCTGCATATCGCCCGGGAGAAAACCGAGTCTCTCACCTGCTTCGACCGCAGGCCTTGTGAGGATTATCCTCTCTATCTCCCTGTTCTTATAAGCACTTATAGCCATAGCGCAGGCAAGATAAGTCTTGCCTGTTCCGGCAGGACCTATGCCGAACACCATGTCGGTATTCCTTATATTGTCAACATACTCCTTCTGAGCCTGTGTCTTAGGCTTGAGAGGCTTGCCCATGTGCGTATAGCATATGATGTCCTTCGAGGTGGAGCCGGCGTCAAAATTCTTTCCGCCCACTTCCATGTCGATAATGTAGTTCAGCCTCTGTGAATCCAGTCCCGGCTCGATGTTGAGAGCTTCGATGAGCCTTCCGATTATGCGCATCGCAAGTTCGGCCTCCCTGCCTTTTATGATCAGGGTGCCGTCTCTGACCGTCATCTCGGTCTCAGTGATCTTCTCGACAGTCTTTACGTTGGAATCGTAGTTGCCGAAGAGATCCTGGATGTTGATGTTTTCAGGTATGTCCAGTCTTAATTCCATATCGCTCCTAGAGTTTGCCGTTCAGGAAGTCCTTAACTATCTTGTTGACAGTTGAACCGTCTGCCGCATCCTTGAGTTCAGCCATGACGCCCTTCATCAGAACGCCCATGTTCTTCATGCCTTCCTCGATACCGAGGTCTGCTGCTACAGCCTTGACCTTCTCTGCGATCTGCTCTGCACTCATCTCCTCAGGGAGATAAGCCTGCAGGATCTCGATCTCTTTCTTATATGCTTCTGTCATGTCATCTCTGCCGGCCTTTGCGAAGTCAGCAAGAGCATCTGTCCTCATCTTGACCTGCTTCTTGATGATCTTAACGATATCCGCATCGTCAGAGATCTCTTCTCTCTGGTCAACCTCGTGCTGCTTGATAGCTGCTCTGACCAGATTGACTGTTTCCTTCTTGACCGAATCATGATTCTTCATGGCTTCCTTGTAGTCTGCCATAAGCTGTTCTTTGAGTCCCATAGTTTTGTCTCCTTCCCGCCTTCCGCCTCATTGCGGAAAGCTCCTTATAAAAGCAAAATGCGAACGCCATTCCGGAGTTCGCATCTGTTATAGCTAATTAGTACTTGCGAGCCTTCTTACGGGCAGCCTCAGACTTTTTCTTACGTCTTACGCTAGGCTTCTCATAATGCTCTCTCTTGCGAAGCTCAGCCATGACGCCGTCGCGAGCGCAAGATCTCTTAAATCTCTTAAGAGCACTTTCCAAGCTCTCGTTCTCTTTAACGATTACCTTTGCCATCTTCTTGTCTCACCTCCTGACGTCCTTGGATTACTGCAGTCTTAACCGCAACGCAGAAATTGTACTACTGCAGTATCAAAAAGTCAACAGTAAAACATCAGTGGCAGACCGGACTCAGCCGGGAGATGCGAATACCCGGCCGTCTGCGCATCCTCAATGATCGCACAGGTCCCGATCGAATTAATTGTACCACAATATTTATGGATTAATGAAGAAAAACAGCACAATATGTTTGATTAATTTGGGTAATTAACTTATTATAGTATTCGTATAAACAGGTCCGTAAACGGAGGATCAAATGCAGCTTAGCGATGCTGAGGTCAGAGAGATACTGATCCGCAGAAAAAGAGAAAAAAAGCGCAGGCTAAGGCGGCGAAGACGCAGGACGTTCATTATACTCCTGCTTCTTATCGTCTTTATTTTCGTGCTGGTCAAAGTGATCGGCCACGGCGGAAAGAAATCCGCTGAGGATAAGAAGTCTGCCGATGCAGCCGCATCAGGTAAAACCCGCGGTATCATCTTCATCGACCCCGGTCACGGAGGGATGGACTCCGGATCCGATGATGATAATGACAGATATGAAAAGGATGACACTCTCAAACTGGGACTTGCCGTCAGGGATCAGCTTGAAGCACTGGGCTTCAAGGTAGTGATGTCCCGCACCGAAGATGAGATGGTAGACAGGACCGAGCGCGGATTGATGGCCAACAAAGCCGGTGCACAGCTCTTCATCTCCATCCACCGCAACAAAGCCGACAGCGGAGGTAAAGGTGTCGAGGGCTTCATCCCTAAAGAGGATGATAAAGAGTCAAGACTTCTCGGTGAGAATATCATACACTTTCTCGGAAGAGCAGGTTTCGAAGAGAGGACTATAAGAGCAGGCACGCTTACCGACCCGAATGACGATTACGAAGAGAACGCAGCTGCCGAGATGCCGTCTGTACTGATCGAAGTAGGATTTCTCAGCAGTGACGATGACAACTACAGGTTCGACACATATCTTGATAAGAACGCAAAGGCAATTGCAGATGCCATCAACTACACCTTCATGCAGCTGCATGATCCTGACGCAGCTGCCGAATACGCAAAGATGCTGACCCAGACAGATGAAGTCCTTCAGACAGCACTCACTGCTACAGGCGAGGCTCTCAGCGGTCTCAATGCGATCCAGAGCAGAGCTGCAGACGGAACCATTGAAGGCATCGACCCTGAAGCTTAAAAGACCGGATAACGCATACTGCGAGATCCGGTCTTTTGAATTACGTGTTATTCAGTTGTGAAACATGATCAGCTGCTCAGCTCATTCCATCTGATATCATTCTTATCATATACCGGTCCGTCATTTATGGAGCTTGTGTCGCCTAGCCTTGTCGGCACGATGAGCTCACCTTCCGGTTCTGATGTCGTCAGCATCTGATTGCTGAGACTGAACTGTCCCTTGCTGCATCTGAGTACAAGTTTTTTCAGCATTGGCAGTGATCCGCTTGCGCATACATAATCAGCATCACGTATCACATCAGCCGCAGTTCCCTCTCTTCCGTTGCTGCCGTCAAGAGTCAGCACCTCGATCTCATTGCAGATAGTGCGGAAGGATTCGACCATGTATATGTCAGATTTTGTATCATATCCGAGAACAGCCTTGAAGCTTTTGCCTCTTGTGAGAAGGCATCTGGCAAGTTCGAGCATCTCAGCTACTCCTGCGCCGTCTGCAACAAGATATGCCCCGTCCGGAACATCGTCTACATTGAACCCGTTGCCGAGTCCTGTGATTGATCCGACCTCAGTGCCTACTTCTGTCGCAAGAAGCTGCTCCCCTTCCTCACAGTCTGCCCTGAATACTACTGAAAACCTGTTGCTGTCATAATCACAGACAGGAAAAGGTCTTACAAACCCGCCGGTCTCTATCATCGCAAACTGTCCGGGTCTCCTGAATCTGCAGTCATCTGTGCTGAATGTGATCTTGTAAACATCGTTTGCAAGATGCTCCTTGTGCACTACTTTACTTTTGTTCATCTATATCATCCGTCCTTGCATTGACTGTGTCATACTCAGTCTTGTCAGCAGTTTCTGCTGCTGCCTGCTTTGCTGTCTCTACTACAACATCTGCTACGTCAAGCACGCTGCCCGGAAGCTCGATCACTGAAGGCTGCTCATCCACGGCATCAGTTTCTGCCGCGGAAGCAGGTTCGCTTACGGCTGTCATCTGAGGTACCGCGGTACTTGCTGCCACAGGCAAAGGTGCAGACTTCGGTTCCGGTCTATGCGCCGGCTCATCCGCCGTAGCAGGTCTTGCTGCCGCTGCCCGAGGACCCGGAGCTTCGTACAGTGCTTCAGATTCCTTCAGATCCACTACATAAGTATCAAGGATCTTGTCGTGCCATCCTCTGTTCCTTTCATCTATAAGGATCCAGATGAATCCGAGAAGAAATACTGAACCTGAAGCGCCTTTGACGATCCATTCCCTGAACAGCATCTTCCAGAATCCGATCGGCTCGCCGTCCCTGCTCGATACTACCTGCAGACCGAGGGCAGCTTTTCCTATGGTCTTTGACTTATTGAAAAAGACAAGCTGTATTACCAGGTACGCAATACTCAGAAGCATGGATATGATGAGTGCCGCAACAGTTCCGGCTGAAGGCCCGCTGTTATATCCGTATCCATAGCCGTATCCGAAGCCCGGAGCCCCAAATCCGTAACCGTAATTCCCGTATGCTATCTCATTCGCGATCATTACGACAGCTGCAACAAACGCTATGAAGCATGATACTGCAGGAATGACCATATCTATGCATGCCGCGCCGAATCTTTTTCCTCTTGACGCGAGTTTCATTGCTTTTCTTCTGCTCATCAACCTTTTCCTCTCTGCTGCCGCAATCCGTCATTGAGGCAGTCATTTAAGTAAATCCAACAATATTATACAATATCAGTGGTCAATTTTTTGTATAAATAATATACAATACGCAAAAGCAAAGCCCGCTCAATTATACAAGCGGGCGGTTTGTTTTTGCTATTAATTATCTTGATATCCTGACCATGTGGTATAGAAAACTAGTCTTCGTGTGGTTCGAAACCTACGAGACTCTCAGGCATCTCTCTGCCGCTTCTTGTATAGTAGTCGACCAGAGCAGCCTTGATAGCATCCTCCGCAAGTACAGAGCAGTGGATCTTTCTTGCCGGAAGTCCGTCAAGAGCCTCAACTACAGCCTTGTTGGTAAGTTCAAGAGCCTCATCAAGCGACTTGCCCTTGATAAGCTCTGTAGCCATTGAGCTTGTAGCGATAGCGCTGCCGCATCCGAAAGTTTTGAACTTGACATCTACAATCTTATCGTCTTCTATCTTGAGATACATCTTCATGATGTCTCCGCAGAGAGGGTTACCTACTTCGCCGATACCGTCAGCATCCTCGATGACTCCTACATTGCGGGGGTGTTCAAAATGATCCATTACCTTATCTGTATACAGTGACATTTCTTGTCTCCTTTCACCTTATATATCTACTTTATTCGTTATATTCTACTTTAAGTCTAATCAGGCATGTTCAGGAACGCAGTGTTCTCTCTTGCCTGTGAGCAGGTCTTCCCAGTATGGTGACATTGATCTGTAGTGCTCAACCACCTGATGTACCTTCTCGATTATGTAATCCACCTGCTCTTCATCATTGTTGATGTCAAGGCTGAATCTCAGTGAGCCGTGTGCTGCCTCTACAGGAACGCCCATTCCTGTGAGAACGTGGGACGGGTCAAGGGACTCGCTTGTGCATGCGGAACCGGATGAACATTCGATTCCGTACATGTCGAGATGCAGAAGAAGGCTCTCGCCCTCAACGCCTTCAAACGACCAGTTGACATTGCCCGGAAGTCTGTTGACAGGGTCGCCGTTGAGCTGTGAATAAGGGATATCCTTAAGCCCGGCTATAAGTCTGTCTCTCAGGGCTTTGACTTTGCCCATGTTGGCTTCCATATTGTCGCAGCCTTCCTTGAGTGCAGCAGCCATGGCAGCGATACCAGGAACATTGACCGTACCGGCTCTCTTGCCTCTCTCCTGAGCTCCGCCTTCGATTACGTTCACGAGGCGGATGCCGTTGCGTGCATACAGGATGCCTACGCCCTTAGGACCGTGGAACTTGTGACCTGACATCGAAAGCATGTCGATATTCATGGCCTGTACATCTATTGGAAGATGAGCAGCAGCCTGTACTGCGTCTGTGTGGAAAAGAACGCCCTTTTCCTTGCATACAGCTCCGATCTCAGGAATCGGCTGGATAGCGCCCATCTCATTATTTGCAAACATAACGGAAACAAGTGCGGTATCTTCTCTTATCGCGTCCTCAACGTCCTTTAAGTCAACGATGCCGTTGCTCTGAGGCTTGAGATATGTGACTTCAAAGCCTTCCTTCTCGAGCTTTGCCATAGTGTGCAGAATCGCATGGTGCTCAATGTTGAGTGTAATGAGATGCTTTTTGCCCTTACGTGCAAGGCCTCTTGCAGCGCTCAGAAGAGCCTGGTTGTCAGCCTCTGAACCGCCGGAAGTAAAGTAGATCTCATTAGGATTCTTAGCGTTGATGCAGGATGCCACGATTTCTCTGGCTTCATCGAGGACTTCCTGTGTACGCTGACCATCGCTGTGCAGGCTGTTAGGATTGCCGTTGTAATTGTCGAGGCACTCTATCAGCTTGTCTCTTGCAGTCTTGCTGAGATAAGTAGTTGCCGCATTGTCCGCATATACCTTCATCTTAAATTCTCCTCCAATTTTATTCAGAATCACAGTGGTTGCAGTAATCTCCGAGCATCTTCTTGCGATTGCCCCTGATTATGTCATCCAGAGTGATTTTGCTCAGATACTGTTCAATGACATTATCAAGTCCTGCCCACAGAGGAAGCGTACTGCAAGTCGCAGCCTTCTCGCACTGCACTCCGTCCTGCATGATGCAGTTTACCGGTGCAAGTGTGCCCTCAGTCAGGAGCAGTATTTCATTGATGCTGTATTCTTCAGGTGATCTCGCAAGCTTATATCCGCCGTTCTTGCCCCTTAGGCTCTGGAGCATCCCTCCCTTGTTCAGGATAGAGATAATGCTCTCAAGATACTTCATGGACAGATTCTCACGCTCCGCTATATCGGAAAGTGAAACATATCCGCCATCGGAAAGCTTGGCCAGATCAACCATTACGGTAAGAGCATATCTGCCCTTGGTTGAAACCATCATGGTGATGCCTCCTGTTCTATGTCGTGTATCCACCGGACACCTGAAATACATGTCACTTCTCACGACTTTATAAATCCTACCACCAAGGTAGGAATAAGTCAACATGAATATATAACTTTACTTAGATGCCCGCTGCCCATATAATATATTCGGTAAAAAAAGGTGTTACGGGATTAGCCGGATTATTGAAATTTCAGTTGTTACAGCAGCTGTTCTCTGACAGGAGGATTTACAATAAATGGATATATTCTATAACATAATAGCTTTTCTCGGCGGCCTCGCGATGTTCCTTTACGGAATGCGCGTCATGGGAGACGGGCTCAAAAGTTCGTCCGGTACTGCGATGCGCGATGCACTTGCCAAAGTTACCAACCGGCCTTTCATGGGCTTCCTTCTCGGAATGCTCGTAGCCTGCATCATCCAGAGCTCAACTGCCACGATAGTAATCACAGTAGGTCTTGTCGGCGCAGGCTTTCTCACCTTCCACCAGTCTATAGGCATCGTCCTCGGTGCCAATGTAGGTACCGCGATCACTGCCCAGATCATCAGGCTCATGGACGTAAGCTCCGGCATGGACAGCCCGCTGTATTTCTTCAAGGCTGACAACCTCGCCCCTCTTGCGCTCATTATAGGAATCGTTCTCATAATGTTCGTCGGCACCAGCAAAGCAAGAAACGCCGGCTCCATTGCATGCGGATTCGGAATTCTCTTCATGGGCCTCATATATATGAGCAATGTAGTTTCCCAGTTCGGAGAATCGCTCAGCAGCCTTCTTACAGCATTTGCCAACAACTACCCCCTCGGCTTTCTCGCAGGTGTCCTTGTCACATGCGTAGTTCAGAGTTCATCTGCTGTTATCGGTATAGTCCAGTCAATAGCCAGTTCTATCGGTGTCACATTCAACTCTGTATTCGCAGTCATCATCGGTGTCAACATCGGAGACTGCCTCACGACATACCTTGTCAGCCGCATAGGCGCCAAGCCTAATCAGAGACGGACAGCGATGGTACATGTTATCTACAACGTATTTGCTGCTGCTCTGATAATACTTCTTGTATTCATCGGAAGAACTACCGGCCTGATAAGCGACAGCATATGGACCATGCCTCTCAACTCAGGCGGAGTAGCCAATATCCACGGTCTTTTCAGACTTATCCCTGCGGTAGTACTTCTCCCGCTTACAAAACTCTTCGAGAACATCGCCATGACCATCATCAAGGATGAACCTGTCGATGCAGAGGACAGGAACGCGATCGCAGCACTTGATGCACTTGATGAACGTCTTGTCACCTCACCTGCTATCGCTCTCGACCAGGTTGAGAGAGTCGTTCTTGAGATGAGTGAAATCGCAGCTCACAACTTTGACGCATGTGTTCATCAGATATACGATTACGACCCTAAGAGAGACCATCGTATCCAGGAGCGGGAAAATCTTCTCGACAGCATGACAGACGCGGCGAACAAATACATAGTGTCCATCTCCCCTCATGTCAGCAACGACAGAGATACGCGGCAGCAGAACGCTCTTCTCAAGGCTCTCATCTGTTACGAGCGTATCGGCGACCTCGCAGTAAATATTACTGACGAGGCAGCAGCAATGCGTGACACGGGAAAGAAGTTCTCAGCCAACGCAATGGCAGAGCTAAGGATCGCATTCGATGCCATATATGAGATACTCGACACTACTACCTCTGCATACAGGACTAAGAATTATGAGCTTGCAACAAAGGTAGAGCCGCTCGAGGAAGTGATTGACGACCTCATTGAGGACATGAACGCAAGACACGTATACAGGATGGTCAATCACCTGTGCGATGCCGTAAACGGGATATACTATCAGGCGATCCTTACGAATATCGAGCACATCTCGGATAAGTGCAGTGATATCGCTGTATATATCCTGGAAGGTTCCAATAAGGATATCTTCGGTAATGAGCATTCATATGTACATGATCTCCACCACTCCAATGATGCTGAGTACCTGGCTAATTATCAGAAGGATCATGACAAGTACTTCACTGCACTCAGCAAGGTATCCATAACGGATGCCATTAAACCTCCTGAGGAGCCGGCCTCCGGCAATAAGAAAACCAGATCCCGCTGACGCTAAGGCGGTCAGAACATAAACAATGCGGCAGTTCATACCGAACTGCCGCATCTTATTTTGCTTTTTATGCCCGCCTGCAGCTGCAGAACAGATTCAGTGTTATTCAGTAAAGCGCTTCTGGAAGTTTCCGTATATCTTGGTCCCCTCGTTCGACATCACGAATGCGTTCGGATCCACGCTCCTTACTATTTCGATAAGCCTCGGAAGCTCGTACTTGGTAACCATTGTCGTAAGAACGTAGGTGTCTTCATCGGTGTATCCGCCGCTGCCCTGCCAGTATGTAAGGCCTCTTCTGAGCTCATGAATGACCTTGTCGGTAATCCCTTCCTTCTTGGTGAATATCATGACCTGAACGTTGATATTCTGTGTATGCTGGTAGTCCAGCGCAAGAGCGTTTACTACAGCGTATATCATCGAATATACGACTGTCTGGATGTCGAACAGAAAGAAGCATATACCATAGATCACGGCATTGATCGCGATGGATATCTTACCTACGCTGAAATTAGGATGTGTCTTGGACAGAGCCACCCCGATGATATCCTGGCCTCCTCCTGAGGTGCCGCCTTTGAGGACGATGCCCGCACCGGTACCGGAAACGATTCCGCCGACCAGACATGCCGTAAGGTAATCATCAAACAACGGCTCCTTTGCTACAGGTACAAGCGCCATAGCCAGCGCAGCTATGCCGATCGAGATCATCGATGTCACGCAGAATTCTTTCCCGAGCACTTTATACGCCAGAACAAACAGCGGTATGTTGATAATGAAATATATGATTCCAAGATAATCCACACCCGGGATCTGCGGAAAATGAAGAAATTGTACAACAAAGAGTCTCAGGAGCATGGATATGCCGGTAAAACCGCTGCTGTACAGATTCATCGGAGAAATGATCCTGTTGACGCCTACAGCAAACAGAAAATTTCCGCCTATGACAAGTGCGATCCTGTACAGAAGGTGTTTTCTCTTTTCAGGCGTGTCAAATCTTTCACCCAGTTTCATTTAACTCTTCCCCTTCTGTGAATGCCGGACCGGATCAGTCTGCTTTGACCTGCTTCCAGTATTTGCTGTAGAGGTCTGTGATATCCTGGTCGAGCATTCTCAGTGACTCACATTTTGAAATAGTTTCTTCGGTCGGGAAAATCGCTTCATTCGCGAGCGCTTCCTCATCCTCTATCACATCGAGTGCTGCCTCATTAGGAGTCGTATAGTAGAGGTAATCGAAATTCTTTGCAGCTACTTCGGCTTTGCACAGATAGTTGATCCATGCCTCGGCATTTTCCCTGTTGACTGCTTCCTTCGGAATTACCCATGAATCGATGAAGAACTCAGTTCCTTCCTTAGGAACGACGAATTCAACATCTTCGTTCAGATCCTTGGTGTACTGATATTCTCCGTTCCAGACGACTCCTACGGCCGCTGAACCGTTGGCCAGAAGGTCTCTCGCAGAGTCGTTGGCATACTTATATACAAGAGGCTTCTGCGCCTTAAGGGCGTCTGCAGCTGCCTTGATCTCGTTTTCATCAGTGCTGTTAAGAGAATGTCCGTCTTTCTTGAGAGCGATCATGAATGCATCCCTGACGCTGTCAGGCATGACCATCTGATCAGTAAACTTCTCGTCCCACAGGTCTTCCCATGAATCGATCTCAGTATCTCCGACCATTTTGGTATTATAAAGGATACCGGCAATACCTGCCTGATAAGGCACTGAATGAGAATGACCCGGATCGAACACATCGGTTTTATCAAGATATACCTTGCCGATATTCTTCGTTTCCGGCATGGTGCTGTAATCGAGTTCAGCCACCATATCATTCTGTATCATCTTTTCGATCATATAGTCGGACGTGCAGATGCAGTCATATGTGGTCGCATTATTCTCAAGAACCGTATACATCTCTTCAGCCGTATCATAGGTATCTATGATGACACGAATACCGGTCTCCTCCTCAAAATCTTCGGCAACCATAGGGTCAAAATAGTCTCCGTAGCTGTAGACATAGACCTCACCGTTTACACCGCTCCTGCAGCCTGTAAAAAGCGTAAGTGGCATCATACCAAGAACCAGTATGAGCAGCTTAGCCAGAGTTGTTCTTTTCATCGTCCGTTTCCCTCCACCGGTACAACCAATGTACTTTCTTCTGAAATTCAGTGATACAGATTATAGCATATACTTTTCTCAATGCAAAAGAAAACCCCGCATTATTGCGAGGTTCTGTTGGAGGCGACACCCGGATTTGAACCGGGGATCAGAGTTTTGCAGACTCGTGCCTTACCACTTGGCTATGTCGCCACAATGCCGGACAATTGGTCCGGCATTGCAGTTGTCTTGGCTAGGGTAGCAGGATTCGAACCTGCGAATGACGGAATCAGAATCCGTTGCCTTACCGCTTGGCTATACCCCATCAGCAGTGTTATTGTAGCACATTACGTGCTGTGTATCAAAGAAAATTTTGGGGTGGATGGTGGGATTCGAACCCACGAATACTGGAGCCACAACCCAGGGTCTTAACCACTTGACGACACCCACCATACTATTTTCAAAAGGTGGCGACCGGGAACGGGCTCGAACCGTCGACCTCCAGCGTGACAGGCTGGCATTCTAACCAGCTGAACTACCCGGCCGCGAATGGTGGACGCAATAGGGCTCGAACCTATGACCCCCTGCTTGTAAGGCAGGTGCTCTCCCAGCTGAGCTATGCGTCCATCTTGGTAGCGGCGACTGGACTTGAACCAGTGACCTTCCGGGTATGAACCGGACGCTCTAGCCAACTAAGCTACGCCGCCACAAACGCGCTCCTTTTCAATCGCGCTTGATTATAATAACAAAACAGAATCGCTATGTCAACAGCTTCCAATCAGAAATTCAGAACAAAATTTGGCTCAAATTTCAAGCCAATTTACGTCTGGTGTCTCCCACCCTCTCCCGTGATATGTTATACTACTTCGGTAGTAAGATTTTTGCAAATCAGTGCGCCCTGCATCTGCAGCCGACAGCACCTGTATATATGGAGGTATTATGGGTCATCCGGATCCTATAGCATTTGAAATAGCCGGTATAGAAATAAGATGGTACGGTATCCTGATCGCAACCGGCATGCTTCTGGCGGTTCTCATTTCATCAAAGAGAGCTCACGAACACGGCATTAAAGATGAAGATGTACTGGATATTGCTCTGTGGATGCTCCCGATCGGAGTGATTGGCGCGAGACTGTATTATGTACTCTTCAATCTAGATATGTACCATTCAGTCGGCGACGCTCTTAATATAAGAAACGGCGGTCTTGCCATTCACGGCGGACTCATATTAGGAGCAATAACGGTATGGCTAGTGTGCAGGCACAAGCATATCCATCCGCTGAATGTGCTTGACCTCTTCGTGCCTACCGTCGCTCTTGCACAGTCACTCGGACGCTGGGGCAACTTCTTCAACGGCGAAGCTCACGGCGGTCCTACCGACCTTCCATGGGGCATTCTTGTAGACGGAGTAAAGGTCCACCCTACATTCCTGTATGAATCTATGTGGTGTCTCTTCCTGTTCTTCTTCCTTACATGGTGGGACAGGAACAGACGCAAGGCATACGGACAGACATTCTCGATGTATCTCATCCTCTACTCTGTTGAGCGCTTCCTTGTTGAGTCGCTTCGTACCGACAGCCTTATGATCGGGCCATTCAAGCAGGCTCAGGTCATAAGCCTGTGCGCCATCATCGGAGGAGTGATCCTTTTCAAATACTGCGAAAAGCACTTCCCGCTTCCTGGAAAGAAAACAGACTGATATCAATACTGAATCGGACACTAAAGCTGTTACCTATAAAAAGGGCCATACCGGGCATTCCGCTCAGTATGGCCTTTTTCTGCAGTTATAGCCAGCAGTTATTATTACTTATCGTGCTCATTCATCCACTTGATGAGCTCTACGCAGTAGTCATCGTGTCTGTCAACGAAGCATGTGTGTCTTGCTCTCTCCCAGAGGATCCACTTTGATCCCTTGATGCCGTCGTGCATTGTCTTAGCTACGAGCGGTGAGCAGAGGTCGGAAATACCGCTCATGATGAGTGATGGTACTTCGATCTCGCCGAGTCTGTCAACATACTCGAAGTCCTTCAGAGTTCCTGTAGGAGCGAACTCATTAGGACCCCATCCGTAGAGATATGCTTCTCCGCCGCTCTTCTTAGGCCTTGTGCAGCACTCAGGTGCGTCTTCTCCGAGCCAGTAGTTGCAGTATCTGTCCATGTATTCCTGAACAGCCTTATCATAAGCCTCGCCTGTGAAGTCGCCTGTCTCAAGCGCGTGGTTGATAGCGTCCTGCATGTCCTGTGGCATCATCTTGATCCTGCGGAGACCTTCCTTCTCCCACAGGCTGCTTGATGGATGTCCGCTGGAGATGATGAAGCTCTTAACGCCCTTCAGGTGATCCTTATAGTCGATGCCGTATGCGATCTGCATCATTCCGCCCCATGACTGTCCGATGATGTGGCACTCATCAAGGCCGAGGTGCTCTCTCAGTGCGAAAAGCTCGTTCATCCATACGTCGAGGTTCCAGAGTTCAGGATGTCCCTCAAGATATGAATTGCCGCAGCCGATCTGGTCGTACATTACGATCATACGCTGATCGTCATCAGCTACGTTATCGAGAACTTCATAGTAGTTGTGAGTTGATCCCGGGCCGCCGTGCAGGCAGATAAGAGGAGCCTTGCCGTTTCCCTTGTATTCCTCACCAGTGATTCTGTAATAGGTCTTGTAGCCAAGATAAGGCATATAACCTTCAGTGATTGTAGCCATAATAATTTACCTTCCTTAATTGCTTTTCTGATTAACAATGAGCGGATTCATTTTCACGGAGCGAGAATCCCGCAGGCGCATGATGCTAAGCAATTTGCGCCGAGGACTCGAGCGAAGAGAAAATGATCCGCTCTTGATTATTCGTACATTATTCAGCGTCAGGAACTACGATGATCTCATCCTTAGGATATACGTTGAGTCTCTCGCATCCGTCCTCAGTGATAAGAACGATGTCCTCGATTCTTACGCCGATTCCCTCATCATAGATGTAGATACCAGGCTCTACGGAGAAGCACTGACCTACTTCGATGATCTCGTCATTTACAAGGGAAACATCGCCGACTTCATGGTCTTCAAGACCGATGGAGTGACCTGTTCTGTGTGTGAAGTACTCACCGAATCCCTTCTCTGTGATGTAGTCTCTGCAAGCCTTGTCAACGTCGCTCATCTTAGCGCCCGGCTTAGCTGCAGCGATACCTCTCTTGTTAGCCTCGAGAACTACGTTGTAGATCTCCTTCTGTCTCTCGGATACTTCGCCGATGAAGACAGTTCTTGTCATGTCGGAAGCATAGTTCTTCCACATTCCGCCGATATCGAGGATTACGCAGTCACCGTGCTTGCCCTTGCTGTCATCAGTGATGTGATGAGGATCAGCAGCACCCTTTGCATAAGCAGTGATAGGATCGAATGAAGGACCGCTGAATCCTTCCTCCTTGAGGAGCTCGAGGCACTTAGCATTGAGTTCTCTCTCTGTCATTCCCTTTACAACGTATGGGATCAGCTTGTCCATTACCTTGTCGAGCTTAGCGCCGGACTCTCTCATAGCCTGCTTTTCGCCCTCGTCCTTGATCTGACGTACTTTATCTACGATAACAGAACCATTGCGGTACTCGCTGCCGCCGCCGAGCTGCTGAAGTCTCAGAAGGAACTTTGCCGGCCAGTTCTTGTCAACTCCGATAGGAGCTGTCTTATCTACATACTGAGCGAGAACTTCGCATCCGTCCTCGATATCATCATAGTATGTGATAGGAACTCCGAGATCCTCTGTCTGCGGGAACAGCTTGTTGATGACAAAGTGATCATCGCCGTTCACATTGATGTACAGTGCGTGGAATCTCTCACCAGGAAGGATCCACTTTCCTGTCAGATAGAAGATAGCTACAGGATCGGAAATGACCATCTGCGGCATGCCCTGCTCCTGCATCTTAGCTTTGATTCTGTTCAGTTTACCTGTGTCCATTAGATTACCTCTTAATAAAACAATTGAAACATTTGAGTAATAAGTGATAGGTTTTAATAAATTGTATTAGACCGCGGTATGACCCGCAGTACCAACACTGATATTATAGTACCCCCGGACGGTAAAGTCACCACCCAAATTGATATTTTTCCGACGAATAGCGAGACCGGCATATCCACTTTCAGTAGAGTTGACATGCCGGTCTTTTACCTGCTATTTCCTTAAGCCGGCTATCATCATCGGGAACATTTTCTTACTATATTCACCGAGATGATAGTTGCCGTTGTTCATGCACCAGTCAGTGACGAGTGCTCTCTCCTCAAGACTGTAGAATTTGACTGTTTCAGAAACAGACAGCTCTTCTGTCAGCTCCCCTTTGCGTCTTCCTTCTTCTATTATCTGCTCAAGGAACCTGAAATAAAATCTGTTCCTGTCGAGAAGACTTGACGACTGGTCCTTGGTTATCTGTGTGGAGTACAGATAGGCAAGCAGTCTGTAATCGATATTGTCATTGATGAAGGAGTGAACTTCATAATTGATCTTAAGCAGCTTGTCGAAAGAATCCATATCTTCCGGTATTTCTGCTGCAAGTCTTTCGTACTCTGCATCGAGGATGACCGAGAGCGTGTCAAGCATGTTATCCTTGCTTCTGAAGTAGTAGTAAAAAGTCCCTTTGGATATCTCCGCTTCACGGATGATATCGTTGATCGTTGTCTCGCTGAACCCTTTCTCGTGGAAGAGCTTCCACGCAGTGTCTATAATTCTTTCTCTGATTTCTGATGCCATTTTTCTCTCTTTTCTCCATCCCTTCTTCTTAGCCAGCATTATGCCCCCTAGCTGGCCCTCCGGTTATATCTCTCTTGTATATTCCTTAAGCCATTCATTTTCCTCTTCAGTCATGAACGGCGAAAGTTTCTCATAGCACTGCCTGTGATAATCATTGAGCCATTCTCTTTCGCTTCTTGTCAGCTCCTCAGGGTCGATGGCATCAAGATCGATTGGTACGAAATTCAGTGTCTCAAAGTGCATGAACTGTCCGTACTTGTTCTTCTCACCCTTGACTGTAACTACATTGTTCTCAATACGGATACCGAAGTCTCCCTCTTCATAGATACCCGGCTCGATAGTAACGCACATACCCTCTTCGAACTGGTGATGCTCATTCTTGGAAGGTACGATATACCATCTGAATCCTGTAGGCGGCTCGTGGATGCTTCCGAGATATCCGAAGCCGTGTCCTGTTCCGCACTGGAAGTCCTTGTTCAGATCCCATACCGGCTGACGGCACAGAACATCAAGTGACCAGCCGTGGTTGCCGTAAAGGAAGTTGGCTGCTGACAGATGCTGCATAGCACGGAAGACAGCTGTATAGTACTTCTTCATCTCCGGCCCGATATGTCCGAGGACTGTTGTTCTTGTGATATCTGTAGAACCTTCGAAGTATCCGCCGCCTGTATCAGAAAGAAGCATCTCGCCTTCCTTCAGTACTACATCGGTCTCAGGGCTCGGTGAATAATGCATCATAGCCGCGTGCTCACCGAATGCCTGCAGAGGCTCGAACGAGTCCCTTATATAACCTTCCTGCTGCTGACGGAACCATGTGAGCTTATCAGATGCGGACAGCTCAGTTATCTCCATCTTGTCGTAATTGTTCTTGACCCAGCAGATGAACTTTGTCAGAGCGATGCTGTCCTTGAGCTCAGCCTTTCTGATGTTCTCTATCTCAACCGGGTTCTTCATCGCCTTCATGAGGATAGTAGGGTTCTGGGCTTCAACGATCCTGCATCCGAGGCTCTTATACAGAGCGTAGTTCATCTTCATAGGATCGATGAGTACAGTCTCCTCAGCTCCGATCTTCTTTACGTCCTCATATATGTCGTTGTATGGATGGATGATGACGTTATCCTGTGCAAAATGCTCTCTGATCTCATCGTTCAGTTTGCGTTCGTCGACATACAGGTCCACGTGATCATTCCATACTGTCGCGTAAGAGAGTACGAGCGGGAAGAAATCTATATCATCACCGCGGAAGTTGAGAAGCCAGCACACATCATCAAGTGATGCGATGATATGCACTGTTGCTCCGCACTCAGACATTTTCGCTCTTACTCTTTCCAGCTTATGAGCTGTGCTCTCGCCGGTCCACTTCTCATCAAGGTAGAAACACGGCTTCTCTGAAAGTGCCGGACGGTCCGTCCATACTTCATTGACAAGGTCAGTCATATAGACTATTCTGATGCCCTTTGCACCGAGAACTTCCTCATATTCCTGTCCCTCTCCCATGGAAAGGACTCTTCCGTCAAAGGCTACTGTTCCGCCTTCAGGAATGTTCTGTGCAAGCCACTCTGTAGTAGTCGGTGTATCGTCAACAAACATCTTCATGAGGCGGATGCCGCTTCCTTCGAGTTCGTTAGTCGCCTGTGTAAAATATCTGCCGTCTGTCCACAGACCGCCGTCATCTGCTGTTATCGCGACTGTTCCGTATGAGCCGCTGAAACCGCTTATGAACGCTCTTGCCTTGAAATGCTCTCCTACATATTCACTCTGGTGAAAGTCTGCTGTAGGAACAACATACGCATCTATCCCCTGCTCAGCCATGAGTTCTCTGAGCCTGGACACTCTCTTTGCAACTTCAGTCATTACTGATTCCTCCGATTTTTATATGAATATGGTCTGCCTTAAACAGACCATTCTATAATTAATTTTATACCGCAGTTTATACCTGTCAAGACTTTAACACACAAAAGTATCAACTTTCTGCCCATTAACCGGTCATGCAATAGAAAAAAACATTCATGTGTGTTAGAATAGACACTGCTGTAAATACAGCGGCAAAATTATTAATGATCACAGGAGGATCATCATGAAACTGGGAATAGTAGGACTTCCAAACGTAGGAAAAAGCACTCTGTTCAACGCCATCACAAAGGCAGGTGCCGAGGCAGCCAACTACCCGTTCTGCACCATAGAGCCTAACGTCGGAGTTGTAACAGTACCGGATGAGAGAGTAACTACCCTCTCCCGCGTTTACAATTCCAAGCGCACCATATATACAACAATCGAATTCAGCGATATCGCAGGACTGGTCAAGGGAGCTTCCAGAGGCGAAGGTCTCGGCAACAAGTTCCTCGGCCACATCCGCGAGGTCGAAGCGATCGTTCATGTAGTCAGATGTTTTGACGACCCTAACGTTGTTCATGTTGACGGCAAAGTCGATCCGGTCAACGATATCGAGACCATCAACATGGAGCTTGTGATCGCTGATATGGAGGTTCTCGAGCGCAGGATCGCCAAGACTGAGAAGCAGGCCAAGGCTGACAAGTCGGCGCGCGGCGAGCTTGAGCTTCTCAAGGAGATCTACGCCCACCTTGCCGACGGAAACGTTGCACGCAGCATGGACCTTGATGATGAGCAGGCAGCATTCGTGAAAACGCTTGACCTTCTCACCTACAAGCCTGTCATCTATGCCGCCAATGTTTCTGAAGACGATGTTGCCGGCGAAGACAACGATTATGTCAAAGCTGTTAAAGAATACGCTGCTGCTGAGGGTTCCGAAGTAGTGGTGATATGCGCCAAGATAGAGGCAGAGCTTGCTGAGCTCGAAGACGAGGAGCGCGAGATGTTCCTCGAGGACATGGGCATCACAGAAGCCGGCCTGGACAAGCTGATCAAGTCTTCCTATTCCCTTCTGGACCTCATCTCCTTCCTGACCACAGGAGAAGACGAGACAAGAGCCTGGACTATCAAGAGAGGCACTCTTGCTCCTCAGGCAGCAGGCAAGATCCATACGGATTTTGAGAAGGGATTCATCAGAGCCGAGACTATCGCATACGATAAGCTCATGGAATGTGACGGAAAACTTTCAGCTGCAAAAGAGCATGGATGGCTCAGATCTGAAGGTAAAGACTATGAGATGAAAGACGGAGATGTGGTCCATTTCCTCTTCAATGTATAGACTGCTGGTTTACGATTTTGTATTTCTGTCTATATACCGAGTGTATTGTTCAAGTATTTGGACTTTAGTAATTGCAAGGTTCCCGAGGTTTGTATTTAAAACGGGAATCTTGTTTTTTTGTCTTTTAAATATTAATTTTGAGGTTGATTAAATCTTCTTCCCCCGCTATAATCTTGTCATGGAATCAGATTATTGATTCCTAATCTCTAGTCCCAATACCCTTTTTAAAAGAGACTGCTACCCCCGCAGTCTCTTTTACTTTATCATTTTTACTTTTCTGCAGCTCTTCCCTGCCATATTCCCGGCCTCTTTCTTCTTGTAACACATGACCAAAAATGATACTTTTTCACCATGAAGACTTTTACAAGAGATTACAGAATAACAGTGGATTACCCTTCATGGTTCAGTTCTTATTTTGAAGGCATGAAGCCCTGCATACTTGATATCGAGGCCACCGGCCTTGACCCTTTAAGATGTAAGGTCTGTCTTATAGCACTTCTTGTCCGGACTGATTCCGGTATCCGCATCACACAGTTTCTTGCAGAGAACCATTACGAAGAAAACAGAGTCCTTGATGCGACTCTTGATTATCTGAAAAGAGAGGATATCGGATACCTTATAACATTCAACGGACAGGCATACGACATTCCGTTCATAAACAGAAGGCTTGAACGCAACTTCTCAGATGCGCATATTGACCTTTTTGATTTTGACCTGTTCAGATATCTCAGGAAAGGCTCCGATCTCAAGAGGCGGATCGGTTCGATGAGCCAGAAATCCATCGAAGAGCATTACGGCATTTTTTCCGACCGCCGTGATACCATTTCAGGCCATGAAAGCGTCCGTCTGTTCGACGAATACTCTCTTACGGGGAATACAACGATCGAGAAGATAATCCTTACCCACAACAGAGAGGATGTCCTTCAGCTGTGCCGCCTGATGCACCTCAGCCTCGATGAGCCTGAAGACCCTGATGCTGCGCTGGCGCTGCACGGTTTCCCTTCAGCAGACGGGAGATTTGCGATAAGACCGGCTCTCAGCAGACCGGGCAAGATCCTGAGGATAACCGGAGAACAGCTTAGAAAGCCCGTATCTGCCTCATACTTTCCTGATGAGACCAGTCCGGTGACAGCCGTCTTCAACGCTTCGTCATCATCCTTCGAGATAGACCTGCCGGTAGAGCGTATGGAAGATGAATGCTATGTTGACCTTCAGCCTCTCGGCACAGATCTGGGAGATGATCCGGACTGCGTAAACGGCTTTCTTATACTCAATTCCGCATCAGTCAACCGCCTTTCGAGGGAACTGGTATCAAATATGGCAAAAATAACCGGCTGATATATGCAAGCAGAGGCATTTTGTGGTAATATCATTGTTGGTAAAGATCGTAACTCTATGACCGGGAGCAATAAATGAACACATTGACAGTAGAAGCAAAAATTGCAAATCTCGGGAAAGTTCTTGCGTTCGTGGAAAGCGAACTTGAGAAAACTGACTGTGGCATCAAGACCGGCATGCAGATCAGTATTGCAGTGGAAGAACTTTTCGTCAATGTTGCTCACTACGCCTATACACCGGGGACAGGAGATGTAACGATCGGAATCGAAACACATGATGATCCTGGCTTGATCGAGATAACACTTACCGATACAGGTATTCCCTACGACCCTGTCAGCAAGGATGATCCCGATGTTACACTTTCCGCTGAAGACCGTAAAATCGGAGGACTCGGCATATATATGGTCAAGAAGTCAATGGATCTCATGAGGTATGAGCGCATCGACGGAAAGAATATAGTTACTATCAGCAAGTATTTCTGATATCCGATCAGTAAAACAGTCAATATTAACAACCGGAATCTTCCGGCAGAAGAAAGAGGAGGATAATATAAATGCTCAATATTAACAAGACTAAGGAAGGCAGCAAGCTTACTGTTGCAGTTGAAGGAAGACTTGACACTACTACTGCTCCGGAACTCGAAGCAGCTCTCAAAGAGGATATCGAAGGAGTTGAAGAGCTTGTGATCGATCTGGCTAACCTTGAGTACATTTCATCTGCCGGCCTTCGTGTTCTGCTTGCAGCACAGAAGATCATGATGAAGCAGGGAAAGATGGTCGTTACCAACCCTAACGATGTCATCAGCGAGATCTTCGAAGTCACAGGATTCCGTGATATCCTTACAATCGAATAGTAAGCAGACCTGCACACTGATGCAGCTGGTACTTATTGCAAAAAAGATTCTGCCGTTCGGCAGAATCTTTTCTATTATCTGTAGTATTTTGTTATCAGCAGGCTATTCCATGCTGCGTATGTCTGAGAATCCCCTTCCCACTCCCCATACGGAGTTGACACTTATGACAGCTACGAATGAGTTCGGATCGTTCTTGGCGAGATGCCTCTTGATAAGAAAGCTCTCTCTCGGGGAACACAGTATCTTAAGCTGTTTTCTCTTATCTCCTGTATACTCTCCTGTCACCTCTACACTCGAGACGCCCCTTCCCAGCTCTTCCATAATGTATTTGGTAAGGGCTTCAGGATCTCCCGGTATGATGTCAAGTTCGACGATCTTGGTGGACAGACCGTACATTACAGCCTCTCCTACCTTCATGGATACGTAGATGGTAATGATCGCATAGAGAGCAATGTCCAGGCCGAGTATGACCGCACTTGCCACAACTATAAGTGCGTTTATTACAAAGGTTATATCATTGATCGCAAGGTGCGGCATCCTCTTGTATTTGATGACCTTGGCAAGAGAGTCAGTTCCTCCCGATGAGAAGCCGGCCTTGAAAGTAAGCCCGTTGGAAACTCCCATGACAACGCCGGTGAAAACCGCTGCGAGGAGCTTGTCCTCTGTCTGGAACTGGATCTTGGTAAGCTCCAGGATAAACATTATCGTCGGATATGCCAGTGACATCAGGATGATCTTTCTGAGCTCCTTGAATCCCAGAGAGGCCCACACTATACACGCTATCAGCATTGAGAAAGCATAATAGATCAGTGAATAGTTCCACCCTGTGTAATTCTGAACGATCTTGGCGATACCTGTGATACCTCCGAACGTGAGACCGTTGGGAAGCATTATGCACACAGTAGCAAAGGAACCTATAAGCGCTGCCAGAAGTGCCATTGCTATCTCTCCTGCCCTCGCCTGGAGTCTGGTCTTGCCCTTCAGCTCAGGATCAGTAGCCGCTATGCGGTTGGCCTTGAGGCTTTCATGCTCCTGCTTGGCAAGAGCCTTGTCCAGAGAATCCATTCCGCTGCTGGCTTTCCTCTTGTTCTCGCCGTTTTTCAGTTTCCTGCTGTTTCTTGACGCGGACAGTTTCTTTTCCTCTGCCGCATTGTTTTCCTTTTCACTGTTCATTGCTATATTATTCCCCCGTCGTATTCTCTTCCGAAAACATCGACTGCAATAACCGCTGCGCGGCCCTGAGTGATGACAGTAAACTCTTCCTCAGGCATCTCAATGATGTCCCTGCATCTGAACTCGCCGCTGAAGTCATTGTCAATCATTATGTAGTCTATCAGCTGCTGAGGATCATCCCTCATGGCATCTTCTATGTACTGCCTGTCTCTTGTCTGTATATATCCGGTATCTATATCCGGTACAAAATCAGTAACTGCCGCTCTTATGAGACGTCCTCCGCTCTCAAGGTTCTGTACATCCTTAACGGTCACATCTATTCTTCCGGCACTTCCTTCAGTGCTGAGGTCGTATGAGCGGAAAGCTGCATCTCTCTTCATTAGCCTTTTTCTTGCCATGGAAACTGCCAGCTTCTCATTGTCGCATCCTATCCATCTGCGGCCGCTTAACTCAGCAGCTTCAAGAAAGCTGCCGCTTCCGCAGAAGAAATCGCCCACAAGGTCCCCTTCTTCCGAGCCGGCGTCAATTATCCTGCGCATCAGTTCCATAGGCTTCTGAGTGGCATAGCCGTTCCTCTCGGATGATGTCCTGCCGACCATATCGACATTCCACACATCCTTCATGTTGACGAGAGTGTACCAGCCGTTCTCGTCGCAATACTCCCTGACACCCTTGAAATTATATGGTTTAAAACCTCTGTTGTAGGACTTCTCTTCAGGTATGCTGATATAATACTTCCTGCTTTTGCTGTAAACAAGTATGGTATCGTGTTTTCTTGAAAAATGTTTTTTGCCCGAGCCTCCCGACTTATAGCACCATACTATCTCG
This sequence comes from Anaerovoracaceae bacterium, assembly GCA_045540775.1. GTDB lineage: Bacteria > Bacillota > Clostridia > Peptostreptococcales > Anaerovoracaceae > Crickella. The sequence continues at coordinate 32,954 of JAZQHU010000081.1, read as the reverse complement.
TTGACAAAATTCCTGTCACCCATGAGCTCGTCGAGCACCAGTCTTATATAATGCGAAGAGTGCCAGTCGAGATGTACCCACAGAGTTCCGTCCTGTGCGAGGAGCTCCTTCATGAGCAGGATCCTGACAGTCATGTTCTCCACGTAGCACTCGAGGCTTCTTTCAAACCTGTCATCGAAAGCAAGATGCCTTATCCTGTGTGAACTGCCGTCATTGCCCTTTACGCTTACAGAGGCGTTGAATTTTGACCTCGTAAAGAAAGGCGGGTCTATGTATATGCATCTGAATTTACCGCTGTACCCTTTTGAGATAAGCTGCCGGAGAAAATCAACATTATCCGACAGAGACAGGACTGATCCGTCCGACGCTCCGGAAGGATCAGTGCTCATGTCTTTCATAACCCTGTCAAACTGCTCTCTGCCACCGGCAAGACCTGCAGCCACCTGCTCGAGAATAGTCATATCTTATACCCTTCTTCAAAAAAACAGAGCCCCGAGTGTGACCCGGGGCTCAAGCTCATAGCCTAGTTGAGTACCTCGATATTATCGAAGTCTACTCCGATCATCTCTTCCAGCTCTGCGCTTACGCTGAGTACGAAGTCGATGCCTGACTCCTTGGAGATAACCTTGATCTTCTCAATGAAGCTCGGAAGGATCTCAAGGGCAAAGTCTCTGTGTCTCATGATGCCGTCCAGGAAAATCGTCTCAATATCGTTGTCAGAACTCATGATACCGAAGAGGAATCCGATGTACTCGTCCTCATTGGTGATATGAGGGAAATCCTCCATGCATACGACTCTGATCTTGTAGTCGAGGTCGTAGATAAGTCTTGAATTCTTGTTGATGAAAACGATGCTTCCCTTAGCTGTCTGAACTGTACCGTTGGCAAGTTCGATCATCCTCTTGGTTTTACCGCTTCCCTTGTGTCCTATTAAAAGCTTCACCATAAGCTGAAACCTCCTGTATATCTATATTTTTAATATCTGTTTTGTCCAAAATTGTTGAATTCATTCTACCACACAGACTGACCCCATTCAACCGATTTGGACTCAGTAATTGTGTGTTTTGGACGCGTTTTCTGTGTGCTTTTGGTAATGATTATCTGAGAGATTCAAGCCTTGCAACGACTGTCTCGAGCATCTCTTTGTACTTCTCGCCCTTGCTTCTCTCTTCCTCTACAACAGCAGCAGGAGCCTTGGATACGAAGCCCTGATTTGCAAGCTTTTTCTCTACTCTCATGACCTCGCCCTCGAGTCTCTTCTTCTCCTTCTCAAGTCGCTCGATCTCCGCAGCCTTATCAACAAGCTCATCGAGCGGAACGAGGATATCGCCGCCTGTGATTACCTGTGACATTACATCATCTGCAGCCTCAGCTGATGCCGGCTGTACGGTGATGCTGTCAACGTTGGCGATCTTGCAGATGTGGCTCTCGACTGCAGGTACAGTGTCTGCAAGTGTATCAGTCCTGACGATGACACTTACCTTTCTTGAAGGTGCAGCGTCGGCCTCGACTCTGATAGCTCTTACAGCCTTGATGATCTCCATTGCTGTCTCGATTCTTGCAGCTGCTTCGCTGTAATCCATCGAAGCATCATATTCAGGCCACTTGTCCCTGATCAGAAGTCCTTCCGGATTGTCAGCAGTCTTTTCTTCTGCAGGCAGGTAGCTCCAGATCTCCTCAGTGATGAACGGCATATAAGGATGCAGGAGTCTCAGAAGATCCTTGAGTGTCTTCTGGAGAACGAATCTTGCAGTCTTCTTGTCCTCTTCATCATCTCCGTAGAGTCTGCCCTTTACAAGCTCGATGTACCAGTCACAGTAAACATCCCAGATGAGCTCGTATATCTTCTGACCTGCAAGGCTGGTCTCGAACTTTTCAAGATCCGAAGTGATCTCCTTAACGCCCTCGTTGATCTTGGTCAGTATCCACTTGTCCTCATCGCGGAGAACAGCAGTCTTCTCATCTGCCATAGGCAGGAACTCGCCGTCCTCGCTCTGGAGGTTCATGATGGTGAATCTCGAAGCGTTCCACAGCTTATTTGCAAAGTTTCTTGCAGACTCAAGCTTGGCTCTTATGAATCTCATGTCGTTACCAGGTGAAATACCGGTAGCGAGCATGAATCTCAGAGCATCAGCTCCGACCTCGTTGATGACCTCGAGCGGATCGATACCATTGCCGAGGGACTTTGACATTTTGCGTCCCTGCTCATCTCTTACAAGGCCGTGGATATATACGTATTTGAACGGGATATCTCCCATGGTATACAGACCGGAGAATACCATTCTTACTACCCAGAAGAAGATGATATCGTAGCCTGTGACCATGACATCGTTAGGATAGAAATACTCAAGCTCAGGAGTCTTCTCAGGCCATCCGAGTGTTGAGAACGGCCAGAGTGCCGAGCTGAACCATGTGTCAAGTACGTCCTCGTCCTGGTGGAAATGCTTTCCTCCGCACTTAGGGCATACTTCAGGCATTGCTGTGTCAACTACGATCTCACCGCAGTCATCGCAGTAGTATGCAGGAATCCTGTGGCCCCACCAGAGCTGTCTTGAGATACACCAGTCATGGATATCATAAAGCCAGTTCAGGTATGTCTTCTCATATCTCTTAGGAACGTATACCAGCTCGCCGCCTTCGGACTCTGCTGCCTTGATAGCAGGCTCTGCGAGAGTCTTCATAGCTACGAACCACTGGTCACTGATCCTCGGTTCTACAACTGTATGGCATCTGTAGCACTTTCCTACAGGGATAGTCAGATCGTCGATCTTGACAAGGTATCCTGCGTCCTTGAGTTCCTGAACCCATGCCTTACGGCACTCATAGCGGTCCATGCCCTCATACTTGCCGGCAAGTGCTGTCATCTTAGCGTGCTCATCTATGCATGAAAGGCTTGCATCAAGGCCGTGTCTTTGGCCTACCTCAAAGTCGTTCATGTCGTGAGCCGGTGTGATCTTAACGGCACCGGTACCCTTTTCAGGATCAGCGTGCTCGTCAGTGATTACAGGGATCTCTCTTCCTACAAGCGGGAGGATGACTGTTTTGCCCACAAGATCAGCATATCTCTCGTCTCCCTCTGCTACAGCGATGGCGATATCCGCGAACATTGTCTCAGGCCGGGATGTTGCGATAGTGATACCTTCGCCGCCGTCTGCTGCAGGATATCTGAAATACCAGTAGTGACCGTCGATATCCTCGTGCTCGACCTCTGCATCAGACAGAGTGGTCTCACAGCTCGGACACCAGTTGATGATCCTGTCACCCTTGTAGATAAGGCCCTTCTTATACAGGCTGATGAACATCTCGTTGACTGCCTTGTTGCAGCCCTCGTCCATCGTGAATCTCTCTCTTCTCCAGTCACAGGAGTCACCGAGCTTGCGGCACTGGCGTGTGATGCGTCCGCCGTATTCTCTCTTCCACTCCCATGCGTGCTCGAGGAACTCCTCACGGGACATATCGTGCTTGTCGATTCCCTTCTCCTCACGCAGCTTCTCAACTACCTTGACCTCGGTAGCGATGCTTGCGTGGTCAGAGCCCGGCAGCCAGAGTGCTGAATAACCCTGGAGTCTCTTCCATCTTGTGAGGATGTCCTGAAGTGTCTGGTCAAGTGCATGACCCATATGCAGCTGACCTGTGATGTTAGGAGGCGGCATTACGATAGTGAACGGCTTCTTGTCCTTATCGATGTCTGCATTGAATGCACCCTTCTCCTCCCACATCTCATAGATGCGGTCTTCGAACTGCTTTGGATCGTATGTCTTTGCTAAGTTCTTCATACAGTGTGTTCTCCGTTGTTTATATAATAATTCGTGTTTATGGACTTGTTTAGTAGTTGCTGTACTCGCTCTCATCGTTCAGCACTTTGTGCCTGATGTGTGAGAGCCTCTCGTCTACATTGTGAAGCGTCTCTGCGCACTCCTTGAGTGTATCCACGATGTCCTGCGAGAGTTTGCCTTTGTTCTTGTATCTCAGCTCATGCTCGAGACTTGCCCAGGCATCCATTGCGATGCTCCTGAACTGCACCTCGACAGGTACCATCTTCTTCCTGTTGACCAGGTATACCGGTACCGCTATGACGACATGCAGACTGCGGTAGCCGCTCGGCTTCGGGTTGTTGGTGTAGTCCTTCTCCCTTATGAAGGATATATCCTCCTGGTCTACAAGCAGCCTTGCCATGGTGCGCAGGTCCTCTTCGTAGTTGCAGATTACTCTGACACCGGCGATGTCAAGTATCTCGCGCTTGATCTGATCGATATTATTGATAGGGTCCTCTATGCCGTATCTTACAGCCTTCTCCATTATGCTCTCGATCGTCTTGAGCCTCGAATGGACGTGATGTATCGGCATATAGGAATGCTTTTTGTCAAAATCATCAGAGAGTATCTGGAGCTTGGTCTCCACCTCTCTTATAGCAGACTGGTACAGAAGGCTCAGGTCATCGATAGCATCCTGAAGCTCCTCATCAGTGCCTCTGTACTCCGGCATTTTCTCACGTACTCTGTCGGCGTAGTAATATCTGAAAGACATTTTGCGTTATCTCCTTGTTTCTGAATAATAACCGTTTAATTATAGCACAGTAAGCCCTCAGATTCACTAATAATCCAATTAAATAAGGTTGTGCTGATCCTGCTCACTCATGGGGGTTGACACAGTAGGACATTTCAATGCTTTTTCCAGAATATGTCCTACTCGCTCTTCACTTTTGCTCGTTCTGCAGGCCTCTCAGTAGGACATTTCATTGTTTTTTCCAGAATATGTCCTACTCGCTCTTCACTTTTGCTCGTTCTGCAGGCCTCTCAGTAGGACATTTCAATGCTTTATTCAGAATATGTCCTACCATCTACTTGAAACAGTAACCGCCTGCAGTAATTGCTTGTATAAAAAAAAGCAGGTGTCGCATTTACGGCATTCATCCGCATTTTCGGCTCCTGCTTTCATTTGTTACCAGCGATCAATAGTATCAGCCATTGATCGTGCAAAATAATTGTTTATCTTGTGAAAGGCTCTGTCTCTTCCTTTACGAACTCTGCTGTCTCATCATCAAGAAGCGGTACGAGCGTATCTCTTACCCACTTGCTGTAATTGTTGAGCCATTCGAGCTCTTCATCTGACAGCAGCGATACGTTGATTGCACAGCGCTCATAAGGAACACATGTCAGAGGCTCGTTAACGACGTGGCCTTCTCCATCATCCTTGAAGAGAATCAGGTTCTCGATCCTGACGCCGAACTTTCCGTCGATATATACGCCAGGCTCATTGGACATGATCATGCCTGCCTTGATGTCGATCGGTGTAGGCACTCTTCTGAGAATGTTCGGTCCTTCGTGGACTCCGAGAACATGGCCTACTCCATGGGAAAGACCGTGCTTGAAGTCAAGGCCGACCTCTCTGAGAGGCTTTCTTGCAACAGCGTCAAAATCCACACCGGTCATATCCGGAGTGATTTTGCACAGCGATACATCGATGTGTGACTTGAGTACATATGTGTAGTCATCGAACATCTCCTGTGTCAGCGGACCAACAGCGATCGTTCTTGTAATATCTGTGGTTCCGTCTGTGAACTGCGCACCGGAGTCGAGAAGCAGGAATCCTTCAGGTTCTACTTCGATATCTGTCTCAGGTGTCGGTTCATAGTGGATTATTGCTCCGTGAGGGCCGTATCCGGAGATGGTGGCGAACGAAAGGTCGAAGCAATTTTCCTGCTCAAATCTGAGTTCCTTGAGCTTGTCAGCAACGCCGATCTCTGTCAGTGTCTCCTTGTCTACTGTATCCTTGAGCCACTTTATAAGCTTTGTTACAGCAACGCCGTCCTTGATGTGTGCTTTTCTTGAGCTTGCGATCTCAGTCTCGTTCTTGATGACCTTCATTAGAGCTACAGGTGTAAGTGCATCATGCAGCTTCATTCCCTCAGGAATGCTGAGATAAAGTGCGTAGTTGACCGAACCTGAATCGAGCCAGAGAGTCTTGTCTGCAGACAGCTCTGCAACATCCTTATAGATATCGTTGTAGTCATGTACCTCAACGAAGTCCAGATGCTGAGGAAGACCGTTCTTCAGAGCTCCGTCCATGACATAGAGTCTTACGCTGTCCTGAGTGAGGATAGTATAAGCGAAGAATACAGGTGTATACAGGATGTCTGCAGCACGCAGATTGAAGAGCCATGCGGACTCCATCAGGTCTGTGATAAGAAGATAGTCTGTGCCTTCCTTCTTCATCTCTGCTCTTACAGCAGCGATCTTATCCTCTGCGCTGATACCTGCGGATGTCAGAGGCAGTTCATAGATCTCAGTAGGCTTCAGCTCAGGTCTGTCCTTCCATACTGTATCTACAAGATCCTCATCCCACTTGATAACGACGTTATCAAATCCTCCGAATATCTCCTTTGCTGTTGCATCAAAGCTGCCCGGAACGACTCTTCCGTCGAATCCAAGAACGAACTTCTTTTCAGCCTGTGTCTCGTTGTGCTTTCTGACGAGTTCTGTCATGAATTCCTCTACAGTAGGAACTCCCGGCTCTGCCATTCTCATGAGCTCTATCTCTGTGCCTGCAAGCTGCTCTTCAGCCTGGAGGAAGTATCTTCCGTCAGTCCATACCCATGCGCCGTCCTGGGTAACGATCAGCTCTCCGGACTCACCGGTAAGATTGGTCATGAAAGCACGTGCTTTAAAATAATCATTTACATATTCTGAGCTGTGAAAGTCTCCTGATGGCACATAGTAAGCATCGATGCCCTTTTCAGCCATCAGCTGTCTAAGCTCAACGATTTCCTTTTTCATTTTTATGATCTCCTTCAAAATGCATTTCCGGATGCATATGTCCGGCGTCAGTATTATTTCTTACTGTTCCAGCCATTTTTTGAGGGCTTCTTCAGAATACTTTCTGAATCTCATTCCCTTTTTCACTATCGCGCCGTCAGCATTCCTTTTGATCTCATCTACCGCCTCGGTGATGTCTATGCCTCCGCTGGTACAGAAAGGATATATCGTCATGCCTCTGAGATCGTTTTCCGCCAGAAAAGACTTTATGATCCTAGGACATGTCCAGAACCAAATCGGAAATCCTATAAGGATCCTGTCATACAGCCCGAGGTCCTGCTTTCCGTTCTCAAGGCCTACATCCGCGTTGCCTTCTATCTCTACTTTTGCTCTGGCCAGAGTCTTGAAGTATGACTTCGGATACGGATCGGACGGGATCAGTTCTATCGTTCTGTCACCTTCCTCGAGCGGAAACTTTTCGACCAGGCTCCTGGTAACTCCGGAACGCGAAAAATATATTACTGCTGTTTTCTTTCCAAACATATGATTCTCCCTGTCTGTGCACATGGCACAGGATATTGTTTAACGGGTGCATCCTACTGATAATTATCGCTTTTAAGCAATAACCTGCCGCATTACACGGCAGGTTATATTATACAACATTTTGTGTATTATTATTCTCCCAGTGCTTCAAGCTCAGCTCTCTGCTCTTCAGTACCGTTGACCATAGCTTCGAACTTGTTCTTGAAGAAGATCATCAGTGCGCCGGATGCGAATACAATGATTGCAGCGATCAGGAATGATCTTGAGAAGTTAACTCTCATTGCATTGTACAGAGGTCCGTATGCAAGTCCTGCGAAGAAGATGATGAACGGCCAAGCTCCGAGGAGTGTACCGAGGTACTTCTTAGGTGCATACTCACTGATGAACGAGTTTCCGAGTGGCGAGAACAGCATCTCACCAACAGACATCAGGATAGCTGTGAGGATGATGATCCATACGCCTACAGGCTTGCCTGTGCTGTTGTAGATTCCAGCGCCAACTACCATCATAGCAACTCCGAGTCCGAGGAGCATGATACCAAGAGCTGTCTTGGTCATCATTGATGGGTCCTTACCCTTCTTGCTGAGGCTGTTCCATACTGCAGCCATTGTAGGTGCGAGGATGATGCAGAGCAGTCCGTTCATTGAGTCGAACCATGCTGTAGGCATCTCGAAGTTTGCACCGAGGTTCCAGTTAGCCCATCCCATACCACCTTGTGATGCAGGACCGAACTCATAGTATACAGGCATGTACAGCAGGTACCAGAACAGCCAGAACAGTCCGGAGAGGAATGTCAGGATCAGGATAGCAACGACTCTGTTCTTCTCGAGCTTTGTCAGAGGTCTCTTGTCCTTCTCTACGTTTGCAGCCTCAATGTTCTCACTTCTGTTATCGATGAGGAACGGCTTCTTACCAGCGTCTCCGAGGTATCTCATTCCGAAGAGCCACCATGCAGCATCAAGCAGCATGAATGCAGCGCATGCAAGGAACATTGGTCTGAATCCAGGACCCTGTGTTCCGATCAGAGCGAGGAAAGTTGTTCCTACGAATGATCCGATGTTAACGAACATGTACTGGATCGAGAATGCAGTTGTAAGTGTGTCCTTATCGTTATCGAACTGTCTTCCGTTGATTCCGGATACGTTACCCTTGAAGAATCCGGTACCTACAGCAAGCAGGATGATAGCCAGCCATACTCCGCCGGCACCCTGTGCTCTGGAGATTGCGAACCAGCCTGCAGCCATCAGGATTTCGCCCAGTGGAACCAGCAGTCTCGGTGCAACCCATCTGTCAGCGATGAATCCGCCGATGATCGGTGTGATATAAGTCCATGCTACGAACTGTGATGAGAACATAGCACCCTGCTCAGTTGTGAGTCCGAGTCCGCCGTTGGCAGCCTCAAGTACAACGAATACAGCGATTCCCCACTTGCCGCCGTAATATGCAAGTCTCTCAAACGTGAATGTGAGACAGCATACAATGAAGCCAAATGGGAACTTTTTGAGTTGTTCTAACATTTTACTTCCTCCATATAGATTTTTAAAAAATATATCTAGACATACGTTATGTATGTATAAATATCTGACTTGACGCAGATTACTCCTCTACGGTAAGCCCGGTTTTTTCCGAAAGCAGCCTGGCCACTTTGCGCCCGTTCTTTGCTGCATCATTGAACGGAATAACAAAGCCCTTATCTCCGTCTGTGAATACATACAGGCGGTCATTGGATTTTGCCAGAGTGTTGATGCTGCTGTAAGGAGTGACTTCTGAATAGTTACCGCTGATCTCAGTGATTCCCTCTTCACCGAAGTCAAGTACAGAGGCTTCATTATACGGAAGTCTTCCGCTCTTCTTTTTCTTATAGAAGTCTCTGCGGATGTTGCTCTTGAGCATCTCCGGTACTCCGATCACCCATATAACCGAAGCGATCGTCAGGGTAATGATCTCGATTATCAGCGCCTTGGTGCTTGCATGAAAAGCAATGAAACCGATGATCATAGCTGCAGAAATCAGCGGAAGTGTCAGTCTCTGGATGAGGATCGTCCTCTTCCCCTGCTTGCTGTGAGTCAGCTGATATTCACTGAATTTCAGATAATCTGAATCTTTTAACTTGACGTGTACTTTCAAAAGGCCTCACCCATGTAATATTGTAAACCTATTATAGACCACAGTATAAATAGCGTTCTGAAAACGTGATAACTTTATCACAATTTCATCACCTTGTACACACCTTTTTTGTGTTTTTTGACCATAATTCAACTATTTGTTTACATCAACAAAGACACTGACGGAATTGGTGAGTCTGTACAAATTTTTCCCTTATTCCTGTTTATTATTGTTATGATTCTCTGCTTTTCAGCTGATTTACGCCGGAATCGAGGCCTCTGCCTCCTCATGATTCTCATGTCTGTTCTTGACAGCAGGATCATACTCTTCATTGCGGAAATACCATGTAAAGCCGTTGCCGTTGATCTCGCTCATATTGGTGATAGTGATGAATGCTTTATTGTCGATCGCCAGTACAGCCCTTTTGATCCTGTTGAGGTTCCGTGTGCTTGCCGCACAATAGATAACTTCCTTCTCATCGTGCATGTATCCGCCTACACCTTTGAGAAGTGTCGTGCCGAATCTCATGCTAAGCAGTTTCTCGTTGACCTCCGGCACTTTATCTGTCCATATCATCAGCTGGACACCGCCCTGCTCCATGACGATCAGCTTGTTCATCACGACACTGTAGATAAGTGCGTACAGGATACCGAGGATGACACCGTTTGTATCTGTTACAGGTATCTGCAGTATGAATACTGCGACATCAAGAGCGTAGAGCATCGGTGCCACCTTCCAGCCGAACTTGCGGTTCAGGATGATCGGCGGTATATCCGTACCGCCTGTCGATCCGCCTACTCTGATAACAAGACCGAGACCAATACCGTTCAGGACACCAGCGCATATCGCTGCAAGGAGCGGATCATCAACAAGATGCTGGAGCGGCTCTATGCTCTGGAAGATTCCGAGAAAAGTAGGATATACGAATGTTCCGATAGCGACTGATGCAGCAAACTTGTGCCCGAGCATTATCCAGCCGATGATAAAAAGCACCAAGTTGCACGCTCCGACTACGAGAGATACACTGATTCCTGTATAGTAGTTGACCATTCTTCCTATACCGCTCATGCCGCTTACAACCATTCCGAACGGCAGTGCAAAACATCCGAGCGCAAATGCGCAGATGATGTTGCCTGCAATCATCTGTACTACTTCTGAAAGTAATTTTCTGTCCTCTAATAACCTGCTCATCTCTTATCTGCTCCTGTTATAAATGCTGATTTAAGTGGAAAAGGCCGCCTGCTTATGCAGACGACCTTAGTATCGTAGACCCGGTCATACGAAGATTCAACCCATGTTTGCCAATTAATTCACTATTTCGGGAAATTTTTGGATTTTCATGTATGAAATCACAAGATATACATGTATACTTTGTGATTATTTGTCTCAGGATAACAAATAACAGGTTTATGTCCAGATCATCACCGGTTCCGGAAAGGTCTGCCGCAGGTCAGTCTGCAGCAGAGAGACTGTGCCCGTCTATTCTGTCCTTCATGACAGGCTCATATGTTTCATCCCTGAATGTCCATGTGAACCCGTTTCCGTTGATCTCACTCATGCTGGTGATGGTAATAAATGCTTTCGGATCGATATCCAGTACAGCTCTTTTGATCCTGTTCAGATACCGGTTGCTGGCAGCACAGTATATAACATACTTGTCCTCTCGCATATATCCGCCTTTTGCCTTGAGGAGCGTAGTTCCCATATCGATACTCAGCAGTTTCTCGTTGACCTCTTTAAGGTGATCTGTCCATATCATCAGCTGTACACCGCCCTGCTCCATCACTATCATCCTGTTCATTACCACACTGTATATAAGGGCATAAAGAATTCCGAGGATGATTCCGTTGGTATTCGTAACAGGTATCTGAATCAGGAAAATGAGTATGTCAAAGGCAGACATAACAGTTCCTGTCTTCCAGCTGAACTTACGGTTCAGTATTATCGCCGGAATGTCTATTCCGCCCGTCGATCCTCCGATCCTTATTACAAGACCGAGCCCCACACCATCGAGCACACCTGCGCAGATAGCTGCAAGGAGCGGGTCATCGACAAGATGCTGCAGGACCTCTATATGCTGGAATACACCAAGGAAAAAAGGATATGCGAATGTTCCAATCGCAGTCGAAGCTGCGAACTTCTTCCCGAGAATCACAGCTCCCAGCAGGAAGAAGGCAATGTTTATTACAGCGACTGATACTGCAACACTTATACCCATGCTCTCTTTCAGCATTCTTCCTATCCCGCTTACTCCGCTTACAACCATGTTGTACGGCAGCGCAAAGCATGCCATCGAGAATGCGCAGATCGCATTTCCGACTAACATCTGTCCAAGTTCAAAGACAGCCTTTCTTGTTACTTTAAGTTTCATAATTTCCTCTCTCTGAAAGCATTTATCATCTGGAACATCCTGTGTCCCGGTTATATATACAAAAAAAGAAAACGCATAAGCACAAAGAATAAGAGGAGCCAATTATGACTCCTCTGCCCTGGTGGCCTATATTGGACTTGAACCAATGACCTACAGGTTGTCACCCTGTCGCTCTCCCAACTGAGCTAATAGACCGCTACAACCGAGATTGTAACATATAGTGATTGCGAGTTCAACACCCAAGTTTTACGGGATTCAGATGCCAAGCGCCTCCTTGGCCAGCTTGTCTGCTTTCTCGTTATACTTGTTGCCTGCGTGGGCTGCGACTTTGACAAAAGTGATTTTCATGCCGGTGCGGGCTTTCTCTATAAAACGGACATATGCCTGTGTCATAGGGTTGTTGGCCTTCCACAGACCGTCCGCCCATTTACCGACACCTTCGTAGTCATGATATATCTCTACTTCAGGTATTCCCTGCCTCATGCAGAAGTCCACAGCCATCTTGGCGCCCATGATCTCGCCGGCAATGTTTCTCTGCTTTGCCATTTCCGCATCATCAAAGACCTGATTCAGCTCTCTTGTTTTCACATTGCCCTCTGCATCAGTCCTGACCATGACAACGCCGCATGAAAACCTATCCGAAGCAGCATCAAAGCTGCCATCTACATAGGCCCTGACACCTTCAGGAAACCTCTCTTCAGCTGAGCCTCCGCCTGCTATCCCGAGATATGCCGCAGCATCTGCAGGATCCGCAAAGCTCTTGTATTCTGCGCCCGGGAATCCGTCCACCTGCGCCTTGCAGTCATCCCATGTCATGTAGATGCCGGGAGTGCGCCCTTTTTTTACAGCATAAACCTTCTTCTTTGCCATACTGCCGGCTCCTTTATCATCTTTTCCGGTGCCGCCCCATGCGGCTCTCCCGGATTCCTTTTTCTCTTCGAACTTCTTTAAAAACGATCTTCTGTGGATAGGCGTATATCCGAGAGACCTGAGTCCCTCGTAGTGCTTTGCCGTGCCGTATCCCTTGTTGCCGCCAAAATCGTATCCGGGATAGACCTCACCCATCTCAGTCATGTAATTATCTCTTGCTACCTTGGCTACGATGGATGCGGCAGCGATGCTGAGACTCTTCTCGTCGCCCTTGATTATAGACTCTGTCTGTATTCCTGTGTCGAGCCTGACCGCATCAATAAGAAGCATGTCGATCCCGCAGGATGCACTGTCACCGCCGGCTTCATCTGCAGCAAGCGCATGAAGTTTATCATTGCATGATTCGATTGCCCTCTTCATGGCATTCTTAGTCGCCTCAAGTATGTTGATATCGTCGATCTCAGTATTGTCTGCGATCCCTATCCCGTACGCGACAGCCTTCTCCTTTATGATCTCCGAGAGTTCTTCCCTCTTCTTAGCGGAGAGCTTCTTGGAGTCATTGACGCCCGGAATATCCCAGTCGTCAGGCAGTACAACACACGCAGCATAAACCGGGCCGGCAAGCGGGCCTCTTCCCACCTCATCTATACCGGCTATATATCTGTGCCCCTGAGCCCTCAGCTCATCCTCATGAGCCTTCATCTCAGCCAGCTTCTTAATATCCCTTTCCAGTCTTTCCGCTTTAGTCATCTTATGCCTGTTCGAGCGTGATCCTGCCTATCTTTCCGCCCCTGAATTCATCCAGTACTGTACGTCCGGTGCGCTCATAGTCTATACGCTTTCCGGACATTATAAAGCCTCTCTTCAGAGCTATATTATCCATATTCTCGATGGCCTGAGCCGACACATCGTCGAGTTTGTATCTCTCCTGCAGCTTGTCCGGATACCTCTCGCCAAGCACTCTTATGAGTTCAAAACCGAGGTCCTGTACTCCGAGTATATCATCCTTGATACTGCCGCAGAAAGCCAGATTGAGTCCTACGTCAGGATCTTCGAACTTAGGCCAGAGGATACCCGGTGTATCCAGAAGCTGCATTCCGTTGCTGAGCGTCAGCCACTGCTTGCCCTTGGTCACACCCGGTCTGTCGCCGGTAAGCGCTGACCTTTTGCCCGTCAGACGGTTGATCAGCGAAGACTTTCCGACGTTAGGAACTCCGACTATCATGATGCGAAGCGGCCTTTTGATTGACTTCTCCGCATTTCTGAGGTCCTCCTCCTCTTCCAGCGCCTTCAGCAGCTTCTTGATGTTCTCACCTGACTGCAGATTGAGATCCATCGCCCTTACAACGCCCTCTTCCTTCGCGATCCGGTCTCTCCACTTTGCCGTCTCATCAGGATCTGCCAGGTCGGACTTGCCGAGTACGACGAATCTTCTCTTGTTTCCGATGAGCTCAGCAATGACAGGGTTGCGACTGGACACAGGAATACGGCTGTCGATGATCTCAACGACCGCATCAACAGCTTTGAGGTTTTCCTTTATCAGCTCCCGGGTCTTCTTCATGTGCCCCGGATACCAGTTTATGTTATCTATCATTTTATCTTCCGTTCACTAAAGAAAAATGCATACCGTGGAAGTATTCCATGGTATGCATTGAGATTACTATTATTCAGCGCTCTTGATTCTTGCAGCCTTACCGGTTCTCTGACGCATGTAGTTGAGCTTAGCTCTTCTGACTTTACCTCTCTTGACTACCTCGATCTTCTCGATTCTTGGTGAGTGGAGCGGGAATGTCTTCTCTACGCCGATTCCGTTTGACAGCTTTCTTACTGTGAAAGTCTCATTGACTCCGCCGTGCTGTCTCTTAAGTACGTAACCCTCGAATACCTGGATTCTTTCTCTCTGGCCCTCGACGATCTTTACGTGTACACGCAGTGTGTCACCAACGTTGAACTGCGGGATGTCATCCCTTTTGTAATCCATTGTGATCTGGTCTAAAATATTCACGTTATTCTCTCCTTCCTCTCATGACGTTCTTGAGGAATACAGACCGATCATCGTCTGCCCCAGAGGACCGCCCGTAATAACATTCAGCTGTCAGACCGTGCTCGCCACATGCATTGCGCACTACGCCGGCCAGCCGCACAGCCTGATTAGATTATCACACGCATAATGCAAATTCAAGCATTTTTTCATTATTTTTTCTGCAAAATAAGTCGTCTCTTGCAAAAGATGACAGTCAGAACCGTCCCCAATGTCACATTATGCTCTCGGGTGTGTGCGGTTGAAGACGTCCTTGACGTGGATGTCTGTGACTGACAGGTATGCTATACCGACTGACATGTCTTCGAATCCCATCAGTTCCTGCAGGGTCTTGAGGTCGCCGCCGTTCTGAAGGATGTGTACGGCAAAACTGTCTCTCAGGATCAGCGGTGTCATTCTGTCGCCGATGCCTATCTCGCTGCCGTAGTCCTTGAGGATCTTCCATATGCCCTGTCTTGTCAGCGCATCTCCTCTGAGGTTAATGAATACATAATCGTCTTCATCGCGCTCCCTGCCTCTGAGATCATCATAGGCCTTGTCGAAGTACTCGGTCATTGCAGCGCGTGCGTATCTTCCGAGAGGTACGATACGGCTTTCGTCGTTGGAGTCTCTCAGCGTGACAAAGCTCATTCTGAGATTGACGTCGCTGAATCTGAGCCTTACGACCTCTGTTACTCTGGCGCCGGTCCCGTACATGAACTCGAGCAGGGCCCTGTCTCTTATGCCCTTGGAGGAATCATCAGGCAGTGCAAGAAGCTGCTCGATCTCCTCTACTGTGAGATACTCGATCTGTCTCTTGTCACCCTTCGCAGAGCGTACTCTTGTGAAAGGATTGCCTGTCCTGAGTCCCTTCTGGATCTCGAATTCGTAATAGTTCCTGATAGCGGATATCTTGCGGTTGATTGTCGGCTTGGACTTGTTGTCCCTGTTGAGTTCAAGCACATATGCCACTGCATCGCTGTCAGTGCATTCGGTAAGACTTCCAACGCCTCTTCCGGCAAGGAATTTCTCAAATGCCTTAAGGTCTCTCTCATAAGCTACGAGAGTGTTTTCAGCTTTACGCTTTTCGTTTTTCATGTATTCGATATAATCACGCATATCATATCTCCCCTGCCTGTCTGGCAAATAATATACCGATTATTGTTTTGGCATCCTGGATCACTCCCTCAGCGATGAGTTCGATGATCCTGTCAGCATCGATCCATTCGAGATCGATGCATTCATCCCTGTCGAGGTGTTTCTCACCCTTCGTCAGGTCTTTGCAAATGTATATATGAAGATGCTCGTTTGAGTATCCACATGTCGGATAGAAGGAAATGAGATGTCTTACATCCGCAGCGTGGTATCCAGTCTCCTCGGCCAGTTCCCTTGTTGCTGTGACAACAGGCTCTTCCCCCGGATCAGCCTTGCCGGCAGGAAGCTCCATGAAGTCAGATTCAAGAGCCTTGCGGTACTGGCGCTCCATCAGGATCTTTCCGTCGTCTGAAACAGCGACCATTATCGCGCCGCCTGAGTGTTCCACTATATCCCTTACAGACTCTCCTCCCACAGTATCGACGATATGTTTTCTGACCCTGAACACCGGGCCCTCATACACTATCTCACTGCTTATCGTTTTCTCTTCGTATGACATCTGATTTTCCTGTGTTATATAAGGTCCAGCTGTTTTGCCAGCCCGTGAAGGAAGACCAGCTTCCAGCGCTTCCATGTATTCGGGTGGGCAAAATCGCCGAACGGCTTCTTTTCTATTATGTTGTCAAGTAATCCTTCGCGGTAAACTTCAGGTACGCCTTCAAGTGCGCGCTCTATGCAGCCAAGCTCATATGCTGCATGTCGTGCAGCAGCGTCAGTTACAACGTCCGCAGCTTCTGCAGCACCTGCCGTCCAGGTGTTTCTGCCTGATCCGTCAAGTACGGAAGCGAGTCTTTCGAGCCTTCCGCAGTCCCTGACGATCCATAAGCATCTGTGATACACCTCTTTCGGAAGCTTCAGGTCACTCCCGGGCGCATCTCTGTAAGTTTTCCTGCTATCCATCACCCTGCTCCTAAGGTCTGTGATACCTTGAGAAGTCCCTGTTCAGATGATCCGAATGGAAATCCGAACCTCTTGTTATCACCAGGCCGTGTTTAACAGCATATTCTCTGAGAGCTTCAGCCTGTACATCATCAGCAGACGGATGCCAGCATTCGATGCCGTCTATCCCGTATTCCCTCATCCTCTCCAGTATGATGAGAAGCCTCTCTCTGAACAGGTTGTATGGCTCGTCGAGATGTCTCTGCTCCATAGGATGCGCCATCACAGCGAGGCCGCCGGCCTTATGGATGAGATCCACCACTTCCTCCGAAGACAGAGTCTTCTTGCGTATCCTTCTCATCGAAGGCTCTCTGAATACTGTGTTGAACGCCTCCTGGTTGCTTGCCAGATAACCCTTTCTTACCATAACAGTAGCAAATGTAGGCTTTCCTATAAAGCGACCATCATTCACCTTCATTATATCATCGAGAGTGATGCTGTATCCCATTTTATTGAGTTCTGCCAGCATGGCGTCATTTCTCGCCGCTCTTTCCAGGAGAATGGCATCCAGTGCCTCCTTCAGCTCGGGACATTCCGGATCAAATCCGTATCCGAGGATGTGAAGATCCCTTCCGAGAGGATCCACCGAATCAAACTCGATCCCGGGAACTACCGTTATGTCCTTATCTGCTGCATACTCAAGAGCAATAAGGGATCCTTCTATACCATCATGATCAGTGACAGCGATCAGCTTATATCCCTCTGAAGCCCATCTGTCAGTCACCTCTTCAGGTGAGAGCGCCCCATCGGAGTAGTATGTATGCAGATGCAGGTCCTTTTTTACGTCTGACTGAAGCAGCTCTGCAAGTTCTTCATTTATGAGTTTATGTTCTATAGGCAAAATACCGCTTCCTTTCAGATTACAGTGACTCTACATCAGTCTCATCGAGGTAGCTTACGTAAGGAAGGCCTCTGTACTTCTGGTCGTAATCGAGTCCGTATCCGATAACGAAGAGATCCTCGACTTCAAAGCCTACGTAATCAGCATGAAGATCAGCCACTCTTCTCGACTCCTTGTTGAGCATAGTGCAGATCTTTACCGACTTAGGACCTCTCTCCTCGAGCTTGGCTGTGAGGTATTTGAGTGTATTGCCTGTATCGATGATGTCCTCTACAACTATTATGTGCTTGTTGTACATATTGATGCGCGGCTCATATGTGATCTTGACTACGCCGGAACTTGTCGTTGATGAACCATAGCTGCTGGCAGTTATGAAGTCCACCTTCGAGTCAACAGTGGTGTACTTCATGATATCTACAAGCCATGGAACAGATCCCTTCAGAGTTCCGAGGAAAATTACCTCTTCACCCTCATAATCCTTGTCGATCTGCTTACCGATCTCTTTAGCTCTTCTTGTGATTTCCTCCTGTGAGAACAGGACCTTGCCGATCTGTTTCTTGTCTGCCATCATGTGCTCCTTATGATTCATTCATACGGCCGTATCAGCCTTCCATGCGTGCCGCAAGCAGTCTCTCTATCTCTGCGAGCAGCTCCTTCTCACCTGTCTTCTTAAGTGCGGAAACAGGTATAACGACATCTCCCTTACCCATATCCAGAGTCTTTCTGATCTCTTTGATATTCTTTGCCCTTTCGTTGCTGCTGACCTTGTCAGCCTTGGTTGCGACTACGATACCGTCGAGTCCGTAGTATCTTAGGTAATCGTACATCTGCACATCCTGCGCGCTCGGCTTGTGCCTTATGTCCACAAGCTGTACGACCCTGACGAGATCCGCCCTGTTCTCAAGGTAGGATTCCATCATCGCACCCCATTTCTCGCTTTCGCTTCTGCTGATTTTGGCAAAACCATAACCCGGCAGGTCAACGATGCGGAAGTCGTATTTCGTCTCTCCGTCGTCACTTTTCGCATTGCAGCGGTAAAAGTTTATCGTCCTCGTCTTGCCGGGGCTTCCGGAGACTCTTGCGAGGCTCTTTCTTCCGGTGATGAGGTTGAGAAGCGAAGACTTTCCTACATTGGACCGGCCTGCAAAAGCGATCTCCGCCACCCCTTCCGGCGGATACTGCGGGCGCTTTACAGCAACAGTTTCAAGTTCGGAATTGTTTATCTTCATTATTTATGTATGTGCGCCTGTCAGTGTGACAGGCACTGCTTCTGTTTATTACTTGATAACTACAGGTATAACTTCCTCGAAGTTCTCTACCGGTATGAACTCGATCTGCTTCCTTACGGATGCAGGGATGTCCTCGAGATCAGGCACGTTTTCCTTAGGAATGATTATCTTTCTTATGCCCTGCCTGTATGCAGCTAGGGCCTTTTCCTTGAGGCCGCCTATCCTGAGAACATTTCCTCTCAGGGTGATCTCACCTGTCATGGCCACTCTCTTGTCAGCCTTGCGGTCAGTAAGCAGCGAGAACAGTGCAGAGCACATGGTTATGCCTGCTGACGGGCCGTCCTTAGGCGTAGCGCCTTCAGGAATGTGGATCTGAATGTCATAGTCCTTGAATATGTCCTTGCTGATCTTATATGTCGAGGCAATGGACTTGATGTATCCGAGAGCTGTCTGAGCGGACTCCTTCATGACATCTCCGAGCTGGCCTGTCAGTACAAGTCTGCCTGTTCCAGGCATCTTGACTGTTTCGATGGTCAGAGTAACGCCTCCGACAGAAGTCCATGCGAGTCCGGTAGTGACTCCGACTTCAGGCTCGAGAGAACCTATATCTTCGAGGAATATCCTCTTTCCGATATATTTTGAAAGGTTTCTCGGCGTGATCGTATTCTTTTTCTGCTTGCCGCTTACGATGTTTCTCGCAGTCTTGCGGCATGCATTTCCGATCTCTCTTTCGAGATTACGTACTCCGGATTCCCTTGTGTAATACTCGATGATGTCTCTTACGGCAGCCTCTGAAATGCTCAGCTGAGACCTTCTGATGCCGTTTTCCTTCATCTTCTTAGGCACAAGATAGTCCATGGCTATCCTTACCTTTTCCTCTGCCGTGTAGCTTGAAAGCTCGATGACTTCCATTCTGTCGAGCAGAGGCCTCGGGATCGTTGCCGTTGTATTGGCTGTAGTGATGAACATCACCTTGGACAGATCGAACGGTACTTCCAGATAGTGATCGGTGAAAGTGCTGTTCTGCTCAGGATCGAGCACCTCGAGAAGAGCCGATGCAGGGTCTCCTCTGAAGTCACTTCCTATCTTGTCCACTTCATCAAAGAGGAACAGCGGGTTGTTGGTTCCTGCCTCTACGATGTTGTTTATGACTCTGCCAGGGATCGCGCCGATATATGTACGTCTGTGTCCTCTGATCTCAGCTTCGTCTCTGACGCCGCCGAGAGACATTCTGACGAATTCTCTTCCTGTCGCTCTCGCGATGGAACGCGCGATAGATGTCTTTCCTACTCCCGGAGGTCCTACAAGGCAGATGATAGGTCCCTTGTTCTCCTTGGTCAGATGCTGAACGGCGAGATTCTCAAGGATCCTCTCCTTGACCTTCTCAAGGCCGTAGTGGTCTTCATTCAGGATCTTCTCAGCCCTCTTGAGGTTGTTATTGACCCTGGACGCGTTGTGCCACGGCAGGTCGAGTATCGTCTCGATATATGTCCTGCTGACATTGGCGTCAGGGCTCATCGGATTCATCTTGGCGAACTTGTCTATCTCCTTGCGGATCTTGGTATCCGTCTTTTCATCAAGAGCCAGCTCAGTGAGCTTATCCTTCCAGGCTCTTGCTTCATCATCGATATCCTCGTCTTCACCGAGTTCTTCCTTGATGACCTGAAGCTGCTCCCTGAGATAGTACTCACGCTGCCCTCTGTTCATGTTCTTGACTACTCTGTTGTTGATCCTTCTGGCAATGGAAAGAATGTTGTTCTCCCTGCCGATGATGTCGATGAGATGTCCTATCCTCATCTTTACCGAATCAATATCCAGAAGAGTCTGTTTGATATCGTAGTCCACATCGATCTCATTGGCGATCAGGCTGCACATCAGGGCCGGATCAGTGATACCTTCAATCAGCGATCTGCCTCCGTTTCCGTCCTGTCCGCTCTGCTCGAGATACTTGGAATATATCTGTCTGAGCACTCTGATATTGGCCTGAAGCTCTATATCATCAGTGTCATCATCGTAATCTTCCGCCAAAACAAAATTTGCGCGCAGCATGTCGCCGCTTTCATATATGTCCGTTATTTTTACTCTGCTTTCAGCCACGACAAGAACGCGGACGTAATCATCGTTCCGCTTTACTACCTGCCTGACCTTGATAAGGCAGCCTGTAAGATAACAGTCCTCCTGCTGAGGTTCATTTACTGTGACATCTCTCTGCGCAGACACGACAAGATACTTGTCAGCGCTCATCGCAGAGTCGATAGCTGCAAGGGACTTGTCCCTGCCGATATCGAACCCGACTATGGTGCCCGGGAAGAATGTCTGTCCTCTCAGAGGAATGTACGGCATTCCGCTGTTGACGATTTGTTCTTCTGCCATTTATGCTTCCTTCTTAACTTTCTTTTCAGACTTCTCAGCCTCATCACGCTTCCTGATCTTCACAGGCTCAGCGCCGTCCTCAACGACTTCACGGGTTATTATTACCTTGACCACATCTTCCTCGGACGGTATTTCATACATGAGGTCAGTCATGATGCTTTCAAAAATTCCTCTCAGGCCTCTCGCTCCGGTGTTGAGGGACAGAGCCTTGGCAGCTATTGCGCTGACGGCTTCGTCATCCACTTCAAGTTCCACATCATCCATAGCGAAGAGCGTCTGATACTGCCTGATGAGCGAGTTCTTAGGCTCCCTGATTATCCTGACAAGAGCCTTCTCAGACAGCTCGCTCAGAGCGACTGTCACAGGAAGTCTTCCTATCAGCTCAGGTATGAGTCCGAATCTCAGAAGGTCTTCAGGCTGCACCTTGAGCAGGATGTCTTCCTCGGAAACATCAAGGCGTTCATCCTCCTGGTTGAATCCGATGACCTTGCTTCCGAGTCTTACCTTGATGATCTTGTCAAGACCTGTGAAAGCACCTCCGCAGATGAAGAGGACATTCTTGGTATCGAAATGTATGAATTCCTGATTAGGATGCTTGCGTCCTCCCTGAGGCGGAACATTTGCAATCGTTCCCTCGATTATCTTGAGGAGCGCCTGCTGCACGCCCTCACCGCTTACATCACGTGTAATCGATGTATTCTCGGACTTGCGGGCGATTTTGTCTATCTCATCAACGTAGATTATGCCCTTCTGAGCTCTCTCGAGATCGCCGTCAGCAGCCTGATACAGTCTCAGCAGGATGTTCTCAACGTCCTCGCCGACATAGCCTGCTTCAGTAAGCGATGTCGCATCAACGATGGCAAAAGGCACATCAAGGATGCGCGCAAGAGTCTGCGCGAGCAGTGTCTTTCCGCTTCCCGTAGGTCCCAGCATGAGGATGTTGCTCTTGCTGAGTTCTATGGTGTCGGAATCCTTGACGGCATGTGTCTCAAGATGCCTTATCCTCTTATAATGATTGTAGACTGCAACCGCCAGGCTCCTCTTGGCAGGATCCTGCTCGATAACATAATCATCGAGCTCTGCCTTGATTTCTGCCGGCTTCGGAAGTCTGTCAGACTTTTTTCTCCTCTTTGCCGGGCTCTGGCTCTCCTCCTCAATCATGGCTTTTGCCAGATCGATGCATTCGTTGCATATGTAGACATCAGGTCCTACAACGATTTTGCGGACCTGTGAGTTGGTCTTTCCGCAGAAAGAGCATCTGATCTCGTTTCTGTCTGCCATTTTGACTCCTTAAATTTAAAATGTCAGTGTTTGTCGATGACCTTGTCGATAAGGCCGTACTCAGCTGCTTCAGCTGAAGACATGTAGTTGTCTCTGTCGGTATCCTTCTCTATTACTGACAGTTTCTGACCTGTCGCATCAGCGAGGATCTTATTCAGCTTGTTCTTGATGCCGACTATATGGTCTGCCGTGATCTTGATGTCAGAGGCCTGACCCTGGAAACCGCCGAGAGGCTGGTGGATCATGATCTCTGAATTAGGCAGAGCGTATCTCTTGCCCTTGGTTCCGGCAGCGAGCAGTACTGCTCCCATGCTTGCAGCCATACCTACACATATAGTGCAGATATCCGGCTTGATGAAGTTCATAGTGTCGTATATAGCAAGTCCTGCAGTGACCATTCCGCCCGGCGAGTTGATATATATGTTGATATCCTTCTCCGGGTCCTGAGCTTCGAGGAAGAGAAGCTGTGCCACAACAACGCTGGCTGTATGCTCGGTTATCTCATCATCGATAAAAATGATCCTGTCGATCAGGAGTCTTGAATAGATATCATATGTCCTTTCGCCCTGACCTGTCTGTTCTACTACATAAGGAACGTAATTCATACTGATCCTCCTAATTTCTTTTATTTCAAAGCCCGGAGAGAACAGAGCTCTCTCCGGTCCTTATCCACGCGCAGATTCAGTACAGCTGAACGGGAATTACTTCTCTTCAGCCTCTTCCTTCTTCTCTGTCAGAACAGCGTTCTCAAAGAGGAAGTCGATAGCCTTCTTGGTCTGAGCATCTTCCTTGAAATAGTTCTCAGTCTCAGCTCCTGCCATCTCCTTGACCTGATCAACAGTCATTCCGTACTGTTCACCGAACTCTGTCATGAGCTTCTCAACCTCAGCTGCATCAGCCTCGAGGTTTTCCTGTCTGATGAGGTTCTTCAGAAGGATTCTTGTTCTTACTCTCTTCTCAGCTTCCGGCTTAGCCTCTTCTCTTACTTCATCGATGGTCTTTCCTGTCCATTCCATGTACTGCTGGAGTCCGAGTCCCTGTGTTGCCAGGTTCTGGTTCATGTCATAGATGATGTTGTCGATCTCGTTTCTGACCATTACTTCAGGAACCTCGATCTCATTTGCTTCATACAGCTTCTCAAGAGCTCTGTCCTTCATGAGGGATTCGTCTCTTGCATCAGCGTTCTCCTGCAGCTTCTTCTGGAGGTCTGCCTTGTACTCGTCAAGAGTCTCGAACTCACTTACATCGCTTGCAAGCTCGTCATCGATCTCAGGGAGGATCTCCTTCTTGATCTCGTGGATCTTGCACTTGAAGAGTGCTTCCTTGCCTGCGAGCTCTTCTGCATGATAGTCCTCAGGGAATGTAACGGTAACGTCAACATCCTCGCCTGCATCCTTGCCCTCAAGCTGCTCTTCGAATCCAGGGATGAACTGTCCGCTTCCGAGCTTGAGCTCGAAGTTCTCAGCTGTTCCGCCTGAGAATACCTCGCCGTCAACGCTTCCTTCGAAGTCGATGATAACAGTGTCGCCGTTCTCGGACTTGCGGTCCTCAACTGCTTCCATTCTTGCCTGCCTCTTCTGTACTCTCTCGAGCTCTTCCTGAACTTCCTTGTCGCCGATAACGGTCTCAAACTTCTCGACCTCAAGGCCCTTGTAGTTCTTTACCTCGAGCTCAGGGAATACCTGAACGCTTCCGCTGATTACAACAGGCTCACCGTTCTTGATTTCAGGGGATTCAAGTGAAGGCTGTGCGATAACCTCGATGTCCATCTCCTTTACTGCATCATAATATCCGTTCTCAAGAAGCTTATTGAGTGCTTCATCCCAGAAAATATCATGTCCGTAATAGTTCTCAATGATCTTTCTTGGTGCCTTGCCCTTGCGGAATCCGTCAACAGAGAATTTGCTTCTGTTGTCAAGATAAGCCTTGTTTACAGCATCTTTCCACTCATCAGCAGAAAACTCGATGTTGAATTTTACGATTCCGTTCTCCTTTGAAATCTGTGTTGCCTTCATTTGAATTGTTCCTCCGTTTATAATAATTGTTTAAAGTATCTGATTATTGCGGTGCATCTGTTCTGCACCCTCTGATTCAGGCTGTAGCCCTCTGCAGCTTGGACCTATCCTCAGTCTCCAGTCCGTACTTGTCGCGGATGAGAGTGGCAAGTGCAATGAAGTCATCCTCATCGCCGTAATACCATTCGACCTCCAGTTCGCACACAGGCACATCATATCCGTCAATATGGTGTATAAGTCCCTCATCAACTGAGATGCAGCTGATAGACTTGCCTGTGTCCACCTTGAACTGCCTGCGGGTGTAATCCATGCTGATCGTCTTGATAAGCTTCTTGTCTCCCGCAGCACTGTACAGCACATCGTATGCGTCGCTGGAAATGAACAGGCCGATATCCGGATTTTCTGCAAATCTTTCATCATTCACGACCAGATTGAACTCCTCGCGCCTGTGGAGACCGTCGCTTACGTTCACATCCCACTTGATAGTGGCTGTGATCCTGTCATCCTCCTGACGGATACGGTAAGCTATCCCGGCCTTTCTGAAATTCTGCTCAGGCGTATCAAAGTATGACGCATGCATGTCTATGGTCTCTACAGCGTCAATGCCCATCTTGTTGATTTCAGCGCTTTCAACTATTCTGTCAAAAACAGAAGTATCCTTTAAGCTGAACTTGTATTCCGTTTCCATAAAATCTCCTCACTGCAGTTTCGTATTATACGCATAATACGCACAGCTTATTGATTGTACAAGAAAAGCTTCTAATCTTCAAGTTTTACTTTGTTTTCTTTCAGTACGCTGATCATTCATCCAGACTTTTCAGTTTTACCCTGAAATCAGTTCCGGCAAAAAGCAGATCAGTCATCGAGATGAAATTCTCCGACAGGTCACTTGCGTAATACCTGTCCTGCATGTCTGAATCAAGTGCAAGCATATCCTTTGCCCTCAGAAGTCCTGCAGCCTCACCGATTACTTCGGCCGACGAACTGTACAGACGGACGTCCGGATAGTGTTTCCTGATGATGCCCGCTATCAGAGGATAATGAGTGCATCCCAGTATCAGATCGTGTACGTCAGTCTTCTCAATGAAGTCATCCATATAGTGTCTTACAGTAAGGTCCATGATCTCCGTATCAGTAAAGCCTTCCTCTATGAGAGGAACGATCGCAGGACATGCCAGACTGTGGACTTCTATATCCGGATCAAGCGCCTTCAGACTCTTTCCGTATACATCACTGTTGATGGTCGCCTTGGTCGCAAGCACTCCTACTTTTGTGCATCCGTCATTTACGACCTTTCTGACAGTCGGTCCTATAACACCGAGTATCGGTATGTCAGGATATCTCTCCCTCAGTGAATCGAGAGCCCATGATGTAACGGTATTGCAGGCGATGATTATCATCTTGGTATCCTTCGAAACCAGATAATCAACGATCTGAGTGGCAAATTTTCTAATGGTTTCCGGAGATTTTGATCCGTAAGGGGTCCTTGCGGTATCTCCGTAATATATGACTTTCTCTTCCGGAAGCATCTTGTGCAGCTCATATACGGACGTAAGCCCGCCGAGGCCGGAATCGAAAAATCCTATAGGTCTGTTATCCATTAACTGAATTATTCTCCTTTAATATATATATCTGTCTCCTATCCCCATTTTTTGATAAGAGATTCAATTTCCGCAGCAAAGGCTCTGAGGTGCTTGTTGGACCTGCCCTGGCAGCGGTCGATAAGCTGCATGAGCTTTTCTCCCGTTTCCCTGAGGTTGGTATAAGCGGATACAGCCCTCTGAGTGGATTCTGTGACCTTGTAGCCCGTCTCACGCTGATCCTGTCTGCTGCCGCCCTGTGCGCTCTTTCTGATGACAGGTACGATCTCACCCTTTTGAACGAGGCTGCATTCAGCAAGATCCCATACCTCGCCGCTGTAAGGCGCTACTGCAGGCTTTCCTGTCAGCTTTGCAGCCTCCATGGCGAAGGACTCTGTGACTTCATTCTCTCCGTGATTGATGAAGACCTGTGTGGACGGATCAGCTTTGCCTATCCACTCAAGAAGATGCTTCTTGTCAGCGTGGCTGCTGAAAGAATCCACCTGTCTTATCTCGGCCCTTACCTGAATATCTTCACCGAAGAGCTTTACAAATTCCGCGCCTTCAAGGAGCTTTGCACCAACTGTACCCGCACTCTGATAGCCTACAAACAGGACTGTGCACTCCGGTCTCCAGAGGTTGTGCTTGAGGTGATGTCTGATCCTGCCTGCCTCGCACATTCCGGAAGCGGAAATGATGATCTTAGGAGTGCTGTCCTCATTTATCATTTTGGACTCGTCACTTGAGACAGAGACCTTGAGATCAGGGAATGTTACAGGATTGATGCCGGCATTGACAAGAGCAAGTGCCTCTTCGTCATAGTATCCGTTCATTTCCTTGCTGTATATATTTGTAGCTTCAACAGCCAGAGGTGAATCCACTACTACAGGGAATCCTTCATGGTTTTTCACAAGCCCCTGCTCTTTGATGATCCTGATGTAGTACAGAAGCTCCTGTGTTCTTCCTACTGCGAATGCAGGGATGACCACGTTGCCGCCTCTGTCAAGGGTCTTCTGGATGGCATCAGTAAGCTCTCCTACATAGTCAGGCTTCTCAGCATGAAGTCTGTCGCCGTATGTGGATTCGCATACAACATAGTCCGCATGAGGCGGATCCTGAGGTGATCTGATGAGCGGCTTGTCGAGATTGCCGAGGTCGCCCGAGAATAGTATCGTCTTTTCGGTGTCTCCCTCCCTGAGTCTGAACAGGACGTTGGCTGACCCCAGAAGATGTCCTGCATCTGTATAGCTTATTGTCACACCGTCGAAGATCTCAGTTTCAGTGCCGTATCCCGAAGCAACGAAAAGCTTCATGGTATTCTGTACATCTTCCGTTGTATAGAGAGGTACGAATTCCTCATCGCCGGATCTTCTGCCCTTGCGGTTTCTCCACTGAGCCTCGAACTCCTGGATGTGTGCCGAGTCAAGCAGCATGATCCTGCAGAGTTCTCTGGTAGCCTCAGTTGTATAGATAGGACCGTTGTATCCGTTGGCTACGAGGAAAGGGATCTTTCCTGTGTGGTCGATATGAGCGTGTGTAGCAACGATCGCATCTATATCTGACGGAGCAACAGGGATCTCTATGTTTTCAAATATATCAGCTCCCTGCTCCATTCCGCAGTCTACGAGAATGTTTTTCCCTGCTACTTCAAGGAGAGTACAGGAACCGGTTACCTCATGAGCAGCTCCGATAAAAGTGATCTTCATTGGTTTTGCCTCCCAGATGAATATGTGTTCAGTTGACCATAAAAATACAAGTTATTATAGCACGAAACATAGTGCCTGACTCGCCTTTTCACCTCAAAATCACAATAAAAAATTTTTTGAAAAATGTTAGCACTCGCTATTGACGAGTGCTAACAAAAGTGTTATAACATAGTTGTCCTGAAGAGGACATATGAAACAGTTCAAAATAAGATTTACATATAAGGAGGCTACACTATGTTCTATCCAACACTTTTCAAAGATGATTTGTTTGATGATTTCTTCGACTTCCCTTCATTCAGGGATTTTGACAAGGTTGACCGCAAGCTTTACGGCAAGCACGCCAATGGTCTTATGAAGACAGATGTCCGTGAGAACGAAGGCAACTACGAACTCGACATCGATCTGCCGGGCTTCAAGAAGGACGAGATCAGTCTTACACTCGACAACGGTTATCTGATCGTCGGCGCAGCCAAGACTGTCAACGAGGATGAAAAGGATTCCAAGGGCAAAATGCTCCGTCAGGAGAGATTCTCCGGCGCTATGCAGAGAAGCTTCTATGTAGGCGACGGCATCGATGAGAACGATGTAAAGGCTAAGTTTGAAGACGGCGTTCTGAGCCTCTCCTTCCCTAAGGAAAAGGAGCCTGAGATCCCTGAGAAGAAGACCATCATGATCGAAGGCTAATATAATAAGTTACATCTCCCTCATACTGAAAACCTTCATTAAAAGGTCCTGCCCGTGCAGGACCTTTTTCTTGCGCAGAAAAAGCTCTCCGCATAACAGCGGAGAGCCGTTTCAGTAAGTATTACTCTAGAGGAGGCAACTCTGAAGTAATATATTAGCTCCTTTTTCAGTGTTACTGGCAGATAACCAGTTCTGTGTTCTTATCAAAGACGTGGATCTTGTCAACATCTACTGCAAGCTTGATGTTCTCATCAGCCTTCTTGGCATATCTTGCAGGCACTCTGGTTACCAGCTTCTGTCCTGCATAATCAAGATAGAGGTAAGACTCAGATCCCATCATCTCATCGAGGTCTATGTATGCGTCGATAGAATTTCCCGCTCCGAAGAACTGCGGTTCAGCGTGGAAGTCCTCAGGTCTTACGCCGCAGACTACTGTTTTGCCTACGTACGGAGCAAGAGCCTCGTTATTGACATTGATCTTTGCTTCTCCGAAGCAGAGTGCATATCCGTCCCCTGCCTGTTCAACAGTTGCGTCGATGAAGTTCATCTGAGGCGATCCGATGAAGCCTGCAACGAAGAGGTTGCAAGGATAGTCATACAGATTCTGAGGTGTATCGAACTGCTGGATGATACCGTCTTTCATGACACAGATCCTGTCACCCATTGTCATGGCCTCAGTCTGGTCATGTGTTACGTATACGAAGGTTGTACCCAGCTGCTTATGGAGCTTGCTGATCTGGGATCTCATCTCAGTTCTCAGCTTCGCATCCAGGTTGGACAGCGGCTCATCAAGGAGGAATACCTCCGGATTACGTACCATAGCTCTTCCGAGAGCTACTCTCTGTCTCTGTCCGCCTGACAGAGCCTTAGGCTTTCTGTCAAGATAAGGCTCAAGTCCGAGGATCTCAGCTGCTGCATGGACCTTCCTGTCTATCTCTTCCTTAGGTGTCTTGGCAAGTTCCAGTGCAAAAGCCATGTTCTTGTAAACAGTCATGTGTGGATACAGAGCATAGCTCTGGAATACCATTGCGATGTTTCTGTCTTTAGGAGGCACTGCGTTCATTTTCTGATCGCCTATGAACAGGTCTCCCTTTGTGATCGATTCGAGTCCTGCGATCATTCTGAGTGTTGTGGACTTTCCGCATCCGGAAGGTCCTACGAGGACTACGAATTCCTTATCCTTGATCTCCAGGTTGAGATCAGGTACAACGGTTACACCGTTGTCATATGTCTTTACTACATCTCTAAATACGATGCCAGCCATTTCTAACCTCCTACTCCTTGACTCCACCAAGTGCTACACCGGCTACGATGTATCTTGACAGTGCGATGTATACAATGATGATTGGTACTATCGCGATCGTGATCAGCATGTAAACCTTACCCATATCGAACTTCAGGAAGTCCGCGCTTCTGAGCATCGCTATAAGTATAGGCAGTGTTCTTTTGCTGTTTTCCTGCAGTACCAGCGCCGGGATGAAGTAGTTGTTCCAGTTCTGTACAAAGGCGAATATTGCCTGTACAGCTATTGCCGGCTTCATTATAGGAAGAACGATCCTGTTGAATGTCTTGAACTCATTACACCCGTCTATTCTTGCCGCTTCAATAAGTTCAAGAGGCAGGCTGGACTGCATGTAACTGTACATGAAGTAGAATACGGCAGGTGCAGCTACTGATGGAAGGATCAGCGGATAAAGTGTGTTGATCATTCCCATCTTTGTGATGACGTTGATGAATCCCATCGCAGATACCTGTGTAGGCATTACGAGGATCAGCATGATGAATATGAACGCAGGCTTTTTAAACTTGAAGTTGTAAGCATACAGTCCATATGCAGTCAGCGTCGAAAAATATGTTGCCAGTGCAGCACAGCAGGCTGATACGATGAGACTGTTCTTTATTCCTGATAATACCGGGAGCTTTGCATCATGTATTACATTATTGAAGTTCTTGGCGAACGATGAGCCCGGAAGGAATGAGAACCCGTGCTGTATCTGCTGGTGACTTCTTGTGCAGTTGATCAGAAGTATGTAGAAGAAGAACAGGCACAGGAAAGTCAGAATTATCAGAACTATGTAAGCTATGACCGTTCTTGCATGTGAAGGCTTCTTATCCATTGATGGCCTCCTTTCTCGGTTTAAACCTGTCTCTCTTCTTTATCTTCCTGTCGTTTTCAGTCGGATTCAGGTTGAAGTACACAAGCAGACACAGAATCGCGCAAATTATGAACAGTATCACTGAGATAGCTCCTGCCATACCGTAGTTCTTGCTGTACAGATGGTTGTTCAGGAACATGATGAGTGTTGTAACTGTACGGTCAGGCGATCCCTTTCCGTTGGTCAGGATCTGCGGTACATCGAACATCTGCAGTCCGCCGATCATTGAAGTGATCAGAACGTATACGAGGATCGGTCTGATCATCGGCAGAGTGATTTTAAAGAAAGTCTGTCTTGGTGAACAGCCATCAAGTTCAGCAGCTTCAAACAGTGCAGGGTTTATACCCATAACAGCTGCCATAAGCAGTATGGTGGTATTACCAAACCACATGAGGAAGTTCATCATCGCTACCAGACCACGGGTACCTCCGACTGAGGACAGGAATCTGAACGGCTGATCCAGTATTCCCAGTGAAACCAGTGATGCATTGACCGGCCCGTTGTTGGAGAAGAGCGCGAAGAACAGCATCGCGAACGCCGAAGCCATGATCAGGTTTGGCATGTATATAACTACCTTGAAAAACTGTTTGCCTTTGATCCTGAGTCTCACATCAGTGAACCAGGCTGCAAGCAGCAGTGATACAACGATCTGCGGAATGAAACCAGCGAGCCACAGAATCACTGTGTTGCCTGCGTATTTAAGAAAGTCACTTTCAAGCAGTGCTTTATAATTGTCTAAGCCAACCGGGTTAGGTCCGATAACAGTCAGACCGGAACGGTAGTATTCAAAGAAACTGTAATATATTGTCTGTGCGAGCGGAACAAACTGGAATATCAGGAATGCGATGAAGAAAGGCGCAATGAAGATATAGCCCCACTTAGCGTAGCTGACTTCCCTTTCCGCTGATATTTTTTTCTTACTCATTCGTCCCTCCTGTCAGGGGATGCATTCTTAAGAAAATGCGAAGAAAACAATTGTCGTCTTTCTAATAAATGAGGGGGTGACCGTAAGGCCACCCCCTATCTGTCAGGCAGAAGTCAATCTGGCCTTAGTCATGTCGTTATCCGGCAGATATTATTCCGGCCAGTTAACTGTCTCGATTTCAGGATAGATCTCCTTGATGGATGTCTCGAAGTTAGCCTTAGCTGTGTCGAGGTCAGCATTTCCATCGAAGTAATCCTTCATAGCAGCCTGCATCTTCTCGATTACACCCTGGTCATAAGGCGAAGCGATCTTCAGGCTGAGTCCTGCTGCAGCGTCGGAGAGCAGAGCATAGTGGTTCTGTCCGCCGAGGAAGTCATTACCTTCATAGTTTGCAGCGAGGTCTGCGATAACGCTCTTGCTGTTAACGAAGTCGCCCTTTTCTGTAGCGATCTTGTTCAGGATGTCCTTATCAGTTGTCATCTTGATCATGATGTCAGCGATGAGGTCAGCATTGTCTGTTCCAGCAGCAGCGGTAATCCATGTACCGCCCCAGCACCAGTTAACAGGACCAACGCATACTGCGTAGTCGCCCCATGCACTCTGTGCAGGATCCTTAGTTCCATCCGGGTCAGCATTGCCTGTCAGTGTGAAGTCGATTTCCCATGTGCATGCAGGGATGCAGAATACCTTAGCGTCTTTGCCCTGGTCAGCAGCCCAGTCATCGCTCCAGAGTGAAGTCTTGTTGTTGAATCCCTTGTCTGTGTAGTCCTTTGTCATAGCTACCCAGTCCATGATGTTCTTGTCGATGTTCAGGGTCTTGCCATCTTCTACGAATGGAGCTGCATCGTTGTTGTAGAAAGGTCTGAATGTGTCATCATAACCGGAGAGCATGAAGTATCCGGCGTCTTTCATCTTCTGAGCTGTCTCTGCGAACTTGTCCCAGTCAGCGAGAGCTGCCTGTACAGTTTCTGGATCATCAGAACCGAGAACTTCCTTAGCGATGGAACGTCTGTAAGCGATCAGTCCCGGGCAAGCCTGCCAGGAAACACCCTTAACGTTGCCGTCTGCATCAGAAACAACTTCCTTTGTGTAATCATACTGATCTGAAGTTGCATCAAGTACTCCGCCAAGATCAGCAACGTTCATTGTTGCATCTGAATTGGTGTACTTTCTTGCATAGTCTGCCTCTACGAGGAACATATCTACCTTGCTGTCAGCATCTGCATTCTCCTGATTGAGAAGAGCCTCGTCCAGCTTGTTCTGATAGTTGTTGCCTTCGTTAGGCTCAACGATCCAGTTAACTACTGTTCCGTCGTTCAGAGTAGTTGTAGAACCATCTTCTGCAACTTCCTTGACCTCTGGATAATAATCGTTGAAACGAGTCTGGAATTCGACGTTCCAGCAC
>JAZQHU010000080.1:0-40379 GCA_045540775.1 Anaerovoracaceae bacterium | reverse complement strand
ACCTTGTCATCCTTGCCCTTGTTGTTCCATGTTCCCTTGCCGGTGAACTTAACATCTTTCAGTACAGGAACTGTGAAGTACTCAGGGTTCTGAGTGAACTGATCTGTGACATCCATTGTGATCTCGATGTTTCCGGTGTTCTCTACATGGACCTCGTATTCGACTTCGTCCTGTGCGAAGAAGCCGTACTTGTCTCCGGCAGACGGAGCCTTTGTTGTACGGATCTTGTACATCTCGTACTTAGGATCCAGCTTTTCCCATGTTACAGTCTGACCCTCGTCATCGATCTCCTCGTGTCTTGCAGCAACGTGTCCTTCACTATCGAATACCTTTTCAAACACTACTGTGTCCTTGCCATAGAGGCTGGTTGCATCGAAAGTGAATGTGACCTTGACCTTGCCGCTGCTCATGAATGTCTTGAATTCCTGCTCGGCTGTGATCTGCTTTCCGTTCATGTCGAGTACAGGTGCCTTTGTTGCCTTGTCCATCAGGACTCCCTTGGCTGTATAAGTCTCACCCTTCTTGAGGTTCTTGTACTCGATTACGTCAACGAGTTTGATCTCCTTCTGAGGTCTGATGTTCCTGTTCTTCCCATCAACAGAAGCTGTAGTTCCGATCTCAGGGACATCATCAGTGATCGTCTCAAGATCAACAAATCCATTCTGGCTCTT
This sequence comes from Anaerovoracaceae bacterium, assembly GCA_045540775.1. GTDB lineage: Bacteria > Bacillota > Clostridia > Peptostreptococcales > Anaerovoracaceae > Crickella. Next base: position 39,708 of record JAZQHU010000080.1, on the reverse strand, counting down.
GTGATCTACTGTGAAGTAGAACTTCTCAAGGATATATCCCTCGTTATGCTCGCATGGCATCTCCTCAAGGATATATGAGTCATATGGCAGCGCTCCGAACTTGCTGTTCATAGGAGCCTTATCTCCGAACTCTCCTGTTCCGAACCATACTCCGTGCAGGATATCCTGTGATCTCTTCTCAAGATCTGCAGTCTTTATATCCTTTGCCTCAAGCAGGTCATCGAACGGGTTCTGCTTTCTTGCAGTATCTGCATCCTCATCTTCATCGAGGTCCCCTGCAGCTCTTCTGTCCTTAGTGGAGAAGAAACCATTCTTGTCAGTTACGACTACATGAGTCTCTCCGTTTGTAACAGAGATGATCTTGAACGGAACAAACGAGAATCTCTCGGAAGTAGAATCAGCTATCTTAGTTCCCTGGACATCTGATCTGTAGACATAGTCATCAAATGTCAGGGCCATCTCGTTCTTGTTGTCATCGAATGCTACGATGACACCGTCCTCACGGATGGTAAACATGTGCTCTGTCTTGTCTGTTCTCTGGTATGTCTCATTTGTCTTGGACTCGCGGATAGTGTAGGTTCCGTATGGAAGGTCATCTGCCAGAGTCTCAGCAGTATATGCCTTCTTCTCTTCGTTCCAGTGAACAGTAATCTTGCCAACGTCCTTGCCGGTAGGTACTCTCTTGATCGCTTCGCTTTCAAAGAGGTCCTTCTTGGATTCGAGCTTATTCCAGTCGACCTTGTCAGTCTTGTTGTCGAGATCCTTGCGGACTACTACATCTCTTCCTGATACGTTCTTGATGGTCATGACGATGTCATCAAGTCTTGCTCCGCCGAGAGCTTCGGATTTTACGAGTTCCTTATCTCTCTTGATGATCTGTACTCCGCCTCTGATGACCGCTTCTCTTACCTTGTCTTCAGTGAGATCAACGATCTTTCCATCCTCACGGATAGTGAAGGCTCTGGACCACTCAGTGTTCAGAAGATATCCCTTGGAAGGCTTTGTCTCCTTCACAAGATAAGATCCATATGGGAGTGCATGCGCATCAGAAGTCGCGATGCCATCAGCATTTGTAGTGATCGTGAGAGCTGCTCCGCCCTTTTCGATCTCCTTACCGCCAACCATGATTGTTTCCTTTGACTGGTTGTAGATAGTGAATTCAGCACCAGCGAGTGTTGCATCACCCTGGGCATAATTGGTATCCAGATCGTTATCGATCTTGGCTACCTTGACTCCGCCACGCTTGATCGTGTCATTTCCTTTGATGGATTCGTTATAGGTCTTAACATGGAGGTTGTCTGTTCCATCCTCAGTGATAGTCACTTCAAGGATCTCATCATTGACAAGATAACCTTCCGGTGCTTTGACCTCCTGGATCAGATATGTTCCCAGTGGATAGCATACCTTTCCGTCCTTGTCCTTATACAGGGAATCATTGGAATAACCGGATGCAAATGTCGGGTTCTGCCCATCAATCTTACCGTGCTCATCAGTTACAAAATGCCATGTCCTTACAGGAGCGTCTGCCTTTGCTGCCTTGAGGAGCACTTCCTGATTCTTGAGTCTGTCGTAATACTCGAACTTATATACAGCGCCCTTAAGTGTCGCATCACCCTCACCGTGATCATGCGGATAGCCTACAGGATTCTTTGTCAGCAGGAGCTGCACAAGATCAGTGATAGGTTCATCCTTCGCAGTGAATGTGGTAGTCTCTTCGGACACGACTTTCACTGAATATGTCTCGTCATCCTTAGCATATCCCGGAGGAGCGTAAGTCTCTTTCACAGTGTACTTGCCCTCCAGGAGCTCGATAGTATTGCTCTCGCCATTGGCCTTAAGAGTGAGTGTGCCAACTGCTTTATTTGAGCTGTCATATACCGTGTACTCTGCTCCGGCGATCGAATAGCAGCTGTTTCCGTCTGTGATCGCAGTCCTGTTCGATACCTTTTTCATGGTCAGATATCCCGGAGCTTCAAGATAGCCGACTATCATGTCCTGTACTCCGGACATATAGCAGATGAACACTTTGAAGCTATCAGGGACAGCATCATCCTTTGAACTGTCCGCCTTCCACAGAGCATCGCCCAGCTTCTTGGCTTTGGTCCACACCTCTCCAAGACTTGATGCATGGGTGCCGTTCCAGGTAGCCATGTCCGATGGTCTTCCGGCATAAACATAAGACAGCGCCAGATGTGCGATACCCCAGTCCTTACTGAAGTCTCCTGTGTAGTAGTCGCCTTTAATGTTCTTGATGTTCTTGTCATAACCTGGATAGGAAGGCGAAAAGTAGACGATGTTTCTGAGAGCGTTCCACTTGCCCTTGTCATCCTCATCCGTAACGACTTTATCTACCGTTACCGTTCCTGTAGGTGGCGAATTCTTTGCCGGCTGCACGCAGTATGAATATCTGCTGCCGAGGTCATCACCAAGGTCACACTTTCTTGAGTTGCTGTAGCCTCCATCGCCGGATCCATATCTGATCTGGCCTCCGTCGGTCACAGTATACTTGCTGCCGACCTTGCCGCCGAATGCTGATGCTTCCTGGGTCGCGATCGGGATCACTGAGCCGAGCACCATGATCATGGCAAGAGTCATTGTGAGCATTCGCTTGAATGCATCGATAAACTTGTTGTCTGTCATTGCGTTATTTCTCCTTTCGCTTTTTGCTAGATGCACATGAATGCGAGGATGATCACCGGCAGGCTGAGAACTACGCAGATCCCAGTCAGTATCCAGCTGAGCCTGTTGGCTGCCTTCTCGCTCAGATAAAGCTGCATGCCTGTCTCGTCAGTGCACATGATCACTTCGTCATTCGGTTTGTTGTCTTTGGTTTTCGTCATATGCGTCCTTTCCCGCAATTTCAGGCAAACAAAAAACGCCCAGGTCGTTACGATCTGAGCGTTGCATGTTTGTCATGTTATTGCGATTGTTGTAATATTATTATTTTCTTCTTCGGTAAGTAACTGGTAGTTATAGAGGAGGGGTTACAGGGGAGGAGATTGGCGGATGAGCGCTCACTGCACTTATCTCGCATCATCCCTCGTCCGCTGCCTCTCACGGAATCTCGCATAATGCTCCATCGCAGCTGCAACATAGTCCTCCCTCTTGGATACCGGCAAGTCTGGTGGGAACAGGCTGCTGAAGCGTTCACCTCTGAGGACTATCCTCTCCTTCTGATTCGGCTTCTGCTCCATCAGGATCGCATCGATGGCTTCAGGAGTGAGCTTATGGTCTTCTGACAGCTTCCGCATCCTGATTGCCTGTGCATATGATGGTGTGCAGCCTTCGAGTTCCATGCTCTCCCATATTTGTCCTTGCTGAAGCTTAGGAATATATGACAGTTCAACAGCAGGTCGCATAGCTACGACCCCTTCATCAACCATGTCCAAGATCTCGGGTAAAAGCTCAGTAAGGCGGATAAATCGGTGTATTTGTCGTGCGCTATCCATTGTTTCGTCACTTACTCTCTCAACACTCAACTTCTCGCCCACTGGGCGAGAAGTTAAATCAGTCCTCATGCCTTGTCTTCTCATTGCATCCAGCCTCATCTTGTACGCGAACGCCTTCTCTGATGGAAGTATTGTTGTTCTCTGAAAGTTGGACTCGACCATGAAAATCGTAGCTTCATCTCTGTTCATATCTACTACTTCACATCTGAGCGTTCCGATTCCTGCAAGCTGGCATGCTCTGAATCTCCTGTGTCCAGACAGAAGTTCATATCTCCCATCTTCTTTCTTCCGGACTGTAGCCGGCGTGAGCACTCCGTTCACTTTTACTGACTCCACGAGGTTCATCATGTCTTCGTCATCACGTACCTTGAAGGGGTGATCAGGGAACGGATCTATCTCATCGAGCGGAATCTCATATATTCGCTTGAGCTTCGCATCATCCCTTTCCTCCTGTGAGGAGAACAGATCATCTAGCGATGGAAGCTTCATCTCTATGTCTCTCGCGTTCGCCATGCTTCATCACCTCCCTTGTCAGCTGCTCATATGCTTTCGCTGGTTTTGAATCCTTGTCGTAGGCAAATATGCTCATACCTGCTTTGGATGCCTCGGCTGCCTTTACCGCCACAGGGATCTGAGTATCGAAAATATGGATATGCATCCCGTACTGTGTCCGGATTTTGTCTGTGACTTCCTTCGCTAGATTTGTGCGGTTGTCTACGAGTGTCATGACTATACCACCTATCTGAAGTTTGTCATTGGTGTGGTTGCGGACCATATCTATGCTTTTCATCAGCTGTGTCATACCTTTTGCCGGCAGGTACTGCGCCTGCACTGGTATGATCACACTGTCTGCTGCTGTTAGTGCATTGATAGTGATCATGCCAAGCGATGGCATACAGTCTATCAGGATATAGTCATAGTTCTTCTTCACTTCTTTCAGGAGATTTGCCAGCACCTTCTCTCTGCTCATAGCATTCACCAGTTGCGTCTCCATTGATGAAAGATCCAGATTGGATGGTATCAGATCGACTCCCTCCGGATGATGCATGATAGTATCCTTAACATCCGGCTTGTAGTTCTGAGTCACAAGATACATAAGTCTTCCCAGAGAATTCTCTATCGAATCAGCATCCCATCCGAGACTGGTTGTGAGATCGCTCTGCGGATCTGCATCTATCAACAATACCTTATTCCCTTCCCTGGCCAATCCAATGCCGAGATTCAGAGTAGTTGTCGTCTTTCCGACTCCGCCTTTCTGGTTGCATACAGCTATTGTTTTCGCCATTCAAACACCTCCTTAGCTGAATCTGTCAGCAAGTACCACATTGTGCTCATCGACCCAGCATTCTACTGCAAACCAGTCGATATCTTCTTCCTGCATGAAACAATCTATGAAATACTCATGAATATTCGAATCGATACCGGCACAGATATCAAGTATCTCAAGATCCTCAGCTTCTGCTGTCATTCCATGCGAGAAGAAGCTCATCTGCAGCATCCTGACGGCATCTACAGGATCCGTCTCCTGAATGCCTGCTATCATCTGCATAATGTCCGAGAATCTTCTGCCGCTGACCATATCAGCAAAGCGTTCTGCTGTCTTTTGTGCCATGAACGATGCTACCTCGACAGCAACATCTTCATTCTTGCCTCCTTCAAGATTGCGGATGATGGATTCGCCGATTTCGGCATCGTCATCAATACAGATCGCAGTTAACATTGCTTTAAGCTCCTTTTGGTTTTCTTTGCCGATCTTTCTGTTTCTGAATTTTTTAATCATATTTGTGTCCTTTCTCCGGTTTACCCGGCTGCAATAAAATTGACTCCGCACCTTATTGCACGGAGCCATGTAATACTTCAGCCGGAGCCGAAAGGACAATCATCGGTTTACGAACTTGATCAGAAGGTCATCTACTGCATCAGTATATCTGCCTTCTGATATCAGCTGGTTCTTAAGTTCTACCAGCGCCATTACTATGATCCTCACCTCATCATGGGTGAATCTGAATTTTGGTCCGAACATGATGCTATACCTCCTTCGTATTTATTTAACCCCCTGACCGCATACGACGCAAATGTGCAAAAGCTTCCTCTCTTCTTTCCTGATCCACAAGTTGCTTCTGCTTCTCTATTTCTTTCCTTGCAAAGAACTGTATAAGTGCATGAACCTCGCAGACATTCTTCTTCGCAAACTCTGTTCTTGGAAATCGGAAATCACGAAACAGCATTCTGACTTCTTCTTCAGTCCAGTTGCTCTGCTCAAGGAGATCCTCTTTTGTAAATAGAACCACTTCAGGTGAAGTATACGCTGTTAAAGCATCCATCCAATCCAGCTGCAAAGCGTCTACTCTCTTGCACCTATCAATGTAATCAGCTCTTAAATTGCTATACAGACCGTCATTGTAAATAATGTCCTCCCACGGATCCCTGTTTAATTTAAAGCTGTATCGATTGACCTCATCCCGCCGTGCTGAGAAAAACTGCATGAGCGCATGGTTTTCTACCAGCTTTCTCTTTCCATAATCGATTGACGGAAAATCCGGATCCTTGAACAATCTCTGTAATGCTGCCAGGCCCCACCCTGTTTGCTTTTCTAGGTCATATATGGAATACAGAATCACCTTTCCAGAGACGTATAGTCTGCTGTGTCTTGATTCTCCTCTCTTTTCTTTATATCTTTGCAGATTCATTCATTACTTCCTCTTAGCTGGGGTATTTCTCCAAAAGCTGTCTAATTCTTTCTCATGCTTGATCGACAGATACTGCATAAGAGCATGGTTCTCAACCACTTTGCGCTTTCCATAATCTATCGAAGGAAATTTCGGATCATTGAATAACTTCTGTACGGTTGTCTGACTCCATCCAGTCATCTCAACAAGGTCGTCAATCGAATACAGGATGACCTCAGATGAAACATATATCGGTCCAACTCTGGACTGTTCATGCCAACTCTTTTGCACTTGTCTCATCCGTTCTGTCCTATGCTCATTTGCCTTCTGTCTTGCCATCATTTCCTCCCATATTTATCGTAAAAATCCAATGCCTGAGTTATGTATTCTTCACGCTCCCGCTCCGTAACGTTTTTAGGAAGCCTTGAAAGCAATTCATTATCACGGATCACCAATCGATCCCTCTGATTTGGTTTCTCTTCCAGCATGATTTCTTCAATCATATCTTTTGTAAGCTCCCCATCCTGAAAGAGTTTTTTCATTCTCTTGGCTTGTTCATGCGATGGTAGGCACTGTTCGTACTCTATAGTTTCCAAAACACAACTCTGTAATTCATCCGAAAGGTATGACAATTCCACAGCTGGTCTGAGCGACATTTTACCATCATCTAACATAGCAAGTAACTCAGGTATAAGGTGTTCAAGACGCAAATAGGATCTGATCATTCCCGTATTATCACCCGCGTCTATTCTGATATCTTTTACGTTTGGCCGATCATACATTTTGTCTCTTTTCAGTTTGTATATTTGGCCCTTTTCTCCTGGGCGCAGTTTTTGCCGCTGCCTGTTTGCTTCGATCATATATTTCACAGCTTCTGCGTCCGACAGCTCCATCACTTCACATCTGAATGTTTTCACTCCTGCTAATCTGCATGCCCATAACCTTCTGTGCCCCGAAAGCAATTCGAAACGTCCGTCTGTCTTTATCCTGACCGCTCCCGGAGTCAACTGCCCGATTGATTGTATTGACTGCACCATATTTGCCATATCCTCGTCATTTTCAACATAGAATGGATGACCTGGATAGGGATCTATATATTCTATAGGGATATTGCTTATACAGGTCAGTTCCTGTTTTAATGTCTCACATTCACCTATAACTGAGTTAAGCAATGATCTTAGCAGCCTTATTTTCTCAATTGTTGTAGTTACCCTTGAAACTGCTTCCTTTCTTTGAGAGGCATCCGATTTCTTAGTTTTCATTCCTATTTATCCTTATTCCATATTGTGTTTTGAGTATCAGCATCATAAACGATGCCCTGTCTCTTTGTAGTAGTTCTCCCGAATCTTTATCTTCAGGCTCTCGCCTTCCATCAGATCGAAGAATATCCCTTCTGCCTGGGCTCTACTGATAATTGCGATTTCCATAGAATAGAGCAGCCTTTTGTCAAAAGCCTTCATTGCTTCGTCTATAGCTTTGTTATTTGTCATTGACGCTTATCCTCCTGTCTATAGATTTGTAATGCAAGTCTATTCTTGGTATGGAATTCTCTCAATCATGCAATCCGGATCCACAAACATGCAAAATCGGACAAGAAAAAAGACGCGACCTACAGTCTTCTGTAAATCGCGTCCTAATGGATCATCATAGGTGAATCTGAATTTTGGTCTGAACATGATGCGATACCTCCTTCTGACCATATTTAATAATCTATTTGCCGATATTGCAAATGTGCAAATACCAGGCAAAGAAAAAAGGCATTATCTGCTTATTTCTGCAAATAATGCCTGATTTTCACCTAAATGGGGTAGTCGTAAGTCTTCATAAGTTGTTATATGAACTTGATGGAGACTCGGAACCCTTTCATAAGTCTTTATATACTGTTATTGCAATGGGGTAAAAATGGGGTAGTAACCGCCTGAACGGGGTAGTAAATCTGCCTCCTGGAGCGGTCTTTCTTACCGTTTTCTGATGCTCCGGACGGTCCTTTTCGGCCCCTATTCCATCACTTTTTTAATAGAGCTTTGCTCCGGCCGGGATCCTGTCGTCTACGAGAAGAAGATTGAGCATCTCTTCGCCGTCATAGTTGTTGACTGCGGAGATGAGCATACCGTTGGAGTACTGTCCCATCATCTTTCTCGGTGGAAGGTTCACGATTGCAATCGCAGTCTTTCCAACGAGTTCAGCCGGATCATAGTACGCTTTGATGCCGCTCAGGATGATCCTGTCTTCGCCTGTTCCGTCGTTCAGTGTGAACTTCAGGAGCTTGTCTGACTTAGGTACTTCCTCGCAGTTTTTGATCTTGACAGCTCTGAAATCTGACTTCGAGAAGGTGTCGAAATCGACGAATTCTTCAAACAGCGGCTCGATCTCTACCTTGCTGAAATCGATCTTGACGGTCTCCTTCTTCTGAGTTCCGCCCTTGCCTTCCGGCTTCATTACAGGGAAGAGCTGGACGTCTCTGATAGTTGCGCTGTCAGTCAGCAGCATGACGAGTCTGTCAACTCCGATTCCGATTCCGCCTGTAGGAGGCATACCGACCTCAAGAGCATTGACGAAGTCTGTATCCATCGGATGAGCTTCATCATCGATACCCATGTCGAGCTGTCTCTGCTGCTCAGCGAATCTCTCATACTGATCGATAGGGTCATTCAGCTCAGAGAAAGCATTGGACATTTCCCAGCCGTTGATGTATGACTCGAATCTTCTTGTGATCCTAGGATCCTTAGGGTCCTTCTTGGCAAGCGGTGATACTTCCAGAGGATGTCCGCATACGAAGCACGGTCCGTCGAGGAATCCAGGGATATCCTCACAGTAGTCCTCGAACATCTCAGCGATGATCTTGCCTCTTGACCAGTCAGCCTCGTTCTCGAAAGTCATTCCGTACTTCTTTGCAGCCTCGATAGCCTCTTCATCGCTTTCGATCCTGTCGAACGGGATGCCAGTAGCATCGATGACAGCCTGTGTCATGTCGATCTTTCTCCATGGCGGAGTGACATCGAATTCCTTGCCGCCGTACCTGACGATAGGAGTTCCGTTGACAGCCATGGCGCACTTGTATGTCACCTGCTCCATGAGGTCCATCATTGTCTCGAGGTTGACGTATGCCTTGTAAGCCTCCATCGATGTGAACTCAGGGCTGTGGTTCTTGTCCATTCCCTCGTTACGGAAGACCTTGCCGATCTCGTATACGCCGTCAAGTCCGCCGACGATGAGCCTCTTGAGGTGGAGCTCAAGAGAGATCCTCAGAGTCATGTCGATGTCGAGTGTGTTGTGGTGTGTCCAGAAAGGCCTTGCAGCAGCGCCGCCAGCGATGTTGCCGAGTACAGGTGTCTCGACCTCCATCAGGTCGTAATCCTCCTCGAGGACCTTACGCATAGTGCTGATGATCTTGGCTCTCTTGCGGAATGTATCTCTTACGTCCTCATTCATGATGAGGTCAACGTATCTCTGACGGTATCTGAGATCCATGTCCTTGAGTCCGTGCCACTTGTTAGGCAGTACCTGCAGGGACTTGCAGAGGAGCTTTACCTCCATTGCCCTTACACTGATCTCGCCTGTCTTGGTCTTGAATACGACACCGCTGATACCGATGATATCGCCTACATCGTAAGTCTTGAATACGTTGTACTCATCCTGTCCGATGTTGTCTCTTGCTACGAAGATCTGGATTCTTCCCTGCTTGTCCTGCATGTCGACAAAGGCTACCTTGCCCATGCGGCGGAAAGCCATGATACGTCCGGCAACTCTGACCTCCTGGTCCTCCATCGCATCAAAGGTCTCCTTGATGTCAGCGGAGTGAGCAGTCACGTCAAAAGTCTCCTCGCGGAACGGGTCTCTTCCCATCTCGCGGAGCTCTTCCAGTTTCTTTCTCTTGATCTGTCTCTGTTCGCCTATTTCCTTTTCAGTCAGTTCTCTTTCTTCTGCCTGAGGGTTCGGGTTCGCATTGTTTTCTGACATTATCTCTTGACCTCCAGAATCTCATACTTAGCCATGCCGTCCGGTACCTGGAACTCTACAACATCGCCGGCCTTGCTGCCGATGAGGTGCTCGCCTACGAGCGAAGCGTTGGAGAGCTTGCCGTTCAGAGGATCAGCCTCTGTAGTACCAACGATCTTATATGTTGCAGTGATGCCGAGATTCAGCTCCTTGATGGTAACTGTACGTCCTGTCTGAACAGTGTCGTCACCTTCATCTGACTCGTCAACGATGACTGCGGTACGGAGGATCTCCTCGATTTCAGTGATTCTCTCCTCAGTTTCAGCCTGAGCGTCCTTGGCTGCATCGTACTCAGCGTTCTCGCTGATATCTCCGAGTGCGATCGCTTCCTTGAGTCTGAGAGCATTCTCCTTACGTACTACGGTAATAAGATGTTCGAGTTCGGCGTTAAGGTTATCATAACCTTCTCTTGTCATTTCATGGGTATTGTTCGGTGCCATTTCTTTTCCTTTCAGTGCAAAATGATATTGCGTATATTGGTTATTTATTATCTATTGATCTTTAACAGCTTTTTGCTGATAATAACTGTTTTCATTCAGGCCGGTGCACTTCCTGCATCTGCTATAGGAGGCATCCTATCTCGCCTGATTCATACTTTGTCACATTCTCGCTCGATGAGAGGTTGAGCATGGCCGAGTAGTGGAGCTTGAACTGTATCACATCTCCCACTTTGACCATCTCTTCGCAGTCTTCGATGTCCAGGATGGTGTGATCGCCTGAGCATCCGAGGACGAATGATCCTACAAGCTGAGGCAAAATGTCTCCGTAGTCACCGAAGTCCGCTCCTCCTATCGCGAGGAGTGCTCTTCTGCGGTTGCCTCTGTCCCTGTACTTAGGCGTCTTGCCGAAAGCGTTGACTCCAAGCTCTCCTATAGGATGCGTCGGCTTGGTCCTTACTTCTATGACCTCTGTCTCAAGGATGAAAGCGTCGTCATAGAGGACATCAGCCTCTGTCCTGCCGTAGCATCTGCGCAGGTCTTCAAGTGCTCCGCAGAACGGAAGCGCACCTATCCTGAGCATGTTTATCTTGCGCGGCATCTCTTTGTCGAAGAGCGGCATCAGACTTGAGGTAGCTCCGCCGGATATTATCTCGAGCGGTCTTCCGATCGCTTCCTCGACAGCCGCTGCATAATCCGCAAGCTGCTGCATCTTGTCCGCAGTCGGCTTTACCGATCCGTAGCATCCGAGGTTGGTCCCGATGCCAGCGAGGTGAAGTCCCGTCAGAGTCTCCTCCGTGTATTTTGCCACATCGACGAGTTCTTCGAGGTCGATGAAGCCCTCTCTCAAATCCCCGAGGTCTGCCATCAGGATGACGCTGTGGATCTTTCCGTTCTTTATCGCTGCTTCGTCTGCTGCCTTCAGAGTGTTGAATTCGCTCTGCAGACTGTAGTCGCAGATTGTGACCATTTCCTCCAGCTCAGAGATCATCGGCACCCTGATCATCATCATCGGGAGCTTGACTCCGGCTGCTTTGGCCCTTGCCAGCTGCTCAAGTCTTGATGAAGCGATCCATTTTGCCCCGCATGCCTCGTAGTCGATGGCGACAGAAGCGAGTCCGCCTGTCCCCTTGATGACTCCGGCAACATCTATGCCTTCATCAGTGCACCATCCGACTATCGTCTTCATGTTGGAGCGGATCTTTTCGTGGTCGATTAAAAGCGAAGGCCTTTTCTTCATTATATATACCCCCTTCACTGTCCGGGCCGCCGGCCATTTCTAGTCGGCAAGCTTGTTCTCCTCGACGAATCTCCTGATCTTCATTCCTGTCGTCTTGTTGAACTCGCCCTTCCTGAGAACGATGTGCTTCACTCTCTTCCAGTCAGGCCACTGCGCATTGAGCTTGTCTATCTCGCTGCTTACCAGCGCCAGTACTGCACTGTCGTCATCCGCATTGTCGCCGAGCGTCTCCCTGACGTTCTCCTTGTCAGGTCTCAGCGTGACATAGATGCCTCTGAGCATCCTGTCTTCGTTCGTCTCATCAGCCCATACCATGCATTCCTCGATGTAAGGGCTCCTTGCGATCTTCTCTTCGAGCTCTTCAGGGAAAACGTTCTTGCCGTTGGCTGCGATGATGACGTTCTTCTTGCGGCCTGTTATATATACGTAGTTGTCCGCATCGAGATGTCCGATGTCTCCTGTGTGGAACCATCCGTTCTCCATGCTGGCATCCGTTGCTTCCTGATTCTTGTAGTAGCCCATCATCACCATAGGCCCTCTGAAGCAGATCTCACCGTTGCCGTCCTCGTCCTTGTCGATGATCTTGCACTCCGTGAACTGGAACAGCTTGCCTGCGCTGTCATTACGCATGTATTTCCACTGGTCCGGATTGAGAGCGACCATCGGCGATGTCTCTGTCAGGCCGTAGCCCTGGAGACACGGGATTCCCATGCTACGGAAGAAAGCGAGGACCTTAGGGTCGACTCTCGCGCCGCCGGCGATGAACATGTCGATGTTTCCGCCGAACTGCGCCATTATCTTCTTAGCGATAGGCTTCGCAACGTTGATGCCGATTTTGCTTGTATAATTGTTGATCGCGAAGAGCGTATTGACCAGTTTGTCCTGACCCTGCTTCTTCAGCGTCTTCTGTATCGTGTTGTAGAACTTCTCGTAGATCAGTGGGACTGCGAGCAGGAATGTCGGGTGGACCGCCTGCATATCCTTGGTGATGTACTTGAGTCCTCTGCAGAATGCCATGGATGCTCCCATGAACATTCCCTCGAGCATTGTGCATGTGCACTCATATGTATGATGGATCGGCAGTACACTGAAGAAGATGTCCTCAGGGCAAACCTCCAGATAAGTCTGTGCAATAAGGATGTCAGTGCAGAGGTTGCGGTGCGAAAGCATAACACCCTTGCTGACTCCTGTCGTTCCCGATGTGAAGATGATGGACACCATATCCGATGCTCTTACCCTTGCATCGAGGAAAGTCCTGTCGCCGGCCTCGACTGCGGCGATACCCTCAGCTCTGAGAACGTTCCATGAATACAGTCCGTTCTTCTCATCCTCATGAGCCTCTTTGCCCACTCCGATGACCATTCTGAGCCTTGTCTTACCGGACTCTTTGATCCTTTTGAAGATGTCGTAGTACTTGTCCTGACAGCAGATGACAGCATCGATATCACCCATGTCGATCAGGTTCTCAAGCTCTGCAGGAGACAGCTCCTTGTCGAGCGGAACTACGACTCCGGTGCCGCCTGTTACGGCAAAATACGATTCGGCCCATTCGTAGCAGTTAGCTCCGATGATACCTATGTGTGCGCCTCTGAGTCCGAGCTTCATCAGCGATGTCCCGAGGCCTCTGACGTCTCTTCTGACATCATTATATGTGAATTCAGTAAACTCCTTGTCGCCCGGCATGATCTGGTGATAGAGCACCTTGCCGCCCCAGATATCCGCACTTGATTCAAGGAGGTACTTGAGGTCAGGTACGGCTCTTCCGATCCTGTACATTACCTCAGGTACGTTACTGTCAGTGATAGCGTTGACATAGCTCTGCATGTCAGCCATCTCTGCTTCTTTAAGTTCAGCGTATTCCTCTTCACTCATCGCATACAGATCTGCATCTGCATGCTTTTCCAGTACTTTCTTATATTCCTTCTCCATTAGCATCTCCCGTGAATCTATCCGTAAACGCAACTGATAGATTCTACCATTAACCCCTCTGTTTTACAAGGAACTGTGCTATTCCTCAGGCAGTTTCACTACATCGATCCACTCGAGAGCACCCGACACCTCGAACAGCTCGTCAGGTGTGAACTCTGCTGCCGAATTGGATGATCCGCATGCAGGGAAAACCGACTCGAACCTCTTCATCGTCTCATCGCAGTAGATACGCACGTCATCTCTTGTGACTCCGAAAGCGCATACTCCGCCGATCTCGTGATTGGTATACTCAGGCACCTCCTCAGGTGAAAGCATTTTGGCCTTCTCTCCGAAGAATGTCTTGTATTTCTTATTGTCTATTCTCGCATCGCCTGCGGCCTGGATCAGGATGCCTGTGCCATCCTTCAGCTTGAAGCTCAGAGTCTTGCAGATCCTTGCAGGCTCTGTGCCTACTGCCTTTGCAGCCAGCTCGACCGTGGCGCTTGAAACATCGAATTCGCGGATCCTGTCTTCGTATCCTTTTTCCTTAAGATACGCTCTTGCGATCTCTATCGACATGTGAATCTCCTCCCAATTATTAAATAGCTGAATTTGTATATTCCTGCAGGTGATAATTCTCGAAGAGCTTTACGTCACATTTTTGCATCCTTACGGGTGACCCGCTCTTCTGCGAGATCACCATTTCGGAATATGCAAATTCCGCTCTTCAGTTAATTAAGTATTCTGCAGTTATATCTCCTGCTTTTTTTCTTTTACTCTATAAAGTACCAGCCCGATCACGAGCCCGATAAGTGACGGCACGGTCCAGCCGAGTCCGAGGTCAAAGAACGGGAATATTTTGCCCGCAAACTCTGTCATTGCCGGGATGTTCAGTGCTGTCTGCACTCCTTCAGGCAGTGTCTTCGCAAAGTCGAAGACTGCTGCGATGAACGCTCCGGCTGTGACCCAGCGGTATACATGCCTGCTGCCGCCGAAGGCCCTCTCTGCAAGTGCCATGACGACAAGTGTTATAGCCAGCGGGTACAGCAGCATCAGGAACGGCACTGCGTAGTTGATGATCGCTGTCAGACCTACATTCGAAATCACGAACGAGAATGCTGTGAATGCTATCGCCCAGCCCTTGTAGCTGAGTGTGCCCGGGAACATCTTGACGAACATTTCAGAGCAGCTGGTTACAAGTCCAAGCGCTGTCTTGAGACAGGCAAATGTGATCGTTATTGCCAGTACAAAACTTCCGAACCCTCCGAGATAATGGGAGGATATCTGCGTAAGTGCTATCGCTCCGTTGTCTGATGTCTCGAACAGTCCTCTGGACTGCGCTCCCATCAGTATGGTCAGGAGGTATATCACTGCCATCAGAACTCCGGTGTAAATACCGGCTTTCAGTGTTTCCTTCGCAACATCGCCGTCATCGCTGATGCCGAGTTCTCTCACGACATTGATTATGACGATGCCGAACGCCAGTCCTGCTATAGCGTCCATCGTGCCGTAGCCTTCAACAAAACCGTTGAACAGCGCCCCGTCAACATAGTCCGCTTCCGGTGCCACGTCTGCGACTGCCGCTCCCGGATGAATCATTGCTACGATTATCAGCAGCGCCAGGAATGCAAGGAACACCGGGTTGATGATCCTTCCGATCCATGTCGTGATCCCGCTCGGTTTCAGCGAGAAGAACAGCACTACCGCGAAGAACGCGAATGTGAAGATGAGCTGTCCTGCTCTGAATGCGGATTCACGCATCATCGGCGCGATTCCCGTTGTGAACGACACAGTCGCGCATCTCGGTATTGCGAAGAACGGTCCTATCGTCAGATACAGTATCGTTGTGAACAGTACGCCGTACCAGCCTGAGACTTTGCCCGACAGGTGCAGCAGGTCATCACTGTGCGTGTTGCCTATTGCAGCGACCGCAAGGATCGGTATGCCTACTGCTGTAATAACGAATCCTACGATCGCGGGCCATGAATTGCTCCCCGCCATCTGTCCGAGATGCACAGGGAAAATCAGGTTGCCGGCACCGAAGAACATGCCGAACAGCGTACTTGCGACAACGACCGTTTCCTTCATTGTCAGTTTCTTTTTCATGACTGGATCCCTCTTTCCTCTTTCGAATCATCGCCTGCACATCAGCTGCTGATGTGCGGCTCAAGGAATCCCATCTACCCTTGTTTTACAGTTCGCGCCTTCCCTCGATCGCCTTGAGGAGCGTGACTTCATCGGCATACTCAAGGTCCCCGCCTACAGGTATGCCGTGTGCTATTCTCGTCACCTTGATCCCTGCCGGCTTGAGAAGTCTGGAAATATACATGGCGGTCGCCTCGCCCTCGATGTTAGGGTTGGTCGCTATAATGATCTCTTTTACTTCATCACTTGTCTGCAGCCTTGTGATCAGGGACTTCAGGTTGATGTCATTCGGTCCTATCCCCTCGGCAGGTGAGATCGCTCCGTGCAGCACGTGATACAGTCCCTTGTACTCTCTGATGCGCTCCATAGCTACGACATCCTGCGGTGTCTCCACCACGCAGATGACGGATCTGTCTCTTGTCGCATCAGAACAGATCAGGCACTTGTCCTGATCAGTAAGGTTTCCGCACTCGCTGCAGTACCTGAGGTTCTTCTTGGCACTGACAATAGCCTCCGCCAGTGCCTCTGCCTCCCGGTCCGAAAGACTCAGAATATGAAAAGCGAGCCTCTGGGCGGTCTTTCCGCCGATGCCCGGAAGCTTGCTCAGTTCATTTATTAATTTATTTAACGCTCTCGGATACTGTCTCATTACAGACCCGGGATGCCCATTCCGCCGAATCCTCCGGTGATCTTATTCATCTCGGACTCAACGAGCTCCTCAACCTGTCTCATGGCCTCGTTTACTGCAGCCATTACCAGGTCCTGAAGCATTTCAACATCATCAGGATCAACAACGTCCTTATCGATCGTGAGCTTAGTGATCTCCTTGTTGCCGTTTACAGTTACTTCGATAGCACCGCCGCCGGCTGTAGTGGTGATCTCTCTCTCGGCAAGTTCAGCCTGAGTCTGCTCCATCTCAGCCTGCATCTGCTGCAGCTGTCTGAGCTGCTTCTGCATGTCTCCGCCGCTTGGCTTGTTCTTAGGCTTCTTGCCTGCTCTCATTCCTTTTCCCATCGTGTAAAAATCTCCTTATTTGGTAATAATATTATTATGATTGTTATCGTTATATTATAAGAGTCCTGTCCGGCCCGCTATGTACCGGCCGCCTATCCCGTGATTTCAGGCTTCATGCCGAACAGGCTCTCAACATCAGCAGCTATGTCGCTCACTATAGCGTCGTCATCGATGATTTTCGATGTCTCCTGCTCAGATACCGCTTCAGCCTTGCTGTCTGCCGCTTCAGGGTCTCCGGCCTTCAGAGTGACGAAGACCTCCTGCCCGTACAGACCTCTCGCGATCCTTGTTATTTCCACGAGCTTGTCTTCCGCATGCTTGATCTTGTTAGGTCTTACAGTCACGACCAGCTCGCCCGATTCAAACATAGTTCCTCTGGAATGTCTTCCGACAAAGCTGACAAAACTTCTGTCTTCTCTTGCGATGGTGTCGACGACAGTGTTCCACATGATCTCCGGGCTCCCCGTCTTCTCGCGCGGTGCCGGTGCTATCATCTCAAGCGGCTCATCGTCCTCAGGTGCGCCTGCACTGTTTGCAGCAGCCTGTCCCGGATCTGAAGCCGGCTGAGTCCTGTCCGCATATCCTGAAGAGCTGCCCATAGAACCCGCGGTCTGTCTTGCAGTATTGCCTGCCATCTGTCCTGCAGCGCCGGATACTGCCGGTCTTGCTGCCTGTCCTGCAGGCATCGTCTGACCTGCTGTGAGAGGCTGGGTGCTGTATGATGCTCCGCTGAGCCCGCCTGCGATCCTTACCGCAGCAGTCTCGAGGAGTATCCTCGGTCTGTCAGAATATCTTCCTATATTAATATACTCAGAGAGGAGCCTGATCGCTGCCTCTATTGAAGCTATGTCTATGGTATCCGCCTGAGCCTTCAGCCTTGCCGCATTCTCTGCAGAGGATCCGATGATCCTTCCCGGCTTGGCTACATACTTTACGACCATGAGGTTGCGGTAGTGCATCAGCCAGTCCTTCAGGATCTGCTTGGCATCCTTGCCACGCTTTGCGATCTCATCGATGTAGATAAGAGCTTTGCCTATATCCCCGGATGCGACAGCACCTGTCAGCGCAAGGAAGAAGTCCTCACCTGCCGCTCCTGTGTACTCGAGCACGAGGTTCCTGTCGAGTTTCTTGTCTCCGGCAGCAATGCACTGCTCGAGGATGCTGAGAGCGTCTCTTACCGAGCCGTCAGCTCTTGAAGCGATCGTTACAAGAGCATCCTGTGTCACCTCGATGCCCCTCTTGGCACATATCCTCTCCATACCTGCAGCCAGCTCACTCTCGGTAACTCTCTTGAAGTTGAGCTGCATGCATCTGGACCTGATAGTGGACCTCACCTTCTGCGGGTCGGTGGTAGCAAGGATGAAAATGGCGTGTTCCGGCGGTTCCTCGAGAGTCTTCAGGAAGGCGTTCTCGGCCGCCTGGCTCAGCATGTGCACCTCGTCGATGATGTACACCTTGTATCTGCCAACTGTCGGCGGGTACTTTACCATCTCGATGATGGCTCTGAGATCATCGACACCGTTGTTGGATGCCGCATCGAGCTCTATGCAGTCTACGAATCTTCCCTCGCGGATAGCTTCGCAGTTGGCGCAGTGTCCACAAGGAATGGTCCTGCCTTCACCGAGATCCGCTCCCGGTGTTCCCGGTTCGCCCTCCATGCAGTTGACTGCTTTGGCCAGGATCCTCGCGGTACTGGTCTTGCCCGTACCATGGGTACCGGAGAACAGATAAGCCTGGCTCACCGTGCCGGTCCTGATCTGGTTCTGAAGGATCCTTACGATGTGCTTCTGTCCTATTATGTCTTCGAATACTTCCGGTCTTTCCGACCTGTATAAAGCTAGCTGCATCTTCGCTCCCGATCTGCCTGAATACACCAAAATAGCCCTTCACCCGTTTCTTCTGCGGGTGAATAGCCATCAGTTTCCTAATTAATATACCGGCAGACGGTCTGCAGTACGCAGAGGCTGGTCTGCGGCACACAGTACGGGCCGCTTAATGCTGCTACCTCTCGGTCCTGACATGGTTCACGGTGTCCTGTTGCGCAGGGCCCCCGCGCACTGCAGGCCGCCCGCCGGCACGGGTAAGTATACCATAAGAATTCAGGCTGCTCAAGGACAGTTTGCTTATTCAGCCTGTAATGTTCAGCGTATTTCGTTCTTATTTCATTGCCAATGCTATTCTGTTGTGATAAAATACCTCTGAATTGAGCGGAGACACGTTAAATCCGCCCATCAATCAGTTAAACCAATGGGAATACGGAATCACATGCCTGTGCTAATGATTCAATATTCCTTATTTTTTTACCAATAGGAGGGGAAAATATATGAACACCAACAAGAGATGGCTCTATCTCGGGACCGCGACACTTACCCTGCTGTTCCTTGGTCTGATCTATGCATGGTCCATCTTCAGAACACCACTCGGCGAGATCTTCCCTGACTGGTCGATCTCCCAGATGTCACTAACATTCACGATCTCGATGATCTTCTTCTGCCTCGGCGGATTTGCCGGCGGCCTCATGAGCAAGAAGTTCAGCGTCAGAGTGAGATTCCTGATCTCTGCCGTAATGCTGTTCGTCGGATTCTTCGCTGTCTCAACAGTCAACACAGCTAATCCTGGCGGCAGCCTCACAATGCTCTACATCTTCTACGGAGTATTCGGCGGCGGCGGAGTCGGTGTTGCATACAATACAGTAATCGGAACTCTCAACAAGTGGTTCCCTGACAAGGTAGGCCTCGCATCCGGCATCATGCTGATGGGATTCGGCCTCGGCGGACTCGTTCTCGGTTCCGTAGTCAACAGCATGATCGGCTCCATGGGAATCCTGCCGGTGTTCAAAATTCTCGGTATTGTCATCGCGATCATCTGCGTTGTTGCCGCATTCATAATCAATGCTCCGTCAGCAGAGGACAGCGCTGAGCTGGCACAGCTCGCTGCCGCATCAGTCAAGACAGATTCTACAGAGGCAAAGCCTGCCGCTACAAAAGAATATACAGCCGGTGAGATGCTGAAGACCGCAAGGTTCTGGTTCTTCACAGTATGGGCTATCCTTCTGAACTCTGCAGGACTGCTGGTAATCAACAGCGCAGCCAACATCTCAGTCGCATTCGGCGGCACTGCAGTACTCGGCATGATCGTGTCCCTGTTCAACGGTGCAGGCCGTATCGTTGCAGGAAACAACTTCGATAAGTTCGGTCGCAAGATGGCTACTATAGTAAACAATGCATTCATGCTGGCAGCCGGCATCTTCCTGACACTCGGCGGAATGAGCAGCAAGTACATATTCATTCTGATCGGCCTCATCTTCGTAGGCCTCGCATACGGCGGATGCCCGACAATCACATCGGCATATATCAATAAGGCTTTCGGTCCGGCTAACTTCCCGACCAACTTCAGCATCGCGAACTTCAGCCTTATCCCTGCCGCTACGATCGGACCAATGATCTCATCTGCACTGCTCGAAGCTGCAGGCGGCAGCTACAACACCAACTTCTATGCGATCATCGGATTCTCCGTTGCAGCACTTGTGATGTGGGTGCTCCTCAACATGTCTAGCAAGGAAGAGGCATAGAAATCTGAAGCTATAAACTATTTCGATCAATCAGGCGGCTTTATCATAGCCGCCTCTTTTATTGCAACACAAAAGCGCAGTCCGAAGACTGCGCTGTATGATTACCGTTAAGTCGGTTATTAAACGAGCTCGAGATATACTACCTCAGCGTTGTCTCCCTGTCTAGGTCCAAGCTTCAGTGTTCTTGTATATCCGCCGTTGCGATCCTGATACTTAGGTGCGATCTCGTCGAAGAGCTTTGTAACAACGTCCTCATCGAATACGTACTCGAGTACCTGTCTTCTTGCGTGAAGGTCACCCTTCTTGGCAATAGTGATCAGTTTCTCAGCCTGACGGCCTGCTTCCTTAGCTCTCATATCGGTAGTTGTGATTCTACCCTCTCTGAAAAGATCGGTTACCAGGTTTCTCAGCATGGATTTTCTGTGTGCAGAATTTCTGCCCAGCTTCTTATAACCCTTCATCGATACTACTCCTTTCGATTATTCTTCTTCACTTGGCTTGAGCGAAAGTCCCAGCTCAGCCAGTTTGTTCTTGACTTCTACCAGCGATTTCATACCGAGGTTTCTGACCTTCATCATGTCCTCTTCAGTGCGCTGTGTGAGTTCCTCGACCGTGTTGATCGAAGCTCTCTTCAGGCAGTTGAATGAACGTACAGACAGTTCAAGTTCCTCGATAGCCATAACCAGAGCCTTTTCCTTGCGGTCCTCGTCCTTTTCGATCATGAACTTCATGCCTTCAACCTCTGATCCGAGGCCAATGAACAGTTCGAGGTGCTCCTGGATGATTTTGGCACCGATAGAAACTCCCTCTTCAGGTGAGATGGAACCGTCAGTCCAGATTTCCAGAACGAGTCTGTCAAAATCTGTAACCTGTCCGACTCTTGTGTTCTCTACCGTGAAGTTCACCTTCTTGACAGGTGTGTAGATGGAGTCTACAGGGATCACTGCAATAGGAGTATCAGGAGTCTTGTTCTGCTCAGCAGGAACATAACCCTTACCTGTTGCAATGTTCATCTCCATAACCAGAGTTGCATTATCTGCAAGCGTTGCGATGTGCAGATCCGGATTGAAGATCTCTGTGTCTGAATCGATGATGATATCTGCTGCTGTGACCTCCTTAGGTCCTACAGCGTTGATGATCGCTCTCTTGTCCTCATTGCCGTCGATCTTGACAGCAAGTCTTTTGAGGTTGAGGATGATTTCTGTAACATCTTCCTTTACACCCGGTATTGTCGAGAATTCATGAAGAATACCGTCGATCTTGACCGAAGTGATAGCTGCTCCCGGAAGAGAACTGAGAAGTACTCTTCTCATGCAGTTACCGAGAGTAGTTCCGTAACCTCTCTCAAGTGGTTCGATTACGAATTTACCATACTGACCGTTTGCATCAACTTCCTTGGTAATTGTTGGCTTTATAATCTCGATCATTCTCTTCCTCCTGAATATTCAATTGAAACAAGTGCTTTGCAGAGCGTTTAACGCTCAAGCGACTATCTTGAATAGAACTCTACGATGTAGTGCTCTTCGATCGGAAGATCTACATCAGCTCTCTCAGGAGTCCTGACGATCTTACCCTCGAACTTATCAAGGTCGAGGTCGATCCATGCAGGTGTAGTGATGATCATGTCCTTAAGTTCCTTGAACTTAGGGGATGACTGGGACTTAGCTCTTACGGATACTACGTCGCCTGCCTTGAGCTCCATTGAAGGAATGTCAGCCTTCTGACCGTTTACCAGGAAATGTCCGTGGTTTACGAGCTGTCTTGCTTCTCTTCTTGTTGCTGCGAATCCCATTCTGAATACTACGTTATCCATTCTGCTCTCGAGCATGATCAGGAGGTTCTCACCAGCTCCGCCGGCTCTCTTGGAAGCCTTCTCAAACAGGTTGCGGAACTGAGTCTCGCTGAGTCCGTAGGTGAATCTTACTTTCTGCTTCTCACCCAGCTGGATTCCATATTCGCTCTTCTTGCGGCGTCTTACAGCGCCGTGTCTCTTGGACTTCTTGTTAACACCAAGGTACTGTGGCTCGATGCCGAGGGCTCTTGCTCTCTTCAGTACAGGTCCTCTATCTCTTGACATATTGTATTGTTCCTCCTTCCCGATTAGACTCTTCTCTTCTTAGGTGGTCTGCAGCCATTGTGAGGAATCGGTGTGATATCCTTGATCATGGTTACCTTGAGACCAGCTGTCTCAAGAGCTCTTACAGCAGAGTCTCTGCCGGAACCAGGTCCCTTTACATAAACTTCTACTGTCTTCAGACCGTGCTCCATAGCTGCCTTAGCTGCTACTGTAGCAGCCTCTGCTGCTGCGAACGGTGTGCTCTTACGGGAGCCTCTGAAACCGTTTGATCCAGCGCTGGACCAGCTAAGTGCGTTTCCGTCCATGTCGGTCAGAGTTATAAGCGTGTTGTTGAAGGTGGACTGGATATGAGCCTGGCCTCTTTCAACGTTCTTACGTTCTCTCTTTTTTCTTCTTACTGTCTTCTTTGCAGCCATAACTTATACCTCCTTCCCCTTATCTCTTCTTACCAGCCAGACGCTTAGGTCCCTTGCGGGTTCTTGCGTTGGTCTTTGTCTTCTGTCCTCTTACAGGCAGACCTCTTCTGTGTCTGATACCTCTGTAAGAACCGATCTCCATGAGTCTCTTGATGTTAAGAGAAACCTCTCTTCTGAGGTCACCCTCTACCATGTAGTCTGCATCGATGACTCTTCTGATCTTACCTGCGTCTTCTTCGGTCAGATCCTTGACTCTGATATCAGGGTCAACGTCTGCCTTCTTGAGAATCTCTCTCGATGTGTGAAGACCGATACCGTAAATATAAGTCAGACCGTATTCGATCCTCTTATCTCTTGGCAGGTCTACTCCGGCAATTCTTGCCATGTGTTTCCTCCTTTCCCATCTTCCGTCGCCGTTCCGGGGGCGATATAGACGGGTGTTCCATGTTTGATTATTAAGCGTTACCCCGGATTCCCGGTCCCCGGGCGCTCATAAACTATGCTTACGCACGAAAGTCCAAGGCATAGTTATCCCTTGGTCTTATCACTCGCGCGAACGTCTTATAATAGCATTTTTGCTACTATAAAGTATTGTGTTTTTTGCTAAACATTATGCATTTAGCGATGTAATTTTTCGTTATGCGAGGCGCGCGAGAGAAGTCTGAACGAGCGTACTGAGTACGTGAGTGAAGACTTCTCGAAGCAGCGATTATCGGAGGAGCATTGCCTCCGAAGATCAAGGTTTCCGTCTATACGGCAACGCCGTATAATCCGAAGGAAACCTTACGAAGCAGAACGGGAAATTACGAAGCTAAACTATCCCTGTCTCTGTTTGTGCTTAGGGTTCTCGCAGATAACCATAACACGGCCGTGTCTCTTGATTACCTTGCACTTGTCGCACATAGGCTTAACTGAAGCTCTTACTTTCATTTTCTTTCTCCTATTTTTCTCTCCATGTGATTCTGCCGCGTGTCAGATCGTACGGTGACAGTTCGACCTTTACTCTGTCTCCCGGCAGAATACGGATGTAGTTCATTCTGATCTTGCCGGAAATGTGAGCGAGTACCTCGAATCCGTTCTCCAGCTTGACTTTGAACATTGCGTTAGGCTGCGCATCAACGACTGTGCCCATTGCCTCTATGGTATTATTCTTAGCCATTAATTTCCTCCTCTTACAGAGTTAAAATCTCAGGTTCACCATCGGTGATCAATATCGTGTTCTCGTAATGAGCGGCATTTCTGCCGTCGAGTGTCACTACTGTCCAGTCGTTGGCCAGAGTCCTGCATTCATAGGTACCCAGGGCCAGCATAGGCTCGACTGCCAAAGTCATGTTCTTCTTGATCTTGGCGCCGGTGCCCGGCTTGCCGTAATTCGGAATCAGCGGATCTTCATGAAGAGTTGATCCGGTTCCGTGCCCGGTGAAATCTCTGATTACACCCATGCCGTTCTTCTCGGCATATTCCTGAACACCATGACCTATGTCGTGTATTCTGTAGCCCTCCATAGCATACTTGATGCCCTCGAAGAAGCTCTGTCTGGTTACATCGATCAGCTTCTGATCTTCAGCGCTGATGATCCCCACCGGGAATGTACGTGCTGCATCGCTGTTGTAGCCATGATACGTACCGCCGATGTCGACGCTTACGATGTCGCCTTCCTTAAGAATCCTCTTGTCGGACGGGATGCCGTGGATGATTTCTTCGTTTACAGACACGCAGGCTGCAGCGGGAAACCCGCCGTAGCCCTTGAATGTCGGTGTCATTTTGTGTTTTATGTACCGCTCCTCAACGAACTGATCTATGTCCTTCGTTGAGATTCCCGGTTTAATGAACTCCTCAAGTTCGCGGAATATTTCAGCCGTGACCTTGCAGGGTTCTCTCATCAGATCAATCTCACGTTTTGATTTGATTATGATCATTATTCTCCGATCTCCTTAACGATCTCTTCGAATACTTCAGCAGGATCCTTCTCTGCATTGAAGTTCTTGAGAGCACCTGTCTCGGAATAGTATCCGATCAGCGGTGCAGTTGATTCGTTGTAGACAACGATTCTGTTCTCAGCTGTCTCAACATTGTCATCTTTTCTCTGTTCGAGTTCTCCGCCGCACTTGTCGCATATACCCTCGACCTTAGGCGGGAAGTTCACTACGTGATATCCTGCTCCGCACTTTTTGCAGATCCTTCTGCCGGTCAGTCTCTGGATCAGAGTGTCATGTCCGACTTCGAAGTTGATTACTGCGTCGAGTTTCTGTCCGTTCTCAGCAAGGAACTTGTCAAGCTCCTCAGCCTGGAAGATGGTTCTCGGGAAACCGTCCAGAAGGTATCCGTTAACGCAGTCGTCCTGCATGAGTCTGTCCTTGACGAGGTCAACGACGAGTTCATCAGGAACAAGCTGTCCTGCGTTCATGTACTCCTGAGCTTTCTTTCCGAGCTCTGTTCCTTCCTTAATGTTCTTGCGGAAAATATCTCCTGTGGAAATCTGAGGAACGCCGTACTTTTCTACGAGTCTTACGGCCTGTGTTCCCTTGCCAGCTCCCGGAGGTCCGAGTAATACTGCTCTCATGTTCTCCTCCTGTTATAAGCCGGGGCATCGCCCCGCAGATCCATTTCTACTTGAGGAATCCCTGATAATTTCTCATCAGCATCTGATTCTCAAGCTGCTGTACGATGTCGAGCGCGACACCTACCATGATCAGAAGTGAAGTACCGCCGAACGAGAAGTTGAACGGTGTGAACACACTGACGATCGTAGGGATCGTAGCTACTGCTGCGAGGAAAACACCGCCTGCGAAGCAGAGCCTGCTCATGATCTTGCTCAGATATTCAACTGTTGCGACACCCGGTCTGATACCAGGGATGAATCCGCCGTTCTGTCTCATGTTGTCTGCTACATCAGCAGGGTTGAACATGATGGCTGTATAGAAGTATGTGAAGAACAGAGTCAGAACGATGTTGAGTGCTCCGTAGATCCATACTCCCGGATTGCCTGAAGGTGACAGATACTTTGTCACGAAATCAGTGAATTCCGAGTTAGGGAAGAAATATGTAATTGTCAAAGGGAACTGCAGAAGCGAGATCGAGAAGATGATAGGAATTACGCCGGCCTGGTTGACCTTCATAGGAATATGGGTCGACTGTCCGCCGTACATCTTTCTTCCGACTACTCTCTTTGCATACTGTACCGGAATCTTTCTGACTCCCTGCTGCATCTCGATGATTGCCATTGTGACAAGTACTGCAGCAATGAGGAGTACGATTACCGCTACGATTGAAACTGCTCCGTCTTTGACCTGTGTTGAAACGCTTCTGACTGCGGACGGCAGTCTGGCAACGATACCTGCGAAGATGATCATTGAGATTCCGTTTCCTACGCCATACTCATTGATCTGTTCGCCGAGCCACATCAGGAATGCTGTACCTGCTGTCAATACGATGATGATGGTGATCATATTGAAGGCGCTCTGGTCAACGATCGCTCTTCTGAATAGACCGACCGTAAGACCGATAGCCTGGATAAGACCCAGAACTACAGTCATATACCTTGTAATGGTGGCCATCTTCTTACGACCCTCTGTTCCCTCTTTGGCAAGTCGCTCAAAGTACGGGAATGCGATCGTAAGAAGCTGGACAATGATCGATGCGGTTACATACGGTGTGATGCTCAGTGCGAAAATCGTGAAGTTACTGAACGCACCGCCTGAGAACAGATCAAACAGGTCAAGTAGTCCCGTCTGTCCGTTGAACATCTGCGCAAGATACTCTCTATTGATGCCCGGTACCGGAATGTTGGATCCGATTCTGAACACCAGCAGCATAAGAAGTGTAAAGATGATCTTCTGTCTGATCTCCTGTATTTTCCATGCCTTAGAGAATGTCTTCACGAGTTCCATTGTTAGATGACCTCTGCCTTTCCGCCTGCCTTCTCGATTCTCTCAGCAGCGCTCTTGCTGAACTTCTCAGCCTTAACTGTGAGCTTCTTGTCGAGCTCGCCGTTACCGAGAACCTTAACGCCATCCTTTACCTGCTTAACGAGGCCTGCCTCAACGAGTGCAGCGAGATCAACTACAGCGTCGTTCTCGAATCTGTTGAGATCCTGTACGTTAACTTCAGCATATTCTTTAGCCCAATGATTTGTGAATCCTCTCTTAGGGAGTCTTCTGTAGAGTGGCATCTGACCACCCTCGAAGCCGAGTCTTACTCCGCCGCCACTTCTGGAGTTCTGACCGTTCATACCTCTGCCGGCAGTTGTTCCCTGACCGGTACCCTGGCCGCGGCCGATTCTCTTAGGTGCCTTTGTGGAGCCCTCAGGCTTTTTCAGTTCATGAATTCTCATGGTCTTTGCCCTCCTTACAGCTCTTCAACTTTGAGAAGATGTGAAACCTTAGCGATAGCTCCTCTTGTAGCCGGGGAATCCTCCATCTCTACAGAGTGGTGGAGCTTCTTGAGACCAAGAGCTTCAACAGTCTTTCTCTGCTTAGGCTGACAAGCGATAGGGCTCTTAACCAGTGTGATTTTAAGTTTTGCCATTTCCCTTGCCTCCTATCCGATAATTTCTTCAGGTGTCTTGCCACGGCGCTTAGCAACTTCCTCTACGGTTGTCAGGTTCTTGAGACCTTCCATTGTTGCTCTTGCCATGTTGCCTGTATTGCTTGTTCCGAGGGACTTTGCTCTTACGTCCTTGATGCCTGCTGCCTCGAGTACTGTACGAACAGATGAACCTGCGATAACGCCTGTACCCTTTGCGGATGGCATGATGAGAACCTTGCCCGCTCCGAACTCACCTACTGTCTCATGAGGAACTGTAGTTCCGACTGTAGGTACATAGATCATTTTCTTCTTAGCATCCTCAGTAGCTTTTCTTACTGCTTCAGGAATTTCGATAGCCTTACCAAGACCCATTCCTACGTGACCTTCGCCGTCGCCTACTACTACTGTTACGGAGAATCTCATGTTTCTTCCGCCCTTAACAGTCTTAGCAACACGTCTGATGTCTACGATAGTTTCTGTAAGCTCGAGCTTGGATGCGTCAATTCTAGTCTGCATTCCGTGTCCTCCTTTAGAATTCCAGGCCGGCTTCGCGTGCTGCATCAGCGAGTTCCTTAACTCTTCCGTGGAAGAGGTATCCGCCTCTGTCGAAGCACACTTCCTTGATGCCCTTAGCTACAGCCTTCTCTGCGACAGCCTTACCAACCTTAGCAGCAGCTTCCTTGTTGCCGCCGTATCCGATCTCCTTCTTGAGATCCTTGTCGACTGATGATGCGCTTACGAGTGTAACGCCGTTAACGTCGTCGATGATCTGAACGCTGATGTTAGCGTTGGATCTGAAGACGCACATTCTTGGCTTCTCAGGAGTTCCGAAAACGTTCTTGCGTACTCTTTCATGTCTCTTGAGTCTTCTGTCATTTCTGCTTAATTTTGCCATTTTCTTTCCTCCTTTCCTTACTTAGCTGCGCTCTTGCCTTCCTTCTTATGTACAACTTCTCCATCATAGAGGACGCCCTTGCCCTTATATGGTTCAGGTGGTCTCCAGCCTCTGACGTCAGCAGCGTAGTTGCCTACCTGTGCCTTGTCGATGCCCTTGATGATAACAGTTGTAGCATCAGGAGTCTCAGTTGTGATTCCTGCTGGATCTACGAGCTCGATCGGGTGGGAATATCCAAGCTTGAGGACAAGAGTGTTACCCTGCTTAGCTGCGGAATAACCAACACCTACGATGTTGAGCTTTCTCTCGTAGCCCTTTGTAACTCCCTCGATCATGTTGTTGATCAGGGTTCTAGCCAGACCATGCTGTGATCTGTTCTGTCTGTTGTCGTCAGGTCTTGAAACCTTCAGAGTCTCGCCCTCGATCTCAACCTTCATTCCGGCGCCGATCTTCTGGCAAAGCTCGCCCTTAGGTCCCTTTACCTTGATAACGTTGTCATCGCCTACCGTTACTTCTACGCCGGCAGGGATGGTTATAGGTCTAACACCAATTCTTGACATATTGTCTACCTCCTACTACCAAACGTAACAAATAACTTCTCCGCCAACTCCGAGCTTGCGGGCTTCCTTATCTGTGATAACGCCCTTGGATGTTGACAGGATAGCGATTCCGAGTCCTCCGAGTACCTTAGGTACTCTGTCAGCCTTAGCATAAACTCTCATACCAGGCTTTGAGATCTTCTTGATTCCGTAGATCGTCTTCTCCCTTGCCGGGCCGTACTTAAGATCTACCTTGATTGTACCCTGTGCATTGTCAGAAACTACTTCATAGCCGCTGATGAATCCCTCATCGAGAAGGATCTGCGCGATGGACTTCTTCATCTTGGAAGCCGGGATATCAACGCTTGCGTGACCAGCAGTGTTTGCATTTCTGATTCTTGTCAGCATATCTGCAATTGGGTCTGTCATTGACATAACAGTATGTTCTCCTTTCTTAACGTGGTTCCCATGAATACTGTTTCAACGCATGGGCCTGCGAAAAAATAACTATCTCTTTCTTTACCAGGATGCCTTCTTAACACCTGGGATCTCGCCCTTGTAAGCGAGCTCTCTGAAGCAGATACGGCAGATTCCGTACTTCTTCAGGACAGAATGCGGTCTTCCGCATACTTTGCATCTTGTGTAAGCCCTTGTTGAAAACTTAGGCTTTCTTGCCTGCTTAACCTTCAGTGAAGTCTTAGCCATATTCTCCTCCTATATTAATTGTTGCTCTTCTCGAAAGGCATTCCCAGAAGCTCGAGGAGTGCGAGTGCTTCCTCGTCTGTCTTCGCTGTTGTTGTGAAGACGATGTTCATGCCCTTAATGGTCTCAACGTCATCGTATACGATTTCAGGGAAGATGAGCTGCTCCTTGAGTCCCATGGAGTAGTTTCCTCTGCCGTCGAACGAGTTTCTGCTGAGTCCCTTGAAGTCTCTTACTCTAGGGAGTGAGAGGTTGAACAGCTTGTCAGCGAATATGTACATTCTGTCTCCTCTGAGAGTGACCTTAGCACCTACAGGCATTCCTTCTCTTACCTTGAAGTTAGCGATGGACTTACGTGCCTTGGTAACTACAGGTCTCTGGCCTGCGATCAGTGAGATTTCCTTAACAGCGCTCTCGAGGATCTTGGCATTGTCCTTAGCCTCGGAGAGTCCCATGTTGATGGTGATCTTGGTCAGCTTAGGTACTTCCATAGGATTGGAGTAGCCGAACTTGTCCTGCATAGCCTTGAAAACTTCGTTTTTATACTTGTCTCTAAGTCTGATTTCCACTTTCTGCTCCTCCTTTCCTAGTCAATAACCTTGCCGGTCTTCTTAGCAACTCTTACCTTCTTGCCGTCTTCGATCTTGTGGCCGATCCTTGTTGCCTTCTTAGCGTCCTTGTCATAGAACATAACGTTGGATGCATCGATAGGACCTTCCATGTGCTTGATCTCGGAAGCGGAAGTTCTTGTAGCCTTGGCATGCTTTGTCTGCATGTTTACGCCTTCAACTACGACTTTGTTCTTCTTAGGGATCGTTCTGAGGACTGTTCCGGTCTTACCCTTGTCCTTACCAGCGATCACTACTACTGTATCGTCTTTCTTAATCTGCATCACTACACCTCCTACAGTACTTCTGGTGCCAATGACACAATCTTCATAAAGCCGTTATCTCTCAGCTCTCTAGCGACAGGTCCGAAGATACGAGTACCTACAGGGTTCTTGTCTGTCTTGTCCTTGATGATAACTGCAGCGTTCTGATCGAACTTAACGTATGATCCGTCAGCTCTTCTTGTGCCGCGCTTTGTTCTAACTACAACTGCCTTTACTACGTCGCCCTTCTTGACTGCGCCGCCCGGTGTTGCGTCCTTAACGGTGCAAACGATAACGTCACCGATGTTCGCATACTTACGGCCTGTTCCGCCAAGAACTCTGATGCAGAGCAGTTCCTTAGCTCCAGAATTGTCGGCAACTCTAAGTCTTGTTTCAGTCTGAATCATTTTCCGTTGCCTCCTTACTTAGCCTTCTCAACGATCTTGACAAGTCTCCATCTCTTGTCCTTGGACAGAGGTCTTGTCTCCATAATCATTACCTTATCGCCGATGCCACACTCGTTCTGCTCGTCGTGAGCCTTGAACTTAACTGTTCTCTTGACGCCCTTTCCGTAAAGAGGATGTCTAACGATGTCTTCGGTAGCAACAACAATAGTCTTATCCATCTTATCGCTTGTTACGATTCCGATTCTGGTCTTTCTTCTGTTTCTTTCCATGGTCAGTTGTCCTCCTTTCCCTAAGCGTTCTTGTTAAGCTCATTCTCTCTCATGATGGTCTTAACTCTTGCGATGTCTCTTCTGACTTCTCTCATCCTTACAGGATTCTCCAGCTGTCCTGTTACGTGCTGGAATCTCAGGTTGAAGAGCTCCTGCTTCATTCTTTCGAGTTCAGCAGTTCTTTCCTGATCTGTCATCTTTCTGATCTTGTTCAGGTCCATTACTGCGCTCCTCCTTCCTGTCCTTTAACTACGAACTTGCACTTGATAGGGAGCTTGTGAGCAGCAAGTCTCATAGCTTCCTTAGCCTGTGCTTCAGTAACGCCCTCGATCTCGAACATTACTCTGCCAGGTTTTACTACTGCTACCCAGTACTCAGGTGCGCCCTTTCCGGATCCCATACGTACTCCGATAGGCTTCTTTGATACTGGCTTATGCGGGAAGATCTTGATGTAAACCTTACCGCCTCTCTTGATGGATCTTGTCATAGCTACTCTGGCAGCCTCGATCTGCTTGGAATCGATCCAGCCGCGGTCGTCAGCCATAAGTCCATATGTTCCG
The DNA here is from genome assembly GCA_045540775.1 of Anaerovoracaceae bacterium. Lineage (GTDB taxonomy): Bacteria > Bacillota > Clostridia > Peptostreptococcales > Anaerovoracaceae > Crickella. The sequence continues at coordinate 8,013 of JAZQHU010000080.1, read as the reverse complement.
TATGCTACGTAATTGCCCTTTGTGGCAATACCCTTCATTCTGCCACGGTGCTGTTTTCTACGCTTAACACGTTTTGGCATTAACATGGCGAGTTCTCCTTTCTTCTATAATATTATGCTTCTGTCTCCTGAGTTGCTTCTGCCTGAACCTCTGGAGCAGGAGCTGCCTCTACCTTAGGTGCCTTGCGAACTCTTGTTGTTGCCGGCTTAACCTCAGGCTTAGCTTCACGGCCGTCGAATCTTCTTCCTTCTCTTCTGTCAGATCTGCCAGCGGACCTTCTGTCTCTCTTGTCGTTTCTTCTGGACTTCTTGTCGCGTCTGTCATTCTCTGCCTTAGGAACAGCATCCTTCAGGCCCTTGTCGAGAATCTCGCCGTGGTTGATCCAAACCTTTACGCCGATCTTGCCGTAGGTTGTATCAGCCTCTGCGAAACCATAGTCGATGTCTGCTCTGAGAGTGTGCAGCGGAACGTTACCCTCGCTGTACTTCTCACTTCTTGCGATCTCAGCTCCGCCGAGTCTGCCGGAGCATACGATCTTGATGCCCTTTGCACCAGCCTTCATTGTACGGCTGATAGGCTGCTTCATAGCTCTTCTGAAAGAAGTTCTTCTCTCGAGAGACTGTGCAACGCTCTCAGCTGTAAGCTGTGCGTCGAGCTCAGTTCTTCTTACTTCCTCGATGCTAACTTCTACGTTCTTGCCAGTCATCTTAACGAGCTGCTTCTTGAACTCATCGATGCCCTCGCCGGATCTGCCGATGACCATACCAGGTCTTGCAGCCATAACGATGACTCTTACTTTGTCAGCTGCTGCTCTCTCGATAACTACGTTAGAAACTCCTGCGTTATACAGTTTCTTCTTAACGAATGCTCTGATCTGATTGTCTTCTACAAGGAAATCCGCAAAGTTGCTCTTATCTGCATACCACTTCGAGCTCCAATCCTTGTTAATTCCAACTCTCATTCCATGTGGATTAACTTTCTGACCCATTAGCGAACCTCCTCCTTATCAGTTTCTTCGGACTTTGTTGCCCTGGCAGGTGTTACTTCCTTTTCCTTAAGAGTAACGAAGATGTGGCTTGTTCTCTTGAGGATCATTCCTGCTCTTCCCTGAGCACCGGCTCTCCAGCGCTTCATTGTAGGTCCCTGGTTTGCATTGATCTCTGCTACGTAGAGATTGTCAGGGTTCATGTCGTGATTGTTCTCAGCATTTGCTGCTGCGGACTGTACTACTTTTTCAACAAGTTCAGAACCCTTGCCAGGTGTGAACTTCAGAATTGTAAGTGCCTCATTCAGGTCCTTACCTCTTACCAGATCAGTAACAGGCTTGAGCTTGCTTGAAGACATTCTTACATACTTGGCTACTGCTTTAGCTTCCATAGTATTAGCTTCTCCTTTCTTGTTACTGATTACATTTTTCTGTCACCAGAGTGACCCTTGAATGTTCTGGTCGGAGCGAATTCTCCGAGTCTGTGTCCTACCATATCCTCTGTGATGTATACAGGCACATGCTTGCGTCCATCATGAACAGCGATTGTGTGGCCGATCATCTGAGGGAAAATTGTGGATGGTCTGGACCATGTCTTGATTACGTTCTTTTCGTTGGCTGCATTCATCTCTTCGATCTTCTTCAGAAGCTTCTTATCAACGAATGGGCCTTTCTTAAGCGATCTTCCCATTAATCTGATCCTCCCTATCTGCCGTTTCTTCTCTTAACAATGTACTTGTTAGAGTCTTTGTTCTTCTTACGTGTCTTGTATCCGAGTGTCGGCTTGCCCCATGGAGTAACAGGACCTTTACGTCCGATCGGAGCTCTTCCTTCACCACCGCCGTGTGGGTGATCGTTAGGGTTCATAACAGAACCTCTTACGGTAGGTCTCCAACCCATGTGTCTCTTACGGCCAGCCTTACCGATCTGGATGTTGCCGTGATCGATGTTGCCGACTTCTCCGATAGTAGCTCTGCAGTTCATGCTTACCATTCTTACTTCGCCGGACGGAAGTCTTACCTGTGCGTAAGCTCCCTCCTTAGCCATGAGCTGTGCACCGTTGCCGGCAGCTCTTACGAGCTGAGCGCCCTTGCCAGGCTTGAGCTCGATGTTGTGAATGATAGTACCGAGAGGAATGTTTGCGATCGGGAGTGCGTTGCCCGGCTTGATATCAGCGTTAGGGCCCGACTCGATAACATCGCCGACCTTCAGCTTGTTAGGAGCGATGATGTATCTCTTCTCGCCGTCTGCATATACAACGAGTGCGATGTTAGCTGTTCTGTTAGGATCGTACTCGATTGTCTTTACTGTTGCAGGGATATCATCCTTATTTCTCTTGAAATCGATGATTCTGTACTTAGGTCTGTAACCGCCGCCTCTGTGTCTGACGGTGATCTTGCCTCTTACGTTTCTTCCGGAATGCTTCTTGAGTGTGACGGTAAGAGACTTTTCCGGCTTATCGGTTGTGATCTCCTCGAATGTGGAGACGGTCATTCCTCTAAGACCCGGGGTAGTTGGTTTATATTTCCTGATTCCCATTTCTTACTGCCTCCTTAATTACATATCCTGGAAGAGCTCGATCTCCTTGCTGTCAGGAGTGAGTGTAACAACTGCCTTCTTATAGGAAGATGTTGTTCCGAATGTTCTTCCGAGTCTCTTCTTCTTGCCGCTTACGTTCACGATGTTTACCTTGGCAACATCTACGCCGAAGATCTCTTCGAGAGCCTTGCGGACCTCAGTCTTGTTGGAATCCTTGGCTACTTTGAACGCATATTTCTTATCAGCTGCCATATCCATTGTATTCTCAGTGATGATAGGGCTGATGATTACATCGTATCCGGTCTTCATTATGCGTATACCTCCTCGATCTTCTTGGCAGCTGCCTCTGTGAGCACGAGAGTGTAATGATTAACGATCTCATATACGTTCATTGTGCTTACGAGTGCTGTTCTGACGCCAGGAATGTTGTGAGCGGATCTAACTACGTTCTCATCCTTCTCGTCCATGACGATCAGTGCCTTCTTGTCAGCCTTGATGTTCTCGAGAACCTTGATCATTTCCTTGGTCTTAGGCTCTGCGAACTTGAACTCGTCTACTACGATCAGCTCGTTGTCAGCAACCTTAGCGGAGAGTGCAGACTTAAGAGCGAGTCTCTTAAGCTTCTTGTTCAGAGAATATCTGTAATCTCTTGGCTTTGGTGCGAATACGATTCCTCCGCCGATCTGTGATGGGTCTGTTGAGCTACCCTGTCTGTGACGTCCTGTTCCCTTCTGTCTGAAAGGCTTGCGTCCGCCTCCTCTGACCTCTGATCTAGTCTTTGCAGATTGGGTTCCCTGTCTCTGGTTAGCCAGATAATTCTTTACTACAGCCTGAACTGCGTATTCATTAGGCTCGATTCCGAAGATTCCGTCTGCGAGCTCGATGTCTCTTACGACCTTACCTTCAACGTCTACTACGTTTACTTTTGCCATTTTCAGTTCCTCCTTTCTGCTTATTTATCCTGACCCTTGATTGCCGGTCTGATCTTGAGGAGTCCGCCCTTCTTTCCAGGAACAGCTCCCTTAACCATCATCAGGTTGCGGTCAGCAAGTGTCTTAACAAGTACTACGTTCTGAACTGTTACAGTGTCTCTACCCATTCTTCCAGGAGCCTTGTTGCCCTTGAAAACTCTTGATGGATATGTACCTGCAGCCAGGGCTCCGGCAAGTCTCTTGTGCTTGGAACCGTGAGTCATAGGTCCTCTGCGGTGTCCGTGTCTCTTGATGTTACCCTGTGTTCCTTTACCCTTGGAAGTACCGGTTACGTCGAGCTTCATTCCTTCTTCGAAATCAGCAACTGTGATAACCTGTCCTACTTCGTAAGCTGCTCCCTCTTCAGGCTTGAACTCAGCAAGGTGCTTCTTGGTGTCAACACCAGCCTTAGCGAAGTGTCCTGTGAGCGGCTTGTTGACTCTCTGCGGCTTCTGGTCTTCATATCCGACCTGAACTGCATCGTAGCCGTCTGTCTCGACTGTCTTGATCTGAACGACAGTCTCTGGGCCTGCCTCAATGACAGTAACCGGGATGACTGTTCCGTCTTCTGCGAAAATCTGGGTCATTCCGACTTTCTTTCCCAAAAGTGTTTTCATTATGTTTCCTCCTAACTTCTTACAGCGGATCTCTCTGGTTTGCGGCGCTTGTGTTCCGCCTCTCATGAGATCTTACTAATCCAGCTTAGAGCTTGATCTCGATATCAATTCCTGCAGGCATGTCCAGCTTTGTGAGAGCCTCAGTTGTCTTTGTAGTAGCGTTTGTGATGTCGATGAGTCTCTTGTGAGTTCTCTGCTCGAACTGCTCTCTGCTGTCCTTGTACTTATGTACGGCTCTGATGATGGTAACTACTTCCTTCTCTGTAGGAAGTGGAATAGGACCACTTACGTCAGCGCCGGTCTTCTTTGCAGTCTCTACGATCTTTGCAGCAGACTTGTCCAGAAGAGCGTGGTCATAAGCCTTCAGTCTGATTCTGATTTTCTGTAATTCACTCATTGTTTTTCCTCCTGTTAGTTTTGTACAATTTGTCGCTATGCTTGTACAGGACTCCGCTTTGCCGTCCGTTCGCAGCTTCCGTACAACTCCTTGGAAACCTTGAATTTTCAGCGTTCTTGCCGTCCCTGCGCCTTTCGGATCCCGCTCTCCGGAGTGTCGTACACTCTTTCGTGCGTTTCCTTGACCGCGGCACACAACAAAAAAGCGAACCCCTCCGCCCCCATCTTGTGAGGACTTCTCGGTAGAAATTATCCGCTAGCACGGTAACTTCCTACTTCTTCGCATTTAACAAGCCCTATTAGTATATAGAAGAGGTATCCTCATTGCAAGACTTTTTTGAAACTTTTTTCAGCTATTTTTCCGCTTTGTTTTTTAATGTTTCCCAGTATTTTCAAGGCTTTGCGGGCCGTAGGGTCGTACACGCCATTCGGCGTTTCCGAATCGGGCAAAACAAGTCTATTTATAGTGGTATTTCCCTTCTTCCGGACACTATATATAGGGGCATCAGCTTCTTTTATTTTTTGCCACAATTATTGGCCTGCAGCTTTGTGCATTATCCAAAAATAAGCAAAAGAAGAACCGGGAAGCATCCCGGTTCAATATACTCTTCGTCAGGACAAGTTCTAACGGCTCGTGCGCAGCTGCTCTGTCTTCGCCTTCAGCTCGCCACTCGCAGGCGCACTGCGTAAATGACTTCCCATGACTCTGACTTCGTCTTCGACTCGTCAGTCGTCAGGACAAGTCATCTTAGCCCGGTGGCCACTGCATTGCTCTCTTGCCGAGTATGTGTATATGCAGGTGCTTTACTGTCTGCTGTCCGTCTTCACCAGTATTGATGACGCATCTGTATCCGTTGTCCAGGCCTTCCTGAGCGCATACGTCCTTGATCTTGAGCATCATATAGCCCATGAGCTCTGCGTGCTCATCCTTCAGATCATCGAGCGATGCCACGTGGATCTTCGGAACCATCAGCATGTGAACAGGCGCCTGCGGTGATGCATCACGGAAAACAGCGATTTTGTCATCCTCATAGACCATGTCTGTAGGGATCTCGCCGTTAGCCAGTTTGCAGAAAATGCAATCGTCCATGGATCTTACCCTCCTTATTATTTTTACATATATGCGCTGAACAAGTCCGCGCAGTCTGCTTCTGGTCATTATTTTACACTTTCTCCCTGATGAAGTCGAGCACTGCGGATTATGACAGTGGGGACGGTTCTCATTGTCATATTATTTCGCCTTTGCAGCCGTCTTTATACAACTCAGTGAGTCTGACCTGATAGAAGGCTCCGGGTTCAAGTGTTCCTTCCGGGTCTTCGATGTATGTCTTGATATAGTTGCCGGTGTATCCGGTCATATATCCGTCCTGGATCTCCTCGGCGAGTATCGTGTGGACGATGCCGGTATTGGCTGTCCTGAAACTGCGGGCGACTTCTTCTGCGGTCTCCTCGAGTCTGTCTGATCTTTCGATCTTGACCTCTCCCGGTACTGCATCCGGAAGTGATGCTCCGGCCGTTCCCTTTCTCGTCGAATAGCGGAAGACATGCACTTTGCCGAAATCCGACTTCCTGACTATATCCAGTGTATCTTCAAAATCCTCTTCGGTCTCTCCTGAGAATCCTACGATTATATCTGTAGTGATCCCGTAAAGAGGGTCAAAATTCCTGATTGCTCTGACTATGTCCAGATACTCGTCGCGCGTGTAGTGTCTGTTCATGGATTTCAGGATGTGGTCGCTGCCTGCCTGCACCGACAGGTGGAGGTGGTGGCATAGTCTTCTGAACCTGATTATCTTCTCGACGTGATCCTTGTCTACAACTGTAGGCTCAAGCGAACTGAGTCTGATCCTGAAGTCATCGCCCTCAGGCATCTCTATCTCATCAAGCATGGCCAGCAGGTCGGTCAGCTCGTATTCTGATCCTTCTTCTGTTCCGTACAGTGCTGTATTGATCCCGGTCAGGACGATCTCTCTGACTCCGGAATCGAGCAGCATGCGTGTCTCCTGTACTATCTCCTCTGCAGGTCTGCTTCTTACAGGTCCGCGCGCATAGGGGATAAGGCAGTAGGAGCAGAATCTGTCACAGCCTTCCTGGATCTTGATGTAGGCTCTCGTCATTCCCGGTTCTCCCGATTCGACAAGTCCCATGTCTTCGTATTCGGTCAGTTCGGCGCGCGGAAGCACGAGCACCTGCGTATCCGAAGCATCTGCATCAGCATGCTGAGCTCCGCTGTGGTCAGCACGCTCTGCCTCAAGCCTCTCGAGCACCAGCCCGCATATCTTCGCTTTCTGTCCGTTGCCGACAACCATGTCGACCTCAGGCATCGATGCCACTTCTTCGGGTTCGACCTGGGCGTAGCATCCGGTCACAACGATGAGCGCGTCAGGATTGATGCGTTTTACACGCCTTATGTACTGCCTCGATTTCCTGTCAGCGATATTCGTGACAGTGCAGGTATTGATGATATATACATCTGCAGGATCCTCTTCTCCTACAGAAACAGCACCACGAGAAACGAAGGCCTCTCTTATGGCCTCCGTCTCGTAGTGATTGACTTTGCATCCAAGTGTATGAAAAGCGACTCTCATCCGGAAATTGTGTGTGCCCCCATGCATTGACTTTGTTTATCGGTAGATTATGCCCTTCGGCATATGTGAGAGTCTACCATTCATTTACTCTGCGGTCAACTTGCGTATGCAGTCATACTGCACACTGTGATCCTCTAGAACAGCAGCCCGCCGTCAGTACCGTTTGCTTCAAGCTGTTCCTGATACTCCTCTTCAGGCTCCTGCTGCATCTCCTGCGTCTGTGGCTGTACCTGCGTTTGAGGTTCATCCATCTGCAGCCTCTGCACAAGGATCTTAGCCAGCTTGATTGCTTCTCTTTCGTGCAAAGTGATTCCTCTCGACATCCTCTCGTGCTCGGGATCCCAGTCACGAATGTCGAACTTCGGCGGTTTGCCGTTCCAGGCGACGATGTTGACCTCTCTCGCCCAGCCGCTCTTGTGCGTGTCCAGAACGCCGAGCTTCTCGACCAGCTTGTACTCGATTTCCCTGTTCTGGCTGTCATTGTTTGCATTGCTTCCGTTATAAATTGCCATCTTCTCCTCCTTTTCTGCCGCGGCCTGTTAACGTTTATTTTTTCTGCCTCCCGGCAGCAGGCTGCCGCGACCCTTTACAAGATGTGCGTATATGCTAACCCAAAGCTGCAAATCTGTCTAATCCGATTCTCCCTTAAACCGACATTATTTACACTTAAATCAAAAAAACATCAAAAATACAAAAGAGCACCGCCGAAGCGGTGCCCCTAAAGACGTCAATTATTATTCAATAATTTCAGTTACAACGCCAGAACCTACTGTACGTCCGCCTTCTCTGATAGCGAATCTCAGTCCTTCTTCGATAGCGATCGGTGTGATCAGCTCGATCTCCATTACTACGTTGTCTCCAGGCATGCACATCTCTGTGCCTTCTGGAAGGTGAAGATCACCAGTTACGTCTGTTGT
>JAZQHU010000079.1:0-22383 GCA_045540775.1 Anaerovoracaceae bacterium | reverse complement strand
CCTTTTTCCTTGAGCTTTTCGAGAGCAGCGATGATGCCGCGTCCTGCGCAGCCGAGTCCCGGTGTCGGACCGCCCGCCTCTACACAGATGACGCCGCCGTAGCCCTCGTGCACCATATCTGATAGTTCAAAAGCGTTCTTGCGCTCGCGCACAAGATCGAGCACGGTCGCGATCTCGCCTTCTCCGTGAAGAGCCGCGGTCGAATCCGCCTTAGGATCGCATCCGATCTGCATTACCTTATATCCCATGTCAGCAAGAGCTGCGGACACATTGGATACTGTAGTTGACTTTCCTATACCGCCCTTACCGTAGACAGCGATTTTAACCATTATTACTGGATCTCCCTCTTTATTACCGGCAGCTTACGCAGCCTGTTTCCTCACCGTTTATGCACAAAATGCGCCCTCCTCCCCTATAAGGGAGCAGGGCGTTGTATGTGAATATCGGAATGCGCAGCACTTAGTGTGCCTGCATCCATCTGAGAAGTACCCGTGCACCCTACTTAAGCATTACAACCCGCAGACGGCCGGTATTAAGCGGCCCTGCGGATGATCCGGCTTCAGGGAGATGACTGTGCGCAGACTTTGATCATATCTGCACAACGGTAAGATATCAGGACTTTGCGTAAGTCACCTTTGCATTGACACCATCCAGGCGGCCGAGTGCACCCGACAGCGAATTGATCCTGTCCATCGGAGCATCTATGGCGATGCTGATGATGTTCAGATTCTTCTCCCTGTAAGGAACTCCCATCCTTCCGAGAATGTAATCAGAGTACTCATGGAGAAGATCGTTCAGCACGTCTACCTGATCAGACTTGGTGACAATGATGCTTATCACAGCGACTCTTGTTTCCATTGATATCACTCCTGTATTAACTTGTGTGACGGTAGCCATGACAGCTATCCTACTGCGATATTCTATCACAACGTCCTAGTCAGCATCAATATCCCTTCAGCCGTACTGCGGAACAAAGCGTTGTTGATTGTACTAAAAATTGTACGATGTTTTTGTAGATTTTCACAACGTGCAGGTGTATGATGTATCGCAGGTTTTGTTTTGGAGAAAGGGTAAAGGGACTTATGAATTTTGTATTTATCTCGCCTAATTTCCCTGACATCTTCTGGCAGTTCTGTGACAGACTCAGCCGCAACGGTGTCACGGTCCTCGGAGTCGGTGATGCACCTTATGACGGGCTCAGAGATGAGCTTAAGTCTGCGCTCACCGAATACTACAAGGTCGACTCACTCGAAGACTACGACGCAGTCTTCAGGGCAGTCGCATTCTTTTCATTCAAATACGGCAAGATAGACTGGCTCGAGTCCAACAACGAGCACTGGCTCGCCAATGACGCCCGCCTCAGACGCGACTTCAACATCACTACGGGTGTCCAGCCGGATGAGCTCGCCCTGTGGCAGAGCAAGTCCGCCATGAAGCCTGTCTACAGGGCTGCAGGCATCCCTTCAGCCAGACAGTGCAAAGTCACAGACCTTGCCGCTGCGCGCGAATTCCTCGACGAGGTAGGAGGCTACCCTCTTTTCGCCAAGCCTGACACAGGCGTAGGTGCCGATGACACCTGGAAGATCGACAACGATGCGCAGCTTGAAGCATTCTTTGTCGAGAAGTCGGACTACCCTTATGTAATGGAAGAATTCATCACAGGCGATGTATATTCCTACGATGCGATCAGCGATTCGAACGGAGATCCTCTGTTTGAGTCTTCATTCATATGTCCTAACGTGGCCGAGTCGGTAAACAGCGGGCTTGAGTGCCTCTACTATGTCACCGACAAGGTCCCGGAGCAGCTCCGCGATCTCGGACGCAAAGCGATCAAGGCATTCAAAGTCAGAAACCGCTTCACTCACTTCGAGTTCTTCCGCCTTACAGAAGACCGCAAGGGTCTGGGCAAAGCGGGCGATTTCGTAGGTCTTGAGGTCAACATGAGACCGGCGGGCGGCTACACGCCTGACATGATCAATTTTGCCCACTCGACAGATGCGTATAAGCTTTGGGCTGACATGGTCTGCTACGACAGGCTGACCACGACCGAAGACGGCATTGACCGCTACTGCGTATTCGCAAGCCGCAAGGACGCATTCACGCACACCCACACGCACAACGAGATTCTCGACAAGTACGGCAGCAGAATAGTGCTGTGCGAGCGCATGCCGGACATCTTCTCCGCTGCCATGGGCAACCAGATGTACACAGCCGTATGCGACACCCTCGAAGAGGCTCGCGAGTTTGCTGTCTATGTACTCGACGAGCAGGCCGAGATAGTTACGCCTGCACTTTTCAGATAGACTCTCCTTACATAGTGAATCCTGCGGGCATCCCCTATACCCCGCAGGGTTCCGATGCATTATTCCGTCAGCCTGCACATTTCTGCGGGAAATGGCGGATGTTTTTAATTTCTGCAGTTCTGCACAACAAAACAGGATGCCCTGAAGCACCCTGTCTCTGATCTCTGTATTTAATTTCTCTGAGTTACAGCCCCACGATTATTTACGGGTGCTTATCTCTCAAACACTCTGAGGAACTGCTTTGTTCTCTCTTCCTGCGGATTATCGAACACATCCTTAGGATCGCCCTGCTCGACTACCAGACCGTCTGCCATGAAGAGCACACGGTTGCTGACCGCCTTTGCAAAAGGCATTTCGTGAGTAACGACAACCATCGTCATCTTCTCCTCAGCCAGCTGGCGGATTACCTTGAGTACCTCGCCTGTAAGCTCAGGGTCGAGAGCTGAAGTCGGCTCGTCGAAGAAGAGGATCTCCGGCTTCATAGCCAGAGCCCTTGCGATCGCGACTCTCTGCTGCTGTCCGCCCGACAGCTGATAAGGATAAGCATTCGCCTTATCCTCGATGCCCATTTTCCTGAGGAGCTCCATCGCATCAGCCTCAGCTTCTTCCTTGCTCCTTCCCTGTACATGCATCGGCGCATCGATGATGTTCTTCAGGATGCTGTAGTGCGGGAACAGGTTGAACTGCTGGAACACGAGGCCGCAGTAATTACGGAACTTGCGCATCTCATTCTGGTGAACATATACAGTATTGCCGTTCTCATCAGTGTGAGCAGCCTTCTCCCCCATGTATATGATCTCACCGCCATCGATGGTCTCGAGGAAGGTCGCGCATCTAAGAAGAGTCGATTTGCCCGAACCCGACGGGCCGATGATGCTGACGACTTCGCCGCTGTCAACGTTGAAACTTATATCCTTCAGAACTTCGAGTTCTCCGAAGTGCTTTTCAATATTGTTCATCTCTAAGATCATTGCCGCACCTCCTACTTGTAGTAATCCATCGACTTCTCGATCCTGACCATGAGGAATTCCACCACGTAGTTAGCCACGAAGTAGAATACGCCTGCAATCAGGAACGGCATGAACGATGACTGCGATGCCGAGATCTGCTTTGCCAGAGAGAACACCTCTGCATAGGCAAGTGTGAATGCAAGCGATGTATCCTTGACCAGAGTGATGACCTCGTTGGTCACGGACGGCATTATGATCTTGATGACCTGCGGCAGGATGATGCGCATGAATGTCTGTGTTTTGGTATATCCGAGAACCTCGGCAGCCTCATACTGTCCGACCGGGATGGATTCGATACCGCCGCGGTATATTTCTGCAAAATAAGCAGCATAGTTGACGACGAACCCTATAATCAGCGCCGGGAATCTCCAGTTGCCGATGTTCCATCCGAAGAGATAGAACGGGCCGAAATACCACACGAGCAGCTGCAGCATCAGCGGTGTGCCTCTCATGATCGAGATGTAGACACTTATGAATCCGCGGATGAACCCGAATCTGGATTTTCTGAGCAGGGCTACGACCATGCCCAGCGGCAGAGAAAAGATAAGCGTGAGGATGAAAATCCCCAGCGTCCTTACCATTCCTTCTGACATTGTTGATAGCATTGTTGCAAAAGTCATAAGTTGCTTCTTTCCTGTAGGTTTCTTGTCAGAAGCGGGCCTTATGAGGCACGTCTGACAGCAAAGACCGTGCCGGCAGGAATGCATCCCGCCGGCACCGGCCGTCGTATCATATTATTTACGGTCGTCTGCTGATGATCCGCCTGTTCTCACAGCGGACTACTCTGCAGCGTTGATCATTGAGAGGTTGCTGTAGATCTCTTCGTACTTCTTGCCGATCTCATCCATCTTTCCGTTTTCAGCAAGAGCCTTAAGAGCCTCATTTACCTTGTCGCGGAGAACTGTATCGTCAGTACGGAATCCAATAGCATAGATTTCATCGCAGATGTCGTCGTCGACGTACTTGAGTCCTTCGACCTTGGTCATCTGGTAGTTTCCTGTTGTCTCATCGATAGCGATAGCATCGATGGTGCCTGCCTTAAGCTCATTTACAGCGATGGTGTATGTATCGAATGCCATAGGTGCACCGCCGTCGAATGTCAGAGCGAGCTCCTGGCATCCGCCTTCAGCCTCTGGAGTTTCACACATTTCCTGTGCGGATGTGCTGCCCTGTACGCCGACCTTCTTGCCTTCAAGATCTGCCTTGCTTGCGATCTCAGATCCCTCGAGCACCATGATCTTGATGGTGTTGATCGAATAAGGCTCGCTCCATGCGAACTTAGGCTCTCTGTCAGGGCTCTTGGTGAATCCGGACCAGATGCAGTCGATGCTGCCGGACTCAAGCTCAGCTTCCTTGGCATCCCAGTTGATAGGAACACCGGTATAAGTCCAGCCGTAGTATTCACATACAGCCTGTGCAAGTTCTACGTCAAATCCTGTAGTCTCGCCGTCATCTCCGATATATGAATAAGGAGGGAAGTCCTTGTCATAACCGTGCTTGAATTCAAATCCTTCACCGTACTGATCTTCTGTAGCAGCAGCATCACCGGAAGCCTCCTCTGAGGAAGATCCGCCGCATGCAGCGAACATAGTTACTACCATCATCAGTGAAAGAATAAGTGCTAAATACTTCTTCATTGTTGTCTCCTCTTTCCTAGATACCTTAAATGCGCCCTCGCGCGATACTGTGATATTTTAGCACGCTAAAGTGCTGATGTAAAGAAGTATCTTGTCTTATATGTTATACAATACCGGCAAGTTCAATATGCTCTGCTCACGTCCTCGGGAGTGCGGCATTGTGGTTATGCACTCCCTGCGGAATATTCGCAGTACATACTGAACTTGCCGATTGTTTGATATACCATATGAGACTGCACTGCAGTGGATGATATCCAAGCGGAATACTCACAACGTGAACCGGACTTGCAGATTTTCATACATATATAACATATAAGACTGCGTATTCGGCGGGGGGTTAAATGAGGGCTTTCTTCTTCCAGCCTCCGCGCTTGTACAGGATTGTAGTAAGCGCTGCGCCTATTACCCAGGCGATGAGCATCGACACGAACATCATGTAGAACTGTCCCTGCGGATGCTCCGGCGACCTTGTGAGGTATGTCAGCAGGTAAGCCAGCGGTACACGGATTATTACCGTAGTGATAATCGAAAGCCACATAGGTGTCATCGTGTCGCCTGCACCTCTCATTATTCCCTGCAGGCACTGGGTGACTTCCATGACTATGTATCCGCCGCCCATGATCAGCATCATATGATAGCTCTGCTCGATCAGCTCTTCAGTATTGGTGAACAGCATCATGAGATACTTGCCGAATACTATTATCAGGGTTGTGATGACAGCAGAAGTCGCCATGGCAACAAGAGTGCCCTTTCTGGCTCCCGTCTCAACACGGTCAAGCTTGCCTGCTCCGATATTCTGTCCGGCAAAAGTTGTCATGGCGCCGCCGAATGAAAATGCCGGCATCATGACGAAGCCATCGATCCTCATGACTATTACATTAGTCGCGATGCACATAGGGCCAAAACTGTTTGTGAGGGACTGGACGACTACCATCGAAAGAGAGAATATAGCCTGCGTAACTCCCGAAGGAAGACCGAGGCGGATCAGCTCCCTGAAATACTTACGCTCAGGTTTAAGGTATGCGACCTTCATGTCAAAGCAATCGGTCTTCTGAGTGAGTCTGATGAACGAGAGCACCGCCGATACGCTCTGTGCGATAACCGTAGCGAGAGCAACTCCCGGGACTCCCATGCCGACACTCGCAACGAAGAAGATGTCCAGAACAATATTCAGTATAGTCGCGATTATCAGGTACAGAAGAGCCGAAATGGAATCACCGAGTCCTCTGAGTACGCCTCCGAGGATGTTGTAGAAAGCGCATCCTGCGATACCGAGAAATACAATCTTAAGGTATCCGTCGCACCATTCGATGATCTCATCAGGAGTGTTCAGCAGCCTGAGGAGCGGCATAGTAATAAACGGTGCGATGATCATTACTATGACCGAAGCGATGAAAGTCGCCGTGATGCATGCACCGATCGACTTGGACAGCGACTGTCTCTGCCTTGCACCGAAGTACTGAGATACCATGATCCCGGCCCCGACCGATATACCCATGAAGAGCACCAGCAGGAGGTTCAGGATCGGGCCCGCACTTCCTACAGCAGCCAGTGCATTGTCTCCTATATATTTACCTACTACAATACTGTCGACAGTGTTGTACAGCTGCTGGAAAACATTGCCGATCAGCATAGGTATCATGAATTTTACTATCTGTCTGACGGGGCTTCCCACCGTCATGTCGACAGGCTCAAATAACTTCTTCCACATATTTATCCTAAAATGTGACAATGGGGACGGTTCTCATTGTCATCTTTTCCCCTCGTTTTTCAGTTTTATGACAGTGAGAACCGTCCCCATTGTCATACTATCCTTCGTAGTGTGCGGCTACATCCTTAAGGTAGTCTATGATTGGCAGGTGCTGTGGGCATACGCCTTCGCACTGGCCGCATCCGATGCAGTCGCTTGCCTTTCCGAATTTTTCATTCAGTATCTGATAATTGGTAAAGTTGATGGTCCAGCCCTTCTCCTCGAGGTCTTCTCTCATGTCTTCATTATATATAGAGAAGTACTCAGGGATGCAGATCTTCATAGGGCAGCCCTCTGTGCAATAGTGGCATGCAGTGCATGGTACTGCTATCTGGCTGTTGATGACATCAGCGACTCTGAAGCAGACTTCCTGCTCTTCTTCTGTGAGCGGCTTGAAGTCTTCCATGTAGCTGAGGTTGTCCTGCATCTGCTCTATGTTGCTCATTCCGGACAGCACGAGCATTACACCCGGCTGACTTGCAGCGAATCTTACTGCCCAGCTCGGAACAGACATCTCAGGATCGAGTTCTGCAAGCATCTTCTCAGCCTCTTCAGGCACCTTTGCCAGTGTTCCGCCCTTGACCGGCTCCATTACGATGACCGGCTTGCCGTGCCTGTTGGCAACTTCGAGCACCTTGCGGCTCTGGATCCACTGTGACTCCCAGTCAAGATAGTTGAGCTGAATCTGCACGAATTCCATCTCAGGGTGCTTAGTGAGTATCTCGTCGAGCAGCTCCGGTGAGTCGTGGAATGAGAACCCGGCATGCTTTACAAGGCCCTGCGTCTTCTTGTCCAGAAGCCAGCTGAACGCATCGAACTCCTCGTACTTAGGCAGCATTGCAGCCTCGATTCCATGCAGGAGGTAATAGTCAAAATATTCTACACCTGTCTTCTCAAGCTGGCCTTCGAACACCTTGTCCATCTCTTCATGTGAATTGAAGAATCCCGCATGCAGCTTGGTCGCAAGTGTATAGCTCGATCTGTCATAGCGCGATGTCAGGACTTCCTTAGCAGCGCTCTCGCTTGCGAATCCGTTGTACATCAGTGCTGTGTCAAAATATGTGAATCCCTTCTTCATGAAAAGGTCCACCATTTTCTTGACCTGTTCAATATCGATATCGGCAGCATCCGCAGGGTCATTCTGCGGCAGTCTCATAAGGCCGAATCCGAGTTTCTTTTCCGGTCTGAAATCCATATCTTTCTCCTGTTCTCTTTTAATATCTACATTAATCTGTGTCTTCACTCATCATCTGCATTTTGCAGATGGGGTAGTTTTTGGCCACATCTGCCCATAATCCGCACTATTATACTACAAGGTTTTCCACTGTGCCACATTAATAAAAAAAAGACACGGTCCGCTTTTCTGCAGATCATGCCATGATATTTATTCTGTTATTTCTGCTCCCCTGCAGGGTCGCTCTTTTTCTCCTGTTCCCGGTCCTTTCTGATTATGATTATCAGATTGTTAAGGTCGAGCATGGATGTATATCTTACCTCCTCAGCTCCGGCCATTATCATCCTGATGCCTATCATCCTTCCGGGGTCCGTATTACCGAATATGGACTCATACTTCTTCCGCGGATCAAATCCCCTGCAGTTGTCCCTGAACCTCAGGATCAGAAAATCATCCTTACAGACTATCCTCACGCTCAGGCTGTGCGGCTTATTGTCCTTTTTGAACCCGTGCTTTATGACATTGTTCGCCATCTCTTCCACTGAGAGCGAGGTCAGATATGCCAGCCTCCTTGGCTCCCCTTTACGTTCACAGAACTCCCAGGCAGATCTGGAGAATTCCATCACCTCATCCTGGTTGACTATGACGGCTCTCAGTTCGTCTTCCGGCGGCACTCCGAAGGAGTCAGGCAGCATCCAGAAGAAGTCCCTTCCTCTGACGCCCTTGTTGATCGCTACTACCACCAGCGGAATGAAGAGGACCGCTATAATATTGCAGAGTGATAACCCCCCGAATATGCTTGCCACCATATTTCCATGGGTCGCCTCAGCAACTGCGTGTCCGAGCCTGATCCCGAGCACTGGCAGTACGGCATTTGAAAAAACGTAGACCAGGCAGGTAGCCAGTACATGACTGAACAGCTGTATGTAGTTGGAGAAAGCAAGAACGATCATCTGGAATACCAGACCGACGGAATATGTTTTTAATACCGCGGTCGTCGTCGCATAGGCAGCGCCTGCTCCTTCCCCCAGATACAGCTTGGTGATCAGACCGGAAAAACTATAAATAAATATGCTGATCATAACAGTGGATATGATCTCAACGCCAATGACATGGCGCATCGTCTGTTTGAAGTTTGTACGGTCTTCCTCCTTGCGATACATACCGGCAAGCAGGAACATCGTATCCACGGCACTGGCCATGAATACGCCGACTATATAGTTTACCTGTACCTGAACGTTGTACGCCTGAAGTCCGAGCGCCTCACTTCCCCATGTCCCGATGGCCGCATTCGTCATGTTGGCACGCATTACCAGAGTCAGGCCGTATACCAGCGACACAATGCCCGCCTCCACTCCATGCCTGCTCACGTCAAGAGCCTCCTGGAATGTAATGCCCTTAAGTGCCGGCTTTATAAGCGAAGCAGGACTCAGATAGCGACGCGCCAGTAAGGCTGCACCTGCATAGTAGCTTATCGAAGTATCGACAGCTATACCGAACATTCCCGAGCCGAGAATCTTTATACATACGATGTCACCCAGCAGGTTCAGTCCGACAGTCACTATCATCGCGATACCTGCAGCTCTGTGCCGGCCTTCCAGATGCGTTCCCCTGGTGAAGATCGCCATCCAGGTCATGCCCGGCATCCCGATCGCTGTTCCCCTCAGATAGTCTATGCAGTGCTGATAGGAAACACTTCCCGCAGATACTCCGGCGATATACAGAACTTTATCCGTAAACAGCAGCGTCACCAGCATGACGATCATCGAGATCACCGTGCCTGCGTAGAGAGCCCCCGTGAGAGCTCTGCCTGCGAGATCTGTGTCGCCGCGGCTGAGACTTGCAAGTGACTGATCCTGAAACCCCACGCTTACGGTTGTTCCGAGCACGGAGAAGAAAAGTACCACAGGCGAAACAAGCCCGACAGCAGCAACAGCTACGTCGTCCATTGTGTTGCCTACGATAAGTCCGTCTATGACAGAGCCGAGCACTGTCATCAGATTGGCCACGAAATACGAGGCAAGCGTCAGTCTGAATACTTTTCTTAAAACTGCGTTCTGCACAAGTCCCCCCCCTCGAATAAACTGTTACTTTTCGCACTTCTCCCACAGACGTTTCACAGCGGCCTCATATGATGCCGGATCCGTTCTGTAGTTGACAGCGTGCCCTGCCCCCTCAACAATCAGGAGTTCTTTATCTCCTTCAAAAGCTTCATAGTTCCTGCGGGACATTTCCGTAGGAACAAAGTCATCCTCGCTGCCGTGAACGAAGAGTACCGGGAGATCACAGTTCTTAAGAGACTCGATCGTTGAATAAGAGATATCTCTTTCTCCTGTCCTGAGAGCGAACTTGACCCTGATCATGAGGTCAAGAAGCTTTCCGTAAGGGAGATGCATGTTCTTATGCAGCAGATATGTCCATATATCCTGAGGCGAAGTGAATCCGCAGTCTGCGATTACGCCCTTTACGTTCTCAGGAAGGTCCATGCCAGCTGTCATCATGACGGTCGCCGACCCCATAGACACACCGTAGATGTATACCGGCAGGTCCTGTGATGTTTCCGCGTTGATCCACTTTATCCATTCCAGGCAGTCATATCTTTCAAGAAGTGAAAAGCCCATGTATCTGCCCTCACTTCCGTTCTGCGCACGTTCATCCGCAAGCAGCACATTGCAGCCGCTGTCGTGCAGGAAGTCTATGATGTCACCGAAGTCCTTAAGCCAGCTTCCGTGCCATCCGTGCATGCATACGACATTCCTTACGGCGTTTTCACAAGGATACCAGTGTCCCAGCAGCTGGATCCCGTCGAATGATTCCATGAAGACCGTCTTTATTTCCGGATTATTCTGATGCTTCATATTGGTGTCTTCCGGAAATGTGTTCTTGTCTTTTTTCGGCATGTATACCGATGTGTAGAGTATATAGTTTGAAACTGTCTCCGCCCCAATGATGACAGCTGCAGTTGTCAGCCCCCATGCAGCAGCAAGTCTGCGTTTATTCATTCCATGCCTCCGTATATTGATTTTGTTCTGCTGTATGTATATGTATTATATCGTATTTGATAACCGGTTTGTTGTCAAAAAAACACGGCCAGGAATTTACCTGAACCGTGTCTTTCATTCATTTTATTATGTTCTAGTACAGCTTTGCTCCAGCCGGGATCCTGTCGTCTACCATCAGGAGGTTGAGCATCTCTTCGCCGTCATAGTTGTTGACTGCGCTTATGAGCATGCCGCATGACGGGATTCCCATCATCTTCCTCGGTGGAAGGTTGGTGATCGCGATCGCAGTCTTTCCAACGAGCTCCTCAGGTGAGTAGTACATCTTGATTCCGGAGAGGATGATCCTGTCTTCGCCTGTTCCGTCATCGAGAGTGAACTTCAGCAGCTTGTCTGACTTCTTGACCTCTTCGCATGCCTTGATCTTGACAGCTCTGAAGTCTGACTTTGAGAATGTCTCGAAGTCAACGAGTTCCTCGAACAGCGGCTCGATCTCGACCTTGCTGAGGTCGATCTTTACTGTTTCCTTCTTAGGAGCGCCTGCGCCCTTGCCTTCCGGCTTCATTACAGGGATTGGATTTTAAGGCCTCATACGGCAAATCGATTTGAAAATCGACCATTTCCACCACCATGCCTTGACTGGCTCAGACCATTTTTAGCTTTCAAAAATTCCTTCGATATGCATCTCCGGACAGGTTTGGGGTAAGCCAGGGGTAAAATGGGGTATCCCTCCCATCTATCGCCTACTCTTCCTCAACAACCTCTGTTGCTGAATTGATCCTGACACTTTCAATGCCATTTAGGCAGCTCTTCTTAGCTTTATAACTCTCACTTGTAGCTATGACCTGTCCATTCTTAGCCTTAAGTCTGAAGCGATGTTCTCCTGCTTTGTCCAGGTACATTTCAAACTTAGGATTCTTGCATTTTTCAGCATCTTCCTTCGTCTGATCTTCAAGTGCAGCAATTGGTGCATTCGTCATGACACTCTTTATACCATTCATGCATGCTGCTTTTGACTTGTATACCTCGGAAGTTGCTATAACCTCACCGTTTATAGCTTTGAGATCAAACTTTAATCCAGTGTTTGTCTTCCTTATTATATACTTCCCTAGTCTTTCCAACTCGTCCGTTTCAGCAGTCTCTTCAATAAGAGATGTTTCAGCTGCAGCATCAGCAATCATCTCTGGTACTTCTTCAGCAACTGCGTCTGCTTCAATGATATCAGGTATTACATCATCTATGTCTTCGAGTTCTTCCCCAACGGCAAAATTACCTTTAATAAACATATTATAAGCTCTGTTCGCAATTGCTTTCGTTTCAGCGAAATCCATTCCTCCGTTGATAGCCGCACCCACGCCCGGAATCATCTTTCCAAGGTTAATAAGACCTTTCTCACCAAACTTGGTAATAAATCTGAAACCTAACCGCTGATTGATTTTTGTAAGAACTTTACCTGGAATCTTCTCAATAGCAACTTTGGCCATCTTATTACCAAATTGTACAGCAAATTTCTTAGTTAACTGGTTAACCGAAACACCTGCCATACACGCATAAATAAAGGTCCTTACCTGATCACTTTTCAGATCATAGCCACCCATATATGCAGCACATGCTACCATTCTCATTTGCACATATAGCACACTACTGAGGTTTGCCGGGATAGCAACCGGCAATGTAATCAATCCTCCAAAGCCAGTGATGAATCCCGATGTAGTGCATTTAGCTACCTGGTGATTAAGCATAGACTTGGCAGCTTTATTGATATCCTTATGTTTAGTAAGGTAATCATCAGCCATATCCTCAACAGAAGAATTGACTTTAGGTATTCCATCACAGGCTTTAATATATATTTCATCAAGGATCTTCAATATATTATCTTCATTTATTATTGCTTTAGCCATTGAACTTCTCCTGTCACATCATTTCTGCTTTATAGTTAGTTGATTGTCGGATAAAAAACACTGCTAAAAAATTCTTCCTGCTTAAGTAATACCGGTACTCTAGTTCATACGCTCCCACAAAAAATCTCTACATTTTTATAATACTACAAAATGAACTCTTATGCCGTCCTAATTAATGGACTGCCGCCGCTAATCTTGGTTTTTCAACCGTTTTTCAACGATTTTATAAGCTCACTATTGTGCTGGCGGTGTAATGGTGCTCCCGACCGGAATCGAACCGGCACTTGAAGGATTTGAAATCCATTTCCTCTGCCTCATTGGGATACAGGAGCAAATAATGATTAAATGTGCCCATGACAAAAGGAGGACCTTTATCGATCCTCCTCATGTCTAAGCTAAAAGAAGTACATAAGCCAACTATCAACTGATTTTCTTTTCTTCAAGATATCTCGACAGATCTCCCATTGCTGTCTGCTCGAGTTCCTTGGTTATGTCTACGTATATATTCATTGTGGTACTTATATCCGTATGTCCCAGGACTCCCTGGATCACTTTGATGTTCATGCCGGACTCACACATGCGAGTTGTGAAGGTATGCCTGAATGTGTGGCAGCTGAACCTCGGCAGTAGCAGCGGCATATCATCGCCTTCATGGTTATCCCATATTTCATCATTACAGTCACGCATGATCCTCCAGCACGCCTTATTCAGGACTCCGAGATTGAGAACTTCTCCGAAGCGATTGCAGAATATGAAATCCTGATATCCGTCAACAACAGTTGTGCAGTACAATCCCTTCTCATCCTGCTCTTTCTTAATCTCCAGGAAAGCATTCCTCACCGAGTCTAGCATTGGTACTTTTCTCCGGCTGCTCTGTGTCTTAGGTGTATTGATGGCATATCTCTGTTTGTGATCCTTGTTATAGAAGACAAGCGTATGGTTCACGTCAATTACACCATTCTCGAAGTCGACATCCTCCCAGCGAAGCCCTGTGAGTTCACCTACTCTCAGTCCGGTCCCAAGGAATATCTCGATAATCGGCTTCCAGTGCCTGTACTCTTCGCTTTTATCAAGGTATGACAGGAGCAGTTTCTGCTGATCCACTGTGAGAGCGATCCTTTTCTCACTGTCATACTGGTGTGAGGCTTTGAGCTCCTTCAGCGCACCTGTCGCCGGATTTGTCCTTATATAGTTGTCATCGACTGCAAGCTGCAGGACCTGATGAAGGATCGTATGCATCGACTCTGCAGTTGCGAGTTTCAGACCACCTCCATCGACCATCCTGTTATAGAACTGTCTCACATCCGATTTCTTTAGTTTACAGATCTTGCACTTACCAATCTCAGGGGATATGAACTGAGTATACATATACTTATAGTTCTGGAAGGTGTTGTCTTTGACTCCCTTCTTTGTCCTGCACCAGACTCCGTATACATCATCGAGAGTGACGGTATCTGCATTGAATCTGATCCCGTCTATGCGGTCCATAGTAATCTGATCTTCCAGTTTTCTCAGTGCTTCAAGCGAAGAAGAATATACAGACTTCCTCTTTCCACCATTCTTCTGATACCTGAATTCATAAGTACCATCTTCGCGTTGGCGTTCCCCTCTTCTGAGGAGCCGGCCCTTACTGTCTTTTCTTTTTCCTGCCATAAGATTGTCCTCCTCCTTTTACACCGAGAACTGCGAATTAAGGAATTCCGCGAAGCGTTCTCTCTTGATAAGTCTTCTTGTGCCATTCCAGATGACGAACTCGCAGTCCTCGTCGGATGTAAGTGCTCTGATCTTCGGTGTTCCCATAGAGAAATACTTTGCAGCTTCATCAATGGTAAGGAGCTGCTTTTCCCAAATCGGAATATCCTTACCGTCGACATAGTATTTGATAGATGGTCCTGCCTCCGTCTCCGCAGTAGCTTTTGCCTTAGCTTTCGTTTCCTTTTTCTCGTCATTTTCCCCGAACTTCTCACCAAGCCTGGTGATCAGATCGTTATACTGCCTGTCGCTTAGGAGGCCCTCCTCCTTAATGCTTGATAGGCATGCTATCTGCATGCTCTGTATGAATGTCTTCTCAAAATTATTATTCATTGCTTTTTTCTCCTGTTCTATGTCATATGTGGCATGCCTTGCATGCCACAATTTAGCCATTTCAGCGGGCGCCGGTCAAAGGTATACATCCCGAATTTTCCACGGGTCGATATCCTTGACTATCCGGCCCTTTTATGCCCAAATCATAAACCTCGCCCTGAATGTCTTTATATATCCTCCGACTCTGTCCATCGGAAGATTCATCTCTATGGATATGTCCAGCAGAGACTTTCTCTCCATGAAGAACTTCCTGACGATCTCTCTTTCTGTATCTGTCATATCTTCAAGAGCATCCTGCATATCCCTGTGATTGACTCTGCTCATCCATTCGCCATCATCATCTTTGCCATATGTGACACCGAAGCCAAGCCTTCTGAGTATCGCATCCATTACAGGTGCCATATCATCGTTTTCATCGTATATATATCCTGTCATTCTGATCATTTTTATCACCATGAACCTTTCTGTCATTTCGCTGCGCATCGTGCAGCAGCACTGCGCCTGACTTCTTCCTCGAGTTTCTTCTGCCTTTTCCATTCTTCAAAAGTCTTCATGCTTTCTTTCTTAATGGCTTCTTTCACTTCTTTGTCTTCCTTCGAAGCTCTGAGATCGAGAATAGTCTTAAGTCCTCGGTCGACACGGTTCATTGTCGCCAGGTCGAGTTGACCTCGTTTGTTCAGTATCCTGCTCTTATCGACGGTCCTGATCTGTTCGGCCAGGACCATCGATTTCTTTTCCAGCCCTATGACACCGGGCAGATTGATATGATACTTGTTCCCTCGTTTGTCTAGCTGACTGGTAATGAACAGGATTATGACTTCCGGTGAGTAAAAGTTGAAGTTATCCGAACTCACAATCAGAACAGGGCGTCCACCTTGCTGCTCCGATCCTGTAGTATCCAGCTCACCAATGTCATATATCTCGCTTCTCCGGAAAACTCTTTCTTCCGAATTCATTCGCTCCATATTTCCTCCAGATTCTTCTGCGTTATTGAAATACACAGCTTCCCTGCGGAGGTGTCTGCAGATCGATATGTAATATAAAGCGGTACCTCAGAAGGCGCACTGCCCCCCTGCTGGCACCGCTTTGTAATCTTTTATCTATCCGCATTTGTCCACCACGCCCCCGGATCAGGGAATAAAGCAGGCGTGTGCTAGCGAAGCACACTCACGGGGTCACTAACCCCACCGACGATCTATCGGTTTCCCCTCTTTGCCTGGGACGCTTTTAACGCACGGACTGAGACTGGGGAAGCGTACCATTATACCCATCCGGTGTCATCGCGCTTGTCAGGGTGCCCCCTGCTTGATCCTTCAGATGTTATCGCTCGCCTTGCGGGTCATGGCGCATCACCGGACGGCGCTCTCCTTTTACAGAGCCGGATTAAGAATGTACGAATGCTGATTGTCCTATCAGCAACTGCCCTACTGTGTATTCTGTTTTCAAAGATCCCATCACCGGGGAACTTTAAGTCTTCTTGTTTTGCTGTCTTTGCAGTCTCTGTGACTTCTGTTCCCTTGGTGTGTTCGTATGATAGCAAATCTGAAGTGCGATTTGGGGTCTGTGCCAGACCGATTTCAATCGGTCTGGCACAGACCATTTTCAGCGTTTTATCGGCCTCCGCCTATAGGCTTTGCACCCATCAGATCCAGAGCAACATTCCATTCTTCCACGCTGTATTCGCCTTCGTTTTCAAGGATTTCAAGATAGATCGCATCGATAGGTGAATCTGCACGGAGCCTGAACTGTGACTTTTCTATGAGATCAAGGGACTCATCCAAAGTCAGTTTCATTCCTACGCATACTGCTATGATCATCTCCCGTGTAGGTTCGTAGGTGTCATCACCCTTCATTCGTCTTATCGTCCTGTCTGAGATGCCTGATACCTGTGCCAGAGTCCGGCTTGAGTGTTTCCTTGCCTTCATATAGCGCTCCATCATTTCACAGAAGTCCTCCTTCCTGCGAGTGAGTCTGGCTTTGTTGCTTACCTGTGTTAACTGCTTCATAAGATCTTTTGCGTCTGACATTTCATGTCTCCTTTCTTCATCTGAAGCGGAGACATGCCGGATGCATAAAAATCGGGTACAACAAGCCACATGAAACTCGCGCTTCATATTCGTGGCCGGCCATACCCAATCGCCCGGCTTGTTATTAAGTTGCTCCTGCTGTGCATTGGGTAATGCTCCGGTAGCTGCAGTCGCAGAAGAGGCAGTTTTATGTCATGCCTGGGACAGTTTTTTTAACAAAAAATACCGGAGTTGCTTGACCTTGCTTGGGGTTTGAGTGGTCAATTAAGCAACTCCGGCAATTTAGTACCTCGTTAGTTCTAACGGGTCAGGGCTCGGTAGCAAGTCATTCAGTTGTAGTTTTCAAAGACTCTATTTTTTCCTTGAGCTCTTCGTAATCTATGTATCTGGTCTGCCTGCCCTCCTTGGTCACTATCGCGACTTTGGAGGTCTTCTCGTATAGTATGACATCGCAGACCCGTTCGTTATCCTTGTTTCGTATCGGTGCTCGTATCATTGCGGTCATCATCTCCTGTATGGTTCATAAGTTGTATCCCGTTGCGCATCGCCGGGGAGATCTTTCCGGCGCATGCTGTTCATGCTGGTATTTTCTCCCTTCTTCCTCAGCATCTTTCTAGCAATAGCGAATAGTGTGTTTTATATAGTTTACGGAAACAGTTATTTTGTTTCTCGTTAACGCGTAATCATTTATCTTTTAATTTCCTGCCGCCAAATCCATGACGGCAGGATCTTTATATGCATCATCTGTAGAGGCTCTGGTACATCTTGAGACGCCGCCTGGCTTCCTTTACATCGGCTTCTTTCGGATTTGCTCTGAGTCCATATCTTGAAAGCTGCACTCTGGCAGCCCGGGCTGACACTCCGAAATGTTGTGCCGTTCTGTTCACTACATCCAGATAGTAACCGTACTTTGGTGAACCCCAGCTGAAGTCATAGGTCATCATGAGGCCTTCATCTCTGAAGTAGCTGTACTTGCCCATCATCTTCTGTGCGAACGGGATGAACAGCCTCGGCGGCATCAGCATGCTCGCTGCGAAAGTGTCCGCCTGATGCTCTATGAAATCTCCGCTTGTCTTAAGACCTCCAGAGCTTTTTCCGATATTGCTTCTCATACAGAGCATCGCTTTACCGGAGGCAGCAGGCTCATTACCGGTGGTATAAAAGCCTTGCTTGGGTTCTGCTCTGTATACCTTCTGGTGGAGCATCAGGTGTCCTGCTTCGTGCATTATGGTGAAGTACTCAAAGCCCTTGTTCCATTGGCCTACTGTCTCGCTGTCCAGCAGTATCGTGTTCGGCGGGACCAGGATCTCTCTTGTGCACATATTGGCTTTATCGAAGACCTTTACCCTCTGAAGGTTGAATACTGCAGCGCCAGCAATCACGTCGCCTTTCATCTCCGTATAGATATCGTGGACTTCTATGTTGGCTCCAAGATAGTTGTTTGTAAAATCATATGGGTCCAGGAGTGCAGGCTCATAGTACGGATCATCTCCGTAGGATGCGTATGTCAGCAGCTCCGGCCTGTAATCATAGAGTACTCGTTCAGCGAACTTTGCTATATCTACGTCCCTGATGACAGGCGTCATATCTTCACTTGTTCTGCTGCACCTGAACTCTATCATCTGATATCACTCCTCCTGCTCTTCCAGCTTCTTTCTCTCAAGCTGACGTATGAATTCCTTCCAGTCGGCTTCCTTGGCAATGCCCGCTTTGGTCATGCGAAGCGCCATCCTGGCCATGCTGCCCGACTCGGTGTTCATCATGACATCCTCTATATCTTCCGGAACGGTCCTTCTGAGCTTGCCGGCAAGATCGTACATATGAGCCTTCTCAGAGTCAGAGAGTCTGAGGATCTTGGCCAAAGCTTCATAGTCGAACCCGTCTCCCGGATTTCTTCTGTCATGTTCTATATCACTGTAATACGAGAGCGATATTCCGAGTGCGTATCCGATGTCCTTCAGCATGACGTCTCCTGCATCCAGCCTCTTCTCTCGGATGAATTTTCCGAATGTGTCAATGTTCTCGTACATATGGATCCCTTTCCCAAGCTCGCCCGGACGGACACCGGCGCGCTATGGAGGGCGCTTGCCGGGATGCTGGTTGCTGATTCCGGTGTCCTGTCTCAGGTCTTTCTTAGCTTGTGTCTGAATGATAGCACGAACACATTTTACGAACAAGTGTTCTTTTTGTATTTTTCTGTATTATTTCTCATAAATGCGAAATCAGGAGAAGATCACTCCTCTCCTGACCGTCTATTTCGCAAATGTTGTATTTCTATCTATTCTCTACACTTTCTGTAGTTGTCTCCCTTTCATATGACTTAAAAGAGGCTTGGGTAAGGGCCTGATAGAAGCTTCTAGCATTGATGTATGCATTCCGGACATTCTATCGAATTGTTTGGATAGAATGGATGCGATAAGTTTATATATTATTATCGGTAGAGCATATACAAGCGGAACAGGCAACTGAACTTAGAGAAAAGGAGATGTAAAGACTGTGTTTGATCCCAATAAGATTGAGGATTTGCGATACTCAACCGGAATACAAACAATCAGAGTTTATGCTTTATGCCACATTAAAGAATAAGAACTGGGGTAAGGAAGATGCAGCGTGGACTGCTGAAAATCAAAATGAATCTCTGGCGGTTTCTGGAAAACAACCAGAGAAACGTAAGCGCTTAATAACATGGTGCCTTGTTCCCAGCCTACGGCGATGAGACAATTTAGACTAAACCAGGTTTAGACTTTTTCGACTTTTTCGAGTCGGTTTAGAATCTAACTAGACTAGTCTGGAGGTGTCTCAATATGGATCAAGTAACACAGGCTAAGACCGAGCTGCGCTTACAGAGCTGGTCCGAACTCATCACTGAATGCCAGAGCAGCTGCATGACCGTGAAGGCATGGTGTGAGCTGCATGACGTCAACGTCAAATCATATTATTACTGGCTCCGAAAGATCCGCAAGCTTTCACTTGAGAATTCTCCTGTTCCGACAGGGTCACTGCCGACTAAGCCAGAAGAACCTGTGAAGTTTCGTAAGCTGGAGGTGCAATCACCTGTAAGCGGCATGCAGGCCGCAGTGGTGATCAGGCTTCCTCAGGCATCTGTGGAAGTTGCTGCCGGCACTGACCAACAGACTTTGGAGGCAGTGCTCCTCGCACTGAGGTGCATATGCTAGGTGACATCACCGTTGTTGATCAGATATATATCGCATGTGGATACACAGACATGCGTAAGTCCATAGATGGTCTTGCAGCACTGGTACAGGAGCAATTCAATATGGATCCATTCGAACCGGCGCTTTTCCTGTTCTGCGGTAAAAAGGCTGACCGCATCAAGGCTCTCATGTGGGAGAACGATGGTTTCATTCTTCTCTACAAGAGACTCGAAAGCGGAAAGTATCAGTGGCCTCGCAATGAGGATGAACTCAAGCCAATATCCTGGACACAGTTCCGATGGTTGATGGAAGGCCTGCAGGTAGAGCAGAGATCCTTCATTAAGCCAGCGCCTAAAGGCAGATTTTTGTGAGCGATTAGGCATCTGAAAGCCTTGAAAATACTGCGTTTTCGGCAAAATACAGCTTTTTTTGAACTGTCGAAAATGGTATAATTTTCTTAGGTAGAAAGCTAAGAAAAGGAACCATTCATGACTGAACAAGAGGCTCGCATACAGGAACTGGAATCACAACTCGCAAGCCGGGACACTACGATCAGGGACCTGCAAAGCTCAATAGATGAGCTGAACCATCTGGTGACTAATCTCACTGAGATCATCCAGCAGATGCGCAGGGACAAATACGGTCCTTCCAGCGAGAAGACTGTTGTCACTGACGGCACCTGCGAGCAGCTGTCTTTGTTCAACGAGGTCGAGCTCGAGTCCGGCGGCAAGGCTGAAGAGCCTATCGTCAGGACTTCCAAGGGCTTTGCCAGGAAGGACAAGAGCTCCCGCAAAGTTCAGATCATCGAAGACCTCCCTGTACGTGAAGTCGAGTGCTATGCACCTGAGGACGAGATGAACTGTCCTCAGTGCGGTACCGACCTTAAAGTTCTGGGCAAGGAGACCGTCCGTGAGGAGATCGAATATATCCCTGCCAAACTGCAGATAGTCAGGTATGTGCGCTTCGCATATGAATGCCCTAAGTGCAAGCATACCGATCATCCATATATTATTAAGGCTCTGCCGCCGACATCACTCATGAATCATTCACTGGCATCACCGAGCTCGGTAGCCAATGTGATGTACCAGAAATATGTGAACGGCATCCCTCTCTACAGACAGGAGAAGGATTGGGAGCGGCTGGGCATAAAGCTCACCAGAGCCACCATGGCCAACTGGGTCAACCGATGTTCGGACGATTACTTCACTCCGCTCATCAAGCACATGCGGGGACTCCTCCTACAAAGAGATGTCCTCCATGCAGATGAAACGCCGGTGCAGGTACTCAAGGAACCAGGCAAGAAGCCACAGACCAAGTCATACATGTGGCTCTACCGAACCGGCAATGACGGAGAACCTCCGATCATCCTGTATGACTACCGGCCGTCAAGGTCAGGCAATAACGCAGAGGAATACATAAAAGGATTCCATGGTTACCTGCACTCTGACGGCTACTCCGGATACAACAAGCTTACCGGAGTCACCAGATGCGGCTGCTGGGCCCATCTTCGCCGCAAATTCGATGAAGCACTTCCGATCGGAAAAGCGTCGGAAACAAGCGGCTCATATGCACAACAGGGAATCGCCTGGTGCAACAAGCTTTTCGAAATTGAAGCTGATCTTACGGACATGAGACCTGAAGATAGATACAATAAGCGTCTTGAACTTGAGAAGCCGGTTCTCGAGGCCTTTTGGTCATGGCTCGACTCTTTTGTTCCGCTGCGCGGATCTAAACTTGCAAAAGCTGTCACCTATGCCAGAAACCAGAAGCCGTATCTGGAGAATTATCTCCTGGATGGAAGATGCGCTATCTCGAACAACATTGCAGAGAATGCGATCCGGCCATTCGTAACAGGACGCAAGAACTGGCTGTTTGCAGATACTCCTAAGGGTGCATCTGCTTCGGCTGCAATTTACAGCATTGTTGAAACGGCAAAGGCAAATGGCTTAAATACATTTGCTTACCTCGAACAGCTCCTGATGCACATGGTCGACTGGGATCATACTCCGGAATTCCTGGATGAGATGATGCCATGGTCGGAATCCATGCAGGAAGCCTGCGGCAAGTAGCGAGCAGCATCAAATTGTATCTAACTCAGAGCGGTGTCCAAAAGGCACCGTTTTATTAAGCGCTTACAGAGAAACAACCAGAGAAACAACCAGAGCTTTCAAAAACTGAAAAAATCGAAGTGCGACTCAAGATGTTAGGGTCGGGAGATTTTAACCACTCCGGGTCGGGCGAAAAAGTAAGCGCAAAGTAACGGGGTGGATTGTAAGTCCTGAATGTTGAACTCATAATAATAGTTGGAATTGGCGCATTTCAGTCCAACAGTTGGAATGGAA
>JAZQHU010000078.1:0-49504 GCA_045540775.1 Anaerovoracaceae bacterium | reverse complement strand
GGAAAAGGCTGTCGCTCCGGAGTCGAACGGCCACAAGGTAGCAGTAGTAGGATCGGGTCCTTCCGGACTGACCTGCGCAGGAGACCTTGCGAAGAAGGGATACAAGGTATCCGTATTCGAGGCACTGCACACAGCAGGCGGCGTACTCGTATATGGTATCCCTGAATTCAGACTTCCTAAGGCTATAGTAGCAAGAGAAGTAGAGGGACTTAAGGACCTCGGAGTAGACCTCGAGACCAACGTCATCATCGGCAAGACTCTTACAGTAGATGAGCTGTTCGACATGGGATATGAGGCAGTATTCATCGGATCAGGCGCGGGCCTGCCGAGCTTCATGAACATCCCTGGCGAGTCTCTTAAGGGTGTATACTCGGCCAACGAGTATCTGACAAGGTCGAATCTGATGAAGGCTTTCAGGGATGATCCTAAGACTCCTATCATGAAGGGCGGCAACGTCGCAGTCGTCGGCGGCGGAAACGTGGCTATGGACGCCGCAAGGACCGCGCTGAGACTGGGAGCTGATCACGTGTATATCGTATACAGAAGATCTATGGAAGAGCTGCCTGCAAGAGCAGAGGAAGTCGAACACGCGAAGGAAGAGGGCATCGACTTCAGACTCCTGAACAACCCTGTCGAGATCCTGGGATACAACAATCCTGATGATCCGAGGGATCCTAAGAACGGATTCGTAACAGGCATCAGATGCATCAAGATGGAGCTCGGAGAGCCTGATGCATCCGGCAGAAGAAGACCTGTACCTATCGAGGGAAGTGAGTTCGAGCTGGATGTGGATGCAGTCATCATGGCTATAGGAACGAGCCCTAACCCGCTGATCAAGAACACTACAGAAGGACTCGAAGTCAACAGACGCGGCGGCATCGTCGTCAATGAAGACGGCCTGACATCCCGCGAGGCAGTATATGCCGGCGGAGACGCTGTCACCGGAGCTGCTACTGTAATCTCGGCAATGGGCGCCGGCAAGCTTGCCGCCGCATCCATCGATGAGTATCTGAGCAGCAAGTAGGTCGATCACTGTTACATAACTGCAAGTCAGGAAGCATATAGAGGAAAGTCCGGATTCTATCTGAGCCGGACTTTTTTCGAGCACAGATACAATAGCGCGGAGTCGTTAGAATGAGGGACAGGCTGTGGTCAGACGGGTGCGTCTGTATGAGCAAAATAGGAGTTTCTCACTTCTGTCTACAAAAATGCTGTTTTGCAGGCGTAAATGTAGACGAGATGATCGTTTGAGTGTCACATTAGTGCTAATATAAGCGGTAATTAGCGTTTTTCACTTTTGAAAACAGGCTGCAAAGCGCATGGGAACCGGAAAACAGCGGTGTAGAGAAGTGAAATGGAAGATTTACGACTTTGGCGTCTACATTTTGGACAAAAATAGAGAAAAAATGTAGACTGGAACACTGAACTCCCTTTTGCATAGTGAAGATTTGCATAGCGAAGATGTTTTCAATAATAATATGATCAGACCATGTATATAAGTAGATCATATAAATGAGAAATGCCGTGTATGTGCGCAGATAGTTTATCAGGAGAAGTATGAAGAAAATTGTAGAAGGCAATGTAGAAGGCAATAATGAAAAGAGTGCAAGGATATTCCACCCGTTCGGACCGCTTTACAATGAGAACAGCAGGGTGCTGATTCTCGGTTCTTTCCCGTCGGTAAAGTCGAGGGAGCAGGAGTTCTTCTACGGGCACCCGCAGAACAGGTTCTGGAAGGTGATTGGTGCGCTGTTTGGGCCGCCATGCAGTTACAGTCAATCAGATGGAGAAGAAAAGATCGCAGAAGGGAGTGTCGAGGGTAAACTGTATGTTCCTAGGACGATCGATGAGAAGAAGGCGCTGATCCTGGATAACGGGCTGGCATTGTGGGATTCGATCGGGAGCTGTGAGATCACGGGCTCGTCGGATGCGAGTATCAGGAATGCCGAGCCGAATGATCTTCGCATCATCACCGGCAGCTGTGATATCCGTGCCATCTACTGCAACGGGAAGAAATCGCTCGAGGTCTACAATAAATATATAGAGCCTGTGCTCGGGAGGCCGGCGGAGGCCCTCCCGTCGACGAGCCCTGCCAATGCGGCATGGAGCCTGGAGCGGCTGACCGAAGCGTGGGCGGTAGTGAAGAACAACCTGTTGTGATATAATTCTGCCGGAAGGAGATCCGGCCTGACTGTCGGATGGGCGGACGGATAAGGCTTGATTGCCGGATAGGCGGAAGGTTAATGAGCAGAAGTACAGGAAATCTGAAAGAGGAATACAGACAATATACACTCGGACTGGCGCTGTTTGACATAGTGCCGGTCTTTGCTTTTCTGGCGGCAGGGATTCTGATATGGACTATGTGGAGTGACCGGCTCCTGCTCGCGGGCGTTATATGTTCGTTCATAGCAGGTCTGAGCAAAGTTCTCTGGAAGCTGCAGATAGTTGTGAGGAAGCGTAACAGCGCCGCTTTGACGGGGATATTTCACATCTTGATGCCCCTCGGCTTTGCGCTGATGATGCTGGCGGTGATTCTGAGCACGGTCAAGTTTGTGGCCGGCGGCGGGGCTTTTGCGGAAAGCACGATGGCCGGGCTGTGGCGCGGCCTGACCATGAAGCCTGCTATGTGGTGCTTTATTGGCGGATTCGCCGGAATGTGCCTGATGGGATATCTCGGCTCGCGCATGGACGACAGCGCTAAGGCCAACTGGATCGAAGAACCTGTCAATGCAGCCGCGCAGCTTGCGATACTTGCCGGCGTGGTGATCGTGTATCTGGGTATGATCCGGTAGCCTGTACTGGCGTTCCTGCTCAGTCCGGCGACTGCAGGGACAAGCTCAGTCCGGCGACTGCAGAGACAGGAACGGAATCAATAATACTGAATGGAGAACACACATAAGTTGAACAACAGAAAAAGAGGATTGCATTTTGCCCTTACCGCGGCAGTGATGATCTTCATTTTTATACAGTCAGCTCTCCCTGGTGATATTTCCGGAGCAGAGAGCAACATCATAGTCAGGCTGATCACGTCAATTGTGCAGGCGGATCCTGAGACGGTGGCGTTCGCCGTGCGCAAAACGGCGCATTTTACTGAATATATGCTGCTGGGCGCCTGCCTCCTTCTGAATGTGCGGGAATGTTTTGCGCATCTGCAACCGAGGCAGATGTGGGGACTGGCGTGGATGCTCGGAACAGCGTACGCTGTGACCGACGAGCTGCACCAGCGTTTTGTGCCTGAAAGAAGCTGCGAGCCGCGGGACATGTGTATCGATGCGGCGGGTGTCGCTCTTGGTGCACTCATTATGCTCGTGATAGTGCTGAGGCGGAGAGCGGGAAACCGGGAAATCGCTTTGACTGAAAAGGAAGACGCGTAATATGAACAGTGAAAAAAGTGATGTGCTGTACAGACTGATGCTGCGCAAGGGCTATCCGAAGGAATTCGCGAGGATCATTGCGGCGGAGATGAGCACGGATTTCACTGCCGAGCGGATGATCAGCTATATCGGGCGCGCAGGACTCAGGCCTCTTGAGGAGGTCGCTGATGAGATGCTGGCGATACAGAGCGACCGCGACAGGATCCGCGACAAGCACATAAATGAGCACGCGCAGCAGAAGATAAACATTCTGTACAGAGATATAAATGAATAAGTAAGCTGTGCGCATAGTGGCTGCGCACGGGGCAGCAGTATTGAGCTGCTATCAGATGACACGAGGATGAATACTGAAAGGAACCTGGCGGAAAATGGCAGACGGCAGATGGGTAATGACTGAAGACGAACTGAACAGAACGGTCTGTGGATTCGATAACGAAAAGCGTGCGGACATGAGAAGTCTGCCTAACACTGGTAAACGCAAGGCGGTTGATGACAGATCGGGCAAAGCGGAGCGCGTCTGTGCATTCTGCCGTTCAGCAGACCTGATCACGGGCCTCGGCGGATTCGGCGAGGGATACGGGTACAGGTCGGCGCGCTGCAAGGCGTGCGGAGGCATCACGGAGTTCGTATATAAGGATGAAGCCGGGAAGTACTTCAAGTAAGAAGGCACGATTTCATTAAGTGAGGAAGAGGGCAGCTCAACTGTGTTAGTGGAGCTGCCCTATTTTTGTGTCATTGGGGACGGTTTTCGGGGAGACAGAATTATGTCGCCTGCGGAAACCGTTCTTTTGATGCATCCATTATATAATTGCACTTTTGATATCACACAGCCAGATACCGCACCGTTTAATGCCGCACAGCCAGATTCCACACAGCCAGATACAGCACCGTCTGATACCACACAGGAGTATGCATAAATGAGCACTTTTTTGCAAAAGTGTTCATTTTCATAAAATATAGTCAAAAAATGAATACGTGGATAGCTGCTCATCCGCCAGGCCAAGCATTTGATCCTGACTGTTTATAGCTAATTATAGGGATACAGCAAATCTGTACGAGTAATTGTTCAATACATATCATCTTTTTGCCCAATAATCAGCCGGTAATAATTGCTGCTCCTGTGAAATACATAATAAGCAGCCATGCAGCAACAGTACCTCCAACATTGTGTTCATTTTTGATGATTTTTTCTTAGAAATGAACAATGATTTCAAAAAGTCCTTTTGAGTGAGTAAAAAATCCTGAGGGATTCAGGCATGGACAACAGAGATGACCTCTCCGGATGATATCTATCTTTCCGAATGGCCCGTATGAGTGTATTTTTTTCTTTTATGAGAATCCGCTGTCTTGTATAATTAATTGGATAAAATAATTAATATTCAGGGGTGAATGATGAGTGAAACACGTGCGGACAGGGCGGAGGCTCTGTTCAGACAGGGATATAACTGCAGCCAGTCGGTGTTCGCGGCTTTTGCGGATGTCGCTGGGATGTCTGAGGCCGAGGCGGCGCAGCTGGCGAGCCCGTTCGGTGCGGGATTCGGTAAGCTGAGAGAGGTCTGCGGTGCGGTATCGGGCATGACGATGCTGGCCGGAAAGCTGAAAGGTTATTCGGACCCGAAGGCGCGCGATGAGAAGGTCGAGCTGTATAAGCTGATACAGAAGATGTGCGCCGAATTTGAAGAGAAGGAAGGCTCGATCATATGCAGGGAGCTTCTGGGCCTCGAAAAGGGTGAGGACCTGGGCGAGCCTGCTGTGCGGACGGAGGAATATTACAGGAGCCGCCCATGTGTGGGAGCATGCAGGACGGCAGCTGAGATCGCAGAGAAGTATCTGCTGTAAGCTAATAAAGAGGATGACAACGGGGACGGTTCTCTTTGTCATCTTCACCATATAATGAAATCAGTGTGTCATTGGGGACCGTCCCTGTTGACACATCGAAAAGATGACAGTGAGAACCGTCCCCATTGTCATGGAAAAGGGGGTATTTATGCAGGATCTGTACAAGCATGTCAAAGAGATCAATCATCTGCTGGAGCGGTATGGGGTGCGCTTCGGCATCTATAAGGACGGCACGTTCAAAGAGCAGCTGTTTCCGTTCGATCCGATCCCGAGGGTGATCAGCAAGGCTGAGTGGGATGAGATCGATGCAGGGCTCGTGCAGAGGGTGACCGCTCTCAACCTGTTCCTGCAGGATATTTACGGGGACAAGAAGATCGTAAAGGACGGTGTCATTCCGCCGGAATTCATTTTCTCATCTTCCGGCTACCTTGCTGCGTGCGAGGGGATGAAGACACCTAAGGGTATAGCTTCGCACATTTCGGGCATCGATCTAGTGCAGGGCAAGGACGGCAAGTGGTACATCCTCGAGGACAACCTGAGGATCCCGTCGGGCGCTTCATATCCGCTTATCGCAAGAGACCTGTGCAGGATGGCGAGCCCGGAGACTTTCTCGAGAAACCGCGTTGCGGACAACAGGGACTACGCGGACATGCTCAGACAGACGATGGACTACGTCAACACGGGCGGCCTCAATGTCGTCCTCACGCCGGGCAGATACAATGCGGCTTTCTTCGAGCATTCATATCTCGCTGAGAAGACGGGATCGATACTTGTTTACAATTCAGACCTGCTCGTCGAGGACGACAAGGTCTACCTCAAGACGGCCGCCGGAAACCAGAGGGTAGGCGCTGTCTACAGAAGAACATCTGACGAGTTCCTCGATCCGCTCGCTTTCAGGGCGGACTCACTTATCGGCGTGCCGGGACTCTTCAGCGCTATGAGAGCGGGCAATGTCGCAGTTCTCAACGCACCGGGCAACGGCGCTGCTGACGACAAGGGCATCTACTATTTTGTGCCTAAAATGGTCAAGTACTACCTCGGCGAGGAGTGCAAAACGAACAACGCTCCGACCTACCTTCCGTACTACGAAGAGGACCGCAAGTACGTTCTCGACAATTTTGACAACCTCGTCATCAAGGACGTCGCGGAAGCGGGCGGCTACGGTGTCGTATTCGGCAATTCGCTCACTAAGGAGAAGAAGGCTGAGTTCATCACGACGATCAAAGCTGAGCCGAGAAGGTTCATCGCGCAGGAGGTCATCGATTTTGTCGACCTCGATATTCTCGACGAGGACGGTGTCACTCCGGTTCCGCGCAAAGCGGACCTCAGAGCGTACGTGCTTGCGGGCGAATCGGTCAGGGTATGGAAGAGTGGACTTACGAGATTCTCGAGGAATCCGGATTCCTTCATAGTCAACTCGTCGCAGGGCGGCGGCTTCAAGGACACATGGATCCTGTCGGAGTAAGAAGGGGGTAGGACAATGGATAAGACCAGATCAGGCAAGAAGAAGGGACACATTGATACTGTAACGCTCGGCAAGCTCGACAGTCTGTACTGGCTCGGCCGCTACACCGAGCGCGTCTACCAGTCGATTGTCATGTACATGAAGACGTATGACAAACTGATCGATCAGGACGCACAGTTCTACAAAGAGGAATGTGAGCGCATGGGGATCCCTGACACATTCGAGTCATCCAGAGATTTTGCATGGAAAATCGCCTTCGACGAGAGCAATCCTCTCTCGATCATTTCCAACCTCACGCGGGCTTACGATAACGCGATGATAATGCGTGACGAGATATCGACTGACACGCTCAGCTACATCCACCTGGCTATCGCTGAGATGAAGAGGGCGATGGCGAGCGACGCTCCGCTGATGGAGCTGCAGAACATAGTCGATCTGCTCTATGCTTTCTGGGGCAGCCTCGATGACAGGATGGACAACGAGAGCGCGCGCAACACTGTCAAGACGGGCAAAAGGATCGAGCGTCTCGATGTGCTGCTGAGGCAGGATGCGGACAGAGGCGATCTTGCGCGCGAGATGAACA
This sequence comes from Anaerovoracaceae bacterium, assembly GCA_045540775.1. GTDB lineage: Bacteria > Bacillota > Clostridia > Peptostreptococcales > Anaerovoracaceae > Crickella. Next base: position 42,243 of record JAZQHU010000078.1, on the reverse strand, counting down.
GGCTCGTCGCAAGGATAGATTCGACCGAGCTTCCTTATAACAGGAAGGCTCTCCTCTATGCTGCTGCGATGATCGAGGACGAAGACGCAGATCACGAGGAAATCAAGAAGATGGTGTGGGATATCCTGCCGCCGTTTATCTGATTTGACTGTGAAATATGTATGTTCACAGGACTGATCTGCCCGGCACAGAATCCTTGCTGCTGAAGCGGATACAGTAAATAAAATACATCATGATACTAAGTTATAAATACACAATGAATCTTGAGTTCTCGGACCCCGTCACGGACCAGCACTTTTCGATAATGTGCATACCGAGGGAGACTGAGAGACAGAAGGTGCTGAGCACTAAGGTGAGTGTGCGGTATGGTTGTGCTGCAGCCACAGTGCAGAGTGCGAGTGGAGCTCAGAATGTGAGCAACGTTCTGAACACGAATGTTAATGCCGTATCGGGCGAGCAGGTAATGAATGAAACCGGAAAGATAAACCGGACAGAACTTGCTGAACATGAAATAGCAGCTCGCCGCGGCACTGACGGGCTCGGTAACCCTTACGTATACGGGCTGATCCGCGAGCCGCATTCGTCGTTTTGCCTTGTGTCTGAGGGAACCGTTGAGACCAGCGGTGCGCTGCATGAGGAATACGAGGACCCGGGCAGCGTGGAGCTGTGGAGGTACAGGGCGGCATCACCGCATACTGTGCCGGGTCCGGCTCTGGCTGAACTGCACCTGAAGTGGGCTGCGGATGCGCCCGAAGATGAGTACGGCACAATGCTTCACTTCGGCAACTGCGTCCAGGAGGCGCTTAGCTATGTGAGTGGCTCGACTGATGTCGATACGACTGCCGAGCAGGCGGTCGCGGCGGGTCAGGGCGTGTGCCAGGACTACGCGCATGTCATGATCGCGCTTCTGAGAATGTCGGGTATCCCGGCGAGATATGTCGTCGGCCTGATCCCGGGCGAGGGTGAGACCCATGCCTGGGTCGAAGCCAACTGCAGAGGATACTGGTACGGCATCGATCCGACCAACAACCTCCTTGCCGACGAGAACTACATCAAGTTCTCCCACGGCCGCGACTACTCGGACTGCATGATATCCCGCGGGATATTCACCAACCCGTACGCGATACAGTCGACACGCGCGGGAGTCACCGTGCAGCAGGTGCCGCAGCAATAGCAGAGCGCGTTTTGTACATGGAAGGCGTGCAGCTGTGGCGGCTGTGTAGCGTGTAAATCACGCTTACTGAGGGGAAACCTGAAAAAAGAGTGAGATTTAGAGTCGCAAGCGGCAGCCGGCACCAGGAAAAAATCACTCTAAATGAGAGAAAACTTGAAAAAAGAGTGAGATTCAGAGACGCAAATGGCAGTCAGCACCAGGAAAAATCACTCTAAATGAGAGAAAACTTGAAAAAAGAGTGAGATTTAGAGTCACAAGTGGCAATCGGCATCATTGCAATCATAAGCATTCATAGGCAATGATAAGCAATTCTAAGCAATCATAGGCAATCATAATCAATCACGAGGAATTATTTGATGATAAAGACCGTTGTATCGCTGAACTTTCCGGTTGAGGAGAAGTTCGCAATAAGGAAAAACCGCATTTTGCCGGCGGGGTATACGGAGGAGAGTGATCTGTCAGGGCTGAAGAGATTCAGCATAGTGACGGGGACGCATGGCGATGAGCTGGAGGGGCAGTACGTGTGCTATGAGGTGTCGAAGAGGATACAGGAGCACAGGGAGCTGCTGAAGGGCATCGTGGATATTTATCCTGCGCTGAATCCGCTGGGGATCGACTCCATAGAAAGAGGGATCCCGGGATTTGATCTGGACATGAACCGCATTTTCCCGGGCAACACGGCGGGATCGATGGCGGAGCATGCGGCGGCCAGCATCGTGCAGGATCTGTCGGGATCGGATATGGTCATCGACATACATGCATCGAATCTGTACCTGACGGAGATCCCGCAGGTGAGGATAAGCGAGCTGTTCCAGGATGAGCTGGTGCCTTATGCGGAGCATCTGAACACGGATTTCATATGGGTGCACGGCGCGGCGACGGTGCTCGAGGCTACTCTGGCGCATTCGCTGAATGTGACAGGGACGAAGACGCTGGTCGTGGAGATGGGCATCGGGCTGAGGCTTACCCAGGCTTACGGACGCCAGCTGACTGAAGGGCTGTTCTCGCTGATGAAGTACATGGGGATATGGGACGGCGAATGCGCGGAGCCGCGCAGGCCGCTTATCTCGAGGGACAACGATGATGTCGCATACCTCAATGCGCCGGTCTCGGGCGTTTTCATCCAGCACATAGAGCACAATTCTTTTGCCCGCAAGGGGGACGTGATCGGCGAGATCGCGGATCCGCTGAGGGGCAGATGCGTGTGTCTGGTCAAAGCTCCGGTCACCGGGCTCATATTCACTTTGCGCGACTTCCCGATGGTCGACGAGGGATCGCTGCTCGGAAGGATGCTGAAGGCTGAGGCAATCGACCCTAAGCTGCGTACCGAGTACGAGGCGAGAGGTGCGAGACCGGTATCCAGTCTGGATCTGGCAAAATACAGAGGAGGGCGCGAAGAATGAAAAAACTCCTTCTGTTTGAAATGAAATCTATATACCGGGACAGCATGAAGGTGTACGGCTACCTGTTCGGCGCTGACAGTCTTGAGAACTGCGAGAAGACGGTGGCGGTAGTTGCCGGAATGAGGGGCAATGAGTTCACGCAGATACATGAAGCTTCGCAGCTGGTGAATCAGCTGAAGTGGCTTGAGAGCGGGGGATGCCTGACTCCGGGCAAGGGGGTCCTCGTTATCCCGGCGGCCAATCCGTATTCGGTAAATGCAGAGAAGAGGTTCTGGCCGGCAGACAACACCGACATGAACAGGATGTTCCCGGGGTATTACCTCGGAGAGACAACGCAGAGGGCGGCGGCATCGCTGTTCGGTGTGCTGGAGGGCTTCCGCTACGGGATCCACCTGACCAGCCACTATATTTCAGGAAATTTCGTTCCGCATGTCTCGATACAGGACACGGGACGCAACTATATAGAGTCGGCAAAGGATTTTGGCCTTCCGTATGTGAGGGTCCGCAAGCCGACAGGCTACGACACGACGACGCTCAACTATAACTGGCAGATATGGGAAACTCTGGCGTATTCGATCTACGGCGGGGACGACAAGTCGGTGGATGCAGAGGTTTCCGACGAGGTCGTATATGCGATGCTCAATTTCATGAACGCCAGGGGGATACTGAAATTCGATCACCACAGAGGCTACAACCCGGCTGTCGTTACTGATGAAAATATAGTCGTAGTCAAAAGCGAGGACGCAGGGTTCTTCAGGTGCCGCGTCAGGATCGGCGAGATCGTGCATAAAGGGCAGAAGATCGCGGAGATACTGGATACGGGCGACGGTCATGTGATAAGCGAAATCAAAGCGCCTGACTACGCGACCGTATTCTTCATACAGTCGAATCCTCTCGCATTCGCAAACGGGCAGCTGATGCTGCTGGTAAAATGATGACAACGGGGACGGTTCTCTTTGTCATCAAAAGTGCATGTCAAAAGGGACTGGTGACATAAAGAATGAAAAGATGACAGTGAGAACCGTCCCCATTGTCATATCAGGAGGCTGCTATGGCTATAATTGCAGGGTTCATGGTACCGCATCCGCCGATGATCGTTCCGGATATCGGCAGGGGAAGTGAAGAGCAGATAAGAGAGACAACTGAGGCCTATGAGAGGGTCGCGGATGAGATCGCGGCGCTCAGGCCGGAGACTATAATAATCACAAGTCCGCATTCCGTGATGTATGCGGACTATTTTCACATATCGCCGGGAGAAGGTGCGACCGGAAACTTTGCAGGATTCAGAGCGCCGCAGGTCAGATTCAATGAGACCTACGACACTGAGCTCGTTGATGAGATATGCAGTATCTGCGAAGCGGAGGATTTCCCGGCCGGAACGCTCGGCGAAAGGGACAGGACCCTGGACCACGGAACCATGGTGCCCCTGTATTTTATAAGGAAGAAATACGACGGCGGCAGGATCATCCGCATCGGTCTTTCAGGTCAGCCGCTGATCGACCACTACAGGCTGGGCATGATCATCCGCGACGCGGTGAACAGCACCGGCAGACGGACAGTATTCGTTGCGAGCGGAGACCTCTCACACAAGCTGCAGGACTACGGGCCTTACGGTTTTGCACCTGAGGGACCTCAGTACGACGACCGCATCATGGACGTCATGGGCAGGGCGGCTTTCGGAGAGACTCTGGATTTCGACACCACTTTCTGCGACAAAGCGGCGGAATGCGGCCACCGCTCCTTCGTCATCATGGCGGGGGCTTTCGACGGAATGGCTGTTAAGGCGGAACGGCTGTCCCATCAGGATGTGACGGGTGTCGGCTACGGCATCTGCACCTTCTATCCGGAGGGCGAAGACGAAAGCAGGCACTTCCTTGACAGGCACATGGACAGACTCGGCGAGGAGATGCAGGCAAAACGCGAGCAGTCGGATGCTTATGTCAGACTCGCGAGGCAGTCGGTCGAAAGTTATGTACTGAAGCGCGAGAAGATCAGTGTGCCGGATAACCTTCCGGATGAGATGCTGTGCAAAACAGCAGGCGCATTCGTCTCAATCCATGAACACGGAGAGCTGAGAGGCTGCATCGGTACGATCGCTCCGACCAGGAGTTCGGTCGCTGAGGAGATAATCGCCAATGCTATCAGCGCTTCGACCAGGGACCCGAGATTCCCGGCGATCACGGCGGACGAGCTGCCGTGGCTTGAGATAAGCGTGGATGTGCTCGGCGAGCCTGAGGACATAGAATCTATAGAGCAGCTGGATGTGAAGCGGTATGGAGTCATAGTATCTGCAGGCTATAAGAGAGGGCTGCTCCTTCCTGACCTCGACGGTGTAGACTCGCCTGAACAGCAGGTGGACATCGCCATGAGAAAGGGCGGGATCCGCAGCTCAGAGAATTACAAACTGCAGAGATTCGAAGTGATCAGGCATCATTAGCAGGCGGCGACAGTTTCAGCAAGAATCATATCGCCGGAATAAAGGTGCTGCGAACAGGCACAGACAGATAAAGGAAGAGTGAACAATGGCGCGCTGCAGTGTGTGCTTCAGACATTGTAATATCCCCGAAGGCGGGCTAGGCTTCTGCGGAGCCAGGACCTGCAGGGACGGCAAAGTGACTGCCGCGAATTACGGCAGGATCACTTCACTTGCGCTCGATCCTATCGAGAAGAAGCCTCTCGCGCAGTTCCGCCCGGGCAGCATGATAGTCTCGGCAGGGAGCTACGGGTGCAACCTGAGGTGCCCGTTTTGCCAGAACTATCAGATATCCTGGTCGGAGGAGGCCTTCAGTTATGCCGAAGAAGGCAGGCCGGATTCTGAAGGACACAATGGGATGCACCGTTCAGCGGAATACCTATCTCCGGAGCAGCTGACTGCTATCGCGGCTTCGTGCCGTGACCGCGGCAATATAGGGGTGGCTTTCACCTACAATGAGCCGCTCATCGGATACGAATACATAAGGGACACCGCCCGGCTGGTGCATGAGGCAGGGATGGTGAATGTGATCGTCACGAACGGGACGGCAAGCCCTGAGGTCCTGCACGAGCTCGAGCCGTATATCGATGCGATGAATATTGACCTCAAGGGGTTCACCGACCACTACTATAACGAGGTGCTCGGCGGCAGCAGGCAGATGGTCATGGAGTTCATAAGCGAGGCCGTGAAGCACTGCCACGTTGAGCTGACGACGCTGATCGTTCCGGGCGAAAATGATTCGGAAGATGAGATGCGGGAGATGACGGAGTGGATCGCAGGCCTTACAGATGCAGAGGGGAAGGCCGTGGGGCGCAAAATCCCGCTGCATATCTCGAGGTTCTTCCCGCGGTTCCATATGACGGACCGCAGGGCGACGGAGGTGCGTCAGGTGTACCGGCTCGCCGAGGTCGCGCGGGAGCGGCTTGACAGCGTTTACACTGGCAACTGCTGACGGTTCAGCCTGTAAATCAGATAACATGAGATCATGAAAAATGAGATCCCCATCGCAATCCCAGTTGCAGGAGGGGCTCTCTTTTTTATGGGCAATATGTACTGGGGCGTAGCCCTGCCGGAGGGGCGCCTCTGTTTTGTTTGGAAATATATTCAAGGAAATGAATAAAAATACTTGAAGTAAGCGCGGCTTTACTCTATTATTAGGAAAATAATTACCCGAAAAGCGGGCGGGGAGGGACTGGCAGTGTATAAAGTCTTTATCGATGGGGGGCACGGAACGACGGGCCTGAGGATAAACGAATATCTGGCGGCGCGGCAGGATATAGAGGTACTGACGATCGATCCGGAGCAGAGAAAGAATATTTATGCAAGACTGGACAAGATAGAGGAGGCAGATGTCAGTATACTGTGCCTGCCGGACCAGGCAGCAGCTGAGATCGCAGAGGCCGCGCCGGACAATGCTGTACTGATCGACACATCCAGTGCACACCGCACGGCTGACGGCTGGACATACGGGATGCCCGAACTGGCAGCAGCCCAGAGGGACGCTATAAGAAGCAGCACCAGAATATCCAACCCGGGCTGCCACGCAAGCGGATTCATCCTGCTGGTCAGGCCGCTGATCGATGCCGGGCTGCTTGATCCGGAGAGTCTCCTGACCTGCTTCTGCATGACGGGCTATTCAGGCGGCGGCAAGTCCATGATAGCAAGATATGAGAACACTGCACCCGGAAGCGATGCGCTTTCAAGGCCGCCGGAGCTCGACTCTCCTGCACAGTACGCTCTCGGGCAGAGCCATAAGCATCTTCCCGAAATGGTGAAGATGGCAGGCCTGACGCATGCACCGTGCTTCAGTCCTGTGGTCGGAGACTTCTACAGCGGGATGGTTATGACAGTGCCGCTTCACGCTGCACAGCTCGGCACCACGGGTATGGGTACAGGCGGACATGCGGCGCCGGATGCCATAAGGGAGATCCTGAAGCAGCGCTATGCCGGCGAGCAGCTTGTGAAGGTTATGGATGAGGCGCCTGCAGACGGATTCATGTATTCCTGTCCAATGGCGGGAAAGAACGGGATGCAGCTGTATGTAACGGGAAATGACGACCGCGTGCTGCTGATCGCATCGTATGACAATCTGGGCAAGGGCGCTTCGGGCGCAGCGGTCCAGAATCTCAATATAGTGCTGGGCGCAGAGGAAACCGCGGGGCTTCTGTAAATGAGGCATGAGAGGCGGATCGGCACACTACATACAGGGAAACATGCTCAGAAGAAAAAAAGAATAGCGACTGAGACAGAGAAATAAACATAAACAACGGGGGAATGCAAAATGATTAATAAGATCGAAGGCGGAGTAACTGCAGCAAAGGGCTTCAGGGCAGGCGGCATATACAGCGGGATCAGGAAGAATCCTGATAAGACGGACCTTGCGCTGATAGCAAGCGATGTGCCGTGCAATGCGGCGGCTGTGTATACGAAGAACAAAGTGAAAGCTGCCCACATCGCGGTGACGAAAAGGCACCTTGCTGACGGCAAAGCGCAGGCGATCCTGTGCAACAGCGGCAATGCGAATACATGTACGGCTGACGGCGAGGAGATCGCTGAGAAGGCAACAATGATCGCCGCAGAGTGCCTCGGCATAAGCAAGGATGATGTACTGCCTGCGGCTACCGGTGTGATCGGCGTATCGCTGCCTATAGAACCTTTTGAAAAGGCCATGCCTGAGCTGGCTGCTTCGCTGTCCTGTACGGGCTCTGCCGATGCGGCGCTTGCGATACTGACAACGGATACATATATAAAGGAATGCGCCGTGACTTTCGAGGCTGGCGGCGTTACCTGCACTCTCGGCGGCATCGCCAAGGGAAGCGGTATGATCCACATCAACATGGGCACGATGCTCAGCTTTATCTCTACAGACTGCGCGATCTCACAGGCTCTGCTCGACAAGGCGCTGCATGAAGAGATCGAAGACAGTTACAACCAGGTAAGTGTGGACGGAGACACATCTACAAACGATACAGTCGTGCTGATGGCCAACGGACTGGCGGGCAACAGCGAGATAAAAGCAGATGACGCAGATTATGCGGCATTCTGCGAAGCTTTGCACTATGTCAGCGTGGAGCTGTCCAAGAAGATAGCCGGTGACGGCGAGGGCTGCACAAAGCTGCTCGAGGCGCATGTCACAGGCGCTCCGGACAAGGCGACGGCGAGACTCGTGGCCAAAAGCATAGTCTGCTCGTCCCTGTTCAAGGCGGCCGTATTTGCTTCGGATGCAAACTGGGGCAGGATCCTGTGCGCGATCGGATACACGGATGCTGAATTCGATGCTGCAAACATAGATGTCAGCGTAAAGTCTGAGGCCGGGGAGGTTCTGGTGTGCAAAGCGTCAGCCGGCGTACCGTTCGACGATGATTATGCCACGGAGATACTCTCGAAGGAGGCGGTCACGGTCGAGGCGGATCTGCACGACGGGGATGCAGAGGCTTATGCATGGGGCTGCGATCTGACATATGACTATGTGAAGATCAACGGATCCTACAGGTCGTGATGTGCTGATCACCGGAGGAGGCACACATCATATCCGGAAAAGGGAAGTATAGAAAAAGGGACAGAAACAATGATAAACGAGAAATACATGGAAAAGGCGAACGTTCTCATAGAGGCGCTTCCGTATATACAGAGATTCAACCGCAAGATAATAGTGATAAAGTACGGCGGCAGTGCGATGCTGGACAACGAGCTGATGAAGCACGTTATCGAGGATGCGGTACTGCTTAAGCTGGTAGGATTCAAGCCTGTCATCGTTCATGGCGGCGGCAAGGAGATCAGCAACTGGATGAGGAAAACAGGCATAGAGCCGAAGTTCGAGGACGGTCTCAGGGTCACGGATGCGGATACGCTTGAACTGGCCGAGATGGTGCTCGGCAAGGTCAACAGTGATCTTGTCACTATGGCCCAGCAGCTCGGGGTGCGGGCCTGCGGCATCAGCGGCAAGGACGGAAGGCTTCTTACCGTCAGAAAGGCAAAGCCCGGCGGGAAGGACATAGGATACGTCGGCGAGGTCATCAACGTGGATACCAAGATAATCACGGACCTTCTCAATGACGATTTTCTGCCTGTCATATACCCGATAGGAATGGACGCCGGCGGCCAGTCGTATAATATAAACGGAGACCACGCTGCAGCAGAGATAGCGCAGGCTCTCAAGGCGGACAAGCTGGCTTATCTGACGGATACCTACGGCGTGCTGACTGACCCGGATGATCCGGAGTCGTTCATATCTGAGCTGAGGATCGACGAGGCTGAGATGCTGATCAGACAGGGAGTCATCTCCGGGGGCATGATACCCAAAGTGCAGAACTGCTGTCACTCGGTCATGAACGGAGTCAACAGAGTCCACATCCTCAACGGGAGGATACCGCACTGCGTTTTGCTCGAAATATTCACAGACCGCGGCGTAGGTACGGTGATACTCAACAACGGTGAGAAGTACTACAAGGAGCAGTGATCATGGACCGCGAAGAAATCAGGGCAAAAGACCTTAAATATATAGTTCATACATACAACCGCTATAATATAGTCGTAGAATATGCAGAGGGGGCGACGGTCACCGACGCAGACGGAAGACGTTTTATCGACATGTGCAGCGGATACGGCGCCAACTCTCTGGGGTATCAGAACAAGGCGTGGCTGGAGGCTGTGACCGCGCAGCTCGGCAAGGTGCAGCACACTTCCAATCTGTATTATTCAGAACCCGGAGTGATGCTTGCGGAAAAGCTGGTGACGAGGAGCGGCCTTAGTAAGGTATGGTTTGCAAACTCAGGTGGTGAAGCCAATGAGGCGGCCATCAAGACTGCAAGAAAGTACGGCAATACCATAGCAGACCACAAGAAGAATACGATCATATCGCTGAAGAAGTCTTTCCACGGAAGGACGCTCGCGACGGTGACTGCGACAGGACTCGCTGAGGCACAGGAGGTCTTTGCTCCTCTTGTTCCGGGTTTCATCCATGCTGAGGTCGATGACCCTGCGTCGCTGAGACAGCTGGCCGATCAGTACGATCCGTGCGCATTTCTCATGGAGCTCGTGCAGGGAGAGGGCGGAGTGCACGCGCTGGATCAGGAGTTCGTCACTGCAGCGGCAGAGCTGTGCCGGGAGAGGGACATCCTGTTCATAGACGATGAGGTGCAGGCCGGTATAGGCAGGACGGGCACTCTGTTCGCCTTTGAGCAGTACGGGATCAAGCCGGACATCGTCTCGTTTGCCAAGGGCATCGGGGCCGGCCTCCCGGTAGGAGGCATCATATGCGGTCCTAAGACCTGTGATGTGCTGGTGCCGGGCGATCATGGCTCGACCTTCGGCATGAATCCGGTAGCATGTGCGGGTGCATGTGTGGTGCTCGATACTATGGACGAAGCTTTTCTGGAAGAAGTAAGGCGTAAATCTGAAAAGATACGTGGGGCGTTTGCAGGAATGAGCAAAGTGAAAGGCCTCGACGGCCTCGGCCTGATGATAGGTGCGGACCTCGACGGTATGAGCGGAGCGGAGGCTGTAAACCTTCTGATGGATGAAGGTGTAATGGCTATACCTGCAGGCAGCCGCCTGAGACTTCTTCCGCCGCTTACGATCAGCGAAGAAGAAATCGATACGGCGCTTGCCGCGATGAGAAGAGTACTTGGCTGATACGTAAGAGCCGCGATGATGAGTGAATAAGAAGACTTTGAGATATACATAAATTTTGCATGAAAGGGGACATACAATGGGAGTCAGTCTTAAAGGAAGGAGCTTCCTCACATTAATGGATTTCACGCCGGAGGAGATACGGTATCTGCTGGACCTTGCCAAGGAGCTCAAGGCTAAGAAGAAGGCAGGCATCAGGGGAACTACGCTCGCCGGCAAAAATATAGTGCTGCTGTTCGAGAAGACTTCGACGCGCACGAGGTGTTCGTTTGAGGTCGCGGCTGCTGACGAGGGTGGCTATGCCACATTCCTCGACCCGAAGAGTTCGCAGATGGGCAAGAAGGAGAGCATCGCGGATACGGCCAAGGTCCTCGGAAAGTTCTATGACGGCATCGAGTACAGGGGCTACAGCCAGGCGACAGTTGAGGAGCTTGCTGCCAACGCCGGCGTGCCGGTATGGAACGGGCTCACGGATGAGGACCACCCGACCCAGATAATCGCGGACATCATGACCATCGAGGAGCACGTTGACAAGCCTCTTTCAGAGATCAAGGTCGTCTTCGTGGGAGACATACGGAACAACATGGCGTATGCCTGGATGTACGGATGTGCCAAAATGGGCATGAAATTCGCCGCATACGGTCCGGCGGAGCTGGCTGAGCAGGTGGATGAGTCAGTGCTGGCCAGAGCGAATGCAGTTGCTGCAGAGACCGGAGCGGAGATAGTTGTAAGCAGTGACCCTGAGTGCCTTAAGGGCGCCGATGTTATATACACAGACATCTGGGCTTCGATGGGAGAAGAGGATCAGATCCCGGAGAGAGTAAAGCTCCTCACACCATATAAGGTCACCGAAGAACTCATGGCGTCTACCGGAAATCCGGACTGCATCTTCATGCACTGCCTGCCGTCATTCCACAACTTTGAGACGACGATGGCGGCAGAGCAGATGAAACTCGGATACGATATCCGTGAAGTCACAGAAGAAGTATTCTCAGGCCCGAACTCCGTAGTCTTCGATGAGGCGGAGAACAGGCTGCACTCCATCAAGGCAGTAATAGTAGCAACAATAGGCGAATAATGTGACACCGGGGACGGCCCTTTTTGACACGCTGCGGGACAGGCAAATGCGTGATGTGTCAAAAAGGACCGTCCCCGGTGACATGTTTTTTGCTATAATTCCATATGGAAGAAAAATATGACAGGGAGAACCGTCCCCATTGTCATAAAAACGGAGAGGGGAAATGACTGAACGGAATATTCTTATAACTTCACTGGATTCGATGGAGAACAGGACTGAGCACCGGTTTTTCTATATTAAGGACGGCAGAAAGACTTCGTACTGTGATGCCATAGGGGTCGCTGAGGCGGGCACCAAGTATATCCTTTCGAGGGAGAGCATTGATGAGATCATAGTGCTCGGTACCGGTGCGACGTACAAGGAAGGCGATGAGCTCAAGCACATGCAGCTCCGCGACTTCGACGGGTACGGCGGGGAAGATACTGATACGTTGTCCGAATACAGCTTCTACAGATACAGGATCGCGCAGTTCCTTGACGACCTCAATTTTGAGGGCGGTGATGTATTCGGAGACATAGACCCGCAGCACAGGGAAGAACTCATAGACATCTACAACAGGTTCGCGGAAAGGACTCTCAAGGACATTCAGCAGGGAGAAAACCGCAGGGAGAGGATCTTCCACATCCTCACTACGGACCGCAACAGATATGAAAAACTGCTGAGCATGCTGCCGGAGGAGACGGCGGAGGACGATCTTGCGTGGCTGCGCTGGTACCTGTTCGACCTTCTGGACGATGAGTTCAAGCTGAGAGAGCTCGACGAGAATGATGACTTGGAGATTTGTTTTGTTCCGACTACGAAAAAACGTGTCGGCAGGCTTCCGATCGAGAACATCCGCGAGATCATGGACGCCGTCTATCACAGCGGCGCTGACAGGATCAATCTGTATATGGACATGCAGGGTATCGGCAGCAACGCAGGCAACCTTCTGATCCAGATCCTGTCGATGCTGAGTGACTTCGACGACAGCAGGATCGAGATAAGAGAGATCATAACGACGCAGTACGATCCGGGCAGTTTTGCCAGCCCGATAGAAAATAACGGTCTCCATGCTTACAACCTCAGACATCTTGTGGCGGGAATGAGTGCCTTCATACAGTTCGGAAAGGTCGATATCCTCAGAGAGTACTGGGAAAGCCAGCACGTCAGGGACAAACATATAGAGACGCTCCTTTACGGAATGAAGTGCGTGGATGATGGTATATCGCTGTGTCAGATCGGCGACCTTGAGTACGGCATCAAGATCCTCAAGAAGGTGTTCGATGAAACGCCTAAGGAAGATCTGCAGGAACTGGGGGACCTCGTTTTCGTAATGCTGGAGGAAGTGATCAGGGCCGATTACGGAGACCTCCTGGCAGAGGGGAACTGGATCGATTCACTGGCTCTCATCAAGTGGGCTTACCGCAAGCACTTCTACCAGCAGGTGCTGACCATCATCGAGTCGAGGATACCTTCGGACCTCGTGTACAAGGGCATCCTGTACTATGCGGATGATGAGGAGAGCAAAGCGGCAGCGCTCGCGGAATTCAACAGGCTGTACTACGAGTCGCCGGGCAAAATGAGATATTATTTTGATGACCTTGACCACTACTTCATCAAATACTACGGCAGAGACCGTGTGAACCCTAAGCAGAGCCCTGAACAGAGGTCGATAGAGTATGCAGCGCTCCGTGCGGAATGTGTCACACAGGGACGTGAGGGCATGATGAACGGAAAATCAAGGCTGGCCGGAAAACCGGAGATCCTGCGTGAAGTGCTGGAGGCGTACTATGCGATAGCACCTCTCAGGAACATAATCAACCATGCCGCGAGCAGACGGCGCGATCTTGACCCGGACAATATCGACATAAATGAAAAGAACGAAGGTCTCGAACTGCTGAACCACGCCATCACGAGGTTCATAAAGGCATATGAGACAGCGCTCGAGGAAAGAGAACCGGGCGAGAAGCCGGTCCGCATCCGGGGCCGTGAGTTCAGGGACTACACCAGAGCAAACAGGCCGGAGCGCAGAAATGATAACAGGTCCGGGCGCGGGTACAGAGACAGAACAGAGGAAAGATCCGACCGCAGAAATGATAACGGACAGGATAACAGAGCTGAAAACGGATCCGGAAACGCTTCCGATAATACAGAAAATAATTAAAAGGCGAGGGACAATCGCAGAAGGGAGAAAACAATGCTTGTTATCAATGTATTCTACACATGCAAAGAGGGAAAAAGAGAAGACTTTCTGAAGAAGATCGAAGAGGAAGGCGTACGCACAGGTTCACTGGCTGAAGAGGGCAACCACGCATATGCATACTTCAAGCCTGTAGACAATGAGAACGGACTCTTCCTGTATGAGGAGTGGGAGGACACGGATGCACACAACATCCACCGCACCATGCCTCATTACCAGAGACTTCAGGAGTTCCAGGGCGAGTATCTTGAAAAGCTGTCAGTAAACAAGTACTTCACAGATAAGAAGGAAATCTGCTTCTAGGGCAGCAACTCAGATATCAGGAACGCCACCTGCGCGCAGTGCATATCCTGCACGCAGACGCATACGGTAACCAGGGCAGGGAGCTTGGCTCCCTGCTTTTATATTGCCGTTATTCAGTCCGTGCATAACTGCGATACGGAATCAGGGACAGATCTCAGCTGTAGGCGCTATGGTAACCGGCGGATCAGCGTTTGACGCGAAGTGCATCAAGTCTGTCATGCATATCCTGATATATAGGCCTTACATCCATTATGTCTTCGGAATAGATGCCTCCGATGAATCCGTAGTGATCCTCATCGAACTGCGGCAGGATGTTCCATACGCCCGGCTGCACCGCATCTGTTCCGGAGTATTCGACATGCTCGTCATATACACGTTTGCCGTCTGCATCAAGATGGTATGGACAGTATGCCGACACGACATTCACAGTCCCGTCGTTAGGCTGCCATTCAGCATCGAGGTTCTGTACCGGCACTTTGAAAGTCTCCTTCTCATCGCCGTAACCTACCGAATAAGCACCTGCTGTTTTGCCCGAATATGAACCGATGACGGTCGCCTGGTCCTTGAGGAAACGGCACATGTTGTCCGTAGGGACGCTGGCGCCGGATCCGTCCTCCTGAGTGCGGCATCCGTAGTAGCAGAAGTAATATACACCGGGCTGCATCTCTATCTCAGCATTCATGGCACATGCTCTGTCCACGAGCATGTCGTTGACGGCGCTGTCGTTGTGGTCATAGAAGCCGGTCTCTGCAATTGCCGCATCGACGCTCTCGCGGGTCTTATGATCATCTGAGGATATCCCGAACTGGTCAAGATATCCGTCATAGTTGCTTGACTGACTGAAGCTGTTTCCTGTGGACTCGCCGCTTTCAAGTGTCGAGTTGACAAGCGTTGCGCCGTTGCTCGGCGAAGCGATTATGGAAAGCGAGAAAACCATGTCTTCATGACCGCCTGTGAAGAGGGGACTTGTATCTTCGCCTGTTGCAGCGACCTCTTCCGGGGCTCCGTCAGCCAGCAGGTCAAGAAGCACTCTTGCTGTGTTGCCGCCGAAGCTGTGCCCGACAAGATTTACAGGGTGATCTTCATCCCATGTGAAGTCAGGGATGAGCACTTTGCCCGAATAGTCTCTGCCGAATCTCTCATGGCCGCACTTCTTGCTGTGAGCTTCTCCGTAGTCTACTCTCGTGCCTGTCATTTCAGCATAGATCTCACAGGCTCTGTCCCATGCGCTTGAGTGCGGACCGACAGAAGGCATGTAGATCTCCTGATCCCATCTTGCGAACATCTTCCTGAAATCTGTGAGAGTCAGGCCCCAGTAAGGCGTCTCCTCATATCTTTCATCATACTGTCCCCAGCCGCTGTATCCGTGGATGAATACCGACGGTATTTCAGCTCCTGTGGGCGGCTTCATAAAAAAGTAAGCGCCGCCTGCCAGGAAGCAGACGATAACAGCCACTATTCCGTATTTTACAAATCTGTTCATTGATTAATAGGCAAGATACCCCGCTCTTCCTGATGCAAGGGAAAATGCCTGTGCCTCCCTTCTGCTGATAATTGCAGTTCAGCATGATCATTCTTTGAATCAATAATACCACATGGACCGGTTTGAAAGGGAAAGAGACTATCCGGTTAGCAGAACTGACGTGATCCTTCGTAGTTTCCATTACATGAAATGCCGTCCCATCTGGTGAGATGGGACGGTTGTTATTGTGCCCGGACAGTGTAGAGTGAACTTATAGTTGCAAGTATTTCTGATGATACGATGGCAGAAGTATACGCAGCATGAAGAGAGACTTCTTATTAAAACCGTTAGTAAAAGTTGAAGCAGGTAATTAAGGAGGTTAATCATGTTCAAGACTAAAGTAGGTTACAGTCAGAATCCTGATGCATGTGCAAGCGGTGCAGAATCGGCAGCGATGGCTCAGCTGGCAGATGCCAAAGTGGGCCTTCTGTTCACTTCATGTGTTCTGGATCAGGAAGCAGTTGTAAAGGGAATCAGAAGTGTCGCAGGCACACATGTGCTGGGCTGCACTTCATCGGCAGCCATCTGCGTGAAGGACGGCTATCTGAACAGCGAAGACGGATATTCAGGCATCATGAGCTTTGGCGGAGATGTTGAGGTAGGCGTTGCAGGCGCAGCCAAGGGAGAAGGCGAGTGCGCAAGAGAGATAGGAAGAAAGCTGGCGTGCGAAGCAATGAGCCAGCTTGGAGGCCTCGAGCCTGACTATTTCTTCATGACAGCAAGCCCTGCAGAAGAGGAAAAATATATCGCAGGCATTCAGGATGTCATCGGCGATGTTCCTGTATTCGGCGGCTCTGCAGCTGACAATACAGTAGAAGGCAAGTGGAGCATCATCTGCGATGACAAGATCTTCGCGGACGGCTGCGCGATCGCGCTCTTTGCGTCCAAAGCGCCTATGGCAAATATATACACAGGCCAGTTTAAGGAGACCGGTAATTTTGGCGTAATGACCAAAGTCGTAAATGACAGATGCCTGGTTGAGATCGATGGAGTTCCTGCAGTCAGGAAGTACTGCGAGTGGACCGGCAAGTCCGAGGAGGCATGCGCAGGCGGCAACCTGCTCGTTGAGACTATCTTCAAGCCTCTCGGAGTCAAGGACATCACGGGCAAAGTGACAGCTATCCGTCACCCGATGGCAGCCAATGAGGATCTGTCGATGAACATCGGAGCACAGCTGATCGAGAAGACTGCTGTTATCCAGATGGAGATGACTCCTGATGAGATGGTTGCAGCCAACCCTAAGACAGTTAAGGAAGTTGATGAAAAACTGGACGGCGGTGCAGACTCCTACTTCCTCGTACACTGCGGCGGCAGAAGACTCGGACTGCAGCTTGAAGGCAAGGAAGCAGAGATCTATCCTGCAGTCAAGGAAGTCACAGGCGACAAGGAGTTCCTGATGGTATTCACATTCGGTGAATACGGAACGGCTGAGCACTCCGCTAATACAGTAGGCGGACTGTCACTCTCATTCACAGGTTTCAAGGGCTAACATCGTTCAAGTGCATTGACGAGAAGTGAATAACTGACAAGCTTAGAATAAAGGAGACATAAGAGTTATGAAAATGTTCATTAACGGAGTTCCGTGCGATGCATCTGACGGTGGAACAATAGAAGTTACCAATCCGGCAACCGGAGCTGTGATAGATACCATCCCTGCAGCAACTAAGGAAGACGTTGACAGAGCTGTTGCATGCGCTAAGTCTGCGCAGCCGGCATGGGCGGCAGTTCCTGTGTCCGGGAAGGTGGAGATCCTGTACAGGTTCCTTGATATAGTTGATGACAACAAGGAAAAGCTGGCACAGACCCTTTCGCAGGAGACGGGCAAGCCGATAGTGGAGGCAAGAGCTGAGATCGGCAACATCAGGATAGGATTCAGCGGATTCTGTGAGAAGGCAAAACACTTGTATGGGAACACCTTCCCTGCAGGGCTCGAGCCGGGACAGGACAAGCACGTCCTCATCACCAAGAAGGAGCCTATCGGCGTAATCGCATGCGTCATTCCTTTCAACTTCCCATGCGATCTGTTCAATCAGAAGGTAGCTCCGACCCTTCTCGCGGGAAACGCAGCTATCGTAAAACCATCGACCGACAACCCTCTGACACTTTGCATGCTGACTGAGATGCTCGGCGAGGCAGGCGTGCTTCCGGGCGCTGTACAGATCGTGACCGGAAGAGGAAGCAATACAGGAACCTGGCTGTGCGAGAATCCTGACGTTCACGGCATCACACTTACTGGTTCGACAGAGGTAGGTATCGAGACATATCAGAGAGGTGCGGCGCACCTTGCTCACATCGCTCTCGAGCTGGGCGGAAACGACGCCTTCATCGTTCTTGAGGACGGCGATGTAGACTTGGCGGTTGAAGAGCTCATCTGGGGACGCATGTACAACACAGGACAGGTTTGCTGCGCTTCCAAGAGATTCCTGATCCACAGCAGCAGAGCGGCTGAGTTTACTGAGAAGGCAGTAGCCAGAATCAGCCAGCTTAAGCAGGGCCAGCCTTCGGATGAGTCGACACAGATCGGTTGCCTCATCAGCGAGAAGGCTGCGATCAAGGTCAAGGAGCAGATCGACCTGACCGTAGAGCAGGGTGGCAGGATCGTTCTCGGAGGCGAGAGAAACGGAGCATTCATCACGCCGACAGTCATAGCAGGTGTTCCTAAGACGGCTGATGTTGCTAAGGACATGGAGATATTCGGACCTGTAGTTCCGGTCATTGAATTCGATACTGTTGAAGAGGCGATCGAGATTGCCAACGGTTCCAAGTTCGGCCTCTGCGGATGCGTATTCACAGCTGACATGAAGACAGCTGTCAAAGTCTGCAATGCACTTGAGTGCGGCGGCACCGTCATCAACGGAGCAAGCTTCTTCAGAAGCTTTGAGATGCCGTTCGGCGGATACAAGTATTCCGGCGTAGGAACTGAAGGTGTAATGTCTACTTTCGATGAGGTGACAAGGACCAAGACGATAGTACTGAAGAACATCATCTAGCATGACAAATGCGGAAGAATCCCTTCTGAAAGCAGGACCCGCCCGTGCACTTTGTGCAGGGCGGGTTCCTGTTATGAGTCTATAAAAAAATTGGAGTAAATATTTACGGTATATCCTGAGCGGCCTGCCGCATGGTGAAGGGTTTAACCGATATATCCTATTTGCCTCGACAGCTGCGCGGCATAATGCTTGACTTTCTCAATGGTCTCTCCGATGCGTTCATCGGTCAGGATACCGGATGATCCGCTGGCGCTTATTGCTGCAACAGGCAGGCCGCGGTAATCATATACGGGAGCTCCGATGCACCGGTGCCCGTCTTCATATTCTTCATCATCCATCGCCCATCCCTGCAGACGTACCTGTCTCAGATGGCGGATGAACTCCTGCCTGTCGGTAATCGTTTTGCGCGTATACTTCCTGAAATCGCAGTCATCGAGAACTGCATCGAGCTCTTCCCTTGACAGACATGACATAAGGCATTTGCCTATCGAGGAACAGAAACCCGGAGACCTGTGACCGATCTGCGTATACAGCTGGGAGTTGGGATGGCCGTCCAGCTTCTCGAGATAGACTACATCCGGCCCGTCGATTATCCCGAGGTGAGCTGTCAGGTCGAGCTCCCTGGTTATCTTGCTCAGGAATGGCTTGGCTTCTGTCAGAAGCTCGAGATTATTTATATGCGTGCCGGCGATCTCAATGATCCTGAATCCGATGGTATATTCGCCGCTGTCGTTTTTCGCGACATAGGACCTGTCGAGCATGGCGCTGAGAATCCTGTGCGCAGTGCTCTTACTGAGGCCGGCAGCTGCGGCGATCTCTGAGAGCGTCATTGGCCTGTTGGTATCTGAGAGCGTTTCAAGGATATCAAAAGCTCGTCCCAGAACTCTGATCCTGTCTTCCATAAAAAGACCTCCGTATGAGTTGTCAGCCCCTCTGCATAAATGTCCAGTTATTTTATCATATAGGGTTGGCCGCACACAATCTCCGCATGGTATCATTTAACATATGATGATACCTGACTGAACAGAAAGAGTGGACTGGTAATGAAATATATACTTAATGAACCGTGGTGCCTCCGCGGGTGGAAGAACAAGCCGCACTGCCTGTGTGATTTCACATTACCCATGGAACCTATAGATATCGCTGGAGGAGATATGAGGTTTCTGTCCTCGCCGTTTGATTACGATGGCGGAAATGAGGCGGTCGACCGTATGATAAGTGCCGGCATGCTGAGGCCTGCCGGGGAAGGAGAAACTCTGGATGAAGTCAGACAGTACCGGAATTACGGCTGCCTGCATTTCAGTTCGGTAATATTTTCCATTACCGGCAAGTGCAACTACAACTGCCTGCACTGCTCGGTAAACGCACCGGAAGCACCACTCGGCGAGTTTTCGTTTGAGCGGATCGAGGAGCTTCTCGATGAGATGAAGGACTGCGGCCTCAAGAACATAGTTCTGATCGGAGGAGAGCCTCTTGTCAGAAGAGACTTCATGCAGATCGTTGATGCGATCCTGCAGAGGGGAATGTTTGTGGTTCAGATATTCACGAACGGATCGCTGGTGAATGATGCTCTGCTGGACGAACTAGATAAGAGAAATATCTCGCCGACATTCATGATCAGCTTTGACGGTGTCGGCTATCATGACATAATGCGCGGCGTCAAAGGAGCAGAGGAGCGGTTTTACCGGTGCGTTGACCTGCTGCGGAGCAGAGGATTCAGGGTCACCTGCAACATGTGTTTTACAAAGGACAGCATAGTATCTATCTGGGATACGATCGAGACTCTTTCGGCAAAAGGCGTGGAGTCACTGACTGTGTACCCGCCTGTTGAGAGCGGTCTGTGGAAGGACAGATATGAGGAAATGGGTGCATCCCTGGATCAGATGTACGATGAATACGCGAATGTTTTTGAGAAATTCGTTGCGGCGGATTACCCTATGGACCTGATCGTGTACGGCCTGATCTCTTTCATAAGACAGTGGCGGAAATATGTGATGCTGCCAAGCTGGAGCTATCATCCGGACAGAGCTGCCGTCACTCCGGCCTGCAGGGTCTACAGGCGTGAACTTAATATTTCTCCGGACGGAATCCTGTCGCCGTGCTACGCGATCATGGCTGACGAGTATATCAAGAGCAACATGCCGGATATAAACAAAATGCCGCTCAAACAGGCGCTGACTGATTCCGCATTTACCAGGATCATGGAACTCACCTCTCAGGATATCGCAGAACATAATCCAAAATGTCAGAGCTGCGAATACAGTGCGATGTGCGGCGGAGGGTGCCGCATGAGTGCCTTCGAAAAGACAGGCGACCTGCTCGGGTATGATCCGCAGATGTGCTATTTCTTTGAACATGGATTCCCTGAGAAATTCCGCGAAGCGATACGGAGAGGCGAGAAGAAGAGAACAGAGAATATGTCTATGCTGGACAAGCTCCTGAGCGGGAGATAGGAGACGCGTGAAATCATGAAGACAGAACTGATAAAGTGGAGCAGGGACCTGAGGAACGAACTGATGGATATCTGCAACAGCGTGGACCGGAGTTATCTCTCTGACCGGATACCGTCACCGTATACAGAGGCTGATGCTGACTGGTGGCTCGGCATGGTCAGTGAGCACGACGGCGTGGACGGACTGTTCAGAGCGATCGTCCTTGATGATAAGGTGGTCGGCAGCATTTCTGTTGAGTGCAGGCCAGATGTCTATTACCGTGACTGTGAGATAGGCTACATGCTTCTGACGGAATACTGGTCTCAGGGCATCATGACTGAGGCGGTAAGGATGATGTGCGAAGAAGCGTTGGAGAACCTGGATATTGCCAGGATCACTGGCATCGTATATACGGAAAACGAGGCATCATGGCGCGTACTTGAGAAGAATGGATTCGTGCGCGAGGGACTGCAGCGGAAGTCGGCATGCAAGAAGGGCAAAATGCATGACATCTTCCTGTACGGAAAGCTCAGAGAAGACAGGACTGCGATCTCTGTTGACCTGATGCGCAGAAGCGATGCATATACGATAGAACATTATGTGCCGAGCAAGGAGCTGATGTACCGTGCGGCATACGGAGTCTTCCGCGCCTATGACGGCTGGCAGGGGAAACGGATCGCGATACTTGCAGGTGGTGGCAATAACGGCGGTGACGGATATGCGCTTGCATGGATCCTGAAAGAAGCGGGTATAGACTCTGAAGTAATCAGGGTTTCCGACAAGCTTTCGGAGGACGGCAGGTATTACTGCGGGAAAGCGGAAGCAAGCGGAGTAAAGGTGACTGCCTTTGCGAATTCAGAAGCCGGTGAGGCGGAGCTGCGCGAACCCGGCGGTATTACGGACCTGTCCAGCTATGATGTCATAGTTGACTGCATCCTCGGCACCGGATTCAAAGGCGAGGTAAGAGGTAACGCGGCAGAGGCGATAAAGGCCATCAACGGGTCCGGTGCATATGTCATCAGTGTCGACATCAACAGCGGAATGAACGGAGATACCGGCGAGGCGGTGCTCGCTGTCAAGTCAGACCTGACAGTTTCGATCGGCTATTACAAGCAGGGACTGTTCAGAGGAGACGCTGACAAATACATCAAGGACATGACAAATGTAGATATAGGTATCATTCTGTTGAGAGAATAAGGAGGCGTATTATGATTCGCAGAGCTGAAGAATGCAAAATAGAATACCGCGAGCACATGCGTGATGGTGACGGTACGGTCAAGCTGACAGGATTCATCAATGACCCATCTGAGCTGTGCGGAAAAGGACGCATGTTTTCCAGGATAACCCTGGAACCGGGATGCAGCATCGGATTCCATATTCACGAGAACGACTCCGAGCTCTTCTATTTCCTGACAGGGACCGGTGAATACAGTGACAACGGTGAGATCTGCACAGTCAAGGCCGGCGATGTCACCATCTGCCCTGCAGGGACCGGGCATTCGATCGCAA
Organism: Anaerovoracaceae bacterium; assembly: GCA_045540775.1. Lineage (GTDB taxonomy): Bacteria > Bacillota > Clostridia > Peptostreptococcales > Anaerovoracaceae > Crickella. Next base: position 19,549 of record JAZQHU010000078.1, on the reverse strand, counting down.
ACAAGGGAGACGAGACACTGGAACTCATCGCAGTGATCGTATATGCGTAACTCTGGCACAGAACTGCTATGAATGGTATTGACGATATCCTGAAAACCAGGTATGGCAGCAGCGTTACTGTCGCGAGCAAAACGCCGGTGTCCGGCGGTGATATAAACAGGGCCTATGCGCTGCTCCTTTCGGATGGAAGCAGGCTTTTCATGAAAGCCAACCGTAAGGAGAATGCGGATTTCTTCAGAGCAGAGGCTGAGGGGCTCGAGGCGCTGAGGTCGGCCGGGGCAATCAGTGTTCCGGGCGTGATCGCAAGAGGCGCGGATGATAATGAGTCTTTTCTGCTGCTTGAATATATTGAAGAAGGCCATAGAAGTCCTGAGGCATCAGAAAAACTTGGCAGAAAGCTGGCGCAGCTTCATATGGCAGATACTGGAAATATTACAACTGCTGATGCTGCGGCAGATCATGCATCTTACGACCTGCGCGGAAGATACGGATTCCTGCATGACAACTACATCGGTGCGGGATTCCAGTGTAATGAGCCGGCGGAAACATGGTCTGAGTTCTTCATAGAACGGAGACTGAGACCTCAGTTTGAGAGAGCATCATATTACTGGGACATCGATGAGCGGAAAAGGATAGACAGATTCCTTGACAGGGCAGACAGATATCTTGCTGAACCGGAGCGGCCGTCACTTCTTCACGGCGACCTGTGGGCAGGCAATTACATGATCGACAGCAGCGGTGAGCCGTGGCTCATCGATCCGGCTGCATACGTCGGACACGCTGAGGCAGACCTCGCTATGACAGAGCTCTTCGGCGGTTTTGACCGTAGATTCTATGATTCGTACAGAGAGACAGCAGGGATCGATCCAGGCTATTCAGACAGGAGAGATCTGTACAATCTGTATCACCTGCTGAACCATCTCAATCTGTTCGGAGGCAGCTATCTGCACTCCGTCCTGTCGATAGTCAAAAGGTATATTAAAAAAGGGGGAAAATCATGAAGGGAATTATGCTGAATGCACGGAATGGACATATAGAACTGAATGGTTTTGACTGTGACTATATATCCTTCGGAAGAGGAACGGATCCGCTTATTATGCTTCCCGGAGTCGGGGACGGGTTCAAGACAGCAAAGGGCGTTGCCTTGCCGTTTGCGATGATGTATCGGTGCTTTGCGGAAAACTTCAAGGTATACGCATTCAGCAGGAGAAATGATCTTCCGGAAGGTTTCACGACGGGAGACATGGCGGATGATCTGAATGACATAATGGAGGCTCTGTCCATTGGGCCGGCACATATATTCGGAGTCTCTCAGGGCGGGATGATCGCACAGCAGATGGCGATCCGTCACCCGGATAAAGTGAAAAGTCTTGTTCTGGCAGTGACCGCGCCGCGTCCTAATGACCTGATGTGGGAATCGCTGGGAGGCTGGCTTGAAATGGCGGACCGGGATGACTATGCGGGCATCATGCTTGATACGGCTGAAAGATCGTACACAGGAGCATATCTTGAAAGAGGCAGGATGCTCAACAGAATACTGGCGATGGCAAAGCCTGCAGACTATACTCGTTTCAGGATCCTGTGCAGGTCATGTCTGGAGCACGATGCATATGATGATCTCGGTAAGATCACCTGTCCTGTGTGGATAATAGGTGCTGATCAGGACAGGGTGCTGGGCGGAAATGCGTCGGTTGAACTGAATGAGAAGATCCCCGGCAGCCGTCTGTACATGTATGAAGGCTACAGCCACGGGGTATACGAGCAGGCAAAGGATTTCAACAGGAGAGTCCTGAGATACCTGATGTGGGAAAAACTGAGATAAGGAGTAAATCTGAATGAAGAAGTATGCAGCGCCCATACTCATGCTGGCGATCTTTGAGACAATAGCTGTTACCCTCTGGCTTACGAAAGACAACATCTTCTATCTTTTCAATTTCAGCTATATCGGATGTTCGATAGCTCTTGGCATGTTCCTGTTCATCAGAAACCATAAGCATGCCCGCCGCATCGTTCAGCTGCTGGTCGGGACCTACATGCTGATATATCTAGGACTGATCTGCGGGGAAAACATGCAGATAGAGGGGTTCTGGTACTACCTGTTTACGGGTGTATTCGAGGCGGCAACTATCCACTATGCGGTGGCCAAAATCTTCGGGCCGCTGATCTTCGGGCGCGGCTGGTGCGGCTATGCGTGCTGGACTGCTATGGTGCTGGATTTTCTTCCGTATACGGTGCCGGCACAGCCGGGAAAGAATCTGGGGTGGATCAGATATATAACATTTGCTCTGTCGCTGATTTTTGTCGCGGCCCTGTTCCTCGCGCATGTCGGAAATATTGAGAAGATCATGTTTTGGGCTTTCATCATTGGAAATGTGATTTACTATGCGGTGGGGATCATTCTTGCATATGCATTCAAAGATAACAGGGCATTCTGCAAATACATCTGCCCGGTAACAGTATTCCTCAAGCCGATGAGCTATTTCGCTCTGGTGAGAGTAACGTGCGACAAGGAAAAATGCATCTCATGCGGGAAGTGCAGGAAAGTGTGCCCGATGGATGTTGATGTTACTGATAATTCAAGAAACCGGAAAAACGGCACTGAATGCATACTGTGTATGGAGTGTGTGAAGAACTGTCCGAAAGGAGCTCTCTAGCCTACCATGTTCGGGTTACCATGATACATGCAGGAACTATGGTATTATTTATACAAAAAATAATGGAGGAATACGACATGAAGAAGCTTGCTAAACTCATGCTTATGCTGACCTGCCTGATGCTCATGATGACAGCATGCGGCGCGAACGACAATCAGGCACCTGAGGCGGTCCGGTCAGATACATGTTTCATATACACTGACGGTCTTCTGGATGACCTGTGCGCTATCGAGTATCTTTCAGATAAGTATGATGCTGCGATCATCATGCTGCGTGATCCGGAGAGCCTCGCGGACAATCAGTATGCCTCAGATAAAGTGACGGATGAGGAGTCTTTTTATGGTGCAGTGTCGGGGTGGTTTGAAAGCGTTACGCCTTATTCGGATGGTACTGATATATCCGGGGCAGACTTCTATCTGCTCGGGCAGCTGACGGAATTTGCGGAGATTCTTAAGAATGATCCGTCGCTTGAATCCCATCAGGCGCTGCTGATGGCAGGCGATTCGGATGGGCCGGATGGTGCCGGGGAGGACTGGAATGCAGTCGCGGACTTAGATGCCTACAGATATGTGACGGGCAAAATGACTGAGCTGACCCAGATGACCCGTCCGGACTGCGAAGGCGAATATGAAGCGAACGGATATCCCTTTGAGGCACAGTATCTGGAAGAGTATACGGCCAGGATGAAATCCATGGATGAAAACCTCTGCTGCTATGACCTCCAGGCAGTGGCGCTATACCTGCAAAAATAATTATTCAATACGACCGGGTAATATTTTTGACGTTAGAATCAGAGTGCGGAAGGAAAGTGCCGCTGTCTACACTGCGGAAAATACAGAATAGATGTCGACGCAAGCTGATTCGATAATACATATATAGTGGGATTTGGGGAACACAGCATTGATGGAAATTGAAAAAGAACATATTGAAGAACTGAATTTCTGGCGGGAATCCGCATTAGAGCGAACGGGTGAAACAGACCGGGAATACCACAGGCATATGCTCTTCGGATGGCATGTAGGACATTACCCGGATGAAGATGTGCTGCTGGCTGAACTGAAAGCCGCATCCGAGGCCGATGATTATAAAAGGGTGCAGCAAGTCTTTTTCACTTGCAATAAAAAAGAGCTGTCGTGGTTTCTCTCCAGCGGTTACGATCACTGTTACTTAGTATACAGAGTAATTCCTTACTTATGCTGCGCGGATTATGATGAGATCTACAGAGCTTTTCCGGATAGTATACCGTTAGCTGCGAACGGGCATTCCATGCTGGTAAATGCCACTGCTCTTCTGCAATGCATTTTGTATAAAGGCAAGTATGATGCGCAAAAGGTAATTTCAAAGGCTGAAAAATATGTGTCATCGAAACAGTCGAAATGGAACAGAGCCTATGTCGCCTGCTTTCTGGCAATACTCGAAGAGAATTATGCAATGCTTTCAGATAATCTGCCGGAGAGTGTGTTCCGGAAGGTCAGGCTTCCGGAGCATAAGACCTTTGATCCGGGTTACATGAAATGGTTGTATGACGGACAGTTTGTGAGATGCAGCATATATGATTACAAAGCCCCGTTTGAGGAACTGAATTACGTATATGAAATGCCTCTTCCAGCGACGGCTGTCTATCAGCCATACCTGAACGCAGAGAATGTACAGGTCAGTCCGCGGGAGAAGAAAGCATATCATATGGATGTCGAAGCGATGAATGACCAGATCGTGGATTACGTGATAAATCAAAAGAACTGAAGCTCTTAAAGGGCTTCAGTTTTAGATTGACAGAAATAAAAAAAGGCCCTAAGAGACTTCTTAGGGCTGTGGTGTCCCAGGCGCGATTCGAACGCGCGACACCCGCTTTAGGAGAGCGGTGCTCTGTCCCCTGAGCTACTGAGACAAATATGACAACGGGGACGGTTCTCTTTGTCAGCTTTTCATACGCGGCCATATGGCCGGAGAATTCCCTGTTTCACGTGCCCGAATATAATAACATAGTTTCCGGCAGATATCAACAAGGACAGGTTGTTAAAATATAGCTGGACATGTCGTATAATAGGAGTATAATGATGAACTCAGAAGTAAGGAGGGCTCTATGGGGAAAAAGCTAAGAATTGCGTTCTCGGCGGTTCTTATTGCTGCGCTTGTTCTGGTGCTCGGAGCATGCAGCAAAGAGGAAAAGGTAGAGATGGGGATCTCGACCGGTACTCTGAAGGAAGCTGCACAGGACAGCATCACTATCAGCAGCGATGACGGTCTGCAGCAGTTCAAAACCACCGATGAGACGGTGTACGATCTGGGCGGTATGGACGCACTGAACCTTGACGACGTTGTTGACGTTGAGTACCACTCATCCGGAGACGACAAGACGGCAGACAAAGTCATTTTGCGCGAACACGTGCAGAAGGATCTGACGTTCAACGGAGAGGTGGCTGATGTCACAGACAAGTCGGTCACGGTCAAGGGCAAAAGCCTGACGGTATCTTTTACTATCAACGATGAAACTGAGATCAACGGGGAACTGAGCAAGGGCGATGAGGTAGATCTCGTATACATGGGAGACCTGAACGAGTATCCGTATGCGTCGGTCATCAACGTTTCGAAGGAAGCAGACAAGGTCCCTGAGAAGACAACGATCAGCGGAACGGTCACAGAGTTCACTGAAAAGTCAATGCTCGTAGCTATCGATTCATCCACATCCTACAGATTCGAACTTGACAAGGACACCAGTGTCACAGGCGTTGCCAAGTATGTCAGAGTCGGCGACACCGTTACGATCACCTTCGAGGGCGACGTCAAGAGCACTCCTAAGGCGAGCAACATCGACATTGTCAAGGAGAAATCCGAGAAGATCGAGGTCAAGCTTGTCAACGGAACCATTGAGACTGTTGCCAAGAACTATGTGACCCTGAATACCGGCAAGCAGGTCTACATGATCCAGACCGGAAAGAATACAAAGTACACAGGCGACAAGCCAGCCAAGGGCTACAAGTCCGAAATCCAGTACACAGGAACTCTCAGCAGCGGCAAGGCTGAGGCTATCAACATCTACTGCGTAAAGCAGACGCCGCAGCCGACTGTATACAAGGTCACATTCGTTGACGGATTTGGCAAAACGCTCAAGACCGTAAAGGTTGAGAAGGGCAAAGCCGCAGCGGCACCTGCCAACCCTCAGCATAAGGGCTACAAGTTCAAGGGCTGGGACAAGTCCTTCACCAAGGTGACCAAGGACATGACCGTCACTGCTTTGTGGGAGAAGGAAGCCAAGCCGAAGCCGGCTCCGGCACCAACACCGGCACCTGATCCAGAACCGGAACCAACACCAGAACCTGAACCGGAACCAGCAGAGCAGACTGCAACAGTTGATGCGGTCATCACCGAGTGGACCAGCGAAGCAAATCCGAACTCCTTCAAGGTAAAGGTCGATGACGAGACAGAACTCGTACTCAATATCGAGGATGACCTCGACATCCCTAGCGGATATCTGCCTGCAGTAGACGACAAGGTCAGAGTCACTTACATGGAAAAGAGCATGAAGCTCATCAAGATGGAGCTTCTCGAAAAGGGTAAGAGCGACGAAGATCAAGACAAGGATAAGGAAGAGGATCCGGATAAGGAAGAGGATAAGGGTCAGCCTGAGGACGAGACTACTCCTGAAGAACAGCCGCAGGATGAGACCACTCCTGAAGAGCAGCCTCAGGAGGAAACTCAGCCTGAAGAGAAGCAGGAAGAACCAGCTGCTGAGCCTGAACCGGAACCAGAACCGGATGTAATAATCTCCGGCGAAGGAATCATCGAGGCAGGCGATCCGGAAACCAATACATTTACTGTTACGATCAATGGCGTCAGCGTTGAGCTGAACTATGATAAGAACAGCAAGTATGCAACCGGATACTTCCCGCAGCAGGGTGATAAGGTCAGGATCGAATACAACAAGAGCCAGATGCTCCTGAACGATATTCAGCTGATCGAAAGACCGGTACCTGCAGAAGCTGAGGCATCTGAAGAACCGGCCGAAGAATAGAGCGATAAACACAGGAACTCCGTTTCCCGTCAAGGGGAACGGAGTTCTTGCTATGTCTTGTTTATAGGAGTAAAATTTATTTGTACGGAAAGGTGCGCAGATGCCTTCCCGGTGCGTAATTGTAAGGTGGGTGTTAAACATGACCGGTTTTGCGGAAACAGAGAGGCCGGTTCAGGATGTAAGGAGATTTGCTATGTATAAGGAAACATTGAGACAGGTATGGGCAGAGATCGATATGTCTGCTTTTGACCATAACGTCAAGGAAATCAAGCGCCAGATGGAGTGCCCGAAAATGATCGGCGTCATCAAGGCTAACGGATACGGACACGGCGCGACTGAGTGCGCCAAGGTCCTCAGATACAACGGCGTGGATCACTTTGCTGTTGCTACTCTTGAAGAGGGCGTCAACCTCCGTGAGGACGGCATCGAGGGCAGCATCGTAGTACTCGGTCTGACACCGGCAGAGTGCGTAGACACAGTTATCGAGTATGATCTGACACCTGTAGTAATGCATTATGATTACGTCAAGGCTCTGAGCGACGAAGTAATGGCTGAGGGTGCTGAACCTGTAAAGTGCCTCTTCGCACTCGACACAGGAATGGGCCGTATCGGATTCAGAGTATTCACTGAAGAAGAGCGCGACTATGCAGTTGAGCAGTACAAGAAGTTCTCTGAGCTGCCTGGCATCGAGCTTCCGGGAATCATCACTCACTTCTCGACAGCTGACGAGGAGCAGAGAGAATACACCGGACTTCAGATCAGCAACTACAACGCTTTCATGGAGAAGCTGAACGAAGCAGGATTCAATCCTAAGAAGATCTGCGCTAACTCGGCATCCATCATGGTATATCCTGAGATCCACTTTGACGCATGCCGTCCGGGAATCATCCTGTACGGACTTGCTCCATCGGGATACCTCAAGGGCAAAGTTCTCGACCTCAAGCCTGTCATGACAGTCAAGGCTGAGATCGTCAACCTCAAGACCGTTCCGGCAGGAACTTCCGTAAGCTACGGTCGCAAGTTCACATCGGACAAGGAGACCAAAATCGCTACTATCGGACTCGGATACGCTGACGGTTATTCGAGACTCAACAGCGGCAAGATCTGCGTGCTGGTCGGCGGCATGAAGTGCCCGGTTATCGGCAACATCTGCATGGACCAGTGCATGGTAGACGTAAGCGCTGTTCCTGATGTCAAGCTCGGCGACGAGGTTGTCATCATGGGTAAGCAGGGCGATGCAGAGATCAGTGCTGATGACCTCGCTGCTATCAACGGCACCATCAACTACGAGATCACATGCTGCTTCGACCTCAGGATCCCTAAGGTATACATCAACTATCCTGAAGGAATGTGCAAATAGTGAGCTGCATCAGCAAACTGTGCTGAGGTGCTCATACGGCATTCCGGTAATGATCCGGGATGAAGTGTGAAAGACACTGCTTCAAGGAAATCAGGCAAACTGACAGCCCGGGCTGGGACAGAAATGTGTCCCGCCCGGGTTTCTTAAAGATGATTTAAGGCGCTGGCTGCAGAATCTGTACAGACACAGAAGCAGCATCTGTATTCCGGTGAACAGAAACTGCTCAACATAACTTTGTTCAGTATAGAAAAGCAACAGCAGGAACGGGGGGCATCATAATAATGGACGGATTTACACACTTTGACGGGAATCTTCTTATAAGAATACAACAGGCTCTGAACTCGGAATGGCTGACGCCGGTGATGAAGATGATTACCCTGTTCGGGGAAGACGGCGTATTCTGGATCTTGATATGCCTGTTCCTTCTGATATTCAAACGAACGAGGAGACTTGGCATCCTGTGCTCCCTGTCCCTTGCTTTCACATTCCTCTGCTGCAACCTGGTCATCAAACCTCTTGTAGACAGGGTCCGTCCGTGGATCACATTCCCGGCGGTCAATGCTATGCTGCCGCCTCCGGGTGATGCATCGTTCCCGAGCGGACACTCCGCCAACGCCATGGGACCTGCATGGGCAATGTTTATAAACACTTTGCCCGTAAAGCACAGGGTGAAAAATGAAGAGACCGGCGAGGTGAAACTGATCCGGTCGTACAGTGAGGTATCGTGCCTTGGCTGGAAAGGTGTGGGCGTCGATGCGCGTGCCGCTCACAGATTCGGGATCTCAGCTGTCGTGCTGGCATGCCTGATCGGGCTCTCGAGACTCTATCTCGGAATGCATTATCCGTCAGATGTGATCTGCGGCTTGCTACTTGGAATGATTTGTGCTACGATTATTCACAGTTTTGTCAAAAAAGCCGAAGCAAAACGTGGTATTATCGGCGGGTAGGCAAGAGAACCGGGACCGGAACAGGTTTTTCCGGCTGATATATAGATGACTGTACCAGACGCTTAGACTGAAGGATGAGGGTAATCAAGATGAAAGCGATCAAGAGAATTACAGCAATTGCACTGATACTTATGACAGCCGCAGCAACTATGGTAGCATTCACTGCATGCAGCGATGATCCGGCAGTGGGGTTCTGGATCGTGCAGAAGGTCACTGCCGGTGATGTTGTAATGAACGAGCAGGATGCTGAGAGCATCGGACTCAATGCTGTAGGAACCATCAAGCTTCAGAAGAGCGGTAACTGCGAACTCAATCTCCTCGGCGAGGAGACTACCGGAAAATGGGAAAAGGCCAAGGACGGCAAGATCACCATCAACTACGGAGACAAGCAGACACTCACCGGTTCGATCGATGATAAAGGCGTCATGACGCTGACTGACCCTCAGGGTGCAGAGTACATCCTCGCGAAGTAGCGGGATGATGAAGCAGCGGATCGATACGCAATGGAATATGAGGCCCGGAGGCGAAAAGCTTCCGGGCTTTTGTGTTATAATCATTTTGCCGCGAACCGGCACCTTTATAAAGGGTTGCTGCTGGGAGCGGTATAGCAGACAGACTTGCAGACAGGCGGGAAGCCTGGTGGGAGAATACAAACGTACTAACTATGGGGCGGATCCGCCTGGCGGGAGAATAAAAAATGGTAACTATTGGTAATGACTGGGACGACCTGCTCAGAGACGAGTGGGACAAGCCGTACTATCAGAAACTCAGAGAGTTTCTGCGTGAAGAATACAGCAGCGGGACGGTCTATCCGCCAGCTGATGACATTTTTAATGCGCTCAGACTGACGCCGTACAGTGAGGTCAGGGCAGTGATCCTGGGGCAGGATCCGTATCATGAGCCGGGGCAGGCGCAGGGACTTGCATTCAGTGTTCCTTATGAGGTGCCGCAGCCGCCATCGCTCGTGAACATCATCAAGGAGCTCGATTCAGATCCGTGGAGGCTGCCGGGTGCGGGACATGGGAGCGCACCGGACAGCATAAACCGTGGTGCAGTGGTTGGTGACATGGAAGCTTCTATCGGACGGTTTACGCACAGACACATAAGCGGCGTGCTCGTGCCGTGGACAAGGCAGGGCGTTTTGCTCCTCAATACCTCGCTGACCGTGAGGGCTCATCAGGCGGGCTCGCACAGAGGCCAGGGCTGGGAGCAGTTCACAGACAGGGTCATCGAATTGCTGGCAGAGAGAGAGAAACCAATGGTCTTCATCCTGTGGGGATCTCACGCCGGCGCCAAGAGGGACCTGATACTGAATGCCCAGGGCGCAGACAGAAGGCACCTCATTATTCAGGCGCCGCATCCGAGCCCGCTGTCGGCATACCGAGGGTTCTTCGGCGGCAGATACTTCTCAAGATGCAACTACTTCCTTGAAGACAACGGCATCGAGCCGGTAGACTGGAGCCTGTGAGCCATTGTGGCGTAAAGCAGACGGTATACTTAATAGTTACGCCAACAGCATGACATTATATAGAATTATTACAGATAAAGATTGGCGCAAAAGCAGCGATTGATGGCATTATTACGCCACACAATCACTGCTTTTTCTATTCTCTGACCGGTTTGATGGCGTAAGTGATAGAGAGAGCCCTCCAAAAACGCCATCAAATACACAGTTTGTGATGAGATTCTAGATTTTATTGGCGTAGATGATAGTCTTCTTACTTCAAAAACGCCATCAAACACACAGAATCGCGATTAAGACACTGTTCTTGTTGGCGTAAATTGAGCAGCGATAGAGACAAAAACGCCAACGCGTCTCCTGTTTTGCCCGCAGGATCGAATCTTGTTGGCGTAAAAATGGGCGCGGTCAGGGAGATTACGCCATCAGAAGAATGTATTGTTTTGCACTTTTTCTTAAAGGTGTTTTTATTGCAAGATAGCATGCATAGTTTGTTTGTGGTTTTTTGCGATTCCATCTATCATTTAATGACAATGAAAGGATGGAGGCAAAATCATGAATGAATCAACGATACATATTCTGAAAAAGGAACTTAAACTTATTGAATTGAATAAGACTGCTCTGGAAAAAAAGAAAGAAGAGCTGAAAATGTATGAGGGTATGATCCTTATACCGTCAGTCAAGGGTTATGGGCGAGTGTACTACTACACTATTGATCCGAAGAGCGGCAGAAAGGTGTATCTCGGAGGTGAGGGGAATCCGGATGTGCAGAATATCAAGGCGCTGCATCATATTAACCTGTCAATGAAGCTGATGGAGAAGGATTCCTCGCTGCTTGTGCCTGTCCTGAAGATGGCTTCGGACTACAGTCCTGATGCGGTGGAACAGATGCTGCCTAAAGTGTACAGGAACAGCGCTTTTGGTGTTGGAAGTGAGCCGGACATGAGGGCGGCAAAATGGAAGAAGGAGAAGGAGGCATACAAGGCATCCTATCTGGAAAAATATCCTGACAAGTATCCGGAAACACTTACATACCAACGGTGGACAGGGGAATGGATGAGGTCAAAATCTGAGGGGGCTATTGCAGACATTCTGGATATGAATAATCTGACCTGGATCTATGAACTGCCGCATAAGTGCGATGGGTACTGGCTGATGTCAGACTTCACAGTTCTGTCGCCGCTGGATTACTGGTCTGAAATAATAATTGAACATGCGGGAAGAATGGATCTCGAATCCTACAGGAATAAATATATATTTTCGCTTGAACATTATATGAAAGAGGGATACCGGCCTAACATCAATCTCTTCTTCACTTTCGATAATCTGGATCAGTCTTTCAGTCAGATACCGGTCCAGAATATACTGGATAACTGGCTGAATGTCAGCGCATAGAGGAAAAAGCAAGGCTCCGGACCTTGCTTTTTAAGGTTGCTTTAAGTACCGGGAGTTAATGTTACAGATGATGAGCACTGAGATTATTGAATATCGGGCGTACTTTTGGTAAAATCCTATACTTGTGGGACACCGTATGATGCCCTGCGCTATGCAGCGGCGTGCGGAATGCATTCTGCTGGAGCGACTCAGTTAATGAATGACCTGCCACACATGCAGGGAATTATGAATAATTGAACTTGAAAGGACTTGTAAGAAAATGAAGAAATTCAGAAAATCACCATTCACTATTGCGTGCTACGTATTCGCAGCAATGTTCGCAGCTTATTTTGTTACTGTCATTATCAGCACTGTTACGACTATCAATCAGTACTATGCAGCATATGATATGGCACCGACATTCGGTGAGGTTGCAGGATATCTCTTCCAGCAGGGAACCGCACCGCTGTTTGCTGCGATCGGCACATTCATGGCAGGCGTCATTCTTGACGAAGTGAGAAAGGGCAACCCGGCGAACTGGGCATCCGATGATGAGATCTCTGAGGCAAAAGAAGCAAAGAGACTCGCTAAGGAGGCAAAGCAGATCGCAAAGGGCGAGGCTGCTGCGGCTGCTGCATCTGCTGCTGAAGCTGTAAGCGCTGATGAGACCATAAAGCCTGAGTTCGCTGCTGTTGTTGCTGAGGAGAGCAAGAACACTGTTGTCTTCGAGGATGAAGAGGATGCTGAAGCGGCTGAAAAGGCAGAAGCTGCAGTTGAAGATGCAAAGGAAGCTGCAGGAGACGCAGCTGCCGAAGCTGAGGAAAAGGCAGAGGAAGTCTCTGACGTATTCGAAGTGGAAGTAGCTGAGGATGCAGAAGCAACTGAGGAAACAAAGTAATTAAATAAACAATATAAGTATGTACCCCTTCTGACAGAAACTACTCTGCCGGAAGGGGCTTTATTATGGGCTGATTCGCATCATGTGCTATAGCTGAATTCACTGTGTGCGGCAGGTGAAGAATAATTGCAACGCACGAAATTGCGAATTTTGCTATGTTTTGGTACTTGCAACCTGTGGTATAATCACGCAGAGCTTTTGGGGAAACGAATATTAACTGACAGGAAAAGAGCTGACAGAATATAAAGAAGAGACTGGAGGTCTTATGATAAACTGGAAAGAAGTCGAGCTGAGTGATAAGCCGGCAATAGAAAATATGATATGCGCAAGCGGATGTCATGGTGCCGACTACGGTTTTGCCAACCTGTACATATGGCGCAAAGCGTACAAGCCGCAGATCGCATTCTGCGGATCAAGGTTTCTTGTAGGTATGCCGCAGTGGAATGTGTATGCGTACCCGAAGGGGGACGGCGACCCGGTGCCATCGATCGAGCTGCTGCTCGAAGAGGCGCATGCGCGCGGGCAGAAACTCGTGATCAGGGGTCTGACTGACAAGACTCTTGAGGAGTTCCTGCCGCTGTACGGTGACAGGTTTGAGATCACAGAGGACCGTGACAACGCGGACTATATCTATACGACTGAGAAGCTGTGCAATCTGGCGGGCAGGCATCTGTCTTCCAAGAGAAACCACATCAAGCATTTTGAGAGAAACGGCGCCTGGGAATTCCACAGGATAGCTGCTGATTCGTGCGGATGTATCACATCCGGAACGGGGGTCAGCTGCGACGAGGGCGGGATCCCTGCCAACAACGGTTACAAGCTGTCATCCATAGAGGCTGCGAAGGCTTTCGTTGCTGAGTTCTACAAGGAGAAGAACGACCCGGATCTCGAGGCTGAGGCCGGTGCTATCGAGGAGATGTTCGCCAACTATGAAGCGCTCGGATTCATCGGCGGTCTGCTGTACCAGAACGGTGAGCCGGTTGCTTTCACGGCAGGCACCAAGCTGGACGACGAGGTGTTTGACGTTCACTTTGAAAAGGCTCTGCCGGGTGTTGAGGGCGCGTACACGATGGTCAACCGTGAGTTTGCGAGGATGATCCATGCGGAGCTTCCGGGCATCGTTGCGTTCAACCGCGAAGAGGACATGGGCCTCGAGGGCCTGAGAAAGGCCAAGGAAAGCTATCATCCGGACATCCTGATGATGAAGTACTTCGCAAAAGAGAAGTAAAAGGAAGCTATGCGCTGACAGCGCAGTTTCAGATAAATGGAATTCAGAATAGAGAAAGTTGATTCGAAAGATAAATATGAAGGTCTGCGCGATCTGTGGTGCCGAGTGTTCGGCGATGAGCCCGGGTACGTGGACTTTTTCTATGGGTCATTCTCTGAGGATATCAGGGGATATGTCGTATGCAATGATGCGGGCAAAGTGGTCTCTGCGCTGACCTGCTTCAGGTGCGGCGTGTTCCGCGATCCGGGGAGTGATGCAGAAGGTGGAGTGGTGCGTGATGCTGCAGATGACCCGGGAGGCGGTGCTGATGGTCTGCCTGTATACGTGTCGTATGCGATATGCACTGACCCTGAGTACCGCGGGCATGGGTATGCGGCCGCTCTGACGGGTTATGTCAGGGATGTCGTGACTGCACCGCGCGGAACTCTTATACAGGAAAGTGATGAGCGGCCGGCATCTGAGGGCCTCGGCGGCATATCGCTGGTGTCGCCTGCAGAGGAGTCTCTGATCGGGTATTACGGCGGGCTCGGATACAGGGAGAGCTTCTTCGTGGATGAGCACGTTGTGCGTACGGTAGAAGAGGAGCTGCCTGAGGAGGACGGCTGGTCTGCGGAATCCGAGACCGGAGAGCCGTCTGCAAAAAATGTGGATACAAGGTTCTGGGGCCTGGGTCTGGATGGAAAAGCAGACTTTCTGGATGATGAAGAGGGAGAAGCCTTCGAGCCTGAGCTAAGCGTGGAATCCGTAAGCGGCTCTATGTATAATAGGTACAGAGAAGAATTCCTGGCGGGCATCCCGCATGTGGAAATGAGTCCTGAGATGATGGAGTTCCTGAGGGCTGAAGGCGACGGCGGGCTGCTTGTGATAAACGGCGGCGATGCGGTATGCAGAGTGGCATACGCGGGCGCTGAAGACGGGGAAAGTGCTGAAACCCGTTCTGAAGGATCGGAGGCGCCACTGAGAATGGTGATGCTCGATGAGCTTCTGGTCAACCCGCAGCTCAAAGCGTTCTCTGAGGAGATCGAAGAGGAGATAGCTTTGCGCCTTGAGGAACACTTCGGGGCTGAGACACTTGTCTACAGGACGCCGGGTTTTGGCCGCTGCCAGTCGATGACTGATGCAGAGACCATCACGGCAGGAGCGTATTTTGGATTCCCGGTTGAGTAAACAGGCTTGTATGAGCCGACGGGAGAGCGGATGAGCAGCATGAGCAGAATGCTGTTTTGCATAAAACAGAAAGAAGAGGTAACAGAATGAACGTTGTATGTCTGGATATGGAAGGTGTACTGGTTCCTGAAATATGGATCGCTTTCAGTGAGGAGAGCGGGATCCCTGAACTCAAGAGGACCACAAGGGACGAGCCTGATTACGACAAGCTGATGCAGTGGAGGATCGGAATACTGAGGGAACACGGTCTCAAGCTGAAGGACGTGCAGGATACGATCTCAAGGATCGATCCGCTGCCTGGCGCCAAGGAATTCCTTGACGAGCTCCGTGCGACTACGCAGGCAATCGTGCTCAGCGATACTTTCTCGCAGTTTGCACAGCCGCTCATGAAGAAGCTTGGATGGCCGACTATATTCTGCAATGAGCTCGTCATCGATGACGAGGGATATATCGCAGACATCAGGATGAGATGCGAGCACTCCAAGCTGACAACTGTCAGAGGACTGCAGTCGATCGGATTCGACACAATCGCAGCAGGCGACAGCTACAATGACCTCGAGATGATCCAGGCGAGCAAGGCCGGCTTCCTGTTCAGAACGACCGACAAGATCAAGGCTGACTATCCGCAGTACCCTGCATTCGAGGAATACGATGAATTCCTCGCAGCCATCAAGGCAGCACTGTAATGTGACACCGGGGACGGTTCTCTTTGTCATAAAATATGACAATGGGGACGGTTCTGAATGTCATATTTCTAATTTCCTACCACGCGAATAGGAATTTTGCTTGACAACCTATTGCACGGGTTGTACTATATGCGATGGAACATAACGGGCGTTAACACGGACGCGCGAGACTGAACGGCGCTGCTGAGAGCAGCGGTGAAAGGAGATACAGAAATGATTACTAAGGATATGATCATCGGTGATGTTATCAGCGAGCACCCAGAACTGGTCCGCACATTCTTCGCTAACGGCATGATGTGCATCGGATGCCCTGCTTCCCAGGGTGAGTCCATCGAGGCAGCTGCACAGGTTCACGGACTTGACGGCGACGCTCTGACAGCAGCACTGAACGAGGCTCTTGCTTAATTGCGAGGCGGATGCAGCCGCTGAAAAGGCGGTGCATATACTAATAATTTGAAAACTATGGAATAGCGGCATGGGGCAACCTGTGCCGCTGTTTTTATAAGATGACAATGAGACCCGTCCCCGTTGTCATAACCGCGCCTGTTATTAGCAATTTGACACAAGATATAGATTAATCGGGCGAGAGGTTGTACAATATACGGAAAGGGCTAAAGACTGAGCAGGAGGAAACAATATGTTTTATGAAGTAAGCAAAGAGGTTTTTGACAAGCTGCCTACATTCGTTGTCGGCGTGGTCGCTGTTACGGGCATTGATAATTCGAAGGATGTGCCTGCGATCACTAAGATGCTCGAGGAGAATGCGGAGACTGTAAGAAAGTATTTTGAAGAGAGCGGCAACAAGGCCAAGAATGACCCTTGTGTAGTGCCGTACCGTGAGGCTTTCCGTGCGCTTGGCATCAACCCTAACAGATATGCGTGCGCTGCAGAGGCGCTGATGGACAGGATCGCCAAGGGCAAAGGAATGCCGGAGATCAATCCTGCAGTCGACCTCGGCAATGCGATCTCGCTCAAGTACAAGCTGCCTATCGGGGCTCATGACATCTACACCTTCGTCCGTCCTGACGGAACGGGCAGAGGCGCTGCGGACACGGGTCTCGAGGTAAGACCGGCTACAGCGGAAGATACTTTCAGACCGTTCGGCGCTGCTGAGGGTGAGTTCGACAATCCTGAAGACGGCGAAGTCGTATACGTATCCGGCCATGAGGTCAGGACACGCCGCTGGACCTGGAGACAGAGTGAAGTGGGCAAAATGACAGAGAAAACTGCAGGCGTTCTGTATCCTATCGACGGATTCAGCGATGTCAATCTGGCAGAGGTCAAGGCTGCAATGAAGGACTTTACAGAGCTGCTGGCCAATTACTTTGCAAGATCCGGCTACAGCTGCACAGTTGAGACCGGCCTTGTTGACAAGGATAACCGCAGATTCGAGTTTTAATGTGTCGAAGGGGACCATCCCCATTGTCATACCAATGACACAAAAAGCTGACAGTGAGAACCGTCCCTATTGTCATAAAAGCTGACAGTGAGAACCGTCCCCATTGTCATAAAAAAGGAGCAGATAATGTACAGCATAGAAGTAACGGATGAAAAGCTGCTGAAGGTGACGCCGCCGCCGGCTGAAGGGGCGGAGGTGCCTGAAGATGTCAAGGCTGCCATGATCAGGCAGGCGATGGATATCCTGAAGAATTCGTACGCCCCGTATTCGCATTACAACGTTGCGGCGGCGGTGCTGATGTCTTCGGGCAAAATCTATACCGGCGTCAATGTCGAGAGCGCGCTGCTTACGAATACAATATGCGCTGAGAGGAATGCCATTTTCCATGCGGCAGCGCAGGGTGAGAGAAGGATCATCGCAATAGCTATCGTCGGCGGACCGAATTCGGCAGATCCGGATGACCTCGCGAAGCACGACTACTGCACACCGTGTGGAGTCTGCAGACAGGTGATGAGGGATTTTGCCCGTCCGGATAAGATGAACGTGATCTGTGCAAAGTCTGAGACGGATTACAGGGAGTGGACTCTTGAGCAGCTGCTGCCTGAGAGTTTTGGTCCTGAGGACCTGGAAGAAGAGTGATCTGCATGCACTGCAGGAGAGAAACAGTATGAGCAGAGTAGAAAGAAACAAAGACCAGTACGCTAAAGAAGACCGGGCTGTGGTAGAGAGCAGACACGCAGCTGCAGGAGGAGCAGAGCGCAGCATATACAGGGATGCTGCGGAGACTACGGCTGCATCCGGAAGAGCTGTACGCAACAGTTCTCAGGACCGCGAGGGTGACCTCGGCGTCTGGGACCAGACGGAAGAAGAGAAGAGGAAGGCGCGGAAGGAAGCCCGCGCGATGAATGACGGCAAACCTGAGTTTCATGGAGGCAGGGCGATCGGCAAACTGCTCAGTGCAATAGGTACGATCCTTCTGGTTCTGGCGATAATCGCATGTCTGGGTCTGTCAGTACCGCGTTTTGCCGGTATTGATCAGTACGTAGTCATCTCAGGAAGCATGGAGCCTGCGATCCCTGTCGGAAGCATGGTCTACTCTACACAGACAGACCCGTCGACGCTGGAGGCTGGTGACATAATCGTCTTCTACAGCACCGAGGCCGGCAGCACTCCTGTTACACACAGGGTCGTCGAGAACAACGTTGCTGACGGCGAGATCATAACCAAGGGTGACGCGAATGCCCAGAATGACATGAGTCCGGTCATCTATTCGAACGTGGTCGGCAAGCTGGTACTGCATGTCCCGATGCTCGGATACATTGCGGCTCCGCTCGGTACAATTACGGGCAAAATAGCAATGGGCTGCGTGATACTCGCGGCATATCTTCTCACAGTCGTGGGCAGCAAGCTCAGCGGGAAGTAGTTCCCTGGCGCAGTGCAGGAAGCGCAGCAGTCCGCATGAGGACAGTGGCCTGAGGCAAAACGATATGAAAAAAAGTTAGCGGGATGCCGCTAACTTTTTTAGTGTCTAATATGCAGCATCAGCAGTTTGTACTGCGAGTATTCCGCAGGGAGCGCTTTTATAAAATGTTGCGCTCCCGAGGACGCGAGCAGGATAAACTGCTGATGCTTTTCTGCTTATTACTTAACGCGCGCGATTTCTACCAGCACGTCTACCATCTTCTCAAGCGACTGTACCGGGATGTACTCCTGGTTGCTGTGGAAGTTGTGTCCGCCTGTCGAAAGGTTAGGGCAAGGCAGGCCCTTGTATGAGAGCTGAGCACCGTCTGTGCCGCCGCGAATAGCGATGACCTTAGGCTCTACGTCGCATGCCTTGAATGCAGCCTTGGCATCATCGATCAGGTACATGTGAGGCTCGACCAGCTCTCTCATGTTTCTGTACGCATCTTTGATCTCGAGCTTGAGGACATTGCCGTACTTTACGTTGATGAGATCGGCAGCGATCTTCAGGATGTCCTTCTTCTTCTGGAAGAGGGCGGCATCGTGGTCACGTACCAGGTACTGCATCTCAGCGGATGTAACGCCGCCTACGAGCTTGGTCAGGTGGAAGAATCCATCGTAACCCTCAGTGTACTCAGGTCTCATCTCCTGAGGCAGGATGCTGTCGAACTCACCTGCGATCCTTGCGGCATTGATCATTTTGCCCTTGGCTTCGCCCGGGTGGATCTCCTTGCCGGTGATAGTGATGAATGCTGTAGCTGCGTTGAAGTTCTCATATTCGATCTCGCCGATCGGGCCGCCGTCTACGGTGTAAGCGCACTCAACTCCGAATCCCGGAACGTCGAAGTGATCTGTTCCGCAGCCGATCTCTTCGTCCGGGGTAAAACCGAGAGCAATCTTGCCG
>JAZQHU010000077.1:0-14178 GCA_045540775.1 Anaerovoracaceae bacterium | reverse complement strand
AGCTTAATGGCAGAGCACCTCATTCGTAACGAGAAGGTGGGGGGTTCGCCCCCCCCCAGCAGCCCCAACAGAACGCCCTCTTTTGCGGGGGGCTTTTTCTGTTGGACCCGCTAGTGGGAGTACCTCCTGCTATAATGGTCTCTACGAATGTAACGGCGTTGCCGTAATGTAGAGACCATTGATCTCCGTCGGCTGCGCTCCTCCGATCACAGCTCCATGACTCCGGATTACAGTCCGGAGTTTTTCTTTTCCTTGAAAATCTTCACAGTAATCTGGTTGAAAAATCAGAAATACTTGCTATAATCTAGCCATCTATATACAGGTAACCAGAAGACGGAGGGCTCTCCGCCTTTTTTTGTTGTCTTGATATGGTTGCATATATGAATAGTTCTGATTATTAGAAAGGAGCATACCATGTTTGAAAGAACACAAGTAGGAGCTGATGGGCTAAGAGTAGATACTGTAATCGACTTTCAAGATGAAGAAAAAGAAAAGTTCTTTACAGATTTGTATGAATGGATAGAAAGTGTTGTTCTGCCCGATGTGGAAGTTACGCATAGCTTTGTTTGGGGTGAACGAAAAAGTTTTGCTTTCTATACCGGAGACTTCTATGAATTACCCAACAATGACGGCTGGGAAAGAAGTGATAGCACTCTGAGTAGCATAAGGTTAAGTAGGATCCGTAATCATCATGAGATATCAATAGAAATCATGCTGTTCCCTTTGTTCGCCAAAGCAATGCGGAGTGGGATGGATGCTGTTAAAAAGGAACTGCTTGATGAGCCAATAATACAATGCCTGGTTTCACCAGAAGAGCTAAATAGCCATTATAAGAAAGACTCTCAGAACTGTGGGTGAGATAGATGTCTTAGCTGTGTTGGAAATATGGACACAGAATTACTGGAAGACTGATAAGTAAAGAAAGGTTGTAAAAATGGCTAATGATGTCGTTATATATCAGGAAATGATCGATGAAATAAAAGAGATCATGCGTTCCGCAAGAAATAATGTAGCACGCCAAGTTAACAACGAGATACTAACTGCATATTGGAATATTGGCCGCGTAATTGTAGAACATGAACAAGATAGTAATGATCGTGCAGGCTACGGTAAGGAAACAATGCGGAAGCTTTCGAAACAACTCACAAAAGAACTCGGAAAAGGGTTTTCTTTATCTAATGTATATAATATGCGGCAGTTTTATTTGGACTATCCAAAATTCCAGTCACTGACTGGAAAATTAACATGGACGCATTATTGTGAGCTGATGTCAATCTCGGATAAAGACCGAAGGAGCTTTTATGAAAAAGAGTGTGCTCGCTCAGGTTGGTCCGTGAGAGAACTGAAGAGACAAGTATCGACTTCTCTTTACGAGAGACTGCTGCTCACAGATGGCAATGTGAACAAGGAAAAAGTGTATGAACTTGCCACCCTTGGACAGGAACTAGCAACACCAGAGGATATTGTTAAAGATCCTTACGTATTCGAATTTCTTGGTATTCCTGAGAATAAATCTGTTCATGAAAGCGAACTGGAAAAAGCGCTTGTGAGACAGATTGAAGACTTTATGTTGGAGCTTGGCAGAGGGTTCATGTTTGTCGGAACACAGCAGAGAGTCACATTAAATAATACTCATTATTATGTGGATATGGTTTTCTACAATAAGGAACTCCACGCATATGTGCTGATAGAACTGAAGACAGTAAAGCTCTTGCCTGAAGCAGTCGGACAGCTGAATATGTATCTGAACTATTATGCTGCTGAGGTAAATGAACCTGGTGACAATCCGCCAATCGGAATTATCCTCTGTACAGACAAGGATAATGTGAGTGCTGAATATGCCCTTGGAGGACTTTCAAACAATATTTTTGCATCAACATATACCTATGTGATTCCTGATAAGGAAAGGTTGATTGCCCAAGTAGAAGTAGTATTAAAGCAGTGGGATGATAAAGAATAATACAGCTTGATTAGAGGAAATTGAATCCGGAATATAACTGATAGGCTAGCTCTGGATACACTTCTGGATATACTGCGTGAGGGACGCCTCTCCTTTCTTGAAATTTCAACGTTTCCGGAAATGCTTATTTATTCGACTCCCACTATCAGCTCCAATTTTGAGGACTTCCGGGTCATTCCGGAGGTCCTTTTGTTTTGCTGCTTTTACATGAGTGGACCGCGCTTCTTCTGATACGGACATGTCATTCCAAAATAGAATAAGGAATAGTCCCCGCCGGAGAATCGTTCTTTTGCGGCTGTGCTACTATTTTTGTGTAATCTATATTTCTCATCAAATCGAAAGGAGAGATCATGATTTGTTCAAAAGTAGGTAACAGCATACTTGCTGACGCATTCGCAGCAGGAAAAGAAGCAGGATCCGCAGCCAAGGCGGACGGCGCTAAAGTAGCATTCGTTTATTGCAGCTGTGCATATGATGTAGCGGAAGTCATCAAGGGTGTCAAGGCTGCTCTCCCTGGCGTGCCGGTTCTCGGTAACACTTCATTTACAGGCGTCATTACGGCTGACGGATACGTAGGCGGCGATGATCCTTTCGTAGGAGTCATGACACTTGCAGGCGAAGACCTGGCAGTGGGAGTTGCCGGTGCAGAGAGAAAGGACAACTGCCCGTGTGAAGACGGCGCAGGCATTGCTAAGGCTGCAATGGCAGCAGCAGGCAAGACAACCGCACCTGATGCATTCTACATGGCAGCTTCCCCGGCAGAGGAAGAGTACTGGCTCAAGGGTATCAGCTCGGTAATCGGCAGAGTTCCTTTCTTCGGCGGCAGCGCTGCCGACAACAGCATCGCAGGCGAGTGGAAACTCTATGCAGATGGTCTTATGTTTGCAGATGGCTGTGTTGCAGCAATGTTCTGGGGACTTAATATCAAGAACGTATTCACAGGAGCATACAGAGAGACCGAGAACTATGGTGTTATCACCAAGATCAACGGCATCAGATGCCTTGCAGAGATCGACGGAGTTCCTGCAGCAGATAAGTTCCTTGAATGGAGACCGGACCTCACAAGAGAGGACATTACAGGCGGAAACCTTCTCGTTACAACTATCACATCACCGCTCGGCATCAAGGACAGACTCGGAGACCTCATCGCTATCAGACATCCGATGAACGGCAATGATGACGGATCCTTCAATGTAGGAGCGAACCTCGCGGAGAAGACATGCGTGATCAGAATGGAAGCAACAGTTGACGAGCTTATCTCTTCAGTAGGCGAAACACTCGACAAGCTCCTTGCTGACCTTCCTTGCAAGCCTGCAGCACTGCACCTTGTACACTGCGGCGGACGCCGTGCAGGCATAGACAGCAGGATCGGTGAAGTCGCTGAGATAGCTAAGGCAAAAGCAGGAGACATTCCGTTCATCATGGAATTCACATTCGGTGAATACGGATTCGTTTCAGACTCCAACAACACTGTCGGAGGACTGATGCTGTCATTCACAGCTCTCTGCTGATACTTAAAGAACAAACACAATAAAGGAGATCATATATGAACGGATACTGGAAAAAACTGTGCAGAGTCAACCTGACAGACAGGACATGGAAGGAAGAGCCTATTGAAGAGGCGACTCTTGATCTGCTCATGGGCGGTACTGCACTCGGCGCAAAGATCCTTCTTGAGGAGACAGCGCCTAAGATCGATCCGCTCTCACCTGAGAACAAGCTGATTTTTGCTATAGGCTGCTTGCAGGCATGTCCGAATTTCCCGGGCAATGCCAAGTGGAGCGTAGTGACTAAGAGCCCGCTTACGGGATCAGTAGCTGATTCAGCCGGTACCGGCGGATGGGCACCTGCATTCAAGAAGTGCGGATATGACGCGCTTATAATCGAAGGCAAAGCAGACAAGCCGACATGGCTGTATATCACAGATAACAACGTTGAGTTCCGCGATGCTGATGAGCTGTGGGGACTTGACAGCGTAGATGCATCTCTGAAGATCAAAGAGATACTCGGCGACAAGAGAGTCAATGCGCTCAATATCGGTACTGCCGGTGAGATAATGAACCCTATCGCGAATATCACCTGCGACGGGCACTCGTTTGCAGGCCGCGGCGGCACGGGTGCAGTCATGGGCTCGAAGAATCTCAAGGCTATCGCATCCTGGGGCACACAGCAGTGCGAGATCGCCGATCTCGAAGGAGCTAAGGCATTCGCCAAGGAAGTGTTCGTGAACCTTCACGAGGCAACCAAGGATGTCGGAGGAACTCCTTCGGTAATGGTAGGAATGGAAGAAATAGGCGATTCGCCGATCCGCTACTGGAGAGGCGATGTATGGCACAAGGGAGCAGAGACCATCGGAACACCGAGATATACCGAGTTCCTTAACGTTAAACCGATGCCGTGTCTCAATTGTCCTATCGGATGCCACAGACACATACACCTTGATCTCTCAGGCGGTGAGGGAGAACTGACCGGAAACGGACCTGAGTATGAGACACTCGGTACGATGGGTTCAGGACTTTGCATCGATGATCTTGAGGCTATTTCACTGGCCAACGAGATGGCGAACAGAGCCGGAGTCGATACGATCTCGCTGGGATCATATATCGGATTCCTGATCGAGTGCTATGAAGCTACACTTATCACTGCCGAGGAGATAGGAATGGTTCCTAAATTCGGCGACAGAGAGACACTTCTATTCCTCAGTGAAAAGCTTATCAAAAATGAAGGAATCGGCGAAATATTCAAGAAGGGCATTCGCGGAGCAGCTGCACATATCGGCGGAGATGCACCTCTTCTGACCGTTGAGGTCAAGAATATGGATCTTCCTGCGCATGACCCTAGAGCAGTATTCGCGAATTACCCTAACTATGCTACCACACCTCGCGGAGCATGCCACGAAAGAGGAGATACACAGGCTATCGCTACAGGCCTTGTATATCCTGAAGTCGGCCTTGAGGAGACACCTGACAGATTCTCAGTCGACGAAGCAGCACCGGTCGCAGTAGTTTCACAGGACGGAGCGCTGATGTTCAACTGCCTGACCATCTGCAAGTTCATGGTCAAGTTCGCAGGAATGACAATCTCTGAGCTTATGCATGGGCTCGAACTGATCCTCGGAAAAGAGATCGATCCGTATGAACTGTTCAGGGTAGGTGAGCGTTCACAGAACCTGCAGAGACTCCTTAATGTCCGTGACGGAATGGACCGCAAGGACGATACAGCTCCTGCAAAGCTCTTCATACCTGCGGCAGTCGGCGGACGCGCTTTCCAGGCTCCTACACATGAGGAGTTTGATAAGATGCTCGACGACTACTATGCTCTCAGAGGCTGGGACAGGAACGGTATCCCTACAGCTGAAAAGCTCGAAGAGATCGGGCTCGGCGATTTTGTAAAATATCTGCCATGATCAGGGTCAAGTTCTACGGCATAATGAAGCCGTACATGCCTTCGGTCGAAGAGGATGGTTACTGGCATCTTGAGAAAGAGGGCCTCACTGTAGGGGAGATCCTTGATGAGACAGGCGCTTCCGAAAATGAAGTAGCAGTCACCATTCTTGTAAACCGTGTCAGGAAGGATAAATCCTTTGTCCCTCAGGACGGAGACATTCTGACGGTAATGCCTCTGGTAGCAGGAGGCTAATACGTATCAATTCATTATATAAGCGCTTATACCGGGGCGGATCCGTCCCGGTATTTCTGCAGTTGACAGAATAAATATAAAGACCCGGAGGTCAGTATATGTACAATCAATTAACACCTGAGATTATAAGCATGATACAGAAAGTATCAGATCATGTATATACGGGCGGTGACATCAGTCCTGACTATGCAAGAGATGAGATGCCGATATACGGGACCAGAATGCCTGATCTGGCCGTTCAGCCGCGCTCCACTGAGGAAGTTGCGGCTGTAATGAAGATCTGCTATGAGAACAACATTCCAGTCACACCGCGAGGAGCCGGAACAGGGCTTGCAGGCGGAGCGGTTCCTCTCTTCGGAGGCGTCCTGATGGACATTTCCAAAATGAACCGCATTTTGGAATATGATCTGGAAAACTTTGTAGTGAATATAGAAGCAGGTGTACTGCTTGCCGATCTTGCTGCTGATTGTCTGACCAGAGGAATGATGTATCCGCCTGATCCCGGCGAGAAATATGCCTGCGTCGGCGGAAACGTGGCTACCAATGCAGGCGGCATGAGGGCAGTCAAATACGGGACTACCCGCGACTACGTCAGAGCGATGACTGTCGTCCTGCCGAACGGGGAAATAACCCATATGGGAGCCACCGTATCCAAAACATCTTCAGGGTATTCGCTTATGAATCTGATGATCGGATCCGAGGGTACGCTGGGAATCATCACCGAACTCACGCTCAAGATCATTCCTGCACCTAAGGCCGCAGCATCTCTGATAATCCCGTTCCGTGATCTCAGAACTGCACTGGCGACTGTCCCTAAATTCAGAATGAATCATATGGACCCTCAGGCGATAGAATTCATGGAACGCGAGATAGTAATGCTCTCCGAGCGTTATGTAGGCAAAGCCGTCTTCCCTCAGGAGCTGTCAGGGGAGCCGATCAATGCTTACCTCCTCATAACGCTTGACGGCACTTCTTCCGAAGAAGTTGACAAGCTTATTGAGCAGGCAGCAAACATAGCCCTTGAAGCAGGGGCCATGGATGTGCTTATTGCAGATACAAGCAACAGGATCAAGGATGCGTGGGCAGCAAGATCGTCCTTCCTTGAAGCAATAATGGAGGAGACGAAACTGCTTGACGAGTGCGATGTGGTGGTCCCTGTCAATAAGATCGCAGATTACCTTGAATTCGTTAATGAGCAGGGCCGCAAGTGCGGACTTGAAATCAAGACTTTCGGACACGCAGGAGACGGCAATCTGCACATCTATCAGTGCTCCAACGATCTCGATGAAGAGGAGTTCAAGCGGAGAGTAGATGTATTCTTCGATATCATTTACCGTGAAGCGACCAGATGCGGAGGGCTTGTTTCGGGAGAACACGGCATAGGCTCGGGCAAAATCAAATATCTGGTGGACTCAGTCGGCGAAACCAATATGGAGCTCATGAGAGGAATCAAGCAGGTTTTCGATCCCAAGATGATCCTCAATCCGGGCAAAGTCTGCTATAAGCTGTAACAGGGAGGTGCGACAGTGAATATATGTGTTTGCGTTAAACAGGTTCCGGACACGACTGAGATCAGGATCGATCCGGAAACACATACATTGATTCGTGCAGGAGTGCCGAGCATCGTCAATCCGTTCGACACTTATGCGCTTGAGGCAGCGGTCCGCCTCAGGGAGAAGCTTGGCGGACGTGTTGTTGTAATTTCCATGGGACCTCCGCAGGCTGCGGAAGCTGTCCGCTCATGCCTGGCTGTAGGCGCCGACGAGGGATATCTGATATCCGGCCGCAAATTCGGCGGATCCGACACACTTGCCACGAGCTACATCCTTTCAGAAGCTATCAGGGCAGTAGAGAAGAAGGAAGGAATCAGCTTTGACCTCATCCTCGGCGGCAAACAGGCTGTTGACGGAGATACGGCGCAGGTCGCTCCTGAGATCGCGGAGCATCTCGGGCTCCCGCAGGTAACATATGCTCTGGGAATTGAGGAAAAGGACGGCGAACTGAGGGTAAAGAGGGACTGTGATAACGGATATGACATCATTTCAGTAAAACTCCCTGCGGTGGTCACGGTCGTAAGACTGCCGTATGAGCCGAGGTATCCGAGTATCGGACCGTGGCTTGAGTCTAAGAAACGCACCATTCCGGTCCTTACGGAAGCAGATCTTGAGACAGTGGATCTGACAAGATGCGGCCTTAACGGGTCGCCGACCAAGGTAAAGAAATCCTACACACCTGTAAGAGAGAAACACGGAGTAATTCTCAGTAAGTTCCCTGCGGATGAGGCATCCGCAAAAATCGCCGGGATGCTCCGTGAAGAGGGCATAATATAGGAGGCGGATCTTATGACAAATCTAAATGAATACAGAAATATATGGGTATACATAGAGACAGAATGCGGAAAAGCAAAGAATGTCGGATTCGAACTCCTGAACGCAGCAAGACCCCTCGCTGAACAGAAGGGCTGCGAACTTGTAGCTGTAGTGATCGGTAATAGTATTGAGAGTGCTGCAAGAGATGCCATCTGCTATGGCGCGGACAGGGCGATCATAGTTGACGGGCCGGAATATGAGTACTATTCGACAGATGCCTTCGTCAATGCGCTCGTCGCTGTGGTGCAGAAGTATAAGCCTGAAACACTGATGATCGGGGCTACCAATAACGGCCGCGACATGGCACCCCGGGTCTCATGCCGCATCGGGACCGGCCTTACAGCAGACTGCACCGAGATCGGCGTCGATGAAGCGACCGGAAATATGGCATGGACAAGACCTACCTTCGGCGGGAATCTCATGGCAGTCATCATGTGTCCTGAGCACAGGCCTCAGATGGGAACAGTACGCCCCGGCGTATTCAGAAAAGGCGTATATGATGAGACGCGGACAGGTGAAATCATACATGAAGAGTTCCATGTTGCCGCTGATGAGATAAGGACAAAGCTCGTTGAGAGGGTACAGGAAGTTGTAGATGCTGTTGATCTTGAGGGAGCTGAGATAATCGTATCCGGAGGCAGAGGCGTAGGCTCAGCAGATAACTTCAGACAGATCTATGAACTTGCAGAGGTCCTCGGAGCTACAGTCGGCTGCAGCCGTGCCGTTGTAGATGCAGGATGGATGCCTCACATCCATCAGGTAGGACAGTCGGGCAAAACCGTGGCGCCTAAACTGTATATTGCTGTAGGCATATCCGGCGCCATTCAGCACCTCGCAGGTATTGCAGGTGCAGATAAGGTGTTTGCAATAAACAAGGACCCTGAAGCGCCTATATTCAGCGTTGCAGACTACGGGATCGTAGGGAATCTCAATGATGTCGTGCCTGCGCTGACAGAGGCGTTCAGAAAACTCAAGGCATAGGAGGCATATATGAAAACTGTGGATTTCTGCTATGGATATACGACCCGCAGTCTTGAAGTTCCGGACGATACACCTGTCCTTACTTCACGCGTTGACGAACTGGTAAGTGACAGGAGCGGCATCGAGATCGTCAGGGAGGCTATGGAGCACCCGATAGACAGCCCGCGCCTGTGTGAGCTTGCCGCGGGCAGGCCGGACTGTGTCATAATAATAAGTGACCATACCAGACCTGTCCCGTCTCAGGATATCCTGCCGGTCATGATTGGAGAACTCAGGGCCGGCAATCCGGACATAGACATAACGCTGCTTGTCGCGACCGGATTTCACAGAGGGACAACAACAGAGGAACTCAGGGCAAAACTAGGTGATGCTCTGTATGAGGAGTTCAAAGATCACATCATAGTACATGATGCACACGACCCTCAGCGGAATGTCAGGGTAGGAAAACTGCCTTCCGGACCGGACTGCATCATAGACAAAGCGGCAGTCAATGCGTCCCTGCTGGTGGCGGAAGGGTTTATAGAAGCACACTTCTTCGCAGGATTTTCAGGAGGGCGCAAGTCAGTACTTCCCGGCATAGCAGATGCTGTAACGGTCATGGGGAATCACTGCTCAAAGTTTATAGACAGTCCGTATGCCCGCACAGGCATACTGGACAACAATCCAATCCATAAGGACATGATCGCGGCTGCACGGATGGCAGATCTCGCCTTCATATGCAATGTGGTCATAGATGAGGAAAAGAAGACGGTTGCGGCATTTGCCGGAAATTTTGAAACGGCACACAGAAGAGGTTGTGACTTTATAGCCGACTATGTTGCAGTAAAACCTGAACCTGCAGACATCGTCATCACCACTAACGGAGGCTATCCGCTTGATCAGAATGCATATCAGTCGCCTAAGGGAATGACAGCAGCAGAGGCAACTGTAAATAAAGACGGAGTCATCATCATGCTGGCAAGCTGTATGGACGGCAACGGCGGAGACTATTTCTATCACATTATCGCTGACGAGCCGACGATCGAGGATGCATATCAGAAGTTCCTGGCAACAGAACAGAATGATACGGCACCTGACCAGTGGTGCTCGCAGATACTTGCAAGGATAGTGAGAAAACATACCGTTATATTTGTAGCCGAGCCTGAGCAGAAAGAGATGATAGAGGGTCTCAAGATGACCTATGCGCCGGATATAGAGACAGCTTACCGGATGGCCCGTAAGCTGAAAGGAGAAGACGCTTCTCTGACATGTATCCCTAACGGAATATCAGTGATAGTAAAGGACGCCTGATTCACGTAAGAAGTCAGGCAGAAGAAGACGCAAAAACAGAGGCGGCGAATGAGTCTGAAATGTGATCTGACCTCATATGACGCCGCTGTTTTAATGTAAATAATTGTTTTCCGGATCAGGACTAAGCACCGCCTGAAAGGAAGTGAAGGAAAAATTGATGATAGAATTCTTCAGCAGCTTCACCTTCAATCCGTACTCTTGTCTGCGGAAAACTCAGACTGCCGACGATGCGGTCTGGAAGCGGATCAACATTCACTGCACAGCGGTCAAGCTGATAGGATTCTCCGCTTTTCAATCCGCCCTGGCTGAGGATAAATTCCTCTATCTGAGAGAGCTGGTAGCCCCATATTTCATCATAAGTCATAGAACTTCACATCACAGCACATCGTAACCGAATGTCTCTGCCATTACTCTTGCCATCCTCTCCTTGCGGCAGTTATCGCAGAGGCAGTCAGGTTCGTTGCCGCTCCTCTTTGCCGCTTCTGCGATCTGCTCAGGGGTTCCGATCACATCACCGCAGCGCTCGCAGTGAATGAGGTCGAAGGTCTTGCCCCAGATGGTCCTTGTATTGAAGTCTTCAGACATCTCGATTGCCCTGGTAGGGCAGACCTTTGCACAAGCTCCGCAGCCTATGCATACGCTGCTCGGGTCGCCGTAAGGCGTCGAGATCGCCTTGGTAATACCTCTGTTGACCGTTGAGATGGCTCCTACAGAGAGTGATCCGCATACTTTCGCGCAAAGCCCGCACATGACACACTTCTCCCCGTCCACTTTGAGGAATCTGTCGATCTCAGGAGCCTTGTAGTATCTGCACATATTCGCGATTTCAGGGCTCTCCGGAGCACGCTTTGCGAGCAGGGTGAGTATCATGGCACGCTCGCGTCTTATGCGCTCGCTGTTTGTTTCCACTTCGATCTCACTGTTTACAGGGTATACGCATGATACGACAACACTTTTGCGGCCGCGGTCAGTAATCTCGACTATGCAAAGTCTGCAGGCGCCCATTCCTTCTTCGAGTGAATCATGCTTGCAGAGGGTAGGGATAGTAATGCCGTTTCTGCGGGCTATGTTAAGCAGGAATTCGCCTTTTTCACAGCTGCATTCCTTTCCGTCTATCTTTATGATCATCTTGCGGCCCTCCCTTCTGTACGAACTGCATCGAAGCGGCATGTTTCGCGACAGCTTCCGCAGGCAATGCATTTGCTGACATCGATGCTGTGAGCTTTTCTGACCTCGCCTGAGATAGCTCCGGCAGGGCATGCCCTTGCACATGATGTGCAGCCTCTGCAGGCTTCAGGATCGATCCTGAATGTTGTAAGCTCCTTGCACACGCCTGCAGGGCATCTGTGCTCAAGAATGTGAGCTTCATACTCGTCCCTGAAGTATTTGAGGGTGGTCAGCACCGGATTAGGCGCCGACTTGCCTAGAGCGCAGAGTGAGCAGTCTATCATTGTCTCGCCGAGCGCCTCAAGAAGATCCAGGTCTTCCATGGTGCCGCGTCCCTCGCAGATATCCGTAAGGATCTGCAGCATCTGCTTGAGACCTTCACGGCATGGAGTACACTTGCCGCATGACTCTCCGCAGAGGAAGTTGACGTAGTATCTGGCGACATCCACCATGCAGCTTCTGTCGTCCATGACGATCATTCCGCCTGAACCCATCATGGCGCCGTATTCCTTGAGAGTAACGAAATCAACGGGAAGATCCAGCATTGACTCAGGTATGCACCCGCCGGAAGGTCCGCCGGTCTGAACAGCCTTGAACGGCCTGTCACCCTTGATGCCGCCGCCGATGTCGAAAATGAGTTCACGGAGGGTAGTGCCCATAGGGACCTCTACCAGACCGGTCCTCTTGACCTTTCCTACAAGGGCAAATACCTTGGTTCCCTTGCTCTTGTCAGTTCCGACTGATGCAAAATCAGCTCCGCCGTGGCTGATGATGTATGGAACATTAGCCAGAGTCTCTACGTTGTTGAGAACGGTAGGCTGATTCCACAGACCTCTCTGTACGGATCTGATGTACTTTGCACGCGGCTCTCCGACCTTGCCCTCTACAGACTGCATAAGCGCTGTGGACTCGCCGCAGACGAACGCGCCTCCGCCGCGGACGACTTCAAGATGCAGCTTTCTTCCCGTGCCGCATATGTCATCACCGATGAATCCGGCAGCTTCAGCGTCTGCAAGAGCTTTGCGTACGTTCTTTACAGCAAGATTATACTCATCGCGGATATACAGATAGCCCTGCTCAGATCCGATGGCCAGAGCGCATATAGCGAGGCCTTCGATGACGCTGTGAGGGTCTCCTTCGAGTATGGACCTGTCCATGAACGCGCCCGGGTCTCCCTCATCGCCGTTGCAGGCGACATATTTAGGGAAATTGTCATAGCCGAGAGCAGTGCGCCACTTGCGTCCGGTAGGGAAGCCTGCGCCTCCGCGGCCCCTGAGACCCGATTCATCGATCTCATCGATTATCTCTTCAGGTGTCATAACGAGAGCCTTCTTCAGACCTTCGTATCCTCCTGATGCGATATAGTCCTCAATATGGGCAGGTGATATCTTTCCGATGTTCCTGAGGGCTATCTTCATCTGAGGAGCGTAGAACGGGTTCTCATTCTGGCTCTTTACGTATTCACCTTTATCATTCTTGTAGAGCAGCTTCTCTACAAGCTCACCGTTTTCAATTGTCTTTTCAAGGATATCCTTTACATCGGATACCTTGACATGGTAGTAGGAGATCTCGTCAGGGAGGATGGTGACGAGAGGTCCGTTCTCGCAGAAGCCGTTGCAGCCCGTGCGCTTTATCTCGCACTCGACCTTAACGCCTTCAGCACCGGCTGTCAGCCGCTCGAATTCTTCTGCGACCTTTGCGCTGCCGTTTGCGAGGCATCCGGTTCCGCAGCATATACGAATGGTCTTCATCGCCTAGTCCTCCTTTCTGTAGGAATCAAGAACTCCTGGGAGTTTCTCCATGGTCATCTTGCCGTAATAGGTTTCATCTACTACCATTACCGGCGCAAGAGCACATGAGCCGAGGCAGTTTACCAGCTCGAGGCTGAAGAGCCCGTCCTCCGTGGTCTCACCGTCAGAGATGCCAAGCGCCCTGGTGATTCCTTCGACCAGAGTCATGGAGCCTCTGATGTGGCAGGCAGTGCCGTCGCAAAGCTTGATTATATGCTTGCCCTTAGGCTTGAGAGACAGCGCCTTGTAGAAGGTCGCCATTGAATAGAGCGTCGAAAGGGGAACGCTAAGATAGTCTGCGAGCGCCTCAAGACCTTCTCTCGGGATATACTGGAATTCATGCTGAAGGTCCTGCATTATGGCCAGGCTGTAGTGCTGGTCGGCAGGATAGGACTTCAGTATCTCGTTTATCTTTTCTGTGTTAACAGGCAATTTTCTGTACCAGCCTTTCTGTTTAACCCCCTGCGACAACAGGGAATATAAGTACGGTATCAGTAGTCTTGAGAGGAGCACCCGGACCGCCTATGAAGTCGATGCGGCGTCCGTTGACCATGACAATGGAGCGGTCACAGATGCCTCTGCCATCGGGAGTAATAAGCTCACTGCGGAACTTGTCTCCGAAGCGGTCTGCGATCTGCCGGCAAAGCTCTATTACGCTGTCTGCCTCTCCGGGCCATTCCATCTCCTTGCATCCGGCAAAATCCGGATCGCGGTAATATGCGAAGAATTTTACTGTCATCAGGGGCTCCTCCGATAATGCACCAAATCCGGAAGCGGCAGATGCCGCCTCCGGACTTATGAAAGTGTATTGATTTTTCAGTCGGAATGAATTAATTCAGTCCGAGCTCTGCATCCTTTTCAGCTGTTGGGATACCTTCAGCGTCCCATCCGCGTACCGCGTAGTATTCCTTGAGCATGGTCTCAAGCTCATTGACTTTGCCCTTGGCAGGACCTGTCTTGAGCTCTTCTCTCAGGAGACGAG
>JAZQHU010000076.1:0-12635 GCA_045540775.1 Anaerovoracaceae bacterium | reverse complement strand
CAAATCAATACTACCATCCCCATTGCGAAATTGT
The DNA here is from genome assembly GCA_045540775.1 of Anaerovoracaceae bacterium. GTDB lineage: Bacteria > Bacillota > Clostridia > Peptostreptococcales > Anaerovoracaceae > Crickella. Next base: position 12,601 of record JAZQHU010000076.1, on the reverse strand, counting down.
AAACATTCATCCGGACAGCGTGTTATGAATTCCAGTACTTCGGCATCAGAAGGTGCTGATGCCTTCAGCAGGAATTCTTTCTTGCTGTCAGTCATCCAAACACCTCCTGTCATATTCATAAGTACAGCAAAAAAATAAAGTGATGAACTTAGTTATCACCTCCCGTCTCGATTTCTGTGGTTCCTGCTGCGGGTCATTCCGCAGGCATTGAGCTCTATTTCTATGTCCTTTTGTACCTGCTGACTTCTTTCAAGTGTGAATTCAGCAGTCTTAATGTCTTTGCGCAGCTTACCGATCTCTGCGGTAAAGCTGTCTCTTTCAGCCTTCAATTGTTCTATCTGATCAGGATCAGATGCACGCCTCAGTTTATTTCTTACCTTGTTTCTGGCTTCGGAAAGCTCTTCCATTTTATGTTCTGAATCAGTTATGAAAGCGCTCACATCTTCATCCGTTCTGAGACGTTCCCGTGACATAAGTCTCGCGCAGGCTGAGTATTTATCACACATACGCCCGGCTTCACGCATCTCAGGTGAGAGCGGCTTGTGTTTTTTCTTCGGTCTATAACCGAGAAGATATAGATAGTGAAGATACAGACCGTACAGTCCTCCGATCTTTCGTGCAGTCTTCTTTGTCCCGTTGACATGGACGCGTTTATGCGTCGGAGGCTTCATGGACATGATATGTCTTTCGCGATTAGCTGCTACAGTTTCGTAATGATTTTCATCAATTCTCTGAGCGATCCTGTTCAGCTCATAATCCTCACCAAGTCGGTAAAGCCTTACGGCCTTCTGAGAATTTACAGATCTGATTGTCGGATGCTTCCTTGTATAACTGTAGCTGATGATATATCCCTGCTGCTTCATCAGACTGATGAAAGTAGGGAAATTGGTACTGAGTGAAACAGCATTATCTATGGCTTCACGCATCAGATTGTATCTGGTAGGCTCACCGTTCTTCTCGGCAAAGTGGATCTGCCTCGGAGTTTTCCCGCGCGGCTTCTCTATGACTGAAAGACCGTTCTCGCGGCATATATCATCAGATAATCTGCGAAGCCTGCTGTATGCAGCCTTGTTGTCATTGAATTTCTTTCCGTCTTTAAAAGAGACAGAACAGCATACAAGGTGGTTATGAAGATGATCACGATCCAGATGAGTTGCGACCAGTACCTGGTATCTATCGCCCCACATCCTGCGTGCGAGCTCGACCCCGAGCTGATGACATTGCTCAGGCGTTACTTCGCCTGGTTTGAATGACTGATAACAGTGATAGGCGACATTGCCGCCGGTCTTCCCGAAGAGAGTCTGTGTGTTGATCATCTCCTCAAGAGCTGTATCTGCAGAACAATTCACACCTGTTACATAGCATGCTTTTTCAGATTCTCCTGTAGTATCAGCGGCAGTTTTGTCTCCATCCATTGCGTACCTGATGACAGAAGCAAGGTCATCTTCTGTTGTTTTTTCAGGATTGGATGCATAGTCAACGACACGCTTCAGGCTGTCCCTGACAGGCCATATCTTAGTCGTTGCCATCCGCTTTAACCTCCGGTTTCAGATAAATATGCCTCATAAGCTGCAAGGTTTCGACCATTATTCTGAGCAGATCCGCATAAATGTCATCACAGAATTTCTGCGTTACTGGATCAGAAGATCGTCTTTTCATGTCACTTACGGCTCTGATCACTTCGTTGATCCTGAGAAAACTTTCTTCGATTTCTTTCGCCGGTAGCTCCTTCGGTACGACTTTCATCGCTATCTGCCGAAGATATTCCGAGATGCTGAGGCGACATTTTTTTGCATTGCGTTCTATCTTTTTCTTTTCTTCCGGGGTCACCCTGATGTTGATCCCGAGATTCCTCTGTCTGTTTGCCATATAAATTTTCCTTTCCTTAGACAAATAATTTCACGCATGATTCTTTTGTAATAACTGTTAGGGGTTGCAGGGGCAGAGCCCCTCCCGGTATTGCCACAAGTGGCAGTGCCGCGGCTATTATCACGGGCGGAGTCTCCGGCTGGCGATACATAGCCTATGCTCGCTACTCTTATGGACAGACCTCCGGCTGCCCATAGTGGCAACACCCGTGGCGATACACGGATGTTGTTCCTCTTTGAAAGCTGGCAATACAGTATGGCAATACCTGTAAGCTTCCTATATGACGGCAATGACGCTAATGACGGCATATCGCTCTTAGAGCAGGGAAGCGTCATAAGCGTCATGAGCGTCATCGCTATAAGCAGAGTCCAATTTGATAGACGTGTCTGTTGAATCTACTGAGACAGTGCAGGAGTCGTCTGCGACCGTGAACACATAGTTGCGCTCGCTGGACACGCGTGCACTGCTATAGGTTATCCCAAGTGGGAGCAGCACTTCATCATGAAACTTCGACAGTGCTCGGCTGAGAGCATGTGGCTTGACATGAGGAAGTCCGATCTCTGTGAGCAGAGCTGACATTGTTCCAGTGAATCCGCCCTCAGCCATCAGGTAGTCGACCACCTTATATACGATCTCAGGGACATTCTCTCTTGCGATGTCTTCCTCTGACTTCTCTTCGATGACCTGCCACTCGGGATGCTGCCACTGCATCACAAGTTCAATATCCGGTGCATCACGTCCGCTCACGCTGAGAGTACCTGCAGTGCCGCCACGATTCTTGCGGAGGATGAGTATCATGTCTGCTGTTCCGGTTACTGCTGATGAACCAAGCACATCATTGTTGCTGTCTTTTGAATCGTGCTTCTTACGCGTATGGTGGACAAGAACTATCGCGATGCCATGCGCGTCCGCAATGTCCTTGAGTTTTGTCAGTTCCTCATATTCACTGCTGTACTGATTAGCATTAGATACGGGATCTGGCTTGCGGATCTTCTGAAGTGTATCGACTATGACAAGTCTGACATCAGGATCACCGGCAAGACATGCCTCGAGGTCTTTGATGAAGTCATTATCCTCAGCATTTAGTGAAGTAGCATAGTAGAATCCTGAATTTGGTTCTGCACCAATATCCAGCATTCGGCTTCTCATCCTTGCATCAGTATCTTCCAGAGCAAAGTATGCTACATGACATTGCTTTACATCATGCCCGAGGAATGGTATTCCAAGGTGTACTGAAACCGCCAGCTTTAACATGAGCCAGCTCTTACAGGATTTAGGTGCACCTGCGATAATGGTCAGGCCGGTAGGGATGAGACCATCTACGATCATCTCTGCATTGCTGCGGACAATAGGATTGAAGTACAATTCCTCTGCGCTTTTTAAGTTGGTATTTTTGATTACTGTTTCTGTCATTGAATCTCCTTTCGTTACATTAGCTGTTTGTTCTTATTTCGTCGCTTGGACAGGTATGCAGGGCACGCGACGATAGTTGCTCTGAAACTTTGCTTACAGTCGCGGTCACATTTACGGCACAGATCGTTATATGTGATGCGTCCGCGATCATTCAGGAAGTAGTTCCATTCTTCCTTGTCTTTCTTTGACATCCTTGGCATTGGTCTCACCTCCGATCCTCATTGAGATAACTGCCATTTAGTAATAACGTGCAAAACAATCACGCCTCTATACCCAGTGATAAGATGTACGATCTCGGGGTGAAAATAGGCGTTTTTTCCTGGTTATGACCATGTTTTTTGCGAGCATAATACATCGGTCGACTAATATACCCTATGAGTGCGTAAGGGTCGATTTTGATGTGTCCCGTTTTTTGCCCTTAGTCATGGGAAGACTGAAATACATGTTGAAACAGGGATGTACAGGTCTTATAATAAACACATGTTCGGAACAGATGTTTAACTTTACGGGCGCAAACTGAATGTCTCTTAATCTCCCTCTATTAATAGGGAAAAAATAGGGGGTAAAACGGAACTAAAATTTCTGAAATCGCAAAATAATTTTTGAGGATACACAAATGTCAGGATTATCTCGCGAGGCATGGTACGAAGAATACATGCTCATGATGGATGAAGAATATGGTGACTATGGCTTCAGAGATGATCCGATAGTTATTGAGGAACTTGCACTGGAGGAAGAAGAGGAGAGCGAGCCTTTAAAAAAGTTCGCTATAGTCAGTGATAAGGATGAGGAGTGTAACGTACCCGCTGAAGTCATCAGGCTCAGAGATATAAAGGTGCCTGAGGGCGTCAAGAAACGCAAACGTGACATCAGGCATGAGATGCTGAGAAGACTTGAGCAGGCAGCAAGAACTGTTACTGACTTTCAGAACCTCAACGGCTGGTATGACTACCTTGAAGAGAATGAAAAATCACGAGTCAGAAAACACGAGATCCTTAGAAACGGAGATGATTTTCCTCTTGAGTACGGTGAGGATGAGGATAGTGCATTTACTGCAGGCTGCCTGAGCAATGTCATAGCCAGGCAGATGCGAAAAGGAGACATCCTGGACTTCTTATACTGTAAGCCTGATACCATAGACCAGCTCGTGACAACGGACTATATGATACATTTCATGCGGGCTTTGGATAAGGATGATAGAGAACTGTTCTATTACAAAGTGCTGGAGAAATACTCAAATGGCGAGATCGCAGAGATGCGGGGTCAGACAGACAGAGCAGTAAGGAAGGCGTGGGATAAACTGGAGTTTCATCTGAAGCAGCGGACAATGGGCCTGTTGATATTCAGAAGCGATAAGGATTACTCTTTTACAGGCGATGAGCAGAAATTCTTTGATACCTGCCGGGAAAAGTATGAGTTTAAGATTGAATCGGCGTGTGATAGCTGACGAAATGCGGCTATGTTATAATATTTTCTACAGATACTACGGCTTTGCCAAAATATTCAAGGAGTAAAGTTATGACGATAGAAGAAGTCCTTGCTATGGACGAAAAGCAGATATTTGACCGCAAAAGTATCCGGATCAAACCTGTGGATCTGTCAGATACAATTTGCGCTTTTGCAAACGCAGATGGCGGGACGATAGCCATAGGTATATCTGATAAGCGGCGCATGATAGAAGGTGTTGATTATCATACCGAACTGCTGAATGATATCCTGTGCACACCTACAGACTTCTGTAATCCGACAGTTCCTGTTTCAACTGAGTTGGTTGAATGCATCAACTCTGAGGGAAAGCCGGACCATGTTCTTTTGATGCACATTGAAGCCAGTCCTTTGCTCCATGTTAACCAAGCTGATGAGGCATATATCCGTGTTGGAGACAAGAGCAAGAGACTTGACTTCAACGACCGCATGAATCTTATGTATTCAAAAGGTGTTCGCTGGTATGAGGATGAGCCGGTTGCTGATGCAGGGATTGATGATCTGGACATGGAATTTGTCCGTGATTATTGCAAGAGGATCGGCTATTCAAAGACTCCGGAAGAATATCTCAGAGAGAACAAGAATTATGTCACTGTTAAGGATGGAAGGGAACAGATTTCAATTGCTGCGATCCTGCTTTTTGGGAAGGATCCTCAACGGTTTTTCCCAAGAGCCTTCATTCGTTTTATACGGTATGAAGGTACAGAGGCCAAAGTAGGAAAGGATATGAACGTTGTCAAGGATGTTATCTTCGATGGACGAATTCTGGAACAGGTAGAAAAAGCAGTAGAATACATCAAGATCCAGATGAAAGAGAAGACTTATCTTGGACATGAAGGCATATTTGTGACAGAGGAAGAATATAGTGAGTTCGTACGCACAGAAATCGTTGTTAATGCTGTTACTCACAGGGACTACGGAATCAAAGGTACTGATATACAAATCAAAATGTTCGATGACCGTCTGGAAGTGGATAGCCCGGGATCGTTTGCCGGAGGTGTCAAAACGGATAATATTCGATACACTCATTTTTCGCGTAATCCTAAGATTGCAGGCTTCCTGAAAGACTATGGATATGTAAAAGAATATGGTGAAGGTGTAGACCGTATGTGCAGGGAACTCGAAGCTATAGGCCTTCCAGATCCGGAATTCGATAACAGTACATTCATTCTTAAAACGACGGTAAGAAGCGCATCCTTTAATAATAAATCGACGGAAAACGCGTCGATTCAACATAAAAACGCGTCGATTCATCAAAACGACGCGTCGATTCATGAAAAAGAAGGTCTTATAACAAAGTTGCATGAGCTGGAATCGATAAAAACAGTAACAAGAAAAGATGCATCAGATGCAGAAAGAATAATTGAGAATGTAGAAGTATTGCAGGTCATTACAGCTAAGGAAGTAATGATAATTCTTTCCTGCAAAACAACAAAGGCCAGACTCGTTTTGAAAATGATGGAGTCCAATGGATTGATAAGAACGATCCAAGGCAGGGGTAAAGGTAAGTATATATTGAATATAACTGATTGAATGGATGAACCATGAACAAGCTCTTTAAATATGCCAATTCAATATGGGTGAGGTACAGTGATTATGTTATCACTGAGACTTCGGATGGTATAAAGTATCTTCAGCCAGCACCTAATGCCATGCCGAAGCCGTACGATCCTGTAGAGGAGTTTGAGAATATCGCCCTGGAAGCTGTTAATGTAGGCCAGCTTTGTATGAGTCAGGAAGCAACCGAAGGCGAGAAACACGAAGCAATACGAGGCTTTGCGCTTAAGTACGGATTGCTGGGCATCATGACAGCGATTCCGACTACTCCGAAATTCCTGCCATATGAGAATGTGTTCTTCCCGAAGAATCACTTTATCAGGGAAGAATCGATGACTGTAGAGAAATACCTGGATGAGTTCTTTCCTTTCAAGAAACCGAACATCCGTAAGAAAGGATCTGAATACAGCTGGGATATTGAAGGTGGCAAAGAAGTAGTGCTTCTGGGAATGCTGAGGGATGGCAGGCCTGACGAAACACATATGACCTTTCAGCGTGAATATGCGGAGAGATTAGATTGGATGGAAGAACAGTTTAAGGACTGGGCGTTCAATCTTATGGTTGTATTCTTCTATTATGAAGATAAGGATGGACTTACAGAAAAGCAGAAGGATTTTCACAAGCAAAGTATGGCAGCATTTGATGGACTGACCCCGACATACCACATTGGGCTTATGGATGACGGACCGTATCTTGTCTGGAATTTCAATTCATTGCTTCAGGGGATACAGCTTATGGTGAGTATGATGCTGACTGACGATTCCAGACCGATCAGAATGTGCAAGAATTGCGGTAAAGCGTTTATAGCCAGACGATATAGGGATAAATTCTGCAGCAAGGAATGCTCTGAAGAGTGGAAGGAGAAGAGCGACTCGTAAAAGTGCTTTCAATTACGTCATTTTATAAATCAACATAGTCATTTTGCCAATAAATGACTATGTTGATTTGTTTGTAGCTTCAGCGCGAATAAACCACCGGCTATGCCGGTGAGAATAAAAAGCTTTAGCTTCAAGAAGAAAACCTCCAATGTTACCATGGATGTGGCTACCAACCGCATCTTGTAACAAAGGAGGATTCAAACATGAGCAGTAATGATAATGACATAAGTAGTCTATCACATTCAAAATGGCGTTGCCATTACCATGTAGTGTTTGCACCAAAATTCAGGCGACAGGCAATATATGGCAAGATCAAAACAGACATCGGAAAGATCCTGAGGCAGCTTTGTGAACAGAAGGGCATAGAGATAATCGAAGCAGAACTATGTCCGGATCATGTCCACATGCTGCTTGCGATTCCGCCGAAGTATAGTGTGGCGCAAATCATGGGATATCTGAAGGGGAAAAGCTCACTGGTGATATTCGATAGACATGCGAACATGAAATACAAATACGGGAACAGGCATTTCTGGTGCAGAGGCTACTATGTTGACACAGTAGGAAGAAACAAAAAGGCGATAGCAGAATACATACGCAATCAATTACAAGAAGATATTGCGAATGATCAGATATCGCTGAAAGAGTACATAGACCCGTTCACGGGTAGCAAGAATACGTAAGCAATAGAAAAGCGCCTTTAGACGCAGCCTGGGAATAGAGATGCGGTTGGCAGTCTATTCGGCGCGTCTTAAGACGCTTGCAAGCATCATGCCCTTTTAGGGCCAGTGCATACCACCAGTTTAACTGGTGGTTGTGATTAGATGTTCCCGGCACAAACATGGACGGCAGTCCCATGTCCTCCGCCATAAAAGCCCGAGATTTGAACGATCCCGGGCTTTTTTCGTGGCTTCGGCTTTGTGTACAATCGGTGACAGACTGAATTTCAGCAGATATATATTCTATATTATTTGCGATTTTCATTACGGTACTGTCCCGGGAGCATTCCGGTAACTGTCCTGAAAACATCTGAGAAGTGACTTGATGAACAGAATCGCAGGTGCTCTGAGATATCAGAGATATTCATGTCTGTTGTAGTCAGCAGTAACATGGCCCGGCTTATCCGGGCTTTTTTGATATAGTCACGGATCGTCATGCCGGTTTCTTCCTTGAACTTTCTTGACAGATGACATCCGGAATAGCCGATCTCCTTTGCAAGGCGGTCAAGTGACAGATCCTCATCAAGATGTGTTTCGATGTATGAAGCACAGCTTCGTATTTGCACCGACTGATCAAGACTGGTGCGTTGTCTCTGCACACGATGAATAAAATCTTCATACATGGTATGATTGACGGTACGGACATCTGAGATCGTTCGGCATTCGGTAAGGCTCTGAATGTAACTGTCGCCGACTGTATAAGCGGTATCAGGAGAAAGCCCTCCATCGATAGCTGCTCTTGTACATAGAGCTACAAAGTTGCTTGACGAGAGAATGGCTCTCTTGACAGGATCTCCGGTAGATATTCCGACTCCGCTGCTGATCTGACCGGCCTGGTCCATTGCCTTGTGATAATCCGGATTTCCATCCCTGATCATCTGAAGAAGTGACTGTTCTATTCTGTAAGTCTGCTTCCGGCTGCGTTTTGCCGGCGGATTCTGTGACTGCTTCGGTGACTGCTGCTTCTGGAATCTCAGTTCACTCCTGCTGATTTTTTCTCCTGTGATATAGTAGTGCAGCATTACTCCATATTGAAAGAAGAGTATTGATGAAACAGCCGGCACTTTCATAATTGCATTTCTGAACAATGTGACCGTATCAGGCGGTACTCTGAGCCTTCTGACTCCGCTTTCAATGAGATCCTTGTTGACTTCATCGTGTAGAACAGGGCCGATAACATATGAAGATATAAGCTGATCTTCATTGTATTCAAATGCTGCGCACCACATAAGCCCGATGCGGGTACTCAGTATAAGAGGAAATCGGCTTTCCTGTCCGTGCTTAAGCATATACTCAAAGCATTCTGAATTTCTGAACACCTCGTGATATACGATTTCGGTGCAGTTGGTCTGCAGCAATGTCCCTGTTGCATCATAGTGCCAGGTATATACCTCCGGGCTGCATGTAAGAGCATCAACAAAGGCATCAAGAGCGGTATTGTTTTGAAGCATGTCTATATCGGTAACCTTCCTTATCGACGGCAGCAATTACTGTATTGCTTTGTTTTATATCATTTTTTTGATAAGTATACAGAAGATGTCAATAAAAGTATATTAAAATCAATAAAATTGCTTACAACCTGTTTGTGTGTTGTATAAACTTTAGTCATCGAAATTGTTTTGAGGGACTGACAGAATGAAGAAAATAATTGCCATAGACCTTGACGGTACTTTACTCAATTCAAATAAGGAGCTTTCACCGGGAAATCTTGCAGCACTCAGCGAGGCAGCATCTGCGGGAATTCAGATAGTGCCTGCAACCGGCAGATTTTACAAGGGAATGCCTGAAGCCATAAGAAAGCTGCCTTTCATTAATTATGCGATAACTGTGAACGGTGCTTCTGTTATCAATGTGAAGACGGGAGAAGTTATGTACGAAGCGTGCATAACTCCTGAAGATGCAATAAGTATTATGGAATATCTGGATACACTGCCTGTTTTATACGACTGCTATTATAACGGGTGGGGATATATGACGGCATCTCTGAAGGAGCAGGCTCCGGAGTTCATAGCATCAAAACCCCTGCTTAAAATGGTTGAGGATCTCAGAACACCGGTTGATGATCTTAAGGAGTGGGTCAGGGAAGGCAGCAGAAATCCGCAGAAGATAATGGCGTTTACGAAAAATGATACAGAGTATCGAGATGAAGTCATACGCCTGATATCCGAGCATTTCCCTCAGCTGAAGGTAACCACATCACATCCTATCAATATAGAAATAAACAGCCATAATGCTGATAAAGGTCACGCGATAGAAGGGCTTGCCTCGGCGCTTGGCATCGATATCGAAGACACAGCGGCGATAGGCGATGGGCTCAATGATCTGTCCATGATCCGCATGGCGGGAACGGGAATAGCTATGGCCAACAGCTGCAGAGAGGTCCTGGATGCTGCGGATATCGTAACAGGAGATTGTGATTCAGACGGTGCGGGGGAGGCAATCCGAAAACTGATCTATGCAAAGTAAGAAATACATGAGCAATGTCAAGACGGTTATCCTGGAGTTCGCCCATTCTTTCAGTGATCCGTTTCTTCGCAGCGAATCATTGATATTTCAGGGTCTGTGTATGAATGTAATATATACGGTGATCAGGATACTGGCCGTATTGATCCTTACATCTGTATGGTATCTGTCTCTGGCAGTTTACTATGCGTGTCTAAGTGCGGTCAGGTTCATGCTCGTCAGGTATATACACAGTGATGACTCGGAAAAGAACCTCGCCGCTGCATGGAAGCGCTACCGACAATGCGGTGTAATGATGCTTGTGCTTAATCAGGTGCTGACGGCAATAGTGGTCTATATTGTACATAACAATGCGGGATTCGAATTCCCGGGAGTGACGATATATGCGATGGCTGTATATGCTTTCTATGCACTTACTATGGCAATAATCAGCATGGTCAGATTCAGACGTTTTGAAAATCCAATCGTATCCGCGGACAGGGCTATCAACCTGTGTGCTGCGCTGGTAACTGTGCTGGCAATGGAGACAGCAATGATAACGCAGTTCGGAGACAGGAATGGAGAGTTTGCACATTATATGATCACAGGCTCCGGGGCTGTAGTATGTATTATAGTGTTGTGCATAGCAGTCCTCATGATCGTCAGAGGAACATCTCATATCAGAAAAACTGAACATAATTGATGAAAATGATGCCTGTTCAGAGAAAAGGCCTGCCGGTTCTGAATGAACCGGCTTTTTTGAATGCAATAATATTGATAAAAACATAATAAAACAATCGTTAATAACAATAAAAACAAATATATGGTTTAAACATCAATTAAATTGCTTTTAAAAACACTGCAGTAAATGTAATTTTCAAATAGTAATAATCATATAAAAACCAGAAAAGATATGGAGGTAAAAAATGGCAAAGATACTTACAGATTCAGAACGTATTGCTAATAACAGGGAGATAGCTTATTCATACTATCATGCATATGACAAGAAGGCGGTCAAGGACGGAGCTGTCTATGATGTATGGGAATTCGCACCGCACGCGGAGTACTGGTCTCCTTATTTTGGCAATAATACGATAGACTTGCAGGAAAATCCGATATCTGTAGAGGATTCGGCTACAATGGAGGCACTCTCTTACTCAGTTGAATTTGAAAACTGGGGTCCAATAGATTTTGAAGCATTTCCATCGATCGAAGGAGCAGCCTGGAAGACTCATTTTGGCGGCTACAGGAGAAGTGATGGGGAATTCATGGATTTCTTTGCATACAGCTTTGTAAGAACCAATGAGTATGGTCAGATCACTCACTGGGAGACTCATGTCAATCCGGCATACAACGACTTTCTGGATGTTGCGATCGGTGAACATGGACCATACAACAATGCGGATCTGTATATGGCAGCAGTAATGAAGAAACTCATGTCTGCAGGAATCGATCTGAAAGCGCTGATGCACGACTCAAGAAAGATTTAGATAAGTTAACAATTATATGGGAAACACTCAAGGCAAACACGAAAAGCTGTTTACTCAGCAATCTGTCTGGAAGTCGATTTTCGCGATGGCGGTACCTGCGCTGCTTACTATCGTGATAATGATCTTCTACAATATGGCTGATATGTTTTTTATCGCCAGACTGGGGGTGACATCCAAAGTCGCTGCAGTGTCTATCGTCAGCCCGGTATTCAATATCATCATGGCTTTTGCCACAATGATAGGAGTAGGCGGAAGCTCTGTTATTGCGGTCGCCTTCGGTGTAGGAGATACTGAAAAGGCACGGAACATATCAAGCCTGTGTTTCTATAGTGCCATTACTCTGGGAGCATTAGTAATGGCGCTGCTTTTTGTGTTCCATGATCATTTGCTTGGGATCCTCGGAACCAAGCCTGAGATGATGGAAGACTCACGGACATATATGATGATCCTGTCATGCGGCACAGTATTCATGCTGATCTCTACTGCAATGGGCATGCTGCTCAGGTCTGAGGGCGCAGTCAAAGAGGGAATGTATGGCAATCTGGCGGGAACAGTAACCAATATAATCCTTGATCCGCTGTTTATACTTGCCTTCGGATGGGGAGTAGCAGGGGCTGCGGCTGCAACAGTTATCGGAAACATAGTCAGCACCTGTTACTACATTATTTATGTAAAGCGCCATTCCGCAGTCATCTCTCTTGACGCAAAGCGGGCTATGAACGAGCCTTCTGAACTGGTGCATATTCTGGCG
>JAZQHU010000075.1:0-20426 GCA_045540775.1 Anaerovoracaceae bacterium | reverse complement strand
AAAGTGGCAATGACACTGAGGCTTGAACAAAGTGAAAACCCGCGTCTTGAGGCGCGGGTCAGTAAAAGGGGCTTATAGCCCCAGTTCGAACCACCCGTTTTACGGGTGGCACCGATTGTCTCTGGAATAGAGCGGATCTGTTTTTCAGGACAGATAAAATGCATGGTCGCTCAATTGTTGTGATATAGTAAAAACAGTATATCTGATAACACAAGGTTACATTGTGGACTTCTGATAATTACAGCCTGATGCAAAGGAGTCTTTTGACGGATGATAAGAATCGGCAAACCCTATATTCGTGAAACAGAAGAACTGGCATATCTCTGTGCGGATATCAGAATATCCGAAGAAACTGCCGTAAAGTTTCGCGAAGTCACATCCAGCCTTAAAAACACCTCATGGCTTACACAGTACGATTATCCTCCGGCTTCATGGAATAATGGCAGCTGCACTCTGTGGTTCTCTGTGCAGCCTCAGTTTTCAAAGTACCTGTGCCATGAACGCAGCAACGCCTTTATTACGGCGTTTTTCTGGTACGCCATGGTGACAGGTTCGGATATAGTTTTCGAAGCTCCGGTATCGCGCAGACTGTATGACGGACTGACCGGAAGACTGATGCCTGCACTGGCTGAAAACGGTTTTGAACCTGTCAGACTGTCAGGACCGGTTACAGATGAGCCTGTTGAATGTGCAGGCGGTGTCGCAGCGGGGATGTCAGCAGGCGTTGATTCCTTCTACACACTCCACTGTTTTCGCTCAACGCTTACTCACCTTACTTATTTTAAGGGGAACCATCTTCTTCCGTATGTGGATCCTCCGTATAATATAAACGAGATATATGAGACACGTGAAATGGATAAGGCCGGGGCTATGACAGACGCCTGCAAAATCGCTGACCATAACGGTCTTCCGCTTGTTATGGTAGACACAAATCAGTCCAGAGACTTCTACCGCGGAGGACTGGTATTCACTGCAATGTACTCTTTCGTATCATGCGCTCTCGCCCTTGAGCATCTGTTTTCGACATATATCAGTTCTTCATCGGGCCATGAGGAGCACGATCTCAAAGTGTCTCTCTTTGGTCAGACGCAGCTTTATGAAGATCTGCTGACGGAATGTATTCAGACCGAGACTTTCAGATACGTAAACAGTGATCACGAGTCACGCTTTAACAAGCTCAGAGCCATTGCGGACGATGAAGACTGTCAGAATTATCTGGATGTCTGTTTCAACCTGGAGAGTAAAGGTACTAACTGCGGGGATTGTTTAGGCTGCTGGAAGACAATGATACCGCTGGACTTCATGGGCAAAATTGATAAATTCTCAGCCAGGTTTGATCTGGATAAATACTACAGTGACAGGAGAAAAGTCTTTTCGGATCTGATAGAATTTTCGCTCAGACCTGAGGCAGTGACAGCGAGGGACACAGTTGATCAGCTTCTGCATTCGCCTGAAATCGGGACATCCGGATCAGGCAGAGATTTTATGGAAGTGTACAAAGAGTGTAAGCAGATATGATACGGATAGGAAAACCTTTTACAAAACTGGAGAACGGAAGGGCGTATCTTTGTGCTCCTGCTGATATTTCTGATGATACTTCTGAGAGATATCTTGAGGTGACAGCAGCGCTGAAGAACACAGCATGGCTGACCGCAGATGATTATCCGCCTGCTGCCTGGAAAGAACAGGGCTGCATGTGGTTCTCGGCGCCTGAGGAGTACCGCGGCCATTTCAGTACGGAGAGGAGCAATGCTTTTGTTATCGCTCTGTTCTGGTACGCAATGATCACATCCTCGGACATCAGCTTTGAAGCACCGCTGTCAAAAAGACTGTATGACGGGCTGACGCAGAGACTCATCCCGGCACTGTCCCGGGTCGGATACGGATCGATAAGCCTGGAGGGCCCGGTGACTTCTGAGCCGTTATGGAACGACGGCGGAGTTGTCACAGGAATGTCCTGCGGAGTTGACTCCTTGTATACGCTCTTATGCTACGGCGGTGAAAATGCACCGGACGGGCTTAAGCTGACGCATCTGGTATATTATGACGGAAACTACCTGCTCCCGCATACGGAGCCGCCGTATGATCTTGATGAGATATACAGAACGGCCGGCATCCCGCATTCTTACTATGTTGAACATGCTCGTGTCATAGCCGGGCATCATGGGCTGCCGCTTATACACGTTCAGAACAATATCGACAGAGACTACTATAGAGGTGCAAGGGTATTCAGCTCGATGTATCGGTTTCTGGCATGCACACTCGCGCTGGAGCACCTGTATGGCACATATATCAGCTCATCATCGGGTCACAGTGAAGGGATAGATATATCACTTTTTGTGCCAACTCAGCACTATGAAGACCTGATCTGCGAAAGCTGCTGCACTGAGACACTCAGCTATGTTTCGAGTGACCACGAGATACGCTCCGGCAAGCTCCGCGCTCTGGCTGATAATACAGATGCGCAGAACTATCTTGCGGTATGCTATCAGCCCGGACCGCACGGAGAAAACTGCGGTGAATGCTATGCCTGCTGGAAAACGATTATACCGTTGGATATAATCAATAAGCTGGGTTCTTTCGGGAACAGCTTTGATCTGAAAAAGTATTATTCTGACAGGAGAAAAGTCTTTAATGATCTTATCCGTTTTTCTCTCAGACCCGAGGCAACATCTGCGCGCGACAGTGTAAGGCAGTTTGTGGACCTTGCTGAGCAGGAACAGAGCGAAGCCGGCAGGGAATTTATGGAAGAATACAACAGTATCATGAAGGCGGAATGATATGGCTGTTAACAGAAATAATAAAGGCAATACAAGCGAAAAAAGGGACGGGAATAACATGAGCCATGACAGATGTGTGGTATGCGGACTTACGGCCCTGTATGCAGGCGCGGAAATAGATGAAAACGGCAGATGCAGATTCTGCAGAAGTTTTGAAAAAAGAGAGTTCCGGGGTTCTGAAAAGCTGAAAGAAGATGTGGCTCTCGCAGAAGGAGAAAAGCTCGGAGTCACTGTAAGCGGAGGCAAGGACAGCATATACATGTGGAGCGTTCTTGTGAAACTTTTCGGCGGACAGAACGTAACCGCTTTTATGCATTACAGGCCGGGCATAACCAGCACAGTCGCACTCGAAAATGTCAGAACAGCATCTGACATACTCGGGTCTGAAGCAGTTATTATCACAGACGAAGAAGCATATGAGAGGTTCAGGACCAATCTGGGCCTTCTTCTGATGCATATAAAACCGGAGCTGGTCCGCGTTCTTCTGTGCGCAGGATGCAGATACGGAATAACGGAAAGGCTCTATGCAGAGGGCGCCAGGAAGGGCATAAGGAAGTTTTTCAGCGCTGCCTCATATCTTGAGCTTGCTCCTTTCAAGGAAGAACTCATAGCTGCCAGATCAGAGAGCGGCGACCTTGATGAAGGCTTTGAAGTGCTGATGGCGGAGTGCCCGTGGATGGATCACGGAGATAATGTCAGCATTATCAGAAGGGATCACAAACTCAAATACAAGAGCAACGAAAATGCAAAACGCCTCATCAGCAGACCGGAAGACGTCGAACTGTTCGATTTCGATGACTACTATGAGAATGATCCCGGTGAGATCGAGAAGATAGTGAGCGAGAGCCTTGGCTGGAAGAAGACCAGCCGCAGCTGGCATTTTGACTGTGAGATCGAGGATATAAAAGACATCTTTTATTACGGCCTGCTGGGATATACCGAGCTTGACTTCAGAACAGCGGCGATGGCCCGCTACGGTCTTGTTTCAAGAGAAGACTCCATACTGATCGTAGAAGATGAGGCTCTGAAAATATCCTACAGCTATTATAAGATGCTTGAGCTTCTGAGAAAGCACAGGCTGGGGCATCTGATCCCGCAGCTGAACGCGTTCTACAGGGAAAGCAGATTCCTGAAAGAGCCTGCTGACATACACGATTACAAGAATAAAACGATACACATGATAGGGATCGGCGGCGCGAGCATGTGCGGCATAGCGAAGATGCTGACTGAAAGAGGATACACAGTCACCGGATCTGACAGATCGGACGGTGACAACCTCAGAACGCTGAGAAGCCAGGGCATCAGAGTGACCGCTGTGCAGCGCGCGGAGAACGTGCACGGATGCGACCTTGCTGTCTACTCGATGGCCATACCGGAAAACCACGTGGAGCTTGCGGAATGCAGATGTATCGGAATACCTATCATTGAAAGATCGGTGCTTCTCGGACAGATATCCTCCGAGTATGGTACATCTGTTGCTGTATGCGGCACTCACGGCAAGACGACCGTGACATCGATGCTGGCGCAGATACTCGTGGAGACAGGAATGGATCCGACTGTGCATATAGGCGGAGCACTTGACGCGATAGGCGGCAATGTCAGGACCGGAAACGGAGATATCTTTCTGACAGAAGCCTGCGAATACAGAAGAAACTTCATGAATGTATGCAATAACGCAGCGATCCTTCTGGACATAGACGAAGATCACCTGGATTACTACCGCGATATCGATGAGATAGAGGAGTCTTTCGGAGACTTCCTGGATAAGCTGCCTGCCGGCGGCTGGGCGCTGGGGAACGGTGATGATGAAAGGGTGAAGCGGCAGCTTGACAGGCTTGGGGGCCGCACTATTACATTCGGTACTTCGAAGGATTGCGATTACAGAATGGCAGATGCGGAGGAGGATTCCCGCGGATATGTCAGCTTCTGCATGTACCGGGGAGATGAGCGTATCGGACGAGTCGAAATGGCTGTTCCGGGAATGTTCAATGCCATGGATGCTCTTGCGGCACTTGCTGCTGCAGATATTATCGGGGCAGACACCGGAGATTCCATCAGGACTGTCGGGCATTTTACCGGTGCGAGGAGAAGATTTGAAAAGACCGGGACTCTGAACGGAGCTGAGCTCTTTCATGATTACGGACACAATCCTGCTGAGATGCGAAATGCCATCTCCATAGCGAGAAAGCGCTGTGACGGCAGGCTCTGGGCTGTGATACAGCCACATACATACAGCAGAGTGAAGACGCTGTTCGATGATTACCTGAGCTGTGCTGAAGAGGCAGACGTTGTGCTGGTGACTGATATTTTTGCTGCCAGAGAGCCTGATCCGGGAGATATAAATTCTGAGATGCTGGTAAGCGCTATGAGGAGCAAAGGTGTAAATGCCATACTGACTCCGGCCTTTGAAGACGCAGCAATGAAGATAAGAAACGAAGCCGCTGAGGGTGATCTGATAATTACTCTCGGCTGCGGCGATATATACAAACTGAACGAGATGCTCGCTTAGACGGGCGAAGACTACCCGATTCGAGGTGCGATTTGGACAGATTCATAATAAACGGAGGCCGCAGGCTGCATGGCGAAGTACATATAAGCGGGGCAAAAAACGCTGCCGCATCGATACTGCCCGGTACTCTTCTCATCAGCGGACCTTGTACTATAAAGAATATTCCGGATATCAGTGATGTTAAGCTGACCTTCGACATACTGGAGCAGCTTGGTTCGTCGGTCAGCTATGACTGCAAAGGGAAGGCTCTGATCGACTGCAGAGATATAAGCCGGTTCGAAGTGCCTTCACAGATGGGATCAAAGATGCGAGCCTCACATTTTTTTCTGGGCGCACTTCTGGGACGCTTCAGCGAGGCGGCATCACCGCTTCCCGGAGGATGCGATCTGGGAAAGCGTCCTATCGATCAGCACCTGAAGGGCTTTGAAGCCATGGGCGCTGAGGTCAGCATCGATGAGGGATACATAAAGGTCTCGGTGCCGGGCGGGAAAAGGCTGCGCGGCGCGGATATAACATTTGACATGGTTACTGTAGGAGCCACCATGAACCTGATGCTGGCAGCAGCTCTGGCTGACGGCACTACAGTGCTCAGAAATGCTGCAAAGGAGCCTCATATTGTCGATCTGGCCGGTTTTATCAATGCTATGGGCGGAGATGTCAGAGGCGCGGGGACGGACACTGTGATGATCCACGGATGTGAGGCTCTTCACGGCGGGGAATACTCGCTGATACCTGATCAGATAGAATCCGGCACATATATGGCTGCGGCCGCTGCAGCAGGCGGCACTGTACGTATCTGCGACGTGCTGCCGGCTCACCTCAGGTGCATATCTGATGTGCTGCGTAGGATGAACGCTGACATAACCGAGGGAGATGACTGGATAGAGGTAAGCAGAGAGAAGAGCCTCAGGGCAACTGATATTGTGACGATGCCTTATCCCGGATTCCCGACAGACATGCAGCCTCAGATAGGAGCTGTGATGTGCCTGGCTAAGGGCAAAAGCACTATTGTGGAATCAGTATGGTCTGAGAGGTTTCACTATCTTGATGAACTCAGACTCATGGGAGCTGATGTTTCTTATGAAGGTGATACAGCAGTTATCACAGGTAAGGAAAAGCTCGGCGGAGCAAAGATGAGAGCCTGCGATCTCAGAGCCGGAGCGGCCATGATAATTGCGGCTCTTGCGGCAGAGGGCACCAGCGAGATAAGCAATATCGGACTTGTTGAAAGAGGATATCAGGATATAGCCGGCAAGCTCGCCGGAATCGGAGCGGACATAAAGATATTAAGGACACCGGCGGATTGCCCGGAATAAAAAGAGAGGATATCGCAAATGCAGGATAACGTTCAGTTATCAGAGGAATACAGGCTGGATAACTTCAGGCGTAAAAGCGACCTGATGCAGCGCAAAATAATTGAATACCTGCCGGCGATGACTGTCACTAACCTCTCAACGCTGCTTCTTGTCAATGTCGATACCCTGGTGGTCGGCAATTTTTCAGGTAAAGATGCATTCGTCTCTGTCAGCATATTCAACCCTATGACAATGGTAATAGGTGTCCTGTCAGTGCTGACAGCTCTCGGCATAGGAACCAGTATGTCCACCGCGATGGGCAGCAATGACAGAAACGAGATCAGAAGGATCAGGGGGACCTCGGTCAGGCTCATCGCCCTTATGGCGGTGATCATATCTGTTGTGCAGATCCCGGTAGTGTGGCTGATGATACGTTCATACGATCTGTCACCTGAAGTCTACAGAATGACGTGGCAGTACGCAGCGGGCATCATGATCTGCTCACCGCTGGGGCTCATATCAACGGCAGGGGTGTTCCAGCTGCAGATATCCGGCAGAATGAAAGTGCTGATGAAGCTGGCTGTAGCAGAAGGACTCTCAAACCTGCTGTTTGATCTTTTGTTCGTAGCTTTGCTCCACATGGGTGCAGCAGGCGCCGGCTACGGAACAGTCTGCGCCAATCTTATCAGATGCATCGCGACCGTAATATACATCAGCAGATACACGGATATGTACAATGGTGAAGGATACCGTCCGTCAGCCGGAGACTATGTATCCATATTGAGGCGAGGAATCCCTGAAGCTTCATATTCTCTGGTCATGGCGCTGCAGGGATACATCATGATGCGGATCATTCTGGAAGCGTTCGGAAGCGAAGGGGGCATTATCAGGGGCGTGTGCGCATTCTGCCTGAGCATCGCGAATGTTTTTATCAGCGGGCTGCAGGGGTCTATGAGGCCGCTGGTCGGTCTGCTCACGGGAGCGGGAGACCACAAGGGGCTATCTCAGCTGATGCGGCACGGCTTCAGATATGTAATAGCGTTTATGGTGGTCATCGTTCTGATCATCGAACTGTTTCCTGCACTGGCATTCAGAGCTAACGGCTTCAGTGATGTGTCTCCTGACTGGCTGCTGTCTGTCAGATTATACGCACTGGTGTTTGTGTTTAACGGCATGATCTCACTTCTCAATCTTTACATGTCCAATCGTGGAGAAATAGGTTTCGTTACCAGACTGAATTTTGCAGGAAGCATTCTGCTGCCGGCGATCGCGTATGTGATTCTCATGATCAGCCCGGGGCCGTACATCTGGGCATCATATCTGCTCAAGAACTTACTGGTGCTCGGCATCAGCTGGAATCATTTCCGCAAAATGATAGATGAGGATAAAAGGGCGGATAAGGACAGCAGAGGCACTCATGTGCTCTATCTTTCGATAAAACCCGGGGACGCAGCAGAAGCGTCTGAAGCGATCAGAAGATATGCTGACAGTAAAGGAGTCGATAAAAAGCTTTCATATAACGCGGCGCTCTGCGTTGAAGAGATGGGGGCCTATGTCGCAAAACTGCGGACGGATCAGCCGGGCATAGCGGGTAAAGTGCTGAAGCAGGCAGCTCCGTTATTCAGTTCATCGGATAAGACTGCAGATGAGAATGGTGATACGGTCTCAAATGGATCTGTTACTGAAACAGCAGTAACAGCCTCATCCGGCATAAAAGAACAGCTAAGACCAATAGCTGAACTCGCACCGAGCGGGAAAGATGTCAGGGACCTTATAGATGCAATCACGGATGAAGATCCGCGTATACAGATAACTGTCAGATTCTCACCCGATAACGAGGGTGTAGTCATAGTTCTTGATGACGGAGACTGCATCGCCTTCGACAAGAGGGAAGATCATCAGAAACTGACAGCAGATAACTATGAACTTATCAGGAGAATAGCAAAGAGTATTGAGTATCAGTACATGCTCGATCTCAATTACACTACCATCAGGATCTGAGGGAACCATATGATCAGCGAAAAAATCATCAGTGCAGCGGTCAGTGCCGGAGTTTCGGCAAAGAAGATATGGCTGAAGCATGCACTCGAAAGAGAGACTCTTGAAAAAATGAATGCAGATCATGGTGCTTCAGGAGATGACAGAGAGCTGCGCAAAGAATACCGTGATTCTGTGCTGCCGTACTGGAGGAAATACGGACGCAGACCAAAATATATGTGGTTCAGATATTTCGGATCGAGAGACGGCATCATCCACCCGGGATTCATACCAGCGGATTTGTACTATACTGAGCTGATCCCATATCTTAACGATATGCGGATCGCTCCAGGGCAGGAGGACAAGTGCCGCTTTGAGATGTTTCTGCCGGGTGTCAGGCAGCCGGTGACAGTATGCCGGCGCATATCCGGTGAATACTACGACCGGGAAATGCGGTATCTGAGAGAAATCGATGCCATATCGCTCTGCTCTGAGAGGCTGGCACATGGCACTGACATTATCATCAAGAAAGCCCGGCAGAGTGACTACGGATCCGGTATTACCATTGTCAGGGCAGCTGGCTTTGAGGAAGCCGGCGGGACAACAGGTGAAAGCTACGCGGACAGGATATGGGAACTGTTCGAAAAGTCCGGATCCGGGTTCATAGTTCAGGAAATGCTGAGGCAGCATCCATCACTGGATGCATTATGCCCGTCCGCTGTCAGCACTGTAAGAGTCTGCTCGCTGTTCTATGACGGCGAGGTGTACATAACGGCTATGTCATTCAGATCAGCTGCTGACGGAGCGGAGTTTATCGGCGGAGGTCAGGGGACCTGGTCTTCGGAAATACTTGCTGATGGAAGACTGTACCCTGTTGCTGTATACGGAACCGGTGAAACCGGCAGAATAGATGACAAGGACTGGTTCGACCCGGATCTTGTGATACCGGGCATAGATGAAATGCGTGAGATCGTAAGAAGCGCGCATAAGCAGCTTCCGGACTTCAGATGGATAGGATGGGATTTTGTGATCGCAGAGGATGGCAGGCCGGTGATGCTTGAGTATAATCTGCGTCCGTCACACGGCACACAGCGCGTCATATGCAGACCTTTATTCGGAGATATGACAGAATCTATACTGGAAGACTATTTTCATGGCAGGTCACTTGAAGATAACCACAGCCAGCTTATAATGCTGCAGTAATTAAGATCTTTCCGTGAGCGACCTGAAACGGCCGATCCAGTCAATCATGCCGATAAGATCCTGGATATACTGGAAAGGATCATACGTCTCAGGAGCCGGGATATCATTCTCTGGAGAGGTTCCTATGATGTCAAATGATACTGAGCGGCCTGATTTCATCAGCTGATAGGCGATCTGGATGAACTGCCTGTTGCAGTAGCGGTTGCTGGTAAGTAACAGCAGGGAATCATCCTTTGATACACCAGATCTGTCAAGATAGAAACTGAAGGCGTCGCCGGTATCGGCACGCCTGATATCCGGCTCACCCGAAGGAGCGGCGTAAAGATTGTAACTGCAGCTTTCCGCATCACCTGCAAAGCGTCTGATGCACGATATGCTGTTAAGATTGCGGTCACTTTCGAACTCATCCTCGAAGGCGCCAAGGCTGAAAACATCTGCAAAGGCTTCCGCCATTACGCCGAACTCAGTTTCGGCAGCGCAGACATAGGCAGACCTTCTGCGCTCCACCGGATTAATCGGGCGGTAACATGTCAGGCCGTCAACGGATACAGTCCGGCCTGTTATTAACCCGGAAGCGTATTCCGTACGAAGACAGCACACATTGAGACTGCCGCCAAGAACTATGATGCGGCTGTGATCATCTGAGAGAGGCTCATTGATGTCAAAGAAACCGAGCTCCTTCAGAAGAGGGTACAGTTCAAAACGTACAGCCTCAAGAGCATCAGAAGAACCAATTGCCTGAGTTTCCAGGACGCGGCCTCCTGAACCGAGACGCCCGTTATATTTGTCTTTTATGGTATTCCGGTCAGCGTGTATCAGTGCCAGCAGATCTCTCAGAGCATCTGACTCCATAAAGTGGTCAAACTGAAGCATGATTGCGGCTGCCTGATCTGAAAGGCTGAGCTCTGGGGAAGGCATGATAAATCTGTGCATTGTAAGCTCCCTTGAACGTGAAACTACAGAAATCTTATATATGATACGATTATAAATCGGGTATTGATAAATCTCAAACAGAAATAGCTAAGCACTTACAGAGGCAATATCTGCAGTAAAATGATCTATATTTCTTCAGAAGCTGACAACAGACTCAAATCATGGCTCTCATCATGCGGATACACTGTATCTGAGTTCCGTACGGATGGGATCGTGTCCGGGCCGCTTTCATGCCACCCGGATATGTTCATGTGCAAAATGGGTGTGTCTGACGACGCTGAGATCATCTCGTATTTTACTCAGAATGAGACACGGCTGTCCTCTGAATACCCGTATGACATTCCGTTCAATGCCGCATGTACCGGAAAGTATTTCATACATAACCTGAAGTACACTGCTCCGGTGCTGCTGAAGAGGGCGGAGGAGCTTGGACTTGAGATGGTCGATGTCAGGCAGGGCTATGCAAAATGCAGTACGGTCATCATTGATGAGGGCTCGGTTATAACATATGACCGTGGACTTGGCAAAGCCTGCACTCAGGCCGGCATGAACGTGCTTATGATAACTCCGGGGCATGTACTGCTCCCGGGATACGATACCGGATTCATAGGCGGAGCGAGCGGCAGGACCGGAGATACTGTTATATTCAACGGGGATCTCAGCGCTCATCCTGATCCTGATTCTATCGTCCGGTTTATTGAGGAGAGGGGACTGAATGTTAAGTGGTTCCCGGAATGGCCTCTCACAGACACCGGATCAATTATCAGCATATATCCTGAAAGACATTACAGATGAAAAAACACGCAATAATACCCATCTTCATACCGCACAGAGGCTGTCCTCATGACTGTGTTTTCTGCAATCAGCGGAAGATAACAGCGAGGACAGATTTTGTCACGCCTGAAGATGCCCGAAAAATAATAGATACTTGGCTGACTACCCTGAGGCCTGCCGGTGCAGATGCGCAGGACAGCGGCGAAGACCGCAGTACCGTCGAAGCAGCATTCTACGGCGGCAGCTTTACGGGGCTCGAAATAGAAGAGCAGTCCGCCTTCCTTGAAGTCACATATGAATACAAGAAAAAAGGTCTTATAGATAAGGTGCACCTTTCAACCAGGCCTGACTACATAGACAGAGAGATACTGGACAACCTCAGAAAGTACAGCGTGGATACAATAGAGCTCGGCGTACAGTCATTTGATGATGAAGTTCTGAGACTTTCAAACAGGGGGCACAGCAGCGAGGACGTGTACAGGGCGGTCTCTCTCATACAGGAATACGGATTCGAACTGGGCATACAGCTCATGATAGGACTGCCGGGGGATTCAGCGGAAACGTGCATCATGTCTGCGCGCAAAACAGCTGATATCAGGCCGTCACTTGCGAGACTGTATCCGACGATAGTTCTCGATGATACCGAACTTTACAATATGTATAAGAATGGGTCCTATGAGCCGCTTTCACGTGAGGAGGCAGTATACCGCACGAAAGAGATGTATAAGATCCTCGACGATGCAGGCATAACCATTATGAGAGTCGGTCTCAAGAGTACCGAGATAATAGGGGAAGGCGGTGCTATCAACGGCGGGACTTACCATCCTGCGTTCAGACAGCTTGTAGAAGGTGAAATAGCAAAGGAGCGGATAGAACCGCTCCTCAGGGATATTCTTATCGATGATGCACCTTCCTCAGGAAAGCAGACTGCAATTATCAGCTCAAACAACCTGTGGTTTTCCGCCATGATAGGGCATAAGGCCTGCAACAGGAAGTATTTTGCGGATAAATACCCGGATACTGTCATTAAGTATTCGGCAGATGACAGCCTTTCAGACGGAGAATTCTCAGTCAGCCTTGGCTGACCGGCAGTGATCCAGGTGTGACTGTATCTTGACCTTGATCACATCGAACACTACGTCATTGAGGCCGCTGTTCAGGACGATGTCGGCAAGGTACTTGGTAGGTTCGACGTATAAATAATGCATTGGTTTTACGGTCGTGAGGTACTGCCTGGCGATCCCTTCAACATCCCTGCCTCTTTCCTTGACATCCCGGATGACACGGCGGAGGATCCTCTCATCGGCATCAGCCTCCACGTATATCTTGATGTCCAGAAGGTCTCTCAGCTCCTCGTTCTGCAGGACCATGATGCCTTCAACTATTATTACCTCGGAAGGGTGGATGGTAACGGTCTTGCTGCTCCTGTTGTGGACTGTGTAGTCATAGACAGGGCATTCGATGCTTTCACCGTTTCTGAGTCTGCGGAGATGGTCGATGAAGAGGTCCGTCTCAAAAGCATCAGGGTGATCGTAGTTTATAAGCTTGCGCTCCTCAAACGGGATCTCATCATGACGCTTGTAGTAGTTGTCATAATAAATGACGGTTATCTGGTCACCGAACTCGGCCTTGAGTCTGTTGGTGAATGTTGATTTGCCGGAACCTGTACCGCCGGCAATTCCGATTATCAGGCAGTTCATTATAATTACCTCGCAATTAACGTTGATTTGCATTGATTATATCATAACTTATGGTACGGACTGCTTTTTTTCGAATGAAGATATTGTTATAATAGATGCGTTGGCATGAGACAGAAGCCTTCAAATCAAAGACAGAAAGAGAAACTCATGGTATATGATAATATCCTTCAGGCGATCGGAAACACTCCGATGATCCGCCTGAATCATGTGAATAAGCCTGGCAATGCTCAGGTGCTGGTAAAATTCGAGGGGCTCAACGTAGGCGGCTCGATCAAGACACGTACTGCGTGGAATATGATCAGACAGGCAGAGCTGTCGGGCAAAATCGGCCCGGATACTGTGATCGTCGAACCGACGAGCGGCAATCAGGGAATAGGTCTTGCGCTGGTCGGAGCTGTACGCGGTTACAGAACGATAATAGTGATGCCGGATTCAGTAAGTGAAGAGAGACGCAAGCTCGTCCGCCACTATGGCGCTGAAGTCCTGCTGATCCACGACGACGGAGATATCGGAAAGTGCATTGAGGAGTGCCTTGAGACTGCACTCAGAATGCAGGAGGAGGATCCGAATGTGTTCGTACCTCAGCAGTTCTCCAATCCTGACAACAACATGGCTCAGAGAAGGTATACCGCTCATGAGATCCTGTCTCAGGTAGACGGTCCTATACACGGATTCTGCTCAGGCATCGGCACAGGCGGCACTATCACCGGTATCGGAGAGATACTGAGAGAGCACAACCCTGACATAGAGATATGGGCAGCTGAACCCGAAGATGCCGCTATCCTTGCAGGAGGCAGCATAGGCACACACCTTCAGATGGGAATAGGCGACGGACTTATTCCTGACAATCTCAATACGGAGATTTACGATAACACATGTATCGTCCCGGATGACAACGCTCTGGACATGGCCAAGAGGCTGGCAAAAGAAGAGGGCATAATGTGCGGTATATCCTCAGGAACGAACGTTGTAGCAGCTCTCATGCTCGCTGAAAAGCTCGGCCCGGGCAAAACCGTTGTGACTGTTTTGCCTGACACCGCAGAGAGATACTTCTCGACACCACTGTTTGAAGGCGAATAAAACTGATTATCACGGTCTGCTGCAGACCGGATACAATATATAAACGAAAGGGATAAGTATTATGAAAATTGCCGTAACATACGACAACGGAAATGTATTCCAGCATTTTGGAAGAACTGAAAACTTCAAGATTTATAACGTAGAAGACGGAAAGGTAGTTTCGTCTGAAGTGATGAACTCCAACGGAGTAGGCCACGAAGCTCTTGCATGGCTTCTCAAGGACAACACTGTTGATGTTCTCATCTGCGGAGGAATGGGACAGGGTGCACAGGATGCACTCGCAGAGGCAGGCATCGAGGTCTGCGCCGGAGCAGAAGGCGACACAGATGCAGCTGTTGAAGCGTACCTCAAGGGCGAACTCGTAAATACAGGTGTCAACTGTGACCATCATCACGAGGGACATGAGCATCATCACGACCATGATCACGCTGAAGGCGGCTGCGGCGGCTGTGGCGAGGATGCAGGCGGATGTGCAGGATGCCCTGGATGCGGAGAGCCTTCATACCTCTTCGAGTCAAAGAACACAGGAAAGACTGTAAAAGTTCACTACAAGGGTACATTCGATAACGGTGAGCAGTTCGATTCTTCATATGACAGGGGAGAGCCGCTGGAGTTCGTATGCGCTGCAGGAATGATGATCTCCGGCTTTGACCGTGCTGTAGGCGACATGGAAGTGGGCGAAGTTGTTGATATCCATCTGATGCCGGAGGAAGCATACGGAATGCCTAGAGAGGACATGATCATCACAGTGGAGCAGGCAGGCGTACAGGGCGCAGAAGACCTCTCAGTAGGTGACAAGATCCTTCTCCAGGATCAGCTCGGCAGACCTTTCCCTGCACTTGTTACTGCACTTGAGAACGGAATGATCACTTTTGACTGCAACCACGAGATGGCAGGCAAGGAGCTCAACTTCAGGATAGAGCTTCTCGAGGCCAATTAATAACAGGACGATAAAATGCACCCGGTCAAGCACTTCAGAACTATCACGGAACACCGCAATCTGGTATGCAGATACTGCCTCAGGCTCGGTCTTGTAAGGCAGGGACTTTTGCATGACATCAGCAAGTATTCTCCGGTGGAGTTCTGGCGCGGAGCTGTGTATTATCAGGGTGACAGGAGCCCTAATGATCAGGAACGGAGACAGACCGGCGTTTCGATGGCATGGATGCATCACAAGGGCCGCAACAAGCATCACTTTGAATACTGGATCGATTATGTGATAAACGAAGACGGTTCGGTGGGATTCGGGGGCAACAAGATGCCTAAGAAGTATGTTGCTGAGATGTTCTGCGACAGGGTCGCTGCCTGCAGGATCTACAAAGGTGATAAGTATACAGACGCAGATGCGCACGACTATCTCATAAGAGCTAAGAAATGGACGATGATGCATCCGGACACCTTTGCGGCGATCGAAAAGATGCTGAGAGTCCTCAAGGAAGAAGGGGAGGATGCCGCGTTCTCATATGTCCGAAGCTGGCTCAAAGACGACAGTGTCTACTGACATCCGTTCAGCCGGAATAATAATTATCCGGGAAAACGTATATAATCAAAATGCTGCACAGCCTTAATCAGGCGGTGCAGCATTTTTTTTTACAGATTATCTGAAGCTATTATCCCATTACGACTCTTACGTCGAATTCTCCGGCTCTCTCAGGAACAGGGATGGTCAGTGACGGAAGCTCTTCGCCGTTGACTGTGATCCTGCTGATACCTTTCTGTACTCCGGCGGAGTTGTCCACGCTTATGTGATATACAGATCCTCTGAACTTTCTGTCACAGTTGAATCCCCTGACATCTGACGGTATGCAAGGGTCGACTCTGAGACCGTCCATTGTAGGCTGTATGCCGAGAATATACTGGCTGATAGTTGTGAAGGTCCATGCAGCTGTACCTGTGAGCCAGCTGTTCTTGCCTTCGCCGTGGGTAGGAGCGTCCTTGCCTGCTACCATCTGGCAGTATACATAAGGTTCTGTTCTGTGGATCTCACTTATATCCTCGAGATATATCGGGCATGTCCTGCGGAATACATCGAATGCACGGTCGCCGTGTCCAAGCACTGTCTCAGCACATGCGATCCACGGATTGTTGTGGCAGAAGATGCCGGCATTTTCCTTGTACCCAGGAGGGTAGGATGTGATCTCTCCGAGCTCTACATGATACTTTGTGTAAGGTGGCTGCAGGAGGACGATCCCGTACTCTGTGTCGAGATGCTTCTCAACACTTGCAAGGGCCTGAGCAGCCTGTCCTGACTCAACTCCAACGCCTGCCATTACGCACATTCCCTGCGGCTCGATGAAGATCTGACCTTCTTCGCAGACCTTGCTGCCTACCGGTTTTGAAAAAGCATCATATGCTCTTAAGAACCAGTCTCCGTCCCATCCGCTTTCAAGGATGGCGCCTTCCATTGCCTGTACCTGGAAGAGTATCTCTGTGGCCTCGGCCTTATTGCCTGTGTGCTGAAGTATCTCTGCGAGTTCTTTTCCGTATTTTACATACATGCCCGCAATGAATACGCTCTCTGCAACAGGTCCCTCGCTCGGGCCGGTTGTCTGGAAGCTCTCGCCCGGATGCTCGGAGAAGCAGTTCAGGTTGAGACAGTCGTTCCAGTCTGCACGGCCTATGAGAGGCAGATCGTGAGGACCGAGATGAGTTGATGTGTATTCAAAGCTCTTTCTCAGATGGTCGAGAAGGGTAGCTTTGTTGTTCTCGTCATTATCATATGTGCACATTTCATCGAGGATTGAGAAGTCCCCGGTCTCTCTGAGATATGCTGCAGTTCCTGCGATGAGCCACAGCGGATCGTCGTTGAATCCGCTTCCTACAGCCATGTTGCCGCGCTTTGTAAGCGGCTGGTACTGATGATAAGTGCTGCCGTCAGGGAACTGTGTGTTTGCGATGTCGATGATCCTCTCTCTTGCACGCTCAGGAATGAGGTGGACAAAACCGAGAAGATCCTGGCATGAATCACGGAATCCCATGCCGCGTCCGAGGCCGCTTTCATAGTAGCTGGCCGATCTGCTCATGTTGAAGGTGACCATGCACTGGTACTGATTCCATACGTTGACAAGTCTGTTGAGCTTTTCATCAGCACTTCTGATGCTGTAGCCCGAAAGGAGACCGTCCCAGTATTCCTTCAGTTCAGCGAAAGCAGCATCAAACTGCTCATCTGTCCTGAACTTAGCCAGCATTTCTTCTGCAGGCTTCTTGTTTATGATGCCAGGAGCCTCAAACTTCTGATCCTGAGGATTCTCGCAGTATCCGAGGACGAATATGCATGATGCGGATTCTTCAGGTCCGAGTGCGACCTTGAGGTGGTGGCTTCCTACAGGTGCCCAGCCGTGAGCGATGCTGTTGTGGCTTTCACCTGCGAAAACAGCCTGCGGATGCTGAGGACCGTTATAGAGTCCGACAAACTCATCCCTGCTGGTATCGAATCCGGCTACATCGCGGTTTACGGAGAATACTGCATAATGATTTCTTCTCTCTCTGTACTCTGTCTTGTGATAGATATCAGAGCCCTTGACTTCAACTTCACCTATGGAGAAGTTGCGCTGGAAGTTGGTCGAATCATCATGAGCGTCCCACAGACAGAACTCAACATAGCTGTACAGATCGATCATGCGGTCTCTTGCAGATGTGTTGGTAAGGGTGATCCTGGTCACCTCACAGTTCTCTCCGAGCGGAACGAACACTTCCTGTGAAGCCTTTATGCCTTTCAGAGATGACTCGAAAACTGTATACCCGAGGCCGTGACGGCAGACATATGAATCAAGCTCAGTCTGAACAGGCTGCCAGCCAGGGTTCCATACGGTGTTTCCATCCTTAATATAGAAGTAGTGACCGCCACAGTCTATCGGTGAGTTGTTGTAGCGGTAGCGGGTCAGTCTCATCAGCTTGGCGTCCCTGTAGAAGCAGTAGCCGCCGGATGTGTTGGAGATGAGTCTGAAGAAATCCTGGGATCCGAGGTAATTGATCCAAGGCAGGGGAGTCTGAGGGGTCGTTATCACATACTCCCTTTTTGTATCGTCAAAATATCCGAACTTCATGAATTTGTTCCTTTCCTACGAATACGTTTTCGCTATTGATTCCATTATATTGGAAATTCCGTTGATTGTAAACCATAATTTGTTGCCGCCTACAAATTTCTTTTCGAAATGGCGGTTTATTTGGACAACGAAAACGATTCATAAAATTTCGAAAAATTTTTAAAAGGGGTATTGACGAACGAAAACGTTTATTTTACAATGAAACTACGAAAACGTATTCGAAAACATCTTGACCAAGAGACAGCACAGAAAGGAGGGTATCAGTGGTAACTATCAAAGATATCTCCAAGAAGTGCGGCGTCTCTCCGGCTACAGTCTCCAAAGCTTTGAATGGATACGACGATATAAGCGAGGAGACCATAAGGCTGGTCAGGCAGACGGCGAGTGAACTCAATTACACGCCGAATGCAGCTGCCAGACTGCTTAAGACGAGCATATCCCACAACATCGGAGTCCTGTTCGTTGATGACACCATGAGCGGTCTGACACACGAATACTTTTCCTACATCCTAAACAGCGTCAAGGAAGAAGCTGAGATCAGCGGATATGACATCACGTTCATCAGTCAGAAGCTGGGCAAGCGCAAGATGTCATTCCTCCAGCACTGCCTTTACAGAAACTGTGACGGAGTAGTTATCGCCAGTGTCAATTTCGACAGCAAGGCTGTACATGAACTCATCAACAGCGATGTACCGGTCGTAACTATCGACTACGCATTCGACAATGTGAGCTCTGTATTATCCGACAATGTCGAAGGGGCATACGAACTTACATCTTATCTTCTGAACAAGGGACACAGAAAGATAGGATATATCTTCGGGGAACAGACTTCAGTCACGAACAAGAGACTTGTGGGTTTCAACAAGGCATTGAAGGAGCACGGTGTCAGCATACCGCCAGAGTACATGGTACAGGGTAGGTATCATGATGCAGAGGTAGTCAGAGAGGCAACAGCCAAACTGATGGACCTGCCTGATCCTCCGACTGCGATCATGTTCCCGGACGATATCTCCTTCCTTGGTGGACAGGCAGAGCTGACCAGAAGAGGACTGAGGATACCTGAAGATATCAGCGTATGCGGATACGACGGGATCAACCTCTCGGGGCTTCTTCAGCCACCGCTTACTACCTGGCATCAGGATGCTGACAGGATCGGAAAAGAATCTGTAAGAAAGCTCATTGAGACTATCGAACACAGATCGACGTGCGCGGCAGAACAGATCATGGTGTCTGGCCAACTTGTTTCCGGATCAAGCGTTAGAGAGTGGGATGAGAAAATGTGACCCACATTTTGCTTTATTCTTAAGGAGGAATCTTATGAAGAAGACATGGAAAGCGATCATGAGCTTTGCTCTTATCGCAACAATGGCATTCGGACTTGCTGCATGCGGCGGCGGAAGCAGCGACAGCGGTTCCGCTGACTCCGGTGAGCAGGGCAAAGTCCTGAACATCTGGTGCTGGAACGACGAATTCCAGACTCGTTTCAACGATTATTATCCAGAGGTCAAGGAAGTTGCAGAAGATGGTTCTACAACTACTCTGAACGACGGAACAGTAGTTAACTGGATCGTTGAGCCTAACGAAGGCAACAACTATCAGACAAAGCTCGACGAGGCACTCCTCAATCAGGAGAGCGCTGATGCTGACAGCAAGGTAGACATGTTCCTCGTAGAGGCTGACTACGCTAGAAAGTACACCAACTCTGATTCGACAATGAACGTTGCCGATCTCCCTGGAGTACTCGATGCAACATCTGATCAGTATGAGTACACAAAGGAAGTTGTTTCCGATGCTGAAGGTAACGTAAAGGGCGTTTCCTGGCAGGCTTGCCCGGGATTGATTGCTTACAGACGTTCGATCGCTAAGGACGTTCTCGGAACAGATGATCCTGCAGAAGTACAGAAAGCACTGGCTGACTGGGATACATTCGAAGATACAGCTGAGAAGATGAAGGCTAAGGGCTACAAGATGCTCTCAGGCTATGATGATACATTCAGACCTTTCTACAACAATGACAAGGCTCCGTTCGTAGAGGACGGCAAGACAGTCAACATCGACGAAAACATCATGGAATGGGTCGAGATGACAAAAGAATACACTGAGAAGGGCTACAACAACAAGACTTCACT
>JAZQHU010000074.1:0-27583 GCA_045540775.1 Anaerovoracaceae bacterium | reverse complement strand
TAGTTGGCATTGTAGGAAAATCCAAAAGTTTAGATTTTCCCACAATGCTTATCTTTTGGTCTTTGGTTCGGAATAGTGTAGTGCTGGCGGTCTATCTCTTGTTTTCGGTTGCTTGCTTCCTTACCGTACATGAGCATTCGCCTCGGGGTTGCTGCGGTTAATGCTTTTTACTGCAGCATCCATGGCATAGCTTTTGTCTACCCCTTCATCAAAAGCTGCATCTACAAGCTTGACCTCCTCGAAAGGATTATCCTTGCCATCCTTGTCGCTGCCGAACAAAGATGCAGTCAGTCTGTCTATGTTGAGATACCTATTTGTGCTCTTAAGCCTGATCATGAATTCAACATTTCCATGCATGGCATTATGCGTCGCATTCAATGATCCCAGATAGAGATCTGTATCGGAATGCTTACGCATCATGTACAGCTTGGCATGAATGTCTTGACTCTGCACCGACTCTGTATCGTCAGATATCGCTGATTCTCCATCAATAACGTTATCCCTCATAGCGTATATCTGGAAGTTGCTCACATCAGCGGCTTTCAGGTATGAAAGTGATGTCTTTCTTGTTATGAGCATATGCTTATTGTAGGTGAATCCGTATCCGTCATTTCTATTATTGAAAGATCTAATCACGCTGCCATTAACAAATGGCGACATGACGAATATCTCATGGAAGGTTCCTGAGAACAGTGGTGTATCCTCCATATCATAATAGCCGCCAGACTCATTCCTGACCCCTACCGGCAGGAACTCAAAGTCCTTGAACTCTTTCTCCGGCGGAGTGAACACTACGTATGGAAGCTCACGTATTATGCTGCGGATACGCCTAGCTTTCTCTTTCCCGTTTTCATCACGGGGGATCTGTGTCAGCAGATATTGAAGAAAATCGCATACCGGCTGATTCTTTCTGAGTTTTCTTCCCTTTACCACCCCATCCATGCAATATGAAACATCCCAGCTGCGGTCAAACGTTAGATTCCTGCTCAGAATGATGACACGGTATATTACATCATCTTCCTCATTTCTATATCTGATGAGCCAGAACTTAGGATGGAAAGATGGATATAATGACAGCCCCCTGCGCTTTGGTGTTTTTACCGGGAATACCATCTTCTCAAGGAGGATGTATAGTGGTGTCGGTCTGTTAGGCATATGTATCTGTCCGCCCTCACAGAACAGCGCAACATTATCACCTGTGCTTCTAAGTGCTTCAAGCAGACACACAGGGTTGTTCATAAGGTCACTGTCTGTTTCAGCTGACAGACCCAGCGCAAGGCTAGCACCTACAAGCGCATCAAGATTGAGCGAATATGTAGTTCCTATGGCAAAGTCGATATAGTATTCTGCTGGAGGAGCGAGAATCTGCCCATAATCCAGCCTGTCATTAGAAGGATTCAGCATAAGCCCTCGCTTTCCCAGATATCTCTGATAATCGTACTGGCATCTCCGAAACGATAATCCAGCGCCCCACCGCTGAACCATGCATCAGGATCGAATTCTCCAGGATGCATCGTCTTCGCTCTGTTCTGTTTGAGCTCACGTTCTCGGCGGCGGATCTCTTTCTTTAGCTCTTCCTCATCTCCTGCCAGCATCAGCGCCTTGCATCTATCCAGGAATTTACAGAGGAAAGGATTCCTGTATATGCTTAATCGCTTGTAAATGCGTTCCAGATCTATAGAAGCGAGCTTAGACGCATAGTCTTTTAGTGTCTCCCATTCCGAATTAGCAGCCACGTTCTTGCCATCTGATACGATAATGTTATACAGCACGCGAAGAACATACAGAAAGTCAGAAAAGTCTACAGCCAGCTTGTAGTCCGACTGTATGCTTTCAGGGAACAACTGTATCAGGCTTGACAGATCCTGAAAGTACTTGCATCCGAGGATCTCGGTCATATTATTCCTTAAGATGTACGCGAGCATTGAGTCAGGATATGAATGGATTATCTGCGTCTTAAGGAACTCCCCCTCCGCAGCTGTTAACTTAATACTGAGTCCCTCCCTCCAGTTCTGACTGTATGTAGGTATGTTCAGAAACTGCATCTTAAAAAGGTCGCCGGCATCTTTGTCGTCCCCGGCGCTATCTTCTGTCTCATCATTTTTATTCCCAAGCTTA
The DNA here is from genome assembly GCA_045540775.1 of Anaerovoracaceae bacterium. Classification (GTDB taxonomy): domain Bacteria; phylum Bacillota; class Clostridia; order Peptostreptococcales; family Anaerovoracaceae; genus Crickella. The sequence goes on along the minus strand of JAZQHU010000074.1, from coordinate 25,465 downwards.
AGGAGCTCCGCTTTATCATTTTTCATGCGGCAGATAGCTCTTATATATTCACTCAGTGACAGATTCCCTCTGAATATGCCGTAGTTGCGAAGACCGGCCCAGTATATATTCGCCGGTGTCTGCTTTACCCATTTATTTTGTCCAAGAGATCTTTTCCCAATGATACCCGCGGTATCTTCTCCAGATGACAGAAGCTGTTCGCCACACTTTCTTTCGACCTCATCAAAGATTCGGAGGCATCTAGCAGGATTAGTTTCTTTACTATATTCAAGATCCTTAAGCGCATATGGCACGATAAGGAAATACTTTGCTCTGGTCTGTATCGTAGAAGTTCCAGGGAAAAATAAATTGGCAAAGCCATCCCTTATAGGTGCAATGCCAAGCTCATCAAGAGTGCCTGCCTCCATCAGGAGGTCAAGCACACTCAACACCTTATTTCGTTCACTCTTAGAAAAATCTATCCATCCAAGTGGCATTATGATTACTTCCTATTCATATTCACCCGGTTTCTCAGCAGCATATCCAAGGCCATAGCCTTCAGTAAGCTTGTAGCTACTGGATGACTCTTTTGCTGTTACTGTATCGAAAGAGCCAGCATAAACAGCTTCTGCTTTATCAAAAGGATTTATTCCAAGACCGAAGTACTTCTCGAAGAAGGATTTCAGCTTGTCTATTACAGTCTGCTTCTTCTGTGCACGGCCTCCGCCTCCGAATCTGGACACAGGTGGCAGGATCTTATCAATGTCAGTGCCGGTGGTCTTGATAGCTCCGTCTCTGAAGGAATTGGCAACGAACTTTCTTGTCTCTTCAGGTTTTAGTTTTTCCTGATCGATAAGGTTCTGCAAATCCTTTTCTTCCTGTTCAAGGACGAATTTCCTCCAGTCTCTCTCAACGACAGAATTCGCATTAATAGTATTGATGAAGCTTTCAATGAGCTCTTTTTTGCTGCGTAATTCGAAGGAAGATTTTATCGCTCTGTCGATAGCGATCAGTATCTCCTTATCCTTGCAATTACTCTGATGATATTTCGCAACGAGCATCAGGATGTAGTCGATGTTTACCTCTATTTGTTTCACCAGCTCCATCTCGAAGACGATATCATCTGCGATGTTGACGCCTTTCGGATCTCGCCTGTATTTATCATAGAGATCGTTATAAATACCTGTGTAGTCCTGGAAATCTATCGGTGAAAGAATCTGCTGTCCATCAAATTCATCAAATGTGGATAGGATGTTTCTGAGTCTCAGTATGTTTCCGAATGAAACGATAAAGTCTTTCTCTGCTTTTTCTCCGAGGATCTGTCCTCCAAGAGGATACTTCTGGATCAACTCAGCAATGCGTTCTTCATAGCCCTTCTGATGCTTTCCGCTATCATCAGTGTAGCCATAGTAATAGTCATTATATGATTTCAGCAGCACTATGCCTGTCGCATCCTTATCGCCAAACAGTGCAATAGCAGAATCAGTGGCTTCCTGCAAGTCTCTGAAGCAGACTATATTACCAAATGTCTTGACGGAATTAAGGATTCTGTTGGTGCGGCTGAAGGCCTGGATCAGGCCATGCTGACGCAGGTTCTTATCTACCCAAAGGGTGTTTAGTGTTGTGGCATCAAAGCCGGTAAGGAACATATTGACTACTATGAGCAGATCAACTTCCCGGTTCTTCATGCGAAGCGAAAGATCCTTATAGTAATTAGGGAACTTCTCGGACGATGTGTCATACATCGTTCCGAAAGCTTCGTTATAGTCGGCAATCGCCATATCCAGGAATTCTCTTGATGTGGTATCGAGTTCATTGGTGTCATCAGAGTTTTCATCATCGATGAATCCATCCGGATCTTCCTCATTCTGGCCATAGCTATAAATGGTCGCTATCTTAAGAGCCTTTTCAGGATGCGCAGCCATCTGACGCTTGAATTCCATGTAATACAGCTTAGCAGCCTCGATCGATGATACAGCAAATATAGAATTGAATCCGTTCAGTCTCAGCTTTTCCTTTTGCTCCTTTATTGCAGCATTTCTGGCTACATCCTCGATATTCATCAGCTTGGAGAATGTGTAATAACCTTCTCCCCTCTTGGTTTTCTGGTCAAAGTGTTCAAGGATGTATGCTGTTACTTCAGAGATTCTTTCCGGCGCCATAAGAGCGGACTCTGTATTGATAGCCTCTACCTGCTTATCCCTGAGTCCTTCCTTTTTCTTTACTGTATTCACATAGTCGATCCTGAAAGGTAAAACATTGCCGTCATTTATGGCATCGACGATCGTATATGTATGCAGCTTGTCTCCGAAAGCCTGTTGCGTAGTTCGCAGGTTGTGATGCTTACCGGAACCGGCATTGACAGCAAATATAGGAGTCCCTGTAAAGCCAAACAAATGATACTTTTTGAAGTTCTTCGTAACAGCTACATGCATATCTCCAAACTGTGTCCGGTGACATTCATCAAATATAAGGACACAATGCTGGCTCATTACAGGATGCCCTGGATTCTTCTTAATGAAGTTGTCCAGCTTCTGTATTGTTGTAACAATTATCTTGTAATCATGTGGATTTCCCTTAGCATCTCTGTTTTCAAGCTGCCGGGTGAGGACTGCAGTGCTCTTGTTTCCATTGGCCGCGCCTTTCTCAAAGCGGTCATATTCTTTCATCGTCTGATAATCCAGGTCCTTGCGGTCTACGACAAAGAGCACCTTATCGATATATGGAAGTCTGGATGCGAGCTGAGCTGTCTTGAATGATGTTAGGGTCTTGCCTGATCCGGTTGTATGCCATATATATCCGCCGGCATCGACCGTTCCCATCTTCTTATAATTCGTAGCTATCTCGATCCGATTCAGGATGCGCTCAGTAGCCACGATCTGATATGGCCTCATGACCATCAGCATGCGCTCTGATGTGAAGATGCAATACTTGGTAAGGATGTTGAGAATCGTATGCTTTGCAAAGAACGTCTTTGTAAAATCCACAAGATCAGGAATAACTCTGTTATTGGCATCTGCCCAGAAAGATGTGAACTCAAAGCTGTTGCTTGTCTTTTGAGCCTTACGTTTGCCGTTCTCCTTTTCCTTGATTGCACTGAAACGAGTCGAGTTCGAATAATACTTGGTATGAGTTCCGTTGGATATTACGAAAATCTGAACATATTCATAAAGGCCTGAACCAGCCCAGAAGCTATCCCTCTGGTAACGGTCGATCTGATTGAATGCCTCCTTGAGAGCAACTCCCCTGCGCTTCAGTTCCACGTGTACCAGTGGCAATCCATTAACTAGGATCGTGACATCATAGCGGTTATCATAATTGCCGCTGTTCTCTGCGTACTGATTGATGACCTGGAGGTAGTTGCTATGAATATTGTCCTTGTCAATCAGCATGATATTCTTGGAAGACCCATCGTCACGCTTAAGCACCTGAACATTATCTTCCTGAATCTTCCGGCTTTTATCCTCTATGCCCTCATTTGCATTGGATATATTCTGAGAGAAAAAGCGCTTCCACTCTGCATCAGAGAAGCTGTATTTGTTGAGCTTTTCCAGTTGTACGCGTAGATTGCTGACTAACGCATCAGAGTCATGGATCGTCAGATATTCATAACCCTGCTCTGAAAGCAACTTAATAAATGCATCCTCCAGAGCTGCCTCGCTCTGGTATGCATCCGATCTGCTACCTTGTGGCTCATATTCAGCAACTACAGTGCTCTCGCTACTAGCAAGGATCACATTGAATTGACTCATTTTGTATCTTCCTTCTCAAGTCTGTCTCTAAGATCGCTTAATCTTTCTCCGTTATACGTAAACCACACAGTGCCCTGAACTGGATGATCGAATCCTTTGATTTTTTGTGCAAGTGCCGACAGGGATGTGGTTTCTCCATTATATTCAATATGTCTGTCATCTATCACTATAGGCTTAATTTCTGGATCTTCGACGAACGCTATCTCACTGCCCTCAGGTATTCCGCATGCACTGAATCTGAAAGGTCCACGCCTTGCAGTCTCCTTGATTTCTTCTGCAATCTGCTCATCAAGTATTTCATGACCTTCTGGGGTCAGCCTTTTAAGGCGATCGATCGTACCGCTGATTTTTGCAATGCATTCTAGTAAGCCGTATGCATCTTCAGGCGACATAGCGTAGAATTCTTTAACACGCTCTTTTCCGTCAAAATTCTCAATTGTTCTGAGATCCGGATTTAAATTATCAATGAGTTTGTGAAGTTCCTTATCAGTCAGGCTCTTTTCAACCTCATAGATAGCGTAAACACGGAATGCAAACGGAATCGTTTCACTGCGGTTGAGTTGTTTAAGCCTCTTCTCTATGTCTGAAGCGTAACCTATTTTCACATAGTCAGGAAATGACGGATTCGTAAGAATATATATAACGCCCTTTGCCATTATCAATTCACCTTTTCCTTAAAAGTCAGCAGTTCATCTCTATAGTACTCATATTGCTTTTGACGTGCTTCAATTTCGGCAGGAAGCCCTTCGGATATATCATTGCACAATCTTTCCAAACTATCGAGAGTCTTAACAATATATGTTGTTCTTTCTGCGCTTGGAAGAGGAATCACAATACTATTGAGGTTCTTTTGATTTAATTTTGGCTGAGCAGCTCCACTAATATGCTTGCTCAGATCTATCCCATTTAAATAAAGTTCCACATATTTCTGCTCATATGGATTATTAAATCGCAGAACATGTGCGTGATTGTTGACCCAGTTCTTGCCTGTAATAGAAAATGCTATTGGAGTTACTCTTGCCACTAAATTGGCACCATCTTCAGAAATTAGCAAGTAATCCCCATCATAAATATAGTCATCAACATAATCTACAATGCCTGATGCTCCATAGTAAGGATATCCCCCTGCGTTTCGATTTCCTTTTGTTACAGGCTTACGCTGCGAGTCGCAGTTTTCAGATATGTCTTCCAATGTGACATAAGCATATCCAAACACATACTGACAGAGCTTAATTATGTTCTGTCTGTCTGTCTGTCTGTCTGTCTGTCTGTCTGTCTGTCTGTCTGTCTGAGGGATTGTCGCGCCAGTCTCCGCGAACGTCAAGAGCAAGTCTCTATAGTATTCATATTGCTTTTTTCGGGCTTCAATTTCTGCGGGAAGGCCAATCCCTAGGTCGTTACATATTGCATCAAAATTATCTAATGTTTCCACTACTCTATATTGTATTTCGATTGAGGGGATTCTGAGAGTATATTTCATGATTGATTCTTTGTCTCCCCTAGGCATCTTTGCCCCTTTGGCCTTTCCATTGTCGTATTCAAAGAAACGTTCCGATGAAAGATTACAATAGAGATATTTGGGAAGAACTTTATTTGAAGTTGTACGTATTACTAACACATCTCCATTTGTTCCGCCTTCATTATCAGCAAACCAAATCTTTCGCAAATAGGGACGTATATTACCGATTAAAATATCCTCTGGAAGATATCTTGTTAGATTTCCTTCTGCAGGAACATGTTCGGATCTCGTCTTCCCCTGCTTATACTGTAGAAGGTTATCCACACCGACATATGTATCTTCATCAACCTCAGCAGAAGAAATCCTATCCTTGGAATAGGTTGCTATGTCTTCCAGCTTAACCTCCTCAGTCACCCATTTGGGCGCCTCAAGAAGAGTATCTCTGTAATGCTCATACTGCTGTTTGCGAGCTTTCAGCTCCGCTGAAAGTAACGCTGAAAGTAACGTGAAATGGTCCAGCACGCGGACTATTTCACGTTGTACCTCCAGAGGAGGTATAGGTATCTTTGCTTGTCCAAGGCCTTCCGCAGAGATTGCGCAGATCTTTCCTGTAGATACATATTTTTTTATTTGCCTATGGTAATCTGTTGTTCTAAGACAATACGATATGTATTTGGGATCATTATCCTGTTTAAATATATAACAGGCATCATGAACGGCCACATCTTCATTTCCGAGATATGCAACTGCAACTCCGATATCCCAATCGTTTTCTCCGGCGCCTACAATTATTACATCATTAGTCTTTGCATATCTAAGTTTTGCTGATAGTTCAGGGCGAACGAAAGATTTCGTTCGCTCCGTCCATATGCCATAGTATGTGTATAGTTCCCCATAATGTATACATGGGATTCCTTCATCTACGGCATCTGCATGAACAAATCTTTTCCCCCTAGTTAATGTCCCTATCTCAGATAGCTTTTTATACTCAACTCCATCAGGGCACAGTTCCGCAATCAATTCTTCAAGTCTACTCATGCGTCATACCCTCCTTCGATTTCAGCAACGATTTTGTCTATCTCTTCACGCAGCACTTGTTCTCTTGCTACGATCTCCCGGATTTCTGCATTAAGTTTAACTATATCTATCTTCTCTCTAGTGTCTTCCTGCTCGACATATGTGCTGACAGAAAGATTGTAGTTCTGTTCTTTAACCTCGTCATAAGAAGCTCGATATGCGAAATGCTCAATCTCTGCTTTATCTGCAAAGGCATTTACAATCTTGCTTATATTGTCTTCAGTAAGTTTGTTGTTATTCGTTACCTTAACGTACTCATTCGAAGCATCTATAAACAGTACATTGCTGTCTGACTTGTTCTTCTTGAGCACCATGATGCAGGTTGCTATTGAGGTTCCGAAGAACAGGTTGCTTGGCAGCTGAATGATGCAGTCTATATAGTTATTATCTACTAGGTATTTCCTGATTTTCTGTTCTGCTCCGCCTCTGTACATGATTCCAGGGAAGCAAACAATTGCAGCTGTACCATTCGTTGCAAGCCAGCTTAGTGAATGCATTATAAATGCCAGGTCTGCCTTTGACTTTGGTGCCAGTACTCCTGCTGGTGAGAATCTCGGATCGTTGATCAATAGCGGATTATCATCCCCTGCCCATTTAATAGAATAAGGAGGATTCGAGACTATTACTTCAAACGGTTCATCATCCCAGTGCTGTGGCGAAATGAGCGTGTCCTCACAGGCTATATCAAATTTATCGTAATCAATATCATGCAGGAACATGTTGATACGGCAGAGATTGTATGTTGTGATATTTATTTCCTGCCCGAAGAAACCCTGTCGTACATGTTCTTTTCCCAGTATCTTTGCCGCTTTTAAAAGAAGTGAACCTGATCCGCACGCCGGATCATAAACCTTATTGATCTCTGTCTTGCCTACTATCGCCAGTCTTGTAAGAAGCTCAGAAACTTCTTGAGGTGTGTAGAACTCTCCACCACTTTTTCCGGCATTAGATGCATACATCGTCATAAGATATTCATAAGCATCTCCGAAAGCATCTATTGTGTTTTCCTTATAGTTGCCAAGCTTCATGTCTCCTATACCGTCAAGGAGCTTAATAAGCTTCTCATTTCTCTTGGCTACAGTCGCACCAAGCTTGTTACTGTTCACGTCGAAATCATCAAACAGCCCGGCAAAATCGTCTTCACTGAGTTGCCCTTTTGCTGAATCCTCAATGTTCTGGAATATCATCTCGAGGTACTCATTAAGGTTTGCTTTTACGCTCCGCTTATTGCCCTCTTTGTCAGTAAACTTAGCAGTATCAGTTTTTGCAGCTTTTCTGACATTGCAAAAGAGCTCACTCGGTAGGATAAAGAAACCTTTTTCCTCAACCAAGCCAGCTCGTGCCTCTTCTGCATCTACATCAGACATTTTGGCATAATCAAATTCTGTATTACCGGCCTCAGCCTCACCATCGTTGATATAGTTTGTCAGATTCTCAGAAATAAACCTGTAAAACATTGTACTGAGAATATATGACTTAAAATCCCATCCATCAACGCTACCTCTTAGATCATCAGCAATGCTCCATATTGCCTTGTGAAGTTCATCCCTTTCCTGCTCTTTTCTGGTATTTGCCATGAAATTGATCCTCCAGCGTTTTGTTTTAGTAATACTTAATTTTATCAAAATGGGGCCTCTTCTTAAAGGCTGTATCTCTTCCAACTTGGGGAGTCCTCCATTTCTATTATATTATTTTGCTGTACATTTTTTCGTACTTACTATTCATAGACGCGGCCACTGTTTAAAAAAAACAATCGTAAAACAATAGTAATACAATGTGTAATACAATGTTTTTCAGATATTTTCAGATGTTTTTTACACTTCTGCAGATTACGGTGTCCCACGCCACAACGGTTATTCTTTTATCTGAATAAGGTAATTATCTATTGTCTCCAGCATTCTCTCCTGATTTTCTGCTATTTCATACACAGCATGCAGCTTTGAATAATCACAGCCGTTAGGCTCTAGTCCCTCGCCCACTTCTGATACCAGTACTCGTATGGAATCAACATCCGCCAAAAGCATGGATACCATGCCCATTATGTCATCTTTGTTCATCACTCAGTCTCCTTCTTTTTTTCCTCTTTCTTAGTTTCAGGTATAATGTTAAAGGCAGGGACACCATAACCGGCAATTTGAGATGATCCCCTTACATAGGACTGCCGTCTGCATGCATTGCCGCTGTTACCCTCTATAGTTGTAACAGTTTTTCCATCACATGATTCCACAATTCCAGTATGATCCATCACTCCGTCATGCTCAAAATCAAAGAAAATTATATCCCCAGGCTTTGGTGAATATCCTCTGCTCGCCCATCGGTGTTTTTCTTTGAACCAGTTTGCACCATTACCGCATATTGCGTATTTCGGAATGATTCCTGCTTTTATATATCCGCACTGGTCACCGCACCAGCTTACAAAGCATGCACACCAATGAACATGACTGTTGAAGCCATACCATTTCCAGAACTTATTACCACCTACATTGCCGAGCTGAGCTTGAGCGACCTTCACTATTGCTGTATCACCAGGACCTATCTCATAGAAGTCATAAGCAAAGTTGTTTCCCTCTTCGTCCCCCACTGTCATGAAAGTCGCACTGAACATGACAGTAATGATTACTACCATAAGCAGCACCGCACCTGCAGCGGTCAATGATGTGGATAAGGCTTTTGCATCTTCAATGATTTTCTTCAGGATCCTTGCTGTCCTGCTGCCTGCTTTTGCCTTACTGCCGGCACTGCTTCCTCTCCAAGGAATCCATGCCGGGAGTCTGCCTTCGTTTTTACGCAGCCTGCGTACAGCATATTCCTTCTGGCGACGCTGCACTTGCCTAGTAGATACGGCAGCTTCTGTATCAGCTATGCCTCTGCTACCAGCTCTGATCCGACCGGAACCTTCACCACGTATGGTTCTGATAGCGACCCTGCCATTGCCTAACTCCTCCCTGTTTCGAGCAATCTCAAGATCTGTCAGAGCCTTCTTCTCACGCTCCTTCCCAAGCTTGTCCGTGCCATACTTATGCATAGCGCGATGAATATTTTCATCACTTTGAGCATTGTCAGGGTAGGAAAAGTTAATATCCGCACTATTCTGATGAATATATTCATCGCCTCCATTGAAAGCAGCCTTTTCAAGTCCTGCCTGATGAATCATTTCAGCGCCAGCTCTCATAGCTATATCCGTTCCATCTGCCATTCCATGCATCGCTGCATCAGAAGCATAATCATATGATCCTTCCCTCTGCCCGAACATATCCTCCAGATCATCCTTGGTTCTCAATGATATATCCTTGAATCTGTTCGTCATAAGTCCGGCTCTGTCTACAGTCTTCACAATATCTGCTGCATTGTCCTTGAACTTAATTGCCACCAGATCCCCTCCTTCCATATTTTTCGCATAATAAATGCACCCTACTAAGGTGCTTAAAATGTACCGGAAGCAGGTTGCCCTGCTTCCATGAGGTCTGCATGCCTCTAGTCATCCTTCCCAAGATATCTGTCTACAAGATCGCTGAAACCCTCATTGCTCCTGGCCACCTCCTGTATCTTCCTACGGAACTCAGCTTCTTCTTCGGGAGACACATTACTCCCAGACCCTGCCTTCTCCTGCTTTCTGAAAGCAGTGCTTTCTTCGAATTTTGTCGTCATAAGCTTATACATCTCCGTATTCTTCGGGAAGTTGTTCTCAAAAGGCACAAGGCTCGAGCCTATTTTCATGAGGCCCCGTCCGGCTTCTACATTGGTTATATATGCCAGCTGGTTGTCTGAGATATTAAGGAGTTTTGCCAGTTCCATCCTGTCCGTCGCAGCCTGATTGAGCATGACGATGAATTCAGAGTTACTGAGCATAGTCCTGGCAGTATGTGACTGCAGCATATCGCTGACGTTCTGAGTTATTCCGGTGCAGTACGCTCCGTACTTACGTACTCTCTTCCACAGCCTGTAGAGGAACTGCGCGGAGTATTCATGCATGAACAGAAGATATATCTCATCGATATAGATAAAGGTTTTCCTACCCTTCTGCCTGTTCTGAGCGATCCTGTTCATGATGGAATCAAGTATAACGAGCATGCCGACAGCACGCAGCTGCTCTCCAAGTTCAAAGATGTCATAGCATATCATGGAGTTGTTGGTATCCACATTCGTCTGTTTTGCAAACGTATTGAGGGATCCTCTGGTGAAGAGCTCGAGTTCAAGTGCCAGGTCATGTGCCTCCTGTTCAGGCTGCCGCAGAAGTACATCTCTGAAATCATCGAGAGTTGGCGGCGTTCCCATGAAGTTACCCTGCTTGTAGTAGCGGTACACGATTTCCGTGCAGCGGTCAATGATAGACTGCTGGCCTCTGGAGAACTTATGCCCGGATATGATCTGCTCACAGAGCGACTGCAGGAACTGCGACTTCTCCGCTATTGGATCTGTCTCACTATATTCCTTTGAGAGGTCCATAGCATTGATATGATTCGGTGAGGTCGGGGATATCTCTATTACAGATCCGCCGAGAGCCTTCACAAGAGGTGAATACTCTCTTTCAGGATCTATGATGATGATATCTGCTTTACCCAGCAGCTTCAGGATAAATATCTCGAACTTTGCGAAGAATGACTTTCCTCCGCCGGATACACCCACAATGAACGCATTGCCGTTCAGAAGCTTCGTCCTGTCGGCAATGATCAGATTCCGGGATATAACATTCTGACCATAATAGATCCCGCCTCTGTCTCTTATTTCCTGCACTCTGAAAGGCATGAATATTGCCAGTGAAGATGTCGTGAGTGTCCTGAATGCATTGATGCATCTTGTTCCGAAAGGCACTGCAGTCTTGAGTCCGTCAAGCTGCTGGTATCTCAGGATGCTCATCTGGTTGAGTCTGCCTCTTACAAGGTTCATGATCTCCTCTGTATCACTGTCAAGTTTCTCTTTCGTGTCCGCTGTCAGCACCATAGTGATGACCACATAGAACATTCTCTGGTCTCTCGCAACAAGGTCATCCAGGAACTCTCTGGTCTCCTTTCTCTGCTGCTGTAGATCATAAGGGATCACAGCTGAAAAGTTGTTGTTCATGTTCTGCTTGCGCTGGAAACTCGCTATATTGGTCTCAACTCCGAGCATCCTCTGCTCAGCCTCCTTGATGGCCTCATTCATCGGCACAGGCTCTATGTCAATGGACATCATCATACTCCGGCTTGTATCCGTCATGTTTGCAACGAGATCATCGCTGATATATGATGCAAAGTCCCTGAAGAGAAGTGCTCTACCGTATCTGTCACCCATCTTGAAGTAATCAGGGTGTACCTCAAAACTGTCCGGGCACACATAGTCGCGGAAGTCATAACCCTTTTTCATCATCTCCTTTAGATCAAAATGGAAATATGATTCCTCCCCATGCCTGAAGAAATCATGCAGGATCCTGAGTCTTGCTGATGCATCCAGTTCTCTGTCGATGGATCCCATCTTTGCATAATAGCTGCGGACCTCCGCGCCTGCTCTGTTCAATCTGTTCCGGGCAGTTTCTGCATCCTTCTCATAAACAGCGATCATTACATACTTATCCTGCACAATGGCATTGATGCCGCTCGCAAGCCCTGTCATAAGGCCGTTGAATTCGCCTCTGTAGAAATCCAAGGTATCCCTGAGTTTTTCCATAAGGACGTCATCCTCAAAGTCCATCCTATTGAGAGCCCTATTGTTGAAACTCAACTTGTAGCTGAAGTCTGAGCCGAAGGAATTGATCAGCTCGGCATATTCCTCAATTATGTTCTTCTTGACGTCATTGCTTGCGACAGCAAAGTTGATATCCGTGAACATAAACAGCTTGTTGTAGCGGTTCCTGCCGGTTAGAAACATTCCGTCGGGCCACATAACTTTGACCGGGATGATATCCTGCACCTTTCTCGGAACCTTATAACGCTCCTTGTCTCTGTTCAGGATCCTTCTCAGTAATTTGTTCAATAATCATCACCCCCTCTTCGAATCCTTAACCTTTCGCTGCTTTTTCACGCCTCGTATTATCGGACTCTTTGCATTCTGCCGTTTCTGTCTTGTCCCCCTTCTGTGAAAAGACTTCCCAGTGCTGCGCTCAGCAGCCTCTGATGCTATGGCATAGTAATAATTGCAGTTGCCGATCGTCAGCACCCTGGGTGTCAGGAACACGTACTTGATCCACGCCCACACAAACTGCTCCGCAGTCATGCCGTTATATTTAAGAAAACCGGTAACGGCAAACGGAAAAGCAGCGACTATGCAGATCCAGCTCGTGGTCTCGAGGCCAAGCAGCGGCTCGAGCCTAAAATAAATCAGGACTGCGATGCCGCATGCAAAGGCAGAAAAAAAGAACTGTCTCAGTGACAGTCCGAAGAACATCGTTTCCGAGTAGTCCATTATCTCCTTATTGATCTTGACCTCCATCCGGATCACCTCGCTTCGGCGACGATTGAATCTCTTTCACGGTCATCACTGACCTTTGACAGTTCTCTTGTGTCCTTGTCAAAGTGGTACACATTGTCCGAGAGAACATCCTTAGGTTCGACTACAGTTCTGTTTGCCTGCTTGACCATGCTGCAAAGTTCTTTCTCATCGATACCTGCCGCATCTGGTACCAGAATGACCTCATGTGTCGATGATGGGAGAACGTAGTAGCTGCAGCCAATCACTTCAGCTGCCTTCTCCTTTACATCAGGGTAGTACAGTGCACTTGCACCGAGAGTTCCGCTCTCAGTAGTCAGCACATACATCCCGCCAATATCAGCCGGATCGATCGGACCGGATCTGTCGAGCAGATTCTCTTTGCCAGGTCCGAACAAAGCCTGTGTCATATCTGTAAGCGTGGCACGGTCATTAATGACTGCACTATCCATTGCTGTCGTGAACAGTTCATGTCTGTCAACGCCCAGCTGCTCCATCACACCATGATTGACCGCAACCCTCCAATCGCCATCCATTCCACCAGGGAAGTTGATATCTGCAGTCATGGCAAGTCCGTTCCCGAGATCCACATAAGGCATATCCCTTAGGAAATCACGGTTCCTGCTTACTTCCATCAGTCTTACGGAAAGATTGTCCCTGACTGCGTCAAAGTTGAGATCGATCTGCGGTGGCCGCGGCGCATCCATTGTTGCGGAATAGATTCTCGCCATCTCTGACATGAGTGAGCCAAGATCCTCGCCGCTTTCATATCTATCGAACATATCATCCATATAAAATGTTGGTGCGGCTTCCTTGCCATGTTCTTTGATGACGATTCCGTGGAGCTTCTGATCATTCATCTTAGTAACGACTGTATCTGTGATCTCCACCTTGTCGTACATTTCCTCCGGCAGGAAATTTATGATGTTACGTTTAACGGTATCGAAAAAATCATTTCTACTTAACATAGACTTTCACCCTCTCTTTCATCTTAGCTAGCATTTCATCATATGCTTTCATCCTTGTATACCTGGTGATGATCTCCCTTCGGACTGGGAGCATCGGTTTCATATAGAGTTCTTTTCCGATTCTCATTTTCTTCTCCTTTCTATAATCCGAATACTTCATGTGATATCCTGTCGCTCATCCTGACTGCCCCGACCAGGACCAGCATGTTGAAGCATAGTTCTCCGACATACTTCCAGACCATCGTTGCAGCAGCTACATCCTTATCTACTACCGGTGGAGTCGCTGCGAACTTGCTGAAGATTATGCAGGCCAACACTATAATCGCTCCCTCCAGGCATACAGCACCGTAACTCTTGAGGAAGCTGACTCCTATGTTCTGTGTAGGCTGACCTGCAAATGTCGAGAGCGGAATAGGCGCGATGGCCGTGTACATATACAGCTTGAAAAATCGTCCGTACACCGTGAGTATGATGATGAACGACAGCACCGTAATAAACAGGCTGCCAATGAGTGTCACCGCCCAGAGTGGTATGCTCTCAAAGAATCCGCAGTCCTCTATTGCTGTCACCATCTCATTCGGCAGCTTGGTTTTACTCGCTGTTCCTATACCCGATGCTCTCATAATCGTGGACATTATCCCCTGAGCTATATCGAAGAGAGCTAGCATCAGGTCAAGGACATACGTCACTACACCTTTAGCTATTGCAAATCTGATAAACAGCTTCAGCGCATGTTCCGGTCTCTTGATATCTGTCAGACTTCCACAGGTCTTCACAACCCCTACCAGAAAAAACAAAACGAGCAGCGCCAGCCCTATAGCTTTAACTGCTCCATTGATCTGGATGATCACATGCCATATGCCTCCGCCCTTGAAGCTTTGCGGTGACATGGTAAGCAGTGACCATACCTCAGCCATCTTATTGTTCCACGTGTCCAGTGCGTTCTGCAGATTCTGCACTACCCAGTTGTCACTGTCCAAGAAGCAGCACCTCCCTTCCTCACTCGTTTGTTACACATCCTTGGTCGCACCTCCTTCCATTGAAATCTTTGTATTTAAAATTGCCTGTGACGAGCACCGGCAATGTATGCACATCGGATGGCATGTTATGCTATTTCCCTAGCCCATGTCTGACCCGTTCTCTGACTTCTGAAGCCTTCGCATCATTGAACCGATCGATTGTCCCGACAAGATAGCCTGTAATCCTTCTAATTCGTTCAAACTTCACACCTTCTCCGACCTTACCGTCAACATTTTTTACTTTGCTCTGATTCATTTGTCCTCCTTATCCATAGAAAAGACCGATGACTGCTCTGTTGCAATCATCGGCCCATATCTGTATTCAATTAATTGTTGTCTACTTCTTTCCAACGATTTTTACTGCTGTGCCATATGCAAGGACTTCAGCTGCTCCATCCATGACCTGGGAAGAGCCATACCTGAGGCCGACTATAGCATCTGCTCCAAGTTCTTCAGCTTCATCCACCATACGCTTGGTTGCAAGCTGCCGAGCCTCAATCAGCATTTCTGTGTAGCCTTTGATTTCTCCTCCTACCAGAGTCTTCATTCCTGCCATGAAATCGCGGCCTATGTTCTTACTCTGGACTATCGTTCCTTTTACTACTCCAAGAACCTCTATCTCAGCGCCCGGAATATAATCAATACTTAGAAGCTTCATCTATCTCTCCTTTCCTGACCTCATCGAGTCTTTGTTTCAGCACATATCCTACAGAAACGGCTATTACTGCACCCACAATGATAAAGAACACTATCACTCCCTTAGGTGCAGGATCCGATGCGTTAAAATAAAGCATCGCTCCAATAACCAGTATCAGGAATGTGAATATCACTATAGCTGATATTATCGCGCCTGTTTTTCTTTTCCTCATATCTGTCATTCGTGCATTGACGAATTTTGCACCTCCCTTCTCAAGTTCATTCATTCTTTCGAGGTAAACGGAAGCTTTGATTTCAGACAGGCTGTCAGCCTCGTCTCTCAGCATTCTGCACATGGTCTTCATGTGTTCGATATTGCTGCTGGTCTTCTCAAGTTCTGCCATGCGATCATCCATGCAAGTGTCAAAATCCAGCTCACTGGATTGAAGCCTGCGGATGTTCTCACAGGATATCCCCAGCATGCGCAAAAGCTTGATCCTGCAGAGCTGCTCGACATCCTCCATCGAATAATCTCTGTAGCCATTACTGGAATCACGCGCAGGAGCAATAAGACCCTGATCTTCATAGAATCGTATATTCTTGCTTGTGATGCCTGCGAGCTCCGCAGCCTGATTGATCTTCATCAATGCCTCCGTTTTCTGTTTCTCTGTCATGAGAGTAGTCCTTCCACAAAGTGGAAGGTCAAGAGGTTTTGCAAAATTATTTCAATACCAGTGGACTGTCAGCTGTTTTTGCTTCTATCTTGCCAACTTCAGCATAAACAGTCTGATACTGTTCCATGTGCTCTTCCACTTCAACATCTGCCTGAACATCCGACGGATACTCTGCTACATAGACCTTTCCGCCGCTTTCACCCACTACACTGTAATGCGGGAGTCCTTTATATGAGTCATCATCTGGTTCGTATGCAACTAGTGAGAACAACCTTCCACCGCAATCGGCTTTTCTTCCTGCAATATTGTAGAAAGTGATCGATGTCTTGCTGTCGTAGTCATAGTCCCAGGTGCCTCCGAGCGGAAGTGTCAGTGTAAAATGGTCTGTATCAACGATCTTCACACCTTCCGGGTCGCCCATCAATTTGAGATTCGCAGCAATATCGTAGTCGTCAGATGCTTCATCAGTTGAAGCCTGTTCTTCTGTCTGTGCATCTGTAACCGGTTCTTCAGTTGATTCTTTCTTAGAACCGCACGCTGTCATTACTATCATCAACACAAGTGCCATAAGCAGGCAAACTATTTTGCTAAGCTTTTTCATAAGCTGTTTCCTCCCTTGTTCATATTGATTTTACAATAGCTGGCTGGCCAAAGTCATTATCTGCTTAGGCCAGCCTATGGGTTCCTGATTATTAGCCAGTGATCATATTCAGGATTTCCTTGGTAAAGGTAATAATGATACCGCCAGCTACGGTCAGGAACCCGTTTGCGCGTTGTGACGGATCATGCGACTTCAGCGAAAGTCCTACCTGCATGATACCAAGTCCGAGAAGTATGAGTCCGATCGCTCTGATCAGACTGAATATGAACTCAGACAGTTTGTTTACTGTCGAGATTGGGTCCCCGGCTGCATATGCATGGCACGCTCCCACTATCAGAGCGACGACTATAGCAGCATAAAGGACAAGCCCCAGCTTCATAGTGCTGTTTGCTCCCTTCAGGTCAATTAGTTTTGGTTTCTTTTCTGTCATTCTGTAGCCCTCCATTTATTCTTCATTGAATTCATTCCATGCTTCCTCTTCGGACAGAAGCTCATAGCTGCTCTCCGGCAGCTCTATCAGTCTGGAATTCGCAACAGCTTCTGCAATAAGCTGCGGATCAGAGACCAGTTCAATTGATGAGCCTGCATCCCACGGCTCTCCGTGGATATATGGATCAGCCTGACCATCTGTCGTCAGTCTGACCGCCGGATGTTTGAGGATGTCATACTTGAGGTCCTTCACAGGTCTTTCTCCCCTGACGAAAAGAAGTGCGTACCTGTTGTCCAGCATACGCACCTCATCAGGAGTCATCAGTTCTCTCCCCGTATTCTGATAGTTCGTCGAGTAGTTGCCGTTACGTCCCGTACTCTTGCCATAAGTATTTGTATCTATGGTCTCTTTGCCGAGCAGTTCAGATACATACTTGTGTGTTTCCTTCTCATTCCCTCCCAGGTATACGAACTCATCACAGTTGCCGACGATCGACTCCCACTGTTTCTCAAAGAGCGCCTTGAGCTGTGCCAGGTTCTGCAGGATGATGCTTACCGACACACCTCTCGATCTCATGACGGAGAGAATCTTGTCGAAGTCATCCGGCAGACTGAATAGTGATAGGTAAGCCTCTGATGTCTCCATCTCGGGCTTTTCCCCCACTCCACACCGTACGTGATAGTTTCCCATCATACGGCGTTCCCCCGATAGCGTTATCCCTTTATGCTTGCGTGGTCTTGAATTGTATTGGTTCGAGCCCTCTGTGGGCTCTCAGAGTATTGATTTTATCCCTTGCGTCCTTCTTGAATTTGTATCGCTTCAGGATTGCCTCTATTCTTCTCTCGCTATCTGTCATAACGAGATTGGCTATTCCCTTTTCCAAGATAATCAGATTTGCATAGGTATCATTTCTGACACCGTCTACGGGCTTGATGTGTATGCACCTCATATTATTGAGAGCAAGTGGGTTGTGCGTTACGGCACACTTGCCACGCTGTGCGATATACCGCGATAGCGCATTGTCCGCCATTTCAAGCGTTGGGTAGTTTTCCCTGTCCTCTACAAAGTGCTTCATAACCTCAAAGCTGACCATATTCGCCCAGTCAGATTCCTTCCGCAGGTACTTATTGACTTCCCTTCGTTTGTAGCGCGGATATTCATACTGCACGTATCCTATTGGCAGTATTACTCGCCCTTTTATCCACCGCAGTTGCTTGGATTTGCCGTACTTTGCTTTTAGTGGCTTGCTCTCAATCTCTCCCTCTCTTTCAATCGGCAGAGATTTATTGTTATGGTTCATGCCGTTCTGCTTGCCCTTTACTCTGTAGGCTATTTCCGCAAAGTCCGCGGATACCATTGTTGCCATGCAGTAGTATTCATGGACGCCTATTACAATCGAGTTGTATCTTGTGATGTTGGCGTCTATTTCATTTTGCTTCGCAGGGTCTTTGACATCCTTCCATGCAAGTTTGAGCTTCTGTGTGACTTTCTCCTTGCTCTTGTCCGCTATGTGGGAGCGAATTATCCATTTGTTGCCCTTTGGTACGACTTTGAATTTTATGCCCAGAAATGTCGTGTAGTTCTTGCGCAGATTCGTTATGCCCGACTTCTCCTCGCTTGTTTCAATGTGTAGTTTCTCCTTTAAACACTTGGATGTTGCGAACATTACTTTCTTTGCAGTTTCGTAGTCTCTGCAGAATATTTTGAAGTCATCGGCATACCTTACGATATACATCTCCTTCAATTCTGTGCTTGACCTTAACTTGTTCCATTTCGGGCTCCTGTCGATTACTCTGAAGGTGCCGTCACTGTTGTACTTCGGAAATTCGAGTCCGCTGATTCCCTCTCTGACCTTAAACATTTCCCATTGCCCTGCTATCCACCAATCGAGTTCATTGAGGACTACATTCGCTAACAGCGGCGACAGTATGCCGCCCTGCGGGGTTCCTGTCTCGGGTTCAATGATTATGTCCTTGAACAGTATTTCCGCTTTCAGCATCTGCTTGATTATTACAATCAGCTTTCTGTCCTGTATTCCCAATCCCCACAGTTGATGGATTAGCTTGTTATGGTCGATGTTGTCAAAGAACCCGACAATATCCACATCCACTACAAAGTGCAGATTCTGCAGTTGCGCCATTTTATAGCATTGAGCAATGGCGTTTTGCGTAGACCTGTACGGTCTGAACCCATTGTTTCGCTCATGGAATTTAGCCTCACATATTGGTTCGAGTATCTGCAGTATGCACTGCTGAATCAGTCTGTCCCATATGCTCGGTATTCCGAGTGGTCGCATTTTGCCGTTATCCTTTGGGATCTCGGTTCGTCTTACCCGTCTTGGCTGATAGTATCTCAGCTTGTTTCTTACTTTTCTGATTACCTCGTCAACGGAGAGCCTGTGGATATGTTCTATAGTCTCTCCGTCCGTTCCTGGGGTCTTGCTTCCTCCGTTCTTGCAGATATTTCGGTATGCGAGCAAAATATTCTGTTCTGAGATAATGAGGGGCATCAGCCTGTCGAAGGTTTTGCCTTCCAAGCTGTCCTCGTAGAGTTTGTACCCTGTCTCCTTCGCTTCGTATCGCTCGGCGTTCCGCTCTGCTTTATTCACAATTCTTTTTGCCATAGTAATCATCTCCTTTGGCGGAGATAGATTTTTTCATTTGTCTCACCACGACAGCTATGAAAATCTCCTTAGTGATTACCACGCAAACATCAGTAATAACGACTATCGGCTTGAGGCTATCCCTCCACCGCTTGTTATCACGGCTTCATCGGTACTGTGCCTCTACTCTCACAGCCATAAATGCACTTGTTGTAGGGAGAAGCTTCTCCCCTTTTCGATACAACTATGGTTCTTCGTCGCCGTTACAGTCGGCTCCCATATTGGCTGCTTTCCACGTTCCGCATGACTTAGTATCGTCTCCACTTAGGCAATCCCTTTAGCCCTGCAGGCATTATCCTCGAAATTTCTTTCAGCATACCTGCGCCCTGTAAGCGCAGAAGGCATTTCATACTAACAACTTTTACTTTGCCTCGCCTGCACACCTCATGGTGTCCCTGCATTTCTACAGGTCATTCGTTTAGAGCCGTACCTTCGGGATTTTTGTCAGACCGCCGATTTGGTCATTCTATCCATATGGAGACACCACCCGCGCTGTCACGCACACCCCACACCTCTGCGGAGCTTTCCTCGGCTTTACGTTAGGATGCGCTTCACGCGACTTCCCCGAGCTCTATAACCCCGACTGTCTGTACTCAGTCGGCGCTATTCGGAGTATTAGTGAATCCCCTTCAAGGCGTTACCCTCTCATTTGAGATTTCAGTCATGCAGTTCTCTAAAACCACATTTTCAATATTCAATTGTAAACGCGACCTTAGGCTATGCTTTTGTCGGTTATTCCTACCGTTTTAGGCGTAGAACGTGTCGCACCGTTTGCGAACTCATCCATCAGGAACTGCACATGAACAGGAAGTGATCCTCCGTATTTCTTATCTGCTACTTCAAAAAGTTGCTGGAAGAGCTGCGTATATAGCAGTGACACCAGAAAATTGAAAGAGGTGTCGTTGTCCGGGATGATGGCAAATAGTGCTGTCTTTTCCTCTCCCAGTCTCCAGAGATCGAGTTCATCAGTGATTGTGAGCCCTGCCACGCTCTCAAGATTGAACTTTTCGAGTCTGGAAGCAAGAGTGATCTGGATCGACTTGAGTGTCTTGCCCGAGCCTGAATGATAAGCATCATAATATTTGATTGCTATATGATCCGGATCAGTTCTCCTGAGGTCGTAGAAAAGATTATCAAGAGCACTCGGAGTCTTGCTGTCGTCCTCATCAACCTCGCCTGCTCTCAGCATCTCCATTACCATCGCGAAGTTCTGTTCCTCTTTCGGTGCTTCATATTTCAGATAGAAAACAAGCGCCAGAAGCAGCATCTGTGCTGCGGTGTCCCAGAATGGATCCTGTGAGGATGCTCCTTTCGGTGTAGTCGACTTGAACAGATTAGTGACAAGTCTCTGTACATCATTATCGTCTCTCAGATATACGAATGGATTGTAGCAATGGCTCCTGCTCATCTCTATAAGATCGAGCACTCTCACCTTATAACCTTTCTTCATGAGCATATATCCGGTGTCACGGAGTATCTCGCCTTTCGGGTCTAGTATCACCATGCTGCAGTTTGCCTGCATGACATTGGGCTTTACATAGAACCTCGTTTTACCTGCACCGGATCCTCCGATGACAAGCACATTCAGATTCCTTCTGTGCTTATGCGCATCAAAGCCAATCTTTACATGCTGCGTAAGGATCTTGTTCATGTTGTCCGGTCTCTGATGATATTTCCTGTTCACGGCTGCAGCATCGCCCCACTTTGCAGAGCCGTGTTCTTCTCCTCTTCTGTAGTTTTTACGTGTGGACAGCCAGACGCCGATGCCCATCGCATATACAAGAAGGCATAAAAAAACAGCCTGCAGGCTGTGATCTGTCCACTTTATATGCATAGGGTCGGCAAAGATCTCATCGAAGTGAGTGATCATGATGAAAACGCTTCGATGCCAGTATGGTGCAATAAGCAAAGCTATCCACACTACAGGTATGCACCCTGTTGCTGCGATGAGGAGATCGTCTTTCCTATTATCTTGAGTATTCGTATGACGATCCTTTCTCAGCGACCATAAGCTGTCTTGGCCCTGAGTTTATGATCTTCTCAAGAAGTTCGTTCACAGGGTCCGTGGGGCGCCCATCCCTGATCTGCTGGTTCCTCAGGAGATTCAGCGCATTGATCAGGATCCCCTGCTCATATTCGTCTATCTCTATTCTGCAGTGTTTCCTCATGACCTTATCTCTCCTTTCCAGGTATCACAGCCTTCACTGCTTTTGCTGCTGTTTCCATACCTTTTGAGACCACGTCTTTTGCTCTTTCTGCCTTATCTCTGGCGATTTCTGCCCTATACACCTGTAGCTTTTCTCTCACAGATGGTCTGTCAGTTATCCCAGGGAAGCCATTTGAGCGGCTTACTTGCATTGAGTTTGGCTCGGACAGAGGGTCTCGGCCTGTCTTTGCCAAAGTGGGGTTTATCTGCAGTTCCTCCTGCTTTGGTCCTGCCATGACCGCCCTGCCCTCAGGTTCTGCTTCCTCTCTTGGTGGAAGAATCCTCTCAGGATCAGGCTGCATCTCATCAGCTGCCTGTGGTGCCGGTCCTCTCAGATTTTCTCTGACCGATTCTTTCGGGAACATCTTGTCCCTGTCTCTCTGGTTATCCAGCGAGACACTCGCTCTGTCAACTGTTGCCAGTCTGAATCGCTCCGTGATCCTCTGGATCTTGGAAGCGTCTTCCGCTCTGGCTATGATGTCTACTGCAGCATTCGGATCAGTGTTCTTTCTGTCCTTGAGCACACAATAGAGCACACCATAACGCTTTGCTTCCTGAGTAAATTTCTTAAGATCCTTCTGCGTGATCGTGTATACCTTGAGTTCCTTACCAGACTTCAGCATATTGGTCAGCCTGGCCTTGCCCTTGGTCTTCTTTTCTTCTTTCAGAGCAGCATACAGAAGCAAAGCGATGTTCTTCGCTCCGTTACCGGATATCCTGGCCGCGACTTCTACTCCTTCAAGTGATAGTCTTACGACCTGTTCTGCTGCATCTCCTCCCGGATTCATAGCATCATCTCCTTCCTGTTTCTATCGTTCTCTCTCTTTCATCCTGTCAGCGTCAACGATCTTCAGGTTCTCCTCTACCTGCGATGAACGCTCCTGTATCTGACCGCACACCTTCAGTTCCCGCCTTAGTTCTTTGAGTTCAGTTGTTTTTTCAGCAGCCTTCTCTTTAGCCTCAGCGATCTCCTCTTCGGGCAGCACACGCCTGGCCTTATTGCGAAGCTGGTCTCTTTCTGCTGTGAGCACCTTCATCCTCTCTCTGATATCTTCCATTACATGCTCCAGGTCACTGTCGGTGTTGACGTGATACTTGCACAGGAGTTTTGCCTGCTCTGAGTACTGATCACATTTCAGCAGATCCTCCTTGAGCACGATGTGCAGTCTTGTCGGATTCTGCTTTACCCGTGGCAGTATTCCGAGCTCGTAACAGTACCTGAGGTAAAGCTTCTCGAGTCCTGACCTTCCCATGATGCGGTCGATTCTGCGCCGCAAGTTGTAGTTGTTCGGTATGCGGTAATGTTGTCTGGTCCTTTCGGTCCGTACTGAAGGATCATTTTCATAGATTCTTCGCTCTATGCTTTCACGGGTATAGTCTTCCCCGAGCTGATGGATACGAATCGCCTTCTTCCATCCAGGCGGAGTGATCGTCCAGTACTTCCTGTTAGGATCGAACCGATAGACATACCCCCGGCTCCGGAGTTCTGACTTGAACTCCTCTAGGTTCAGGCTGAGCGCTATGGATTCATCGATGGCCTGACGCGCGACGTTGTATCTTGTCGGCATGCCCGCCTTCTCCAGATTGTAGAGATACTGGCTGACGCCTCTGCCTTTCGGATTCTCAACTATAGAAAGTCCGTGTTCCAGACAGATCCTGTCTGAAGTCTCTCTCATCAGCCGGTAAGTATCCTTGCAGTCGTGATAGCGCTTGCCGTCTTTGAATGAAATACTGTTTATTATGAAGTGGTTGTGCAGGTTCGCTGTATTAAGATGGGTTGCTACAACGACCTGAAATCTGTCTCCCCAGAGTTCCCTGGCAAGCTGGACACCGATTTCATGCGCCTGCTCGGGAGTCACTTCATGGCCGGCAAAGCTCTGGTAACCATGAAAAGCAACGATGCCGCCTTCCTTGTTGAACTGCTTTTTCACAGTCAGGAATTCATCACGGGCGTATCTCTTATTACAGTTGAGAGTGCTCACAAAAATCTTTTTCTCAGTTTTGTCCTCATTGGCTGCGTACTCAATGACATCTTCGAGAGCCTGCTCTCCTTCCGTGAATGTCTGCACTGCAGGATTTGCTGTCTTCTCTTCATTCTGTACATAGTCGAGCGGTGCAGAGATGCTCTTACGTATTGGCCATATCTTCGTTACTGCCATTACAGATCCATCCTTTCCGGAGTCAGGAAGCTGTGTTCAACAGCACTCTGGAACATATGCCACTTTTCCGCTTCAGTCTCGAGCAGACTTATGACCTGAGGATCTCTTGCCCTTGCTTCGATGTCCTCGAGCCTGTCACCCATCTCTCTCATGAGGTCCATCACTTTATAGAATCTGTCATCCGGTGCAGGTCTGGGTGCATAGCCCATGATGAGCATCCGGATGAACTGATTGTGGTCCATGCATGCTGCCTGGGCTTTCCTGTGCAGGTCCTCCTTCTCATCGAAAGTGAGATAGACCGGCACTCTGAATTCTCTCTTCCTCAATGGTATCTCCTCCTTTCCTCGGTTAGTCTGAGCGTTCAAGCGAGCGCTCAGTGTTCTGATGCATCAGTGCTGGGCGCTCAGCGGGGTTTTAGGGGTCTCCCCTAAGTATGCCGGTTGGTCGTGAGCACCAATAGGCAGTGCTTGTTACGACGACGCAGGTCGTCTGCTCCCCCTCTGGTGATCATTTTGCTCATGATCCGGTCCTTACCTGGCCTGTTCCCGGTCCTTCTTCTCAGGGTCAAATCTGACTGCCTCGATGCCATCATCAGTCCTGAAAAAGTGCTCAGGATATTCAAACTTTTCCTTGAATTGGTGCTCAAGATCCTCAGGCATCGACAGGAATCTTTCGCTCTCAAGCGGCGCATAGCAAATAAAAAAAGGACCTGCGATCACATCCATCACACGTCCATCTTCGTCTGTTATTGCTCTGCTCGGAGGCAGTCTCATAAGCTTTCCTTCTTCATTACAGATGATCGCAACATCGTCGTATCTCGGATCTGTCTCAGAATGGAATGGCATAAACTCCTGTATAAGACCACCTACCAGCTCCTGCATCGACTCAAGATCATCATCGATTTCGACCGCTTCAGCTGTCTCACCGGGCTTGCAAAGTATCACCCTGAGCATCTCGTTTTTATCATTTTCTGTCATTTAGATCACTCTCCTTCCGTATTTTTTGCAAAGAAAAAGGCTTGACCTCTGACTACAGATCAAGCTATGTAAATAATCTTTTCCTACTTTAGGTTCGCTTAAGGCAGGGGCGTTACTCTATACTTGTCAAACGAAATATGACAAATTTCTTCATAAATAACTCCATAAAATACCTTCAATACCAATGACTTAAGCAGTTCTGTAAGAGAAATATTCTCCACAGAGCTGCTGTCATTTTCAGTAATAAACTTTGATACTACAGAAACTTATTTCCATGTTCTGAGTTCACCTATGTAATCGCCATTCACGTATATATATGGGCCGGCTTCTCCTTCGCTGCCATAGTATTCTTCCCTGCCTGCCAGTAACTTGAAGAGCTGATCTGTATCGCTTACAAGTATTGCCTGATACGGCTGCTCGAACGCCAGCTTCTCTACGTAAAGATAAATATCCTCAGCTTGCTT
>JAZQHU010000073.1:0-15864 GCA_045540775.1 Anaerovoracaceae bacterium | reverse complement strand
GTCATCATATGCAGGCAGCTCATCCCATGAGTCTGACCAGTTGTTTTCAGTTCCGACTGTTTTTTCTGAATCTTCGACTTCTGTCTTCTGTCCGTCAACAGTCCTGAACAGCTTTACCTTTGCCCCTGCACCTGCACGCTTGCCATCCTGATCATCAGCATCATCCCACTTTTTGGTTACTGTGATCCGGATTTCTTCCGGTGTGTGTATATTAGTGAATTCTCCGGCAAGATCGCCTGTCTTTTCTCCTTCTATTACTTCTTCCTCTGCTACTACCCGCTCTGCTACGGCAGTGTATGCTTCTCTAACTTCATCAGTGAGCACTTCCTTCAGGACATAGACTATAAGCTCCCCGCCGCTGTACTTTCTGAGACCGGTGAAGCTTGCACTCCATCCGCCGGCTTCATTCAGGGTAACTGTGTCTATTACATCCGCCGCTGTCTCGGCACCCTCAATGAACAGCTGGATCACAAGACTGTCAGGTCTCTTGCCGTCGTTGTCATCATCGTCATCCCAGTTCTTCTTGACATTGATGTTGATCCTGTCTGAAGTGTATTTGTTGATTACATTGACGGCCGCTGTTTGGTTCTCCTCGACAGTTACTGCAGCCTTCTGCGGCACAGCGCCTTCTTCAACTGCCTCAGCAGGATCATATGTTGTCTCAAGGATGTATCCGTCTATATCCGCATTGCTTTCCGCGACGGTGTATGCACCTGTAGGGATGTTATTCTCCGTATAAGTGTATCCGTCATCCGTTTCTTTAAAGTCTGAGAATGCGATCTCCTTCGTACCATCTTCTCCGTAGCCTGCAGGTCCCTTGACCGTGAACTTCGTGCCGGCAGGGATGGTGACCTGATCGCTGTCTTCTGCGAGCTTCTTAGTGATCTTCAGGCTGCCTGTCTTCATCTCGTTGGTAAAGACTACACTTGCATCCTTTCCGTGCTCGATGCTTCCGAGTGATGGCTTTGTCACAGTCTGCCCGGTCTCATAGTCATAAATGGATGCATCTGATATCTCCGAAAGGCCACTGCCGAAAACCTTAGTGCTGACAAGCTTCCACTGGCTGTCCTTCAGCAGAGTTGAAGAATCATTGACACGTATCTCATCGACATAGAAATCAGTTCCCGTCAGGAGGTCCATGATGACCACATTGTACCCCGGCGGGATCTTGTTGATAGTACCGTAGTTACCGGAGGTCATCTGATACGGCGTATATCCGTTAGATTTCAGCTTGTTGTTCTCGTCATATTTATAGTAGACTCCGTTGTCATCCCTGATGTAGTATCCGCCCTGATAGTAAGGGACCAGTTCACCCGCGGCATTTTCAAGCATGACGCGGAATTCGAACACATCACCGTTATACGGGCTGCCGTCCGCGAGCCGCTTCTTGATGATCAGCTCATTCGTATTTCGCTTATCGCAGTGATTGGTGAATGTCACCCTTACACGGTTGCGCACAGTATTTTCCGGAGACCGGTAAATACCTTCCTGTGCTTCTGCCGTTTCACCATCTATCTTGACATCGTTGACAAATATCTCGTCATAATAGTCGTTCTTGATCCCTATCTCCTGAACATAGTATTCCTGATCTTCGGGCATTTCTGAGAAGACCGCTGCCTCCCTAGGCTTGAGATAGAAGACATTGTCATAGTTTTTGCCGGCAATAGTGACATTATCGAAGAAATTCACCGGTACAGGGTTGCCTTCATCATCTGTCTTTCCCTCATATACCGCGTCTGTCATCGGTTCATAGTGCCCCTGTCCGTTCTTTTTGAACGCCTGATAGGCAAACAGAACATTCGCGTAATCGACCTGTGAAGTATTGGAGAGCTGCTTCTCAACTGTCACTTTGCCCTTTTCGATTACTGGCAGGTTGAACCTCGTCTCAAGGTTGGAAGCTCCGGCACCATGCTCCATGTAGAACATGTTGAACGAGTGGCTTCCGTAGTCTACGAATGTGTTCCCGTTGAAGTATTCACTGACCTTGCTGTCATCCCAGGCTGTACCGTCAGGGAAAACGCCTGCATTCTTGAAGCAGTCCTTAATGGTCTTCGCGCCGCCGGCACCTCTTCCTTCGATCTCTCCAGTGGCAAAATTGATGATCCCGCTCCACGCGTCATGGACGCCGCCTATATCAAGCACAAGAACGCCGTCGATGTATATCCACAGGTCATCGTCTCCGTTGAATTCATATACAAGAGGGTTGCCCTTATCTTTTCCGTCCTTCGGCATCATGAACTCATATTCCATCGTCATGCCGAAATAGAAATCCGTGTTTTTAAGGCCATACAGCGTATCACCGTAGGTCGGGTCCTGATAATCAAGCAGTACTCCGTCACCGTTGTAGAGATTCTGTGCCCTGCTGGCGCTGCTGCTGGTATCCAGCTCGTTATACGGCATGAAATTGCCACGCTTGAAATAGAAATTCGATGATGTAGGAGCCGGAGTTCCTGTCTCCGCATAAACGGTAAAGTTTCCTGTGTTCTTGTTATAGTGGGCAAAATTGTGGAACGCATTGTATTCGTAATAACCTGTTGCATTGTATGTATCTGACAGGAACAGATGATTTCCTTCGCCCTGATAATAATTGTTGCCCGGTGTGAACAGTGTGCTGCCGCTTTTGCCGTTCTTGAATGTAGGATACCCGTTGGTAAGTGTCATGCTGGCATGCTGTTCAGGGAGGACACCCTCAGCATATGAGTTGCTTCCTGTGACGCTGGAAATGGTATTCCTATCAGGATAGTTGAACATATGGATCGTAACGCCTTTCGACTTGCTGTCCACTGTTTTCACTTCGTGCAGCTGGCCTGTGGATTCAGGTATTCTGCGGGCAAACGAAAATGCCTGCGAACCGCTGCCGGTCGCTGTACTCAGCTCATAATTTCCCGCCTCTCCGGAAATGTGATAGCCATAGAGATTATGTGCTGACTCATCCCAGAACTCTATCGTTGATGTATAACCGCCGGTTTCTCTTCCCTTCAGTGAAACACCGTCCACATCATCTGATACATATGGTGCAACAAGCGTCCCGTCTGCCAGTGGATGCAGGACAAGCCCGGTTTTTTCATTCTTGAATACATAGTAGCCATTAGGCTGCCCTGTACTGTCACGACACACACTGATCATCCATACCGGCGCGGCATTCTCATCACCGTACATGGTCAGAGTGTCACCGTTATCGTATGCTTTCACAAGATTGCCGTTATAGTCGATCACGTAATCTTCGTACTTCTCTGTCGCAGAGTTATACAGAGTCTGGTATATCAGGACTTCATTTCCGTCAACAAGATCCTGTACACTGATTTTCTGCCCTGTATAAACGACATCACCTATTTCGACTTTGTCTATCTCACATAAAGTCATCCAGCCGTAGTTATCCCCGAACGCTCCTGCCTGGAAATACGGGTCATTTCCGTTGTTCCCGTTTACAGCAACCGAAGAGCGGAGCCAGATATTATTTCCTCCGTTGATCCTCACCGTCCCGCTGTGACTGCCTGTTCCCTCACTCACGGTAAGAGCCTGCTGATCATCCGACAGGACCAGTCTGCCGGACGAGATATTAAGGTACTTCTTTGATTCTCCTTCTCCGGTGCTGATATAGTAGGTGTTTGCATCACCGGCTGCTTTAAAGGTCCACTCAGTGATCTCTGTCGTACTGTCAGGGTCAGCAGTTCCTGATGCTGTTGCGGTTACCAGGTCCTTTTCACTTGTATGAGTCTCCACAGCAACGCTCTGAGCCTTCAGAGTTGTTGTTCCGCGCGCCGTACTCTGAAGAGCTCTGCCCACGTATCTGGACTTGTTGGTATCTCCTACCGGGTTGGTGTTCACATGAACGATTGCAACAGTCTTGCCATCAAGGTCTGTTGCAGGCTGTGATGTTATGGCGTAAATCGAAAAACCGTCAGTGTCGAAAGTGACTTTGTTCTTACCGCTGTTTACGGCTGCATCAAGCACCTCGGTCTTCTTTCCGAAGTGGACGATGCTGACATCTTCCCGGCTGCTGTCAAGGTCAGTATCCTTAAGCTGTATGGATACTTTGACTTCTTTGTCAGGCTGTATCTTCTGCCCGTTATGAACGATGCTGATATCCAGCAGCTTGACATAGCTCATGCTGTCCGCTTCAGTGTCGAGCGCATCAGCCGTCTTTTCCAGATACCTGTCATACTGTCCCCCTGAAAGTTCGCTGACCTCGAGCGATGCGCCTTCAGGGATCCCGGAATCTGCATCACAAGAGACAGTAACTGCATAGTTACTGCTGTTTGCCCTGAGCGTTACAGGCTTTGCTGTCTCTTCGGCAGTGTCACCGGATGACTGTCCGTCCTGATCCTCCTTATCAGCAGCTGCAGAGGATGCTCCGGCTGATTCAGATTTTGCAGGTTCGTCTTTCGACTGCAGACCCGCAGCGTCCTCCGTCCCCGCACCGGCATCAGCTTCTTCTGCTTCAGATGATGTGTCATCAACCGCGGCATCCGGAGCTTCCGGTGTCTTATCTTCGATCATGTCTTCAGCCAGTGATCCGTTCGGTTCCATGTCAGATCCCGTTTCAGCGTATGCCGGCATGAATGGAGGCATGTACGTGATGATCATGGCTGCGGACAGGACGAAGGCAAGTAACCTCTTGAGGTGCCTGTTCCTGTTGTCCATAGTTGTTCTCCTTTTATTCTGTACAGCATGTGCCAGCCAGATGAGCCGGCGCACGTAAAGTCTCTTTTACTCCAGTTATTCAGTGTAATTATATATACTCCCGCAACACATTCGCAACAAATCATAACGAATATAAATGTAGAATGTTAGTCGGGCAGAGAAAACGTTTTCGAAAAAAGAGTATAATAATTGCACATTTTTTGGATATATTATATCAGAAAAAATATTGATTGTTGCATTTTTGTTGCTGCAATTGTTTCTTTTGTACATGAAAAGCCAGAACGGACCCTGCTGCATGTCCGCTTAATACTTTCTATTTTGCCCGCACACTAAAAAGCCCCGCCTGGCATGCCTTCATGGCATCGCTGTAAGCGGGGCTCTTTTCTTCCTATATTATTCTATATTACCCGTCAATCTGTATTACGGGATGCAGCTCTTACTTGATTACCTCTCTTCCGCCCATGTATGGTCTGAGGGCTTCAGGGATGACTACGCTGCCGTCTTCCTGCTGATAGTTCTCGAGGATGGCTGCTACTGTTCTGCCGACTGCGAGGCCCGAGCCGTTCAGAGTGTGTACGAATTCAGGCTTGTGATCCTTGTCTCTCTTGAATCTGATGTTGGCTCTTCTTGCCTGGAAGTCCTCGAAGTCCGAGCAGCTTGAGATCTCAACGTATCTGCCGTAGCTTGGCATCCATACTTCTACGTCGTAAGTCATTGCCGAGCTGAATCCCAGGTCGCCTGTCGAGAGTCTTACTACTCTATATGGGATGCCGAGTCTCTTCAGTACTTCTTCAGCATCGTTGGTCAGCTTCTCGAGCTCTTCGTACGAAGTCTCAGGAGTTGTGAACTTGACCATCTCGACCTTGTTGAACTGGTGCTGGCGGATGAGTCCGCGTGTGTCTCTTCCGGCCGAACCAGCCTCCTTGCGGAAGCAAGGTGTGTAAGCTGTGTAGTAGATAGGCAGCTCGTCACCAGGGATGATTTCCTTCGCTCTCAGGTTGGTTACAGGAACCTCTGCTGTAGGGATCAGGAAGAAGTCCTTGGCAGGTACGTAGAACATGTCGTCCTCGAACTTAGGCAGCTGGCCTGTTCCTGTCATGGCGTCTCTGTTGACCATGAACGGAGGCAAAATCTCCGTGTATCCCTGCTCTTCTGTGTGCAGGTCGAGCATGAAGTTGATAACGGCTCTTTCGAGCTTTGCTCCGAGCCCCTTGTATACGGTAAAACGTGCACCGGAGATCTTTCCTGCTCTCTCGAAGTCGAGAATGTCGAGGTCTTCACCGATGTCCCAGTGAGCCTTGGCTTCGAATCCGAACTCACGAGGTGTTCCCCACTTGCGGAGTTCTACGTTGTCATTGTCGTCCTCACCGATCTGGACCTGCGGGTTAGGTACGTTAGGGATGCCGAGCAGTGCGCCGCGGAGCTCTTCCTCGATCGAGGAAACCTCTCCGTCCAGCTCCTTGATGCGTACAGACAGCTGCTTCATCTCAGCGAAGAGAGCTGTAGTGTCCTCTCCCGCCTTCTTGAGTTTAGGCACTTCGCGTGAAGTAACGTTCTGCTTGTTCTTGAGAGCCTCGACCTCAGCGAGCACCTCTCTTCTCCTGGCATCGAGTTCCTTGACCTTATCGATACCAAAGTCACCCTTGCATCTTCTCTCAACACCGGCCTTAACGCCGTCAAAATCTTCTCTTATCTTCTTGATATCCAGCATGTTTCTCTACCTTTTATAATCTAAGTTCATACTCTTGTCTGAAACCAGTTCCCGGAGCGAGAATCCGCAGAAGCCTTCCATAATGCGGCTTCGAGGACTCGAGCGAAGGGATACTGATTTCAGAATATATTCCTTCTGTATTTATTGTATAGTGACCTGAGTTCTTCGAGCTTTTCTTCTATTATTATCTCGAGTCGCGACAGTTCTTCGTAGTTCTCTGCATCAATGGCTTCGCGCGCATTGTACAGAAGCGAGTGTCTGCCGTTGACCTCGTGCCCGATGAGATCTCTCAGATCAGATATCTCCCTCCAGTTGCGGGAGTCATAGTCGTTAGTGTCGTCTTCGTGCAGCCTGACGCAGCTTCTCAGGTAATCCATGGTGTTCTCGATGTATCTGTCGTGATACTCCATGCACCACTTGAGGATCATCTGCTCACGGTAGGACTCCAGGATGATCCTGACGCTCTCATCGCCTCCGGTCAGAAGTGCGGTGTTCTTCATCGGCTCATCTTGTCCGCCCCATGCGCTGAAGCACTCCCAGACGTTAGCCGGCGGTTTTCCGAACAGCTTCTCTCTCTCCTCACGAGTGTAATCTGTGTAAATGTTGCGCTCAGTACGGTACTCTCTGTTCTTCTCGAGATAGAAGTCCTTCTTTCCGTAGCTCTTGCTGATCGACTTCTCGAGCTCTGCGGAGGTTTTGCCCGCCTCAAGTGCAGCCATGATGCCGTCCATCATCACCATGTATGTCGCACCTATAATAAGGTAGGTATTGGTGTGCGGGTTAGGCGATCTCAGCTCGAATCTCGTGGAAAGCGGATTCTTGAGGTCTCTTACAAGTCCGATCAGGACGGTCCTGTTACGCGACGGTGTCCTGTGGTCGACTCCGAGCGATGTGACTATGCATACAGGAGCTTCGTAACCCGGCTTGAGTCTCAGGAAAGACTCGTGCGTAGGTGCTACGATCGGGTTCAGGAGCTCGTAGTTTTTCAGGATGCCCATCAGGGCACCGAATCCCACAGGGCTCATGAACTCATCTTCCTTGTTGACCGGCTCGAACAGGTTGACCACCTTGCCGCTTTTCAGCTTAGCTGCGAGTCCGAAGTGCGTATGCTCTCCCGACCCGGCGACGCCGATCATCGGCTTTGCGCGGAATGAAACTTCCAGGTTGTTCATCCTGAACACGTCGCGGACGATGTTCTTGACCTGGCTCTCGTTGTCCGCAGCCTGCATCGGGTCTGCGTACTTCCAGTCGATCTCGAGCTGCTCCATGATGTGGTCGAAAGCGCCGGTATTACCCATTTTGGCCTTGACGCCGCCGACCTCCTTATGTCCCATCTCTACCCCGAATCCGTAGTGGTCGAGTATCTCAAGAGTCTGCTCCATGGCCGTTCCGACCGGTCCGGTAACTCTCTTCCAGTACTGCTCCTTCAGCTCCTGCGCGATGGAGAGCTGGTTTCTGTCCGCCCTGTCATCAGGCGTCTTGACCCAGAACTCGAGCTCGGTCGCGTTGGTCAGAAGGAACGAGTCGATCTCATCGATGCTGTCCACTCCGCCGATGTGCTCAAACACATACGGGTTAGCTCTCAGTGTCTCTTCGAACGCAGCCGAGAACCTGTCGACCATGTCCTTGAGGAAAGTCCTCGATCCTACCATCGTATCGCCGTTGTGGCGCAGGAATGATGGTATCCTCAGAGTCCCTGTCGGAAGTCCCGTCCCGTAGTCGATGTTGTCAAAATTGTATTCGACATACCAGTTGACGTCCGGGTCCGGCATGATGTCCACACGCGCATTGGAGAGGTCTGCGATCTTAGGCAGAGCTACGGATGATCCGTCTGTCTGGACTCCGTCAGCGAGGAGCTTCTCCATGTCGTCGGCAAAAGCCTGGACAGGTATCTTCTCGTCTGTGTTGTGTCCGCCCATGTCGACTCCGGTGAAGGAGACGAATTTGACCTCGGGATGCGCAGCGAGGCGCGCTCTTACAGTCTCCGGATCATGCTCATCCGGAGTGAGAGTGTAGAGCATTCTGTTTAAGTCGAACTTTATCATTTTCCCCCCTCAGAATGTTTTTTATGCTGCAGGCTCTTCCTCTGCTGCGGCTTCAGTCTCAGCTGCTGCGTTGTCTGCCGGTGCTGCAGTGTCTGCTGCCGCATCAGCTGCAGGTGCGCTTGTGCTGCTCTGGTCACCGAGCTTGGTCAGATACTTTTCGAGCTGTCCGATGTACTTGCCGTACTCAGCCCAGTCGCCGTTCTTCTGAGCCTCGATCGCCTTGTCGTAAGCATTTTGCGCCTTATTGATCAGGGACTTGATGTCATCGCTTGTGCCGTCTTCAGCGGATCCGCCGTCAACAACGCTGTCTGCCCTGTTGCCCTCAGTCGATGTGCCGAACAGGCTCTCCAGAGCTTCGCCGAGTGTTGCCTCGTAAGCGATCTTGTCCTGGTAAGCGACGATGACTCTCTTGACCTCAGGGATAGCCTGGTTGGAAGCCTCGAGGTATACCGGCTCGACGTACATCAGGGATGTGCCGATAGGTATTACGAAGAGGTCTCCTCTCTTATATGTCGAGCCCGATGATGCCCAGAGTGAGAACTCCTTAGAGATCTCTGTATTCTGGTCGATCTGAGCTTCGATCTGCATCGGACCGTAGACCGTCTTGTTCTTAGGCATCGTGTAAACGATCAGCTGGCCGTAGTTGGCTCCGTCGTTACGCGCCATCATGACAGCGGTCATGTTCTGCTTGGACTTCGGTGTGAACGGGATCATGTTGATGAACTCCGCACCTTCCTCTGTGTCAGGCAGGTTGAAGATGTAGTAGCTCGGATCCATCTGGACGTCTTCTGTTCCGTAGATCTGGTGAGCTATATCCCACAGGTCCTCTCTCTGATAGAATACCTTGACATCATCCATGTGATACTTGCAGTATACGCCGGCCTGGATCTTGAACAGAGCGTTAGGATATCTCAGGTGCTCCTTCATGCCTTCCGGAATCTTGTCCGAGCTCTTGAACAGCTTCGGATAGATCTTCTGGAATGTCTGAGCGATTGGATCCGTCTCATCTACGATGTAGAAGTCTACTGTTCCGTTGTATGCATCCACTACGACCTTGACAGAGTTCCTGATGTAGTTGGTCGAGTTGACCTCATCAGTATACGGCTCTGAGTACGGGTAGTTTCTGCTTGTCGTATAAGCATCGAGTATCCAGTAGAGCTTGCCGTCCACGATCGTCATGTACGGATCTTCCTCGTATGAGAGGTACGGCATGATCTTCTCAACTCTCCTGACCACATTGCGGTTGTAGATGAACTTCGACTGCGATGTGATGTTGGATGAAACGAGGATCTTGATGTTGCCCTCCTTCATCGCGAAGAGGATCCTGTTGAAAAGGTTGAGCTTGATGCCGGTGCTGCCCTGGTACTCTGTGTACTTGTTCTCGCTGCCGTCCGGATAGTCGAACTCTGTCTCCTTGGTGTTGGTGATGATGTAGTCATTGGAGAGTTCGCCAAAATAGATCTCCGGTCTGTCGATCTTGAGTACGTCTACTGTTGTTTCAGGCGGGATGTTTCCTTCGATAACATCCGGCTGACCTGATGATGTGACGGTATCTACCTGGGATACTGCAGCACCATAACCGTGTGTGTACTTGAGGTGTCTGTTGATCCAGGTATCACTGATCTTCTCTTCGTCTATCTCTCTTGCTGAGAGGTAAGTCTGGGTGATGCCGCCGTTGATTATGTATCTGTCGATATCCGCATCATTGAATCTGTAGTACTGACGGATGGACTGTGTCTGATTGTAGAAGTCCTTTACCGGCTCGTAGTCGTTGATTCTGATGTTGCCGATTGTCTCTCCGTTGTTCTGGATCGTCTCGCCGGTGATGGAGTCATCCGCACTGTACGGAGCAACTCTTACATTGTCGATTCCGTATGCATGTCTTGTGTACTCGATGTTGTTTTCGAGATACTTTGACTCCTTGTTGATTTCGTCCGGGCTGACTATCAGGGACTGTACGAGGTTGCCTGCACCTACGCCGAGAGCATAGATGAGAACCATGATCACAGGCACCTTGAGGAGCTTGGTGATCTCGCCCTTCTTAATGTGTATCGCAAGCGTGACCGCGCCGATGACTGACATGAGCATGATGACTCTGTACACCCACAGCGTGATGTTTACATCAACGAATCCGGCACCGTAGACAGCTCCGGTATGTGTGTGCAGCAGCTCGAACTGCTTGATGAAGAAGTCTACTCCGAGCATCAGATAGAACAGGATACCGAGTACGATGAGCTTTCCGCTCGCGATATCCATGAGGTGCTCAAGGTTGCTGTTGTTAACGTCTACTCTCTTGCCTCTGCCGCGCTTGTGGTTCTTGTCAAAAGCAGTTCCGACTGCGCCTTTGCCCGCTCTGAACATCCTTCCGATGACTGAGTGGTCGATCGGTGTACGGTAGATTACCTTAGGCTCTTCATCCTCTTCTACAGGTTCCGGTTCTGGTTCAGGCTCATCAGGCGGTGCGTCGTGCACAAAAATGTCCGGTGTCCTTACCGAGAGAAGATATGAATAGTAGAAAAGTGTTACCAGTACAAGACCGATGATCGCGCCGAGAATGATCTCGTTGAGTATGTCGATCCAGTCGAGCTTGAATATGTAGAATCCTATGTCCAGATTGAACAGCGGATCCTTGAGGTCGAACCTGGTCGAGTTCGCTGCCTTGAGGAATGTGAGCCATGTTCCCCATGACGAGAACAGACCTACGCCTCCGCCGAACAGGATGGAAAGGATCCATGCCACCTTGTTCATGCGTTTTGCATTAGGTATCTCATGCGACTCTATCTGCCTGAAGTAGCCGTTTCTGAGTGTTCTGAGATAGAACCTCGTAAGAAGCGCCACTACAATGAATACCGGGAAGAATATCTCCAGCTCGGTAAGCAGTTTCTTCCAGAAGACGCTCGCGTATCCGAGATCGTTGAACCACATCCAGTCAGTGATGAAGCCGACCATCATAAGCAGGAAGCAGATGATGATGGCTATCAGCATGATGATTATGGACAGACCCTTACGCGGGTGTCTGCGTTTGCCCTTGAATTCGATCTCATCGTCAGTGTTGACGTTTTTCTTTTTGCCGAATGCCAATGTTCCAGCCCTCCGTTTCGGTTAGTTACTAATACAACAGATTAATAATACCCCTCTGACGACTGTGCCGGGATGACCCGGGCAGTCTTTACAAACAATTACAGCGACAGCGCCCGGCTGCCGCTGCAAGTGGTAATCAGTTTGACTTGCTGCTTTAGAGCAGTAATGTTTTGCCCATCACATCCACTGCAGTAAAGTGGCTTGTGATATTCTCTATGATTGAGTCGATCCTGAGTGCGAGTGAGCTGTCAGGCATGAAGTTCAGTACGAGAATGACTCCGAGCAGGATGATCAGCAGGATAGCGATGATCACTGCGAGTACTGTAAGGAATCCGCCTCCCTTTTCTACTTCTTCATACTCGAGCTGCATCGGATCAGCCTTAGCCGCCTTAGCTGCAGCCTTAGCCGCCTTCTTGTCTTTCTTGCCTGCTGCGACTGCTGCTCCTGCCGCGACTGCTGCCGGTGCAACTGCTGCTGCAGCGGAATCCACGACTGCCTTGGCCTCAGCTGTGTTCTCAGCAAACTTCTCCTGCTCAGCTCTGAGCTTGGCTGCTTCCTTCTCCAGGTCGAAGTCCTGATAGATAGTAGCATCCTCTATCTTCTTATGTCTGACTTCCTTTGGTTCTGTATCAGGAATTGCAGGCTCTGGCGTCGGACCGCCGGCTGCCTTCAGCTTGTTGTACTCCTCGTCAAGGAGTCTCTGGAACTCCTCGTTCTTACGGTAAAGTGTGTAGAACTTGTCGATCTTCTTGGTTGCCTCAACCTCAGTATCTGCTGCTGCAGATGTTCCGAACAGATCCTGCTCGAGTTCTTCGATTGAAAGCGCATCTGTCTCCTTCTTCTCAGGAGCCGGTGTTTCTGCTTCAACTGCTGCTACAGCTTCTTCGATTACAGCTGCATCTGCAGCATCTTCAACTACAGGAGCTGTTTCAACAAGCTCTTCAAATACAGGTGCCGGTTCAGCAGTTTCTTCAACTGCAGGTGCTGCTTCAACCTCAGGGGTTGCTGCAACAAGATCCTCAAGTGTGAGCTCAGGTGCCTCAGGAGCTTCCTTGAATGTTGGAACCTCAAAATCCTCAGCATTCAGGACCACCTGGTCTGTGTATTCATCTTCTACATTTACTACAGGCTCTTCAGCTGCAGGTGCCGCTTCCTCAACAACCTCTTCAACTGCAGGTGCCTCTTCAACTACAGGAGTCTCTTCTGCTGCAGGTGCTGTGAATGCAGGTGCCTCAACTACAGGCTCTGCTGCTACAGATGCGGCTGCAGGTGCTGCGCCTTCTCTGAGGATGTCTGCCAGGAAATCGTCGATTGTCTTGTGAGCAGGCTCCTCTTCAGCTGCAGGTGCTGCTTCCTCAACAACCTCTTCAACTACAGGTGCCTCTTCAACTACAGGTTCTTCAACTGCAGGCGCCTCTTCGGCAACTTCTTCAACAGCAGGTTCAGCTGCCTCGACTACCTCCTCAACTGCAGGCTCTTCTGCAACTACTGCCGGCTCTTCTACGACAGGTGTCTCTTCAGCTGCTGCAGGTGCTTCAAATACGATCGCTTCTTCCTCAGCCGGTTCTTCAGCTGCAGGCTCGTATGCTCTGTAGATGACTTCTTCAGGCTCTTCGTCCATGAGGTATAAGTCTTCAACTGCCGGTTCCTCAGCTGCAGGCGCTGCTTCAGCAACCTCTTCAACTGCAGGTGCCTCTTCGACAACCTCTTCAGCTGCAGGTTCAGCTGCTTCGACTGCTTCCTCAACTGCAGGCTCTTCAACAACTGCTGCTGCAGCTGCCGCCTGGATTATTTTCGACTCAGCTCCCGGTATTTCATCTACAGGTTCTTCCGGTGTGAGTATAAGGTGCTCATATACGCTCAGCTCATCTGTAGGTGCTTCTTCTGCAGCCTCTTCAACTGCAGGCGCCTCTTCTGCAACTGCATCAGCTGCAGGCTCTTCTGCGAGGTATTCATCTTCATATGCTGCTGTGCTTGCAGGTTCTTCATACTGTGTGAAGTCTGCATGGTCATACTCCTCATATGCAGGAGTCTCAACTACAGGCTCTGCTGCAGGTTCAGGATCCTTGTAATAGTAATCCTGCTCTGCAGGCTCTTCTGCAGGTGCTTCAGGAGCAGCTTCCTCTGCTGCAGGCTCTGCGGTTGCTTCAGTTTCAGGCTCCCAGGATGTTCCCATCAGCTCAGCAAGTCTCTTCTTGAGAGCTTCGATCTCTGTTTCCTTGTCTGCCGGAGGAGCAATTGTCATGCCTGAATGCTTAGGTGCATTCTCAGTCATGTCCGCGAAGAGTTCCTGCTCATCAACAGGCTCATCTTCGTCATCGTCATCATCATCTTCAGCATCCTCTGCATCGTCAGCTGAGCTTCTTACAGATTCAGTTCTCTCTGTTGAGATGTCGAGGTACTCGTCCTCTGTGTTGCTGTACAGGTCGCCCTCGAAGATTTCCTCTTCATCCTCGTCATCATCGTCAGCAGCTTCTTCGGCTTCATCTTCATCTTCATGTTCAAAGCCCCTAAGACCGCTGCCGCCCTTGAGGATGCTGTCGAGTTCATCCTCGAGTTTTGCCTCAGGCTCATACTCAGGAGCCTCGACCTGGATCTCATCAGCAGGCTCTGCTGCATCTTCGAACTCAGGCTCTTCGAATACGACTTCCTCTGCAGGTGCTTCAGGTTCCTCTGCAGGCTCTTCTTCTACAGGAGCCGGTGCCGCAGGAATCTCTTCAGGCTTTCCCTCTGTGAAAGCTGCAAAAGGACGTCTCTCTTCCTTAGGTTTGAGGAAGTCCGGAAGGTCGAACCAGCCTCTGCGAGGCTTTACAGGCTCTTCTTCTACAGGAGCCGGTGCTGCAATATTTACTTCAGCAGCTTCTGCAGCGACCTCTTCAACTGCCTCTTCAGCAACTGGTGCTTCTTCGGCAATTTCTTCAGCCGGTGCTTCGACCGGTTCTTCTGCCTCAGGAGCTACTTCTGTTACGGTTTCTTCTATATGTATTTCTGCTGCAGGCTCTTCAGCCGGTGCCTCTGGTACCTCAGGAACTTCAGCAGCCGCTTCTGCCTCTGGTGCCTCTTCAGCCGGTGCTTCAGCCTGAACGGTTTCTTCTATCTGTACTTCGTCTGCCGGTACAACCTCTTCCTCTTCAGGAATATCAAAAGGAGTGACGACAGGTGCATCTACATCTTCATAAAGCGGAGCGAAATGAAGCTGCGGTACCTCTTCTTCCTTTTCTTCTGCTGCCGGTGCCACTGGTTCAAGGAATCCCGGATCAAGAACCTCTGTGTACTCGAACGGTCTCTTCTCTTCAACAGCCGGAGCCACTGGTGCCGGTTCAGCCGGTGCAGCCTCTTCAGTCTTTGCTGCTTCCTGCTGTTCCTTTTCTGCCTTGAGTACATCGATGAAGCTCATTGTACGGCTGCGCTCTGTGGATGCTCCCATCTCAGTATACAGCTCGCTCTCATCAACACCGCCGGTAGTTGCCCATGGGGACTTGATGTCCGGAATGGTCTTCTTCTTCGGCTCGTCAATTACATTACTCCAGTCGAATGTCGCCCTCTTCTTGAGCGGTGCCTCTACCGGCTTGACCGTCTCAGGATCAGGTGCCGCTTCAGTGAATCCGAAAGCTGCCGGCTTGTTTTCAACCTCCGGTACTTCGAACACCTCTGCTACTCTTGCTCCGCATGTGCTGCAAAATCTTGCTCCCTCAGGAAGCTTGCTACCGCAATTTGTACAGAACACTATATTACCTCCGCTATTCTCCGCCTTTTCAGGCTTTCTATTTCGTGCTCCCGTGCAGGCCCGATGCCCGCCTTAGTATAGTTTTTCCCGTGCTCAAAATGCGCACGCGAAAATTGCCCGATTTTTATAATTATTCAGTGAAATACTACACCATTTAGCTTTGTATTTCAATGTTTTGCACATATTTTCTGAACACGTGGCCACTTATCGTAAATCTTTTCGGAATTTTTTCAAAAATCCCCCTTGACTCTTACCCGTGCAGGTGTTAGTATACATGAGCGGCTTGCAAGAGACGCAAATAGCTGAGGGCGATTAGCTCAGCTGGCAGAGCACCTGACTCTTAATCAGGGTGTCCAGGGTTCGAGCCCCTGATCGCCCACCAAAACATTCCAAATCGAACCTTTATCACTACAGACGAGGATTCGCTGTAGAGATATGGTTCAACAGGGAGCGAGGAATCAACGGCTGGTAGGCCGTTGTTTTTCGTTATAATACACTAACTTTTACTTCTATCGCGGAGGACTACTTGTAAGGGGTAACACTTGCGGTGGATACCCTACAAGGATTCGCTGTGAGAGTAGAAACGAATATGGTATATTAAAAACGGCAAGGTTGCCGTTTTTTGTATTTGTATAATTGTCGTTATATCTGCCAGT
>JAZQHU010000072.1:0-33347 GCA_045540775.1 Anaerovoracaceae bacterium | reverse complement strand
TGCTCTCATTTCCTGCATAGTAAGCACCTACTGCGCACAGGATGATGATGAAGAGATACTTCTTTGCCGGAAGTACGGAAAAGCTTACTTCAGGCGAAACGATGAACGGTCTTATATAAAGTGATGTTCCCGGATCAGTCGGAGTCCAGTCCTCATCGACCTTGACTATCGCTTTGACAGCTTCGATAAAGAGCTCTTCGTCCATCGGCGGAATGCACATACGCTCATTGGTCCTGTTGAGACGCTTTGCGTTCATGTCCGGGCGGAAGAGATTGAGTTTTCCTTCAGGGTTGCGGTAAGCCTTGAGGCCCTCAAACATCAGCTGGCCGTAATGAAGTGAAGTCGATCCCGGATCGAGGCTGATCGGTCCGTAAGGGACTATCCTTCCGTCATGCCATCCCTGGCCCTCATCGTACTCCATGATGAACATGTGGTCCGTGAAATACTTGCCGAATCCGAGAGTCTTGCAGTCTGTCGGTTTTTCCTTAGGTGTTGTTGTTCTTGTTACCGGAAAATTATAATCCATTTCTCTCCCTCCGTCGTTTTATTCTATGTACATGATCCCGCTAATGGGTAATCTTTTCCCGAAATTATATAACAAAAGCGCCTGCATATTGAACACAGGCGCCATATGTATATCTTATTATTTATCATACTTTTTGCGTATGATAAGCATTAAGCCAGGTTATCCTGCCGTCTGTGCAGCCTACAGATTGATCTCTGCGGATTCTTCCTCCACGCCCTCGATCAGCGGAGCGACCTTTGCAAGGAACTGCTCTACCTGCTGAGGACATCTGCCGATGTACAGCTCAGGTCTCAGGATGTCCCTGATCTCATCCGAGCTGAGCTGGAATGCCTCTTCCTTCATAAGTCTGTCCATCAGGTCGCATTCCTCACCGTTCTTCATTTTAGCGGTCGCTTCCATCGAGCACCTGCGGATGACCTCATGCAGCTCCTGTCTGTCACCGCCGCGCTTTACAGCCTCCATCAGAAGGTTCTCTGTAGCCATGAAAGGCAGGAACTCGCGGAGAGTCTTCTCAACTATCTTATCGTTGACGTGAATACCGTCAGTTACGTTCTGTGCCAGACGGATGATAGCATCAGCGCACAGGAAGCCTTCAGGCATCGAGATACGTCTGTTGGCCGAGTCGTCCAGGGTCCTCTCCATCCACTGCACCGAAGCAGTCATAGGAGCGTTCGCAGCGTCTGCCATCAGATATCTTGCCAGCGAGCATATTCTCTCGCATCTCATAGGATTGCGCTTGTAGGCCATTGCCGATGAACCGATCTGGTTCTTCGCAAAAGGCTCCTCGACCTGTCTGTCGTGCTGCAGCAGGCGGATGTCGTTAGCCATGCGGTAGCAGCTCTGAGCGACTGATGACAAAGCGTTCAGTATCCTGCTGTCGACCTTTCTCGGATAAGTCTGGCCGCATACATCAAAGCATTCAGTAAATCCGAAGTCAGCCGCGATTCCGCGGTTCATCTCGTCGATCTTAGCCTCGTCTCCCTCGAAGAGGTCCATGAAGCTCGCCTCTGTTCCCGTAGTACCGCGGCATCCGAGGAACTTTATGTTCTCAAAGGCAAAATCTATTTCCCCTATGTCCGAAACGAAGTCCTGCATCCACAGTGTCGCTCTCTTTCCGATGGTCACCGGCTGTGCAGGCTGGTAGTGCGTGTATCCGAGTGCAGGCATCGCTTTGTACTCATCAGCGAATTTTGCGAGATTTGCGATGACCTTGAGAAGCTCAGCACGGATGTATTTGAGAGCATCCCTGTAGATGACGAGGTCTGCATTGTCTGTGACATAGCAGCTTGTTGCTCCGAGATGGATGATGCCGGCAGCCGAAGGAGCGACTTTGCCGTAAGCATATACATGAGCCATTACGTCATGGCGCACTTCCTTCTCTCTGAGTCTTACCACTTCATAATCTATATCCGTTATATGTGCCTCGAGCTCTGCTACCTGCTCCTCAGTGACAGGAAGGCCCAGCTTCATCTCCTGCTTTGCAAGAGAGACCCACAGACGTCTCCAGGTCTGGTATCTTGTATCCGATGAAAAGAGTCCGAGCATGTAGTCAGATGCGTATCTTGAGGACAGCGGGGATTCGTACTTATTTGTCATGTGTTTTCTCCTGATTATTGATATAACTAAGCTGCAGTGCAGCGGTCATGTGCTGTACTGCAGCCTGTGATGTTTCTTATCTTATAACTATGCTTTCTCTCTCAGCTCCTACGGAGATGTATGTTACCAGGCAGCCGGTGAATTTCTCGATCATCGTGATGTAGTTCTGAGCTGCTTCCGGCAGGTCTTCCCATTTACGGGCTCCGGAGATGTCGCAGTTCCAGCCGTCCACGTATTCAACGTGAGCCTCGGCCTGATCAAGCAGTGCCGGGAACGGGAATCTGTCGGTCTTCTCTCCGTTCACAACGTATGCTGTGATTACCGGGATCCTGTCGAGGTAGCTGAGTACGTCCATCTTGGTGACTGCAAGGCCTGT
This sequence comes from Anaerovoracaceae bacterium, assembly GCA_045540775.1. GTDB lineage: Bacteria > Bacillota > Clostridia > Peptostreptococcales > Anaerovoracaceae > Crickella. Next base: position 30,849 of record JAZQHU010000072.1, on the reverse strand, counting down.
AGCAGCCTGCATCTCGGTTCCGTACTTCGTAGCGACGAGGTCGAGCGGTGCCACACGGCGAGGTCTTCCTGTCTTTGCACCGTATTCAGCGCCTGCTTCACGGAGCCTGTCTGCTTCCTCACCATGCATCTCGCCGACGAAAGGACCCTCGCCTACACATGTGGAGTATGCCTTGACGACACCTATGATCTCATCGACACTTGCAGAAGGGATTCCCGATCCGATCGGAGCGTATTTTGCAAGAGTGTTGGATGATGTTGTGTACGGGCAGATACCGAAGTCGAGGTCTCTGAGAGCTCCGAGCTGTGCCTCAAACAGGATCTTCTTTCCCTTCGCCTGAGCCTCTTTAAGCAGAAGGCCTGTGTCACATACGTACGGCTTGATCTTCTCGCAGTAATCTTCGATCCATTCTTCCATCATCTCCATGGTATACGGCTCAGCACCATATACGCCTGTCAGTGTGAGGTTCTTCCACTCGAGCAGGTCCTTGATATGAGCACGCAGCTCATCAGGGAAGAACAGCTCTCCTGCGAGGACTGTCTTCTTCTGATACTTGTCTGAATAGAACGGTGCGATCCCCTGCTTGGTGGATCCGTAGTTCTTATCTGCAAGACGCGCCTCTTCAAGGCCGTCGAGTTCTCTGTGCCACGGCATCAGGAGGGATGCTCTGTCACTTATCTTAAGAGCGTCAGGGGTGATCTCGACACCCTTGGCAGCTACTTCCTGCATCTCCTTCCAGAGGTTTTCAGGATCGAGCGCAACTCCGTTTCCGAGAATGTTCAGCACGCCGTCTCTGAATACACCTGACGGAAGAAGATGAAGAGCGAATTTGCCCTTGTCGTTTATTACAGTATGACCTGCATTTCCGCCGCCCTGAAATCTGACTACAACATCATAATCCTCAGTCAGAAGGTCGACCATGCGGCCCTTTCCTTCATCTCCCCAGTTGATACCTACTACTGCGCAATTACCCATTTTATCTCCTTTTATTTCATATTCTCTTCAAGGCGGCTCATGATCTCGTTATATGCCTCTTCAACTCCACCGAGGTCTCTGCGGAATCTGTCCTTGTCGAGCTTTTCCTTTGTCTCGCTGTCCCACAGACGGCATGTATCAGGGCTGATCTCATCTGCCAGAACTATAGTGCCGTCGGAGAGTCTTCCAAACTCGAGCTTGAAATCAACGAGAATAACACCGCATTTTCTCCACAGATCGGAGAGGATATCGTTGACGCCGAATGCGTACTTTTCAATGAGCTTTATCTCCTCTTCTGTTGCAAGGCCGAGTGCCAGTGCGTGATAAGTGTTGAGGAGCGGATCGCCGAGATCGTCATTCTTATATGAGAATTCTACAGTCGGTGATTCGAATACTACACCTTCCTCTACTCCGTAATGCTTGGAGAAGGATCCTGCAGCGATGTTTCTTACGATGACCTCAAGAGGAACGATGGAAACCTTCTTCACAACTGTGTCTCTGTCATTGAGCTCTTCAACATAGTGAGTCGGGATCCCCTTGGTCTCCAGATACTTCATGAGCATGTTGGACATTCTGTTGTTGATAACACCCTTGCCCTGAATGGTCCCCTTCTTAAGGCCGTTGAAAGCTGTAGCATCATCCTTGTATGAAACTATAAGCAGCTCAGGATCTTCTGTACTGAATACCTTCTTGGCCTTACCTTCGTATAACTGCTCACCTTTTGTCATTGTCCCTGTACCTCCCTTTTGTACTTTCTGATTATGTCCTGTATTTTTTAACCAGATAATTATACATTTTTTCTGCTTATTGCATCAACAAAAACAATGCCGGATGCTTACGATCCGGCATGTAAATCGCTGTTATCTGCTGTTTTTCCGAACTTTCGGAAGCTCAGCACCACCATTGATACTGACATTATGAATGCCAGCGTGTCAGATACCGGGCTCGCGGCAAGTATACCGTCTATACCCATGAATCTCGGAAGTATCACCAGAAGCGGGATGAGAAACAGTCCCTGCCGTGAAAGTGATACCAGCAGTCCCTGCCTGTGATTGCCTGTAGCCGAGAAGTAATTGATGGATACCGGCTGTATGTTCTGGAAGAACACCAGCATCATGAATACTCTGAGATACTTCTCAGCGAACTCATAATACAGATCGCTGCCCGTACCGAATATGGATATTATCTGTCTCGGGAACAGCTGGAAGGCAAAGAAGAATATGACTCCTATCAGGAAGGCCGCAGTGAAGGCCCTCCAGTATGTTCCTTTAACGCGGTCATACTTCTTCGCTCCGAGGTTGAATCCCCATACAGGCTGGCATCCCTGGGCTATACCGACGGCAAAAGAGACCATTATCATGCTGGTCTTCTGCGCCACACCCGATACGGCAAGCGGGATATCCGGACCGTATACCGACATTGCTCCGTAAGTCGAGAGCATGTTGTTCAGCACTATATTGGTGCACATCATCAGCATGTGATTGCAGAAATTCGGTATGCCCGCTTCCATGCTTCCTAATAGATGTCTGCTGCTGATGCCCAGCTCCCTGACAGAAAGCCTGAATGCTCTGAACTTAGGATAGTACATCGCTGCTATGAGACAGCTCACCATCTGTGACAGTACTGTCGCTGCTGCAGCGCCCTTTATGCCCATGCCGAGAGGATACATGAAGAGCCAGTCAAGGCCAATATTCAGTATCGCCCCCGTTACGGTACACATCATCGAATACCTCGGGCTGCCGTCAGCTCTTATGATGGACGATGACGAATGAGCAAACATCTGGAAAGGAAGTCCGCAGGCTGTTATCGAGAGATATGATACCGCATACGGGAAGACATTCCCTCCCGCATCAGCACCGCATAGCACAACGATGCTCTCCCTGAAAAGGAACACGAGTATTCCTGTAACGATCCCTGCTACGGCAACACCCGTCAGTCCGTTGTGGACGTATCGTCTTGCCTCTTCCTCATCACCTGCTCCGAGGTTGATACTGAAGTTGGCTGCAGTACCTATTCCGAACAGCATGCTGACGCCGGTCGTGAGAGTGACTGTAGGAAAAGCAACATTAGTGGCAGCATTGCCCAGCATTCCGACAACATGGCCAATAAAAATCTGGTCGGTGATATTATATGCCGCACCAACCAGCATACTTATCACCGACGGTATCGCGTAAGCCGCGATCAAAGGGATCAGCGGCGCTGACCCCAGCGGATTATCATGTTGTCTGTCGTACTGTCCTGTCATCAGATTCAGCTTATGTTCCTTCCGCAGCAGTTCTTATACTTCCTGCCGCTCCCGCACGGACACGGCTCGTTTCTTCCTATCTTGACCCGCTTCACAGGTGCTTTCTTCTCCGGTCCTGCGGCTCTGTTCTTCTCTGCCATGAATGCTGTCATCTCATACCAGTCGTGACCGCGGTTGTCCCTTACGCGGCACTCCCTGCTCATATCCATGTACAGCTCGATGAACTTCACTTCAGCTTCATCCGAAGGGAACTCCAGCTTTTCGCTGTCTTCCACATCTCCTGCAAGGAATAAGTCTACAGCATCGTTTACTCTGGCCCTGTCATTGACAGCCTGATACAGCCTTGCCAGCTTGAGCTCTGCGGCATCAGGTCCCATACCGAACGTCTCATCTATGAAATCCTTCAGTTTTGTATGAGACTCGCGGCTTATAAGGCAGCCTCTCTCATACAGTTCCTCCACTTCTTCCTTTGATGGAATATAGAACGGTATGTCCTTCTGGATATCCAGAAGATACCTGTAATAGTCGTCCTTTTCGTAACCATTCAGCACGAGCTGCCCATCCCTCTCGGCGAACCACTGGTAGAAGACGGGTGTGCCTGCGAACAGCTCTTTCACCTCATCCATGTCTGAATGAGGATATCTCAGTGCGAAGAGATCCTTGAGGACATCCCACGTCATGACTCCGTACAGGAAACGGCCTGCTTCGAGGCACTTGTACATCCAGTTGCGCTTGCGCCACTTCAGAGTCAGTTCATCCGACCATATATCCCTGTATGCATCACGGATCTCTGCCGGGATGATGACCTTGTCCCCGTCGACCTCAGCGAGACCGTCCTCAGCCAGTAGCTGAGCCAGCATTTTGTCCGTCTCAACTGTCAGTATGGCTCCGGCAGGTCTGTCCAGCATGAATCTGAACATCTGCATCTCGGTCTCTCCGAGAGCTGTCAGCTTTTCCTCCAGTATCTTATTATCCATCAGTATCAGTTCTCCCTGATTTTCTCCAGTATTATGCAAAACGCCTTACTCGGCCTGCCTGTTTTCGCCTTCAAGTCTGACTGCAAGCGCAGAATCATCTGTGAAGTACGTATCCACGCCGAGTTCTATCGCGTTCTTTATCTCCTCTTCCGTGTTGAGAGTCCATACGCTGAACTGCTTTTCGCTGTCATGAGCCGCTTTCAGATTGTCAGCATTCATTATTGATGAAGGTACACAGACTATGTCTGCAAATGAATATCCGATTCCCGCATTGAATGATCCCTGATCGCTGCAGAGATACATTCTGGTCATGTCCGGGAATGCCTCTTCAACAGCACGCAGCGCCTTCGGATAGAATGATGCAGCTATGACATTTTTCTCATTTCCGTATTCCCTGACCGTTTTGGCAAAGGCTTCTGCGTTGCGCGGTGCGGCATACTTGATATCCACTATGTACGTGACTGAATCCCCGTACTTGTCAAAGAGATCTGTCAGCTTCAGCACCTTGTTTCCTGCTCTTGTAGTCAGCGAATCTATCTGGCTGTCAGACATGCCGGAGAAATATCCGTCATATCCTGTCATTGGCTTTGACTCATCTTCATGTGCCACATATACAGTTCCATCTGCAGATACGACCATATCCGCTTCAATATACTTCGCGCCTGCTTCGACAGCCTTGTCGTATGCCGCAAAGGAGAGCTCATCATCTCCGGCCGAGCCCCTGTGTGCAATTACATGCGAGCCGGCATAGGTCTGCGCTGTCGCGGCCTCCTGTGCAGCTTCCTCTTCAGCTGCTTCAGATGCAGCCTTCTCAGCTTCCTCCGCTGCAGCTTCTGCCTGACGGGCTTCATTCCTGCTGTGTGCCAGGCTGAAAATGTAAAATACCGACAGTACGCATAATACGGTCATCAGCAGTATTATAAGTATCTTTTTAGTCTGTTTTCTTTTCCTACGGTTACCGCTCATAAAGAAGTATCCACCTTGCTTTCATTGATTTTTTTATGCAGTCAGTCCTGCATTCAGCAAAGACGACTGCTATTAGATTTTACCACATATCTGCGTCAGATGAAGGCTTGTATCGTTATTAGGTCAATCGAAAAAGGTGCTGCTGTCAGGCAGCACCCCTGTCTGTGTATGGTTCAGTAATGCGCCGGAAGATGTTATCAGCAGATCCTCGGCAGCAGTTCACCGCCCGGCTGCGGCAGCAGTGTCTCCGCTCCTATCTCTGTAGTCATGACTACTTTGCCTGGCATATCCTCAGTTATCTCTCCTATGATCGCAGCATTGCCTGAGTATTTGCCCTTGCGAAGAACTTCTACTATGCCATCAGCCTCTTCGCGCGGAGCGATTATGACAAGACGCCCTTCGCATGCAAGGTACAGCGGCTCAAGTCCGAGCATGCCGCATACGCCCTTTACAGCATCATCGACCGGAACTGCTTCAGCTTCGATCCTTACGCCGACATTGCTCTGATCAGCGATCTCGTACAGAACAGTACCCACTCCTCCTCTTGTTGCATCGCGGATAACATGGATATCATCCGAAGCATCGAGAACTGAACTTACCGTTCCCCACAGTGGTGCACAGTCGCTGTCCACATCTGCCTCGATCCCGTACTCATTGCGGGCCAGAAGTATAGTGCAGCCGTGTCTTCCGACATCACCTGTGATGATAACAGCATCTCCCGGCTTTGCGAGAGCTCCGCCTGTCCTGACGCCGTCTCTGATGCGGCCTATGCCGGTCGTTGTGATGAAGACTCCGTCGACCTGACCTTTGCCTGCGACCTTGGTATCGCCTGCAACTATCCTTACGCCTGCTTCAGCTGCAGTCTTTTCCATTGCCGCAGCTATCTCTTCAAGCTTATCCATAGGGAAGCCTTCTTCGATGACGAAGGCACAGGTAAGATAAAGCGGCTCTGCTCCCATGCAGGACAGATCGTTTACTGTTCCGCAGATCGAAAGCTTTCCGACATTTCCGCCCGGGAATTCATACGGTGAAACGATAAAACCGTCTGTCGACATTGCGAGCTTTCCCGGCCCGATCTCAAGTATCGCTGCATCATCAGCAGTAAAGAGAGGGTTTTTGAAATGCGATTCAAATACCTCATGTATAAGTTCCGATGTCTGCTTGCCGCCTGCACCGTGCGCAAGCGTTACTGTCTTACTCATTTATGCTCTCCCTTCTGTATGCATACCAGGCCGCACAGGTTCCCTCATTGGACACCATGCATGCTCCGACCGGATGAAGCGGTGTGCAGCCCTTGCCGAACACCTTGCAGTCTGCAGGTGTGCATTTGCCCTGCAGCACTTCGCCGCAGCGGCATGCCGGATTAGGCTTGCCCTTCATCTCAGGCAGCTCATATTTCACTCTTGCATCGTATTCAGCAAATTCACTGCGAAGCCTCAGTCCTGACTGTGGAATGACCCCGAGGCCTCTCCATTCAGAATCGCACGGCTCCATGAATTCTTCCATTATCTTCTTTCCTGAGATGCTGCCCTCATCAGTGACGACTCTCGGATAGCAGTTACGGAAGAAAGGCTCACCCTTCTCAAGGCCTCTTATTGTCACTGCAAGCGCGGTCAGTATTTCCTTTGCAGTAAAGCCGCATACAACGCCGTATATGCCTTCGTCCACAAGCTGTGCACAGGAATCTGCACCGGTGATCGCATTTACATGTCCCGGATACAGGAAGGCGTCAGCACTACCCTTGAGTGCCCTGTATGCGTTTGTCATAGTCTTGTTTGCCGAGAGGATCGAGAAGTTGTTCAATCCTTTTTCTTTCGCCATTCTTACAGCCAGACAAGCCGAAGGAGTCGTTGTCTCAAATCCCACGGCAAGGAAAACGACCTGTTCATCAGGGTGCTCCTCAGCGTACTGCACTGCATCAGTCGGTGTATATACAGGCTGGACTTTCGCGCCCTCGCTTCTCGCACCTGCCAGGCTCTTTTCAGTGCCCGGCACTCTTATGAGATCTCCGAATGTCGTGATAGTGCAGCCGCATTTCTGAGCAAGATAAACAGCTTCATCTATGAATCCTACAGGTGTGACGCAGACCGGACATCCAGGTCCGGATATGAGCTCTATGTTTTCCGGAAGGATATTGCGTATCCCGAGGCGGAATATCTCATGCGTATGAGTTCCGCATACCTCCATTATCCGGAGTTTCGGCCCGCTGTAATTCTCTATTATCTCTCTTGCAGAGACTTTGTTTCCTTCAGCCATGATCCTAGAGCTCCTCCAGCAGTGCGTCTGTTTCCTCTTCATCATCTGCAGTGATCTTCGCAATGGCAACGCCTGCGTGGACCATTACATAATCGCCCGGATCAAGCTCATCTATAAGCTCTGCGGATACCTGCCTTCTTGCACCCGAAGCATCCACAAGTGCCATTCCGTCCTTGATGTTGACAACTCTTGCCGGTAATCCTACACACATTTTGTTTTCCTCCTCTATCCTCTGACGCTCTGGAGCTTGCCGTTTACAGACTCGCTCTCATCCCGCGCATTTACATCCAGTCCTTTTCTCCTTAGAAGTTCTCTCATTGCCACAGCAGCCTGTCCGAGGCATATGCCCCCGTCATTAGGCGGCACCATGCTGTGGATCAGAACTTCAAATCCTTCTTTCTTAAGTCCGTCCTCGCACATCCTGAGAAGCAGCCGGTTCTGGAACACACCTCCGCTGAGAGCAGCTGTGCTGATGCCGCTTGTCTCTCTGAGGCTGCAGCATACTTTCACGATGCCGTCGGCAAGTGCCTGATGGAACTCCCACGCCAGCTCCTCCTGTGATGTGCCTCTGAGTCTTTCCCCTGTAAGCCACATGAAGAGGTCCTCTGTATCGTGGACAAGGCACTCATTTCCGTCAGGACCGGTTTCCGTTCTGACTGCTGCGCCTCTCTCTTCTGTATATCTGCTCCTTCCCGGATCCTCGCTGTAACGTTCAGCCGTATACTGAAGAGTTGTTGAAGCCTCACCTTCAAAGGTCGACTTCTTTCTCACACCGAGGACTGCACTGACTGCATCAAACAGCCTTCCGGCGCTTGTGGACCTGATGCTGTTTATGTTCCTGTCTGCCATCATGAACTGCATTCTTAGTTCCTGATCTCCGCACAGGTCCAGTTCTCTGACGAGCTTCTCTGTCTTTTCTTTATCTCCGCACGCTCCGTAGAGCATGGATACTGCTATTCTCCAGCCTTCCTTTGCTGATATGTCCCCTCCGCTCTGAAGGAAAGGACTTATGTGTCCGGCTCTTTCATATCCGTCGAGGTCGGCTGTCATGTACTCGCCTCCCCAGACAGTGCCGTCATCTCCATATCCCGTGCCGTCGAAGGAAACTCCTATCACCCTGTCGGTGCGGTTGTTTTCCGCAAGGCATGAAGCGATATGCGCGTAGTGGTGCTGGATCTCCATTACCGGAAGCCCCAGCTCATGAGCCACCGCTGTGGTGTTGTACTTAGGATGCTTGTCGCATGCGACGAGCTCAGGCTGCGACTCAAGAAGGTCGCACATCCTCTTCATGGATTCCCTGAGGGCTCTTACCGTGCGAAGATCCTCTGTATCTCCTACATAAGGCGAAGGATAGAAAAGATGGTTCTTCGCTACACAGAATGTGTTTTTGAGCTCTCCTCCTACGGCCAGGACATTGCCTTCACATGGCATATCCAGCATGAAAGGAAGCGGTGCATATCCTCTTGAGCGCCTTATCATGTACGGCTCTCCGCGGTGAAAATCCATGACAGAGTCATCAGCTCTCAGTCTTATGAGCCGGTTGTGTGACAAAATCATGTCGCACATCCTCGAGAGCTCTCTTACTGCGTCCTCATCATCCCTGCAGATGGCTGCGCCTGACACGTTGCCGCTTGTCATTACCAGACAGTCCGGCATCACTATGCCGTCAGGATAATCGAACAGCAGCAGCTGCACAGGAGCATACGGCAGCATGACTCCGATCGACGGGTTGTCCGGTGCGATGCCCGGAGCGAGCCTTGCATCCTTCCTGCCGCTCTTCTTAAGGAGAATGATCGGCTTCTGATGACCGTCTATTATCTCCTCCTGCTGAGGATCCGTGATACATTCTCTTCTGACAGTATCGAGGTCCTTCATCATCACGGCAAAAGGCTTGGCAGGTCTTGGCTTGATGTCTCTCAGCCTCTGAACAGCCTCCTGATTCGTTGCGTCGCAGCAGAGATGAAATCCTCCTATCCCCTTGATGGCGACTATCCCGCCGTCGCTGACTATGCGTCTTATCTCTGTGATAGCAGGACCGTCCTTCTTCCATTTAGGAAGCTTCTTCACATCTACAGGAAGCTCCGCGCTTCCGTCGGTCGGTATAAGGTAGACCTGCGGGCCGCATTCATTGCAGCATACCGGCTGGGCATCATACCGTCTCGTCTCGGAGTGTGTGTACTCGTACTCACACTGAGGGCACATCGGGAATTCCGACATGCTCGTCCTGATCCTGTCATACGGCATGCCGTCAAGTATCGTGGTACGCGGACCGCATGATGTGCAGTTTATGAACGGATGAAGGTATCTTCTGTCATCCGGATCATACAGTTCCTTCTTGCACTTGTCGCATATGGCTATATCCGGCGATACAAATATCTCGCCCTGCACCTTGGCGCTCTCTATTATCTCAAAGCTGTCTGCCGTGCCTATATTCTCAGGTGCATCCGTTCTGTCGAGCTTCAGGATTATAGCTCTTTCAGGAGGATTGTGGAGAAGGTCATCGAAAAAGGCATCGACATCCTCCTTCTCTCCCTGAGCGTCGATCTCCACGAAAGGTCCCTTGTTTGAAACGCTCCCGCATATCCTGTGTGCAGCAGCGTGCCTGGCCACCGTCGGGCGGAAGCCTACTCCCTGCACTATCCCGTACACCCTTGCTGTTTCAGCATGCTGCATTGACAGCTGTCTCCTTTCTATCCTGCAGATCCGCCTGACACCGCAAAGTGCGGCAGATCGATATATGTTCCGGCATATCCCCTTGCTGCTTTGCGGAAGGATCTGTCGGCGATGATGACATCATACCCGCCGTTTTCCATCAGTCTGATGAAATCCTCTTCCTCTCTGATGCGGATATCTCCGTCTTCCTTTAACTCCTCATCGAGCATGAACCATGTGGCGACGGTCACATCAGCATCGCAGCGGCTGACGATCTGTTTTCTGATCTCATTGGCACGTATCTGCTGATGGATGATGAGGACTCTGCGTCCTTCAAACAGTTCCTTCAGGCGCTCATCCGTATCACCTGCGGCATCACAGTCAGCAGCTTTCCGTAGAGCCTCCTCCGCCAGCGGATCACATACCTCATATGGTGTCCCGAAGCGGTCCTTGAGATATCTTGCCGCCTTGAGACCTGCCGGAGAGACCACGATGTTCTTCTCCATCCTGCCTGCATCCCGGAGATCGTAGAATGAGCTGCCTGCACCATACACCAGAGGGTGAGTGATGCCTCTCTCTGCGAGCCATGCCCTGATCAGCTCAGGTGCATCCGCTTCATCATAATCCAGTGGAGTTACTCCGATCACGCCTGCAGAATCCGGGATTATACCCCCATCTTCTCCTGCAGCGAACCTTCTCATCAGCTCGAGATATGCTTTGGATGCTCCGTCATCATACAGCCTGATACCGTTCGTGTTCAGCGCAAGGACAGGCAGATCAGTATGCTTTTCACCCATTCTCCTGAGAGCCTTATAGTCTGTCGCGATCGTGGCAGGCACCGGAGTTCCGATGATAGCGACGAAAGCAGCATCCAGTCTGTCTGCCGCCTTTTCGATCTTCCTGATCAGGAGATCATCGCGTCCGAGTATGGCATCCATGTCTCTTAGTCCAGCAGAGAATACAGCACTTTTCGTGTCAAGCCACCTCGGCTCATCGAATCCGCATACATTTCCGGCGCATCCGCCTGCATCGCAGACTATTACCATTCCGCCCAGCTCGTACAGTACTGATACGGCGCCTGACTGGTCGGGAGCGAACGGGTATATTATCTTTCTGAGTCCTTTTACGCTCATCTGATACCTCCCTTTCCTTCCGTGCTGTCAAGAGCCTCGCTCATCTGTGTGAACAGAGCTGTGACACCTGCATATCCGAACGGCTGCTTTTCCTCATTCCACGGCACGTTCGGGCAGTCAGGATGGTAGTATTCCGCATCCTTTCCTATCGTAAGGCTGACCTCTGCATTGCTGCAGTCATAGTACATCATCGTAGGAGACAGATTGGTATATACCTTTGTCTCCGGCGAGATCTCCGCCAGCCGTCTTATATATACATAGTCCTCCGGAGATATATTCGAATAGATCTCCGGGACTCTGAATCCGTATTTACTTAGAGCGAGCGCCAGCTCGAATGCGTTGGCGTTCATCATCTCTCCGACCGCTATGCTGCAGTCCTGATGTTCAGAGGCAAAACGCCTCACGGCCTCTTCAGCAGCCTGTCTGAAAGGCGCGTCGTCTATCTCCGCACCGATGCTGCCTGCAAAAGCCCTGTACTGGCTTGCTATCTTGTCTGTCTGATACAGTCTGGTGAGTTCGAGGTAAGGTATGCTGAGCCTTCCTGCTATATCCTCAGCCGCAGTCCTCGCCTCATGGTTCAGCACGATGTTGAAGTTCGCGGCTGCCATGCCGAGATAGCTGTCAAAGTCCTCACAGCGCGATATCTCATTGACCTTCCTGATTCCCATCTGATGCAGAATGTCGTACAGCTCGGAATCATCTCTGAGAGGCGAGAAGTACCCCAGCAGGTTGACAGTTCTAGGGTCCTTCTTCATAGGCTCCAGCATGGAATATATGGTCTTGCGCACCAGTACCATCGGCGGCTTCCGGCCCTCACGCGTCAGAGCGTACATGTAGCACGGTCTGACCCTTACTCCGGAAGCAGCCTCAGCCTTGCGGCATACCCTGTCCCAGTCAGTTCCGAGGAGTGCATCGACGCATGTCCCGCACACCATCACGACTGACGGCTTCTCATCCAGATACTCAACTACCTCCTTCACGGCCTGAGGCACTCTTGAGAGGTGGTCTCCGTTGACTATATCGGATTCGTCCATCAGAAGGAAGAAGAATCTGTCCTCATATCCCGGTATCTCAGCGACAAGCTTGGTGTTGCGGCCGCAGCACCCCGGTGCAACGAGCAGCATGACAGAGCCCGGCACGACAAGACCCGCACGCTTCACTCCGAATCCGGTCGCTCCCGGGGAGTTGAACGCAAGCGTGGCCGGCGAGCTGTATATCAGCTGTGTTGACGGTATCAGCTCTGCGGGAATGTTATCTTTTCCCTCTTTATTCAGTTCACCTATCGTTATACTGTACGGTTCTTTTATCATGGATATCTATTCCTGATCGCCTTCCATCTCAAGAAGACGCTCTGCGAGCTCAGTGAATTTCCTGCTTACAGGCAGGTCCGCATCGCCCTCGATGACAGTCATGCCCTTGTCTTCATATTCATTGATCTCATCGCTTCTCGGGATATCCCCGATTATCTCAAGGTTCCTTGCCTCTGCGAACGCTCTGACCTTGTCCTCCTCGCCCGGCGTATTACGGCGGTTCAGTATGATGCCGGCAACATCGGCATATCCTCTGTCTGCAAAATTCTCGACAGCACGGAAGATGTTGTCAGCTGCGTAGAGAGCCATTTTCTCTCCCGATGTAACGATGAGTACGTGTTCCGCATAACCCTCGCGTATAGGTGCCGCAAAGCCTCCGCAGACAACGTCGCCAAGGACATCGTAGAGTACAACATCAGGCTCCTCCCTTTCGAAAAGCTCAAGGTCTTCGAGAAGGTTGAAGGTCGCGATGATGCCGCGTCCCGCACATCCGAGTCCCGGGGTAGGTCCTCCGGTCTCAATGCACAGGATGTTGCCATAACCCCTCTGGGAAATCTCTTCGATCGAGCCCGGGTCTGAATCATGGTCTCTCAGGTATTCCATGACAGGCTGCTGCGCCTTTCCTCCAAGAAGGTTTATAGTTGAGTCCGCCTTGGGATCGCATCCTATCTGGATCACCTTTTTTCCTAATGACGCAAAAGCGGCTGCAAGATTGGAAGTCATCGTCGACTTTCCGATACCGCCTTTGCCGTATACAGCGAGTTTAAGCATCAGATATCTCCTGTGAAAAAAACAGACTGTCTTCGCTCCGGTCACCCGAAAGAAAACAGTCTGCAGAAAATACTTATATAATGCCTCTGATACACAGGGCTCTCTTCATTTTCGCAAACTTTCCGCTCGGAAATACCTTGCGGTCAGGATGTCCGTACCCATTATATCAGATGTATAGCAAACATCAAATCACTTATTTTTTATTTGTTCTGTTCAGCTTTGATCGCTTCTATCTTCGAGAGGATCATCTTCTCATTGTAGAGGAAGAACAGGCATGCTCCGATCACGCATGTCACGAATGCGACTGCAGCCGTTGCCCTGTAGCTTGCAGGTGTTCCGGATACAGTGATCGATGTGAACACGACCATTGCAAGAGCCTGCCCCATCTTGAATGCGAAAGTACGTGCAGCGAAGAACATGCCGCTGCGGTCCTCACCTGTCTCAAGGCGGCTCAGCTCAGCTACGTCAGCAACGCACGCCTGCGGCAGGATGCCGAGGATAGCCATCGGAACTGCTGCGCATACAGCTACTATGAAGCCCCAGTACAGGCCCTTCCCGCAGAGGAAAGTAATAAGGAATACAACAGCATAGCCGAAGAATCCCGTGATGATCAGCTTCTTCTTGCCCAGCTTAGGTGCGAGCTTGTTGACTGCAGGATACAGCAGGACACTTATGAATGTCATCGTAGCTGTGAGCACGAATGTCCACGTATCCTCGATGCCCATGAGCTTGGTTTCATAGAACGCAAGACCTGTCTGGAACAGAGTCAGAGCAAAGAAATATATCACGTCGCTGTAGACAAAGCGGCGGAACTGTCCGTTTTTGAATGTCTTGAGAAGTGATGAGAACGCAGGTGTTTCGCTCGGCTTGGAATCGATGTACTCCCTCTCCTTGATATACAGAGACGGAACGAGCATCGCAATGCATGCGATCGTCGCAAGAATAGCAACTGCCATGCGTACTGAGCCGGCCTGTCCGAACGCTCCCTGCAGTGCTCCTGCTACGTTAGGAAGCATGAAGGAGATGGACTGACCTGCGATGAATGTGAACGAAATGTATGTTGAAACGTTGATACGGTGTTCCTGTGTATCTCCAAGCTCTGCGATGAGAGCGTTGTAAGGAGTACAGAAAATCGTCATGAACAGATAGAAGATTATAAGGAGCGCGAAGAGCACCACATCGTTGACTACCACGTTTCCTGTCTGCGGCAGTGTGAACAGCCCTATTGTTACAAGAGCAAAAGGAACAGCTATCGTCCTCATGAAAGGAATACGGCGTCCGCCCTTATAGTTTGAACGGTCTGACCAGCCGGCAATGAGCGGGTCTGTGATCGCGTCGAAGACACGGCCTACCGCCATTACGAGACCGAAGAGAGTCAGCTTGAACAGGATCGGATGCTGGGTGATCCCTGCAGCAAAGATTCCGGTGTTAGGATTCTGTGCGTCCGGGCTGCCTGTGTAATAGTACACCATCCAGTTGGTAACTATTCCCGAAAGCAGGCTCCATCCGAACTGGCCTACAGCAAAGATCCACAGCAGTTTGTTAGTGATAGGTTTCTTCTGCATACTGAATTGTCTCCTTTATTGGATTTTATCTGTTGTTTTCCCTTTTTCACCCTTACCTTTCTACTATACCAAAAAATGACCGTTCTTCATACTTTAATTTTGCTTCGGAAACAGGCAGCATATCCCCGTTCTGTGGTAGAAAGCTGCTATATCCTCGAGTTTTTCCTCGGCACAGAGAAGTCTGAAGCCATGCAGTCCATGCACAGATAGCTGTCAGCTACGCCTGTCTCTGCAGACCATTCATCTGCGATCTGACGAAGTCCCTCAAGCTGGTTGCTGTCCCAGATATCTACTGTGAGCTCAGCATCGCTTGACAGGTTCTCAAGATCCACATCAGCACTGCCGCCGCCTTTGTTTCCGCATGCTGCGAGTGATACTGCCATGATAGTATCACGCAGCAGAAAAGCCTCAGATAGACCTCTGTTTGAAAAATATAGCAAAATGTTCTCTGCGCTCCCTGATATCACAGGACTAAAAAATACCGGAGAACCAGGTTCTCCGGCATTTTCATTATTCGTCTGTTCAGAGTGCTCAGATTTTGAGCGACTTGAAGTATCCGAGATAGTCAGCGTTCTTATCGAACATCTCCTGCACCATGTCATGGATCTCCTGCATGCTGCAGACGCTGGCAGTCAGTGGATCCTGAAGTACTGCCTGGAATACGAGGTCAGGGTCTCCGGTAATGGCGGCCTGCACCGCCATCTCCTCCAGCTTGGCTGAGTGCCCTACAAGTGCGCTGATCTGCGGCGGCAGTGTGTATACTCCATTGACATGGATGCCGTCCTTATCTGCCGTTACAGGCACCTCGACACATGCACCCTCATCTATATTGGTGACATACCCGAGATTCCTGAGGTTCGCGTTGAAAGGCGCAGGGGTGTGATCTCCGAAGATCGCGTTGAATATGTACGAAGCGTACTCCTCTCCCCTGTCAAGGTCTGTCCTTGCCTTGGTCTCGAGCCACTCCTTATACTCATTCTCCCATGTATCCTCGCGGTCGAGGTACTCGTTCAGTATGAAGGCGTAAGCGCCCGGATTCCAGCCTGTACCATGGGTGCAGTACTTCTCGATAAGATCAGGTCTCTTCCTGAACCACGGGTTGTACTCCGAGTTGTGTCCTGATGACTCTGTCGGATAGAACTTCAGATGACGGAACATCTCGTTTCTCACCTGCTCCTCATTGGCGACTTCAGGTCTCTTTATTGCTTCGAAGAGAGTCGGGTACATGTCCTGTCCGTCATGGGTCAGGTCAAGGTAAAACGCCTGATGGTTGATGCCGACACATGTGTATTCAAGCTCCTCAGGTGCGATCCCCATCCATCTTGCGAGCATTGCTGCTGTTCCCTGAACGCTGTGACAGAGGCCTGTCACGCTGACATCCGTCTGCGCCTGCAGATAGCTGCAGAGCATCGCCATAGGATTGGTGTAGTTGAGCACGACAGCGTCCGGGCACAGCTTCTCAATATCCCTGATTATCTCAAGCATCAGAGGCGCTGTTCTGAGAAAACGGAAGATTCCCGATGGTCCTCTCGTATCTCCGACGCAGATGTCCACGCCGTACTTCTTAGGGATCTCGATGTCGTATCTCCATACGTCCACACCGCCCTGAAGGACTGTTATCAGGACTCCGTCTGCTCCAGGCAGAGCTTCCGTTCTGTCTGTATAAGCTGTCACGACCGCATTGTGTCCCCCTGCAGAGATGACGGTCTCAGCAGCCTGTTTTGCATATCCGAGGCGCTTTTCGTCGATATCCACAAGAGCGATCTCGCAGTCATCGAATGCCGGGAATGTCATGATATCCCTTACGAGGTTGCGTGTGAATACAAGCGAGCCTGCTCCGATAAATACTATTTTTCTCATGTTCCTTATATCCTTTCCGTGTTATACGCTGCTGAGCGCATATAACTATTTGAGTCTCTTGAGCACTTCCTTGAGGTATTCCCAGTTCTTTTTTGTTGACTCTATATTCAGTCTCTCGCCCGGTGTATGTACATTCAGCATCTCAGGTCCGAATGTGACTATGTCGAAATCAGGATTCTTGCCCATCAGGATTCCGCCTTCGAGTCCGGCATGGATGACACTGACCTCAGGATCAGAGCCGAACATATCTCTGTATGTCTCCTCCATTACAGCTCTCAGTTCGGATTCAGGATTGTAAGGCCATGCAGGATAAGCAGACTGCACCACTACATGTCCTCCTACGATCTCACTCCAGAGTCCCAGCCTGTGTACCATCTCATCCCTCTTGCTCTCGATGGAGCTTCTTACCTGATATGTTACATCGACTGAATCATTATCTGTGACTGCAATGCCGGTGTTGAGTGAGCTCTCTACTGCACCCGGTACATTGCGCTCCATTGCCTGTACTCCATCGATGGCTCCGTACATATACCAAATAACATTTACGGTGCACTCCCAGTTGAATACATCGTATGTATCCTCTTCTCCGATTTCAGCCTCGATGACCATGCCAGGCTCACTGCCCTGATACTCTGCGCGCATTACCTCAACAAGGTCATTGAGTCTTGAAACAAAGTTCTCAGCCCTGTCAGCACTCATGACGACTTCCGCAGTGCAGTACTGGGCAATTACGTTAGCCGCATTACCCCCGTTTACAGACATCAGAGAGAAGTCTATCTTCTTGCTCAAATCATACAGCAGCCGTCCCATATCCTTGATAGCGTTGCCTCTCTGTCTCTGGATATCGTTTCCGGAGTGCCCGCCGAGATAACCATGAGCCTTGATGGTCACTTTGGCACCGTTTCTCTCTCTTCTGGATACAGGGATGACTACATCGCATACAGTTCCGCCTGCGCAGCCGACATTGAGAACACCGTCAAGTTCTCCGTCGATATTGAATATCTTTTTGCCCTTGAGCATCGATACATCGAGTGCCTCAGCACCGCCCATACCGATTTCCTCATCTATTGTGAAAACCGCTTCGATCGGAGGATGCGGGATATCATCACTTGCAAGAACAGTCATAGCATATGCAAGTGCTATACCGTCGTCACCACCGAGGGTAGTATTTCTTGCGCCTACATATCCGTCCTCGATGAACAGATCAAGAGGATCGGTATCGAAATCATGATCGGAATCCGGTGTTTTGCTTGCCACCATGTCCATGTGTCCCTGAAGGATGACAGGTTCACTGTTCTCATAACCTTCTGTTCCCGGCTTGTATATGATGACATTGCCTACATGGTCCTGTACATACTCAAGGCCGTGCTTCTTGGCAAATTCAACACAGAAATCGCTGATCTTCTCATCTCTGAATGTCCTCCTCGGGATCATTGACAGAGCTTCAAAGTTTTCAAATACTTCCTTTGGTTCAAGATTGCTTAATACACCCATTTTATCTGATACTCTCCTTATCTTATTTCAGCATTAAAGCCGCCCCTTAAGGCGGCCCCCTGCCGGTACATTAACTATACCACAAAAAGAGCCGCTCGTTTCGAACGGCTCTTAAATAATTGTATTTGTCCGGCCGGCCTGTTCAGCTGCTTTCCCGGCCGGTACTTATACAATAGTTACTGATTCTGCTCAGACTGCTCCTCCTTCTTTTTTCTGAAGAAGCTGCTTATGACTCCTCCTGCGAGAAGCACTGCCATCAGAATGGTGTACTTATCAATGAACGCCATTGTGTTGGTCATGTCTTCTGTCAGGATGAATGCGATCACTGATATTACAGCCAGCAGGACAGATGCGAGTACTGCCGATCCTCTGATCTTCTTTGATGTGGAATCCTCATCCTCATCAGCCGAGCTGCTTTCTTCTGATTCTGATTCCTCATCTTTCCTTCTCTTCAGCCATCTCATTCCGTTGATCAGAGCAATGATCACGGATAATACAGCCATTATGAGGTTCAGAAGAGCCCAGTAGCCAGAAGGTGCGTTTGCATAAGGTATGCCCGCATCATCCATCGACATGCTGTCAGCATCTCCGCTTCCCTCTTCTGCAGGCTGGCTGCCGCTATCGCCTCCGCCATTTACGTCTCCGGAGTCTGTTCCGCCGTTTCCGCCTCCGGAACCTGTACTGCCGTTTCCTGAAGCAGGTGCTGCCGGAGTCTGAGGCGGCTCAGTGATGGAGAGTGATCCGCTTACATAGGATACAGCGAATTCATCCGTAACATTTTCTCCGCTGGCGTCTGTTACCGCTGCGTCTCCTGAGAGCTCTGTTCCGTATACGCCAGGTTCCGTTCCTGAAGCAGATGCCTCTATTCCGGAAACTGAGTATTCGTTGTTTTCTATCAGGAACTCGTTCTTCTCAAAACCGCTGACAGTGTGTTCTTCTCCGTCGTATTCTACCGAGTCGCTGTTTGCCTTAAGCTCGATCTGGAATTTGCGGTCACGTCCTGTGACACTGATCAGTCCGTATACTACGCTGACATCATAGTTTGAAGGATCGGTGCCCTCTGCAAAGGCCCAGTCGAACGTGTTGGTGCTTACACCGGTTATCGTCCTGCCGGAGTGATTCGAGAAGACAATCTCATCTCCATCAGCAAGACCATCACCCTCTACCGCGATATCTTCTCCGGCGAGAGGTGTTCCGTCATATTCACGGCTGATGTCAGAACTTCTCAGTATCAGATATCTAGGTCTGATAGTGAGCTTTGCCGGAAGGATCTCTACCGCGAACTGATCAGTTACATCATTTCCTGACGAATCGGTTACTACCGGAGTACCGGTAACGATCACGCCGTACTCTCCGGCATGGGTTCCTGAAGCCGAAGCACTGATTCCGCTGACCTCATATCTGTTGCCATCGATCACAGCGTGAGTACTGACAAATCCGGATACATGCTTTTCAGATCCGTCATACAGGTATGATCCGCTTTCAGGTGTCATGGTCAGCAGATATTTCGCATCCCTTTCCGTTACACTCAGCAGGCCGTAAACTGTTGTAATTACATAGTTGTCCGCCCTGGTGCCTTCGTTCAGGCTGTATGTGAATGTATTTGTGCTTGTACCTGTGACTGTCCTGGTTCCGGTCACTTCATATGCTGCACCCTCACCAGACGCAAATCCGTCGCCGCTGACTTCAACCTTGCTGTTAGTAAGAGGATTTCCGTTATATGCGTGCCTTGATGAGCCTGAAGTAAGTATCACTTCACGCCTGTCGATCTCAAGCACGGCCGGTCCGGTCCTGATCACGAACTCATCTGTAACATCGTTGCCCTCAGCATCAAGCACTGCCGGGGTTCCGGTTACATTTACGTTATATTTTCCTGCATCGGTCTCTGTCCTTGATGCACTGAGCCCCGTAACAGTATAGGTGTGTCCGTTGATGACGACTGAAAGGTCACTGCTGTCATTATCTGCAGCTTTTCCGGCTGCTGACATTGCAGTAAGTCCGCCGGCTGTATGTTCTTCTCCGTCATACAGGAACCTGCCGCCCTTCGCACTTACTTTGATCTCAAAACGTGCATCGTCTGCAAGCCTTGCAACTGTAAGTGCTCCGAATTCGGTGCGGATGTTGTAATCAGCAGCAGATGTGTTTTCATTGAGCCTGTATGTGAAAGCATTCTCGCTGCTTCCCGGTATCAGTCTTGAACCGGCAAAATCATACTCAGCTCCCTCGCCCTCTGCAAATCCGTCGCCGCTGACAGTAACCTGTTCCGCAGTCAGCGCATCACCATCATATGTCTTCTCAGCTGAGCCTGAAGTGATGACGACACTTCTTCTTCTGATCTCAAGAGTTCCCGGTAATGTTTCGACTCTGAACTGGCTGGTCACGTCGTTTCCTGCCGCGTCAGTAACGACCGGAGTTCCCTTGACATTCACGGTATATGTTCCTGCATGTACAGCTGATGACTCAGCGCTCAGCCCGCTGACTTCATACCGGTTCCCTTCCACTTCGAAAGAAGTTTCCACAAGGCCTTCGACCTTCTTTTCGGTTCCGTCATACATGTATGATCCGCCGGCAGCCTGTACTGTTACAGTATAAGCGCTTTCTCTGGAGACAACATTCAGTGACCCTGCATTGACTGTGATAATGTAGTTGTCCGGGTCTGTTCCCTCATTCAGGGAGTACTCGAATGTGTTCTCTGAGATTCCTACTACGGTCTGGCCTCCGGTGAAGCTGTAGGCTGCTCCCTCGCCCTCAATGAAGCCGTCACCGCTGACAGTCACTTCATCACTTCTGAGCTCATCGCCGCTGTATTCTGAAGTCGCTGAAGCTGAAGTCAGAGTAACAGCTCTCGGTGTGATCCTCAGCTCTGCAGGACGTATACTCAGGCTGAACTGGTCAGTCACATCGTTTCCTTCAGCGTCTTTAACAACAGCTTTTCCGGATGTGGCAACAGGATAGCTTCCCGCTTTCCTGCCGGATGCTTCAGCCGTAATGCCTGAAACAGTATATGTTACTCCGCCGAAAGTGAACTCAGTCTTCTCGAAGCCTTCGATACTGTGCTCGTTACCGTCATACATGACAGTATCCGAAACAGGGATGAGTTCGATCTCATACTTCCTGCTTCTGTCTGTTACAGAAAGCTTTCCGTAATTGACTGTGATCTCATAATTATCTGCAAGAGTTCCCTCATTCAGCGAGTAAGTAAAGGTATTATCAGACTCACCAGCCAGAACTCTGCTGCCTGTAACATTGAATGCAGCTCCTTCACCCTCAGCGAATCCGTCGCCTGTCACTGTCACGGTGTCGTTTGTGAGAGGCGTGCCATTGTATTCCTTCTCGTCTCCTGCGGAAGTGAATACTGCGGTCCTCTTTGATATCTCTAGGTTTCCGGATTTGACACTGACGCTGAACTGATCAGATACATCGTTGCCTTCCGCATCTGTTACTACCGCTGTTCCGGTAATGTTTACAGGATAGTTCCCTGCATTCAGGCCACTGGCTTCTGCTGACAGCCCGCTTACAGTGTAGACATTGCCGTCGACTGTGAAGTTCTCCTCTTTAAGACCTTCAGCGGTCTTTTCCGTTCCGTCATACATGTAACTGCCGCTGTTTGCCTCGACCGTTATGCTGTAATCTGAGTCTCTGTTTGTGACAGTCAGCGTTCCCGGAACTGTGCTGATGCTGTAGTTGCCGGCGCTTGTGTTCTTCCTGAGATTATATGTGAAGCTGTTCGGACTTGTTCCGACTGTCTTCTGAGTGCCTGTCACTTCGAACGACGCACCCTCACCCTTGACGAATCCATCTCCTGTGACTTCCACTTTGTCTGCCGTCAGTGCCTTGCCGTCATACTCCTTTGATGCCGTAGCAGATGTCAGTATCACTGATCTCTTATCTATCACAAGGCTGGCAGGGGCTATGTTCGTGATGAACTGTGTACTTACATCATTTCCGTCAGAATCGAGAATGACCGGACCGCCTTCTATCACCACAGGATGCTCTCCCGCGTTCATTCCGGCTGCTCTCGCTCTTACTCCGGTAACACTGTAGGTCACTCCGTTGACAGTGAACTCAGTTTCCTCGAAGCCCTCTGTCACATGCTTCTCTCCATCGTATGTGACTCTTTCACTCTTAGGTTTCAGTGTGATCTCGTACTTAGCCTGCCTGTCAGATACTGTAAGTCTTCCCGGCACTGTTTTGATTATATAGTTGTCAGCCTTTGTTCCTTCATTAAGGCTGTAGCTGAATGTGTTCGGGCTCGATCCTGTCAGGGTCTGACTGCCTGTTACCTCAAACTCAGCACCTTCGCCTTTACAGAAGCCGTCTCTTGATACTGTCACCTCATCTGCCGTCAGTGCCTTGCCGTCGTACTGCTTATTGGCACATGCCGATGTCAGTTCCACATATCTGCGGGTTATCTCAAGACTTCCGTTTACCGGCGTTACTGCGAACTGATCTGTCACGTCATTGCCGGCTGCGTCTGTGACTCTTGCGGTTCCCGTCACGTTAACAGGATATGTGCCGGCATCTGTCGCTGTTGCCTTCGCAGTAAGTCCGCTTACAGTATATGTCTTTCCTTCGATATCAAAGGTCTCTTCATCGAATCCTTCTACTGTTCTCTCTTTTCCGCTGTACTTGTACTTTCCGCTCCTTGCTTTCACAGTCAGTTCATATTTTGCATCTCTGTTTGTGACCGTGAGTGTGCCAGGTACAGTCTCTATTATGTAATTGTCTGCCTTTGTCCCGGTGTTCAGGGTGTAAGTGAAGACATTGCTGCTTGTACCGACAAGCTTCTGCATGCCTGTGACATTGTATGAAGCTCCCTCGCCTTTCGCAAAGCCGTCGCCCGAAACTGCCACTTCATCATTAGTCAGTGCCTCACCGTCATACTGCTTTGAGTCTGTTGCAGATGTGAGAACTGCATGCCTCCTGGCTACTCTGATTGTACCGTTTACCGGTGTGATCCTGAACTCTGAAGTGACGTCATTGCCTTCTGAGTCTGTAACTACCGGCTTTCCTTCTATTACGACCGGTGCTGTACCCGCATCTGTCAGACTGGCCTCTGCTGTAAGCCCGTTCACCTTGTAGCTTCTTCCGCCGATCTGTACACTGATGACGCCGTCCTCTTCATCCTGAAGACCGCTTACCGTATGCGCTTCCCCGTCATAGATGAAGCTGCCGCTGTTTGCGGTCACACTTATTTCATATCTTTCGTTCTCGGTCCTTCTGAGCACTGTGAGACATCCCGGTACCAGTTCGATTCTGTAGTCGTCTGCTTTTGTTCCCTCATTAAGAATGTAGCTGAACAGATTGGCTATGGAACCTGCTATAGTCCTTCTTCCTGTTACACTGTAGCTTGCGCCCTCGCCCTCAGCAAAACCGTCGCCGCTTACCGTAACCTCATCATTCAGAAGTTCGATTCCGTCGTATACCTTTTCAGCACTTGCCGAGGTAAGGATCACGGTCCTCTTACCGATGCTCAGAGTGCCGTTCACTGTCGAAACCGCGAACTGATCTGTCACGTCAGTGCCGTCTTCATCCTTGACGACCGCAGTGCCTGTGATGCTTACAGGGTATGTTCCGGCGTGAACACCGCGCCCTTCTGCTTTAAGGCCGCTGACAGTATATACGTTCCCGCCGACCTCGAACTGATCTTTGATCAGTCCTTCGACTTTCTTTTCACTTCCGTCGTACTTGTAGCTGCCGCTGGCTGCCGTGACTTCGATGCTGTATTTAGCATCTCTGTTTGTGACTGTGAGTGTTCCCGGAACTGTCCTGATTATGTAATTGCCGTCCTTTGTGCCCGCATCAAGCTTATAGCTGAAGCTGTTCTCACTTGCGCCTGCAGTCTTCTGGCTTCCGGTCACCGTATATGATGCGCCCTCGCCTTCAGCAAAGCCGTCACCTGAAACTGTCACATCTCCATTAGTCAGGGCTTTTCCGTCATATTCTCTGGACGCTGTGCCCGATGTAAGGGTAATCTCTCTTGGCATTATGACGATGTCTCCGGCCTCTGTGTTGACTATGAACTGGCCTGTCACATCATTGCCGTCTGCATCTCTCACTACAGCTTTGCCCGTCACTTCCGCCTTGTAAGTGCCCGCGTCTGTTCCGCTGCAGCCTACGCTTATACCGCTCACACTGTACTTAACTCCGCCGATCTCAAACTCTGTCTTTTCGAAGCCTTCATATGAGTGTTCCTTACCATCATAGATGGTCTTCTCACCAGGAGCCCTGAGCGTGATCTCGAATTTTGCGTCTCTGTCCCGCACAAGAAGTGTGCCGTATCTGACGGTTATATCGTAGTTGTTCAGGTCAGTCCCGGTCGATGCAAAGTAACTGAAAACGTTCTCCGCTGTTCCCAGGAGTGTCCTGCTTCCGGTGACATCAAAGATCAGACTCTCACCCTCTGCAAATCCGTCGCCGCTTACAGAGACCTCGCTGTTTGTGAGAGCTGTACCGTCATACTGCTTTTCCGCATCCTGAGATGTAAGGATCAGAGATCTCTTCTTTATCTCGAGGCTGCCCGGCACGAGATTGACCGCAAACTGCTCTGTGACATCATTGCCGTCAGGATCCTGTACGACCGGCGTGCCTGTGATCACCGACGTGTAGGTGCCGGCAGCGGTGGCTGAGGCTTCTGCCTTTACATTCGTGAGAGTGTACTTTGTTCCCTCAACATCAAATTCAGTCTTTTCAAAACCGCTGACAGTCTTTTCTGTTCCGTCATATACGACTGAATCGCTTGCTGCTATGGCCTCTATCTCATATTTGACATCCCTGTTAGTTACACTGAGAGTTCCCTCTTCTGTCCGGATGTCATAATTGTCAGCCAGCGTTCCCTCGTTAAGCTTGTATGTAAATCTGTTAGGGCTAGAGCCGGCCAGTGTCTGACTGCCTGTTACGACATATTCTGCGCCTTCACCGTCTGCAAAACGGTCTCCGCCTACGGTCACCTTTCCGTTAGTAAGCGGTTTGCCGTTATATCTGCGGCTGTCACTGGCGGATGTCAGAATGACTGTCCTTTTTGCGATCGTAAGTTCACTGCTCTGTGGATTTACAACGAACTGATCGGAAACATCATTTCCTTCTTCATCCTTGACAACTGCACTTCCTGTAACATTTACCCTGTAAGTTCCTGCATTTACGGCAGTTCTTTCAGCGCTGAGTCCGCTTACACTGTATTCGTGGCCTCCTGCAATGTATTTAAGAGATTCGCCGCTTGCAGCAGTCTCGCCGCTGACCGGGTTCATGATACCCGAAGCACTGTGCTCTTCTCCGTCATACGTGAATTCGCCTCCGGCTGCACGTACTGCGATCTCATACTTTGCACCTTCCGGTCTTGAAGTGACCGTAAGTGTTCCCGGCACTGTTATGATGTCATAGTTCGATGCTTTCGTACCTTCATTAAGGAAATAAGTGAAGCTGTTTTCACATGAGCCGACAGTTTTCCGGCTTCCGGTCACGCTGTAATAAGCTCCTTCTTCAGGTGCAAAGTCATCCCCGCTTATAGTTACGGAGTCATTTGTCAGCGCAGACCCGTCATAAGGACGTGTCGCTGATGCCGATGTCATGACTACTTTTCTTCTGCTGATAGTCAGCTTGCCGTCTGCAGTCACTACCTTGAACTGCTCGCTGACATCGTTGTCGGATGTGTCATAAACATGCGGCTCACCCTTTGCTATGACCGTATATTCACCGGCATCCACAGCTTCCAGATATGCCTCCATACCATCGACATAGTATTTATTGCCATTGATGGTGAAATACTGGCTCTCGAATCCTTCTGCGGTCTTCATCGTACCGTCATAGATATAATTGCCTCCATTCACAACCAGTTCAATCTCATACTGAGAGTCTCTGTTGGTTACTTCAAGTTTTCCGAACTCTGTTGTGATATCGTAGTTCTTCTCACTTGTGCCTTTTTTAAGCTCGTATGTAAAAGTATTCTCGCTTGTGCCGACAACTGTCTGCTTTCCGGTAACGTTGAAGTCCGCGCCCTCTTCCTGAACGAATCCGTCTCCGTCAATTGTGACCTCGCTGTTTGTAAGAGCGTTTCCGTCATATTCTCCTGATGCAGAACCTGAACGCAGGATAACACTTCTCTTGCTGATCGAGATCACCCCAGAGACATACGCGGTTTCATAATTGGCATTTTCAAGTCTGATCGAGTACATCAGTGTACCGGCATCAGTCATCGAAGGAGGCTCTTTGCTCCAGTTCTCTCCGTCCTTGCTGTATGCAACAGTTGTGCCCGAAGGAATCTCCTGATTTAAAGCTCCATCTGCAGGCTGTCCGTCATAAAGTTTGACAATATTGACCGGAGCAGCATCGATCACAGCTTTTTCTATGGTAAATACTCCCGGTACTGTGCTGACAATATAATTGCCCTGTTCCTTTGCAGCACTGACATTGATCGCGTAGCTGCCTGCATTATCGCCTTCTTCACGGGAAACCGCATAGCTGACTGTGTCATCTCCGATAGTTCCCGAAACAGATGCCGTCAGTTCAGGATCATCTTCTCCGTAAGTCTTGCCGCTGTTCACAGCAGTTACTGTTACCGGCCTTGGTGTTATTTTCAGAACAGTCTCCGCACGTGCGTCTTCATAGCCCGGGTTGACTGCGCGCACTTCAACCGGCAGCTCCCCTGCATCTTTCAGCACAGGAGCTTTAGTACTCCATGTTCTTCCTCCGTCAATGCTGTATTCCACAGCAGTTCCTTCGGAAACTGAAGGTACGGCAGTTACAGCATGAGTCTGTCCGTCATATACTCCGTCATATCCGGTGACTGCAAGAGTCAGTTCTCCGGACTTTGATACAGTGAATACATTATCCGCATAGGACACGTGATAATTGCCCTGTTCAGCGTCACCCTCAGCGTGTATCGCGTACTCGCCTACTTCTTCACCAGGTTCACGGGACAGGCTGTATTCGATCTTATCATCTCCGGAAAACAGGCCGGAAACAGACGCAGTGAGAGCAGGGTCTTCCTGTCCGAATGCTTTTCCGGAAGCATTGGCTGTGACCGTAACATCCGCCGGTTTTATAACCAGACTGCCGTTATTGAGTCCTGTGACGATGTAGCGTCCGCTTGAATCTGTCCTGCCCTTCAGGCCTTCATCAAGAACAGCATCATATGTTCCTGCATCCTTTCCGCTGATGCCTGCTTCAATCTCTCCGAAGTCTGCTTCAGGCTGATCACAGGTATAACCTGAAATGCTCTGTGTTTCGCCGTTGTATACGTACTCAGCACTGTTGGCAGTGATCGTGACATTTCTGTAATAGTAGAATCTGATCTCGGTTCCTGTCGCTTCAATTACAGCTGACTTTGTTTTTTCTGAGTCGACAGGTGTATATCCGTCCAGGTCAAGTCTGCTCCCGCTGCCTGTTTCACCGAACTTGCAGCTCTTTGTAACAGCCGGCGCGACAGCTTCGTTTGTTCCTGCAAGGTAATGACCTACTCTGTATGATACAAGTCTCTTGGTGTAGTAAACTCTGATGACATTCTCGCTTTCATTCTCACCTATAGTGACAGAGGCAGGAATAACATCACTGAGATTGAATCCGTTCTTAGGCTTAGGGTCATAGCTGCTGACCTCAGTTCCGATGTCCGCCGGTCCTTTTGTCTCAGTGAGTGACGCATCAATCACACCATCATAGTAATACTCGACTCTGTAGCGGGCATTCGACGGGACATAGCGGCCATAGAAGGTCATGTTGCTGTCGATCGTTCCGGCAAAATCAGCCTTCTGTGTACACTCAGCATCAAGATACCATCCGTCAAAGCGGTATGTTATGCCGTTGTATTTCTTTGTAGCCGGTACAGCAGATGCCGAAGGCTTATTTATCTCGCTCTGCGAGGTGCCGGCCCTGAACCTCTGGCCGTAATCCATCAGTGCCTCGTAGCCGGTACTGTCAGCATCCTTCAGGACAAAGCTCGTGCTTACGTAGCTCTCCTCGTTGAGGACACACATATAGTCCAGATGGTAAGTATTACCACCTCCGGCTGTTGAGTTATATCTGTTATTGCCGGCATTGGCTCCGTCCGCAACTACCAGTCTGAACGGCGTTACCGTATAATATCCGGCTTCTTCTGATTCTGCTGACCCGGCCGGTGCATATCTGAAAGTCTTGCCGCCATAGCTCAGATCAGGGAACAGAGTCTTGCCATTGACAGCTTCTCCGATCTTATAGCTGTAATTGTAGCTTTTCTTGGCCAGACTTGCAGGATTAGGAACGCCGCTGACCTTGGTGACCCCGAGGCCGAACCAGCTGGCATCAGCTCCGGCAGCCCCTACCGAATCAGCATTCATGCCCGGAATAAGTGCATAATGATATAAATTGTAGGATGCGAAAGCTACCTTTACTGTCGCTGATGCAGAATACGTATTTCCGTACAGCTCATCCTCTTCAGGCGAAACCGATGCAGTTATCTCTGCGGTACCTTCGTCCACAGCAGTAACTACTCCGTTTTCTACTGTCGCAACTGACGGATCCGATGATGTCCAGACTACGGCATTATCCTGAGCAATGCCTGTAAGCTGGGCCTTCAATGTCTGTGTCGCTCCTATAGTATCCAGTGTCGCTGTCTGAGGTGAGATGCTTATTCCTGCTTCGGCTGGTTTATCAATGACTCTGACGGTGTACTCTTCGGTATCTGAATGTGAGAACCATCCCCCTTTATTCATCTTGCAGGTCACAGTCACCGTACCGGCTTTGAGGCCGGTCACTGTTGCAGTATCTCCGCTGCCGGATACACTTGCATAGTTTTTAGGGCTTACGCTCCATGTATATGACCTGTAATCATCCGGAGCATTGACAGTAATACTGCTGCCGACTTCTACCGTCAGTACGGAATCACTTTCCTCGTTTTCAGATCCGCCTGAACTGCTTGTAGTAGCTATTGCATATTCAGAAAAATGCGAAGCGCTGAAAGAGACACTGTCAGGGCTGGAAACATCTGCTACCTTATCTGCACTGTTTCCGGCTACGTGATACAGCGACGCGTTATCGCCTGACTGCACTCCTGCTCCGGTGATCGATACTCTGACGCTTGAATCCGGCTGTACCTCTTTACCATCTGCATCGTAAATGACGATGTCGTAAACAACAACGTCAACAAGCTCGGTATCCTCACCGAGTGTTCTTTCTATCGCAGACTTTGCTGATGAAGACGATACTCTTCTGATCGTTACACGGCTGCCCTCCGGGAGAGCTCCTTCAGGTGCATTTACAGTAACCATTGCACCATCAGAGGCTTTTGCAGTGAGCTTCTGAGCCGGACGCTTTATTTCTTCTTCATCAGCCTCCGGTTCAGTTTCCTTCTCTTCTTCTTCCTCTTCAACGGTCACTGCCTGTTCATCAGAAGACTCCTCAGCGGTCACTACCTGTTCATCAGAAGCAGCCTCACTTTCAGATGCTGTCTCTTCTGCTTGTCCGCTGTCGCTGTTATCAGCTGCTGCTGAACCGTTATCGGCTGCAGCCGGTGTTTCAGCGCTTTTTTCAGGTTCAGGCTTCGGTGCCTCTGCCTGATGAGTCTCCTGCTTTCCTGAATCGAGAGAGATCTCCTTCGTAGTCTCCGAAACTCCTGTATCTGCAGGTTCGGCAACATCGGATATAGCCTCTTCCTCAGGAATGGATGATGCCTTGAGCACCCTGTCTGCTGAATATGTAAGTCCCAGACCGGCAACAAGAACGACAGCGATAAGCAGTGCCAGCATTCGCTTAAGTATCTTATGCATCTGGGTTTTTTGTTTTCTGTCTCCGTTATTCATGTTCATCACTCTTACCCGGTTTCTCTTTTCCTGATGACTGACTCTGAAAAGCCCGGATCACCTGATTCAGTTTATCTTCCTCGGCTTTTCGCTCCCGCCTGCCTCTTACGAATGAAACAAGCAGGAGAATGAATGCAACTACCGGTATTATGTCCAGAAGGACTGTTATTGCTCCTGCGCCTGCCATCCCGTTTACCGTCCTTTCTCTTTATAGATGCGGATAAGCTCATCGCGTCCGCTTTTTCTGATTGAACGTATACGGATCTTTCCCGTCAGGAACAGGACTGCTGAAGCACATCCGGCAATTACAGCTATGACATCTCCGTTCATCTCTGCACCTCCCTGTCCCTTCTGTTCCTCATGGCCAGCGTCTCAGCTTCTG
The DNA here is from genome assembly GCA_045540775.1 of Anaerovoracaceae bacterium. GTDB lineage: Bacteria > Bacillota > Clostridia > Peptostreptococcales > Anaerovoracaceae > Crickella. Next base: position 495 of record JAZQHU010000072.1, on the reverse strand, counting down.
CCGCCTGTCTTCTGAGCATTAAAAGTTTTTTCTCATATCGTATGAAATATGCCGTATATGCCGCTGTTCCGAGGAGAAGGATCACCATCATGACTGCGTGTCTCATCTCCACCAGTTCTGAAGTCTGTGGCATAGCAGCAAGCGGAACTTCCTGCTCCTCGATTTCTCCTGCAGGTATGTCCTCGACTGTCTCAATGACGATTTCTTTCCCACTGCCGTTCTCTCCCTCCGCAATGGATCTTACGGTAAACATGGCTGCAGCTGCGGCCATCACAAGCAGCATTATTATCAGGAATACTATGATAAGGCTGTGCCTTGTTTTTCTTTTATTAATCAGTTGCCTGTCCATGCCTTTTCTCCTCGTATTATTAGTTTTAAGCTCGGTCTTCCGAGCACTGAATTAACTATTCTTTATTGCTGTCATCATTCTTGAATGGGATGGTAGCAGCAGTGGCTGTGGAGCTTGTGGGTAACCGGCGTCACAGCGGGGCTGTG
>JAZQHU010000071.1:0-61966 GCA_045540775.1 Anaerovoracaceae bacterium | reverse complement strand
AATTTCCGTAACCGGAAGGGAGGAACAGAATCGTGAAAAAGGTACTGACTATACTTATTACACTTCTTATCGGTGCAGCTCTGGCTGCCGGCGGCATGTTCTATTTTCATATGAAGGCTCCGCCTAAGGTCGATGCCAAGGGTCTGATGGAGGGGCTTGAGGATTCTTCAGAGCTGACGGTTGAGAAGAATTATTATACCGGCATCGTCAGATTCAATGAGGGAAGTATTCCACTGATTGACAAGAATGGATTCACCATGAAGTATGAAGCTGTGATTGATGCGGGATTCGATCTTGAGAATGTCAGCATCGAGGTCAATGATGACAGTGTTGTTGTCAATGTTCCTGAAGCTAAGATACTTTCAGTAAACATCGACCCGAATTCTCTTGAGTTCTACGACAACAAAACTTCGATTATCAAGACTGACCGCAAGGAGGCTACCAAGAAGGCTCTTCAGTCTGCTCAGAAGGATGCAGAGGCGCATGCTCAGTCCAAGGGTATACTTGAGGCTGCGAACAAGAGGGCAGAAGTTATATTCAAGGGAATCCTTGAAGGCGGAGTTGGTGACAGGTCTATAATCGTCAATGTCGGCACACAGATCGGCGGCAATGATTCAGCGGCGACGGGTTCTGCTGAAGGCGCTGATTCAGGTGAAAGTGCTGCGGATGCAGGTTCTGAGACTGAACCTATAGTTGAAGAAGCTGGAGCGTCAGGAGAAGAAGTGGACGCTGAGAATTAGGAGCCTGGTGAGGCTCTGAATACAAGAGAGCTTATCGGAGACTCGGTTTTGGTTGAGCTCGGCTGCAGCGATGTGATACGCAGCCGGAATACTATCAGTTAGGCAGTAACAGAGGGGTTACAATTATTATTGATCTAAATGAGGGACGCAAAAGAAACTGCTGTAAATAATCTCAGGAGAAGAGACAGTTTTAAATATGCGATTGTTGCTGAGGGCGTTGTTATCGGGCTGATAACCGGCGCCCTTATTTCCGTATTCAGACTTATGCTGATGGGCGCTGACCAGCTGCGGAGCAGGATGATCGGGTTCGCGGGAAGCGGAGTTGGTCCTGCTGTGCTGGCTGGTGCTGTGATGCTGGCTGTGGCTGTGGTCATTAGTGTGCTGCTGGGGTGGGAGCCGGAGATCGCCGGTTCGGGTATTCCGCAGGTTGAGGCTGAGCTGAAGGGGCAGAAGGATATGCGCTGGCACAGGGTGATTGTCGGTAAGGTCATCGGGTGTGCTCTGGCGATCGGAGGCGGACTGGCGCTGGGCCGCGAGGGGCCGAGCATCCAGCCCGGCGCAATGGTCGGCAAGGGTGCCTCGAGGGCCGGCCATCGCCTGCTCACGGAGGAAAGGCTGCTTATAACATGCGGGGCGGGAGCAGGCCTCTCGGCCGCATTTGGAGCTCCGCTTGCAGGAGCGATATTCGCTCTTGAGGAGCTGCACAGGAACTTCTCGGCAGAAGTCCTTCTCTCTACAATGGCGGCAAGCGCTGCAAGCGATTTTGTCGCTGCCAACGTATTCGGCCTTACGCCGGTGTTCGGATTCGGGGTAGAGCACGGTCTTCCGCTGAAATACTACTGGGCAGTGATACTTCTGGGGATAATACTCGGTTTCTTCGGTATTCTGTACAACCGCACGATCGCTTTTATGCAGGATGCTTTTGACAGCATCGGCAAAGTGTTCGCCCGTATGGCTGACAGCCTGCCGGGTGTTTCGTCATACAATCTGACTGACAGCAAGCTGAATGTAAAAGGGGAGATCGCATCCAGGACCGGAAAGCTCATCACGGCTTTTGCACTTGCATATATCCTCATTTTCACTTACCCTCAGGCTCTCGGAAGCGGAAGCAGCCTTGTCGGGGAGATAAGCAGAGGGGAGTATACACTCGGAGCTCTGGCTGTCCTGCTGGTCGTCAAGTTTATATTCTCGACTGCAAGTTTCGGCTCGGGATCGCCTGGCGGGATATTCCTGCCTCTGCTCGTGCTGGGTGCAGTCACAGGCGGAGTGTGTTCAGAGGTGCTGGCTCTTGCCGGCTTTGATCAGAGATACATCACCGCGATGGTAGTCGTCGCGATGGCCGGATACTTCTCTGCGATAGTAAGAGCACCTGTGACAGGCGTTATCCTCATAACAGAGATGACAGGGGATTTTACCTGCCTGCTGCCGCTGGTTCTGGCATCGCTCATAGCCTATCTCATACCTGAATACTTCGGCACAGAGCCGATATATGTGCAGCTTCTGCACAGGAGCCAGCGCGCTGCCAAAAGCAGACCGACAGCTGAGAGCACTGTGTACAGAAGACCGGCTTCCTCAAGCGGTATCACCAACGGACGCACCGGAAGGGGCCTGTCGATAAGAGACCGCAAGACGGTCATCGACGCTGAGGTCCATATAGGCTCGCACATGGACGGAAAGAGCGTGATGGAGTTCGGGCTGCCGCTCGGAACACTGATCGTCTCTGTACTGAGAGACGGTGTTGAGATCATCCCTGACGGTCACACTATTCTGCGCGGAGGAGACGAGCTCGAGATACTGATGCGTGAGCGCGATATAGATGACGTCGAGGCGATAATAGATGAAAGGTGCAAAGCTGTAGAGCAGGAGAAATAGATGTCGATCCATATAGTACTGGTAGAACCTGAGATCCCGCCTAATACGGGCAATATCGCAAGATCAGCCGCTGCCACTGACAGCGTGCTGCACCTTGTAAAGCCTCTCGGGTTCAGCCTTGATGAGAAGAGCCTCAGAAGGGCTGGGCTGGACTACTGGCCTTATGTAAAACTCGAAGTGCATGAGAGCCTGGAGGAGTTCCTGGAGAAATATAAAGGCCGCAGGATGTGGCTCTCCACTACAAAAGGGGACAAGTATTATACCCAGGCGGAGTTCCGCGACGAGGACATGATCCTCTTCGGGCGCGAGACCGCAGGCCTTCCGCGTGACTTCATCGAAGCAAATAAGGAGTGGGCGATACGCATCCCTATGAGTGCGGATACCAGGCTGAGGTCCTTCAACCTCTCAAATGCAGCCAACATAGTGCTGTTCGAGGCACTGAGACAGCTGGATTTCCCTGGTCTCCAATGACACATTATAGCTCATATTTATAGAAATGGTTCGAGTATTCAAACTGCCTATTTGTTGATAGCGGTCTGCGACTATAAAATTATAATGTTAAAAAATGACGTATTCTGTCATTGTTTATAGTCAATTCAGGAGGTATGAAATATGTCAATTGAACTGGAATATGCATTAGAGCACAAGAATGATCCTGCTGTACTTTGCTGCAGAATGGAGCCGGGCGAGATCTCGCACCACAACCTCGAAGACCCTGCAATCTTCCCAGACCTGGTAGATACAGGACTTCTGAATCTTGATGGATGCCTGACAATCGGACAGTGCATCGGCGCTACACTCAAGGAGACATCTGACTCCCTGACACCGCTCACAGCTGCTATCGTTGACAACATCCAGGATCCTGCTGCTTCTGAAGAAGCACCTGCAGAGGAAGCTGCTGCACCTGCTGAGGCTGCTGCTCCTGCTATGGCTGTTCCTGCAGGAACACAGGTCACATTCGGCGGCGGAGTTGTTAAGCTTTACATCGCTGAGGGTAAGGACATCGCTATCGAGTTTCCAGTGTAAAATAAATTCGTAATAGCCTATAACTAACTGATAGCCATCTGTGCGGTGGCTATCAGTTTCTTAAAATAACAAGAAGGGGTGAATAAATGGAACTTATCAAAGAACTGCCTGCAGTGTTTGAAGACTTTGCAGAAGCAAGAAGAAATGCGTTTGTTAACGTTAAGAAGGTAAAGGATCAGGGTATCCCTGTAATCGGATCCTACTGCACATATTTCCCGCAGGAACTCGCTATCGCAGCTGGTGCTGCTACAGTAGGTCTCTGCTCAACATCCGGTGAGACTATCCCTACAGCTGAGAAGGATCTGCCGGCTAACCTCTGCCCGCTGATCAAGTCCAGCTATGGATTTGCTAAGGATGACAAGTGCCCGTTCTTCTATTTCTCCGACATCGTAGTAGGTGAGAATACCTGCGACGGCAAGAAGAAGATGTACGAGCTGATGAGTGAGTTCAAGGATGTATTCATCATGGATCTTCCTAACTCCCAGAGCGAAAAGGGACTTGCTCTCTACAAGGAAGAGCTTCTTAAGATGAAGGCTTACGTAGAAGAGAAGTTCGGTGTTGAGATCACTGACGAGGATATGCGCAAGGCTGTAAAGCTCGAAAATGAGATCAGAGTTGCCAAGAAGCACCTCGTAGATACAATGAAGAACGATCCATGCCCTGTTTCAGGACTCGACATGTTCCACGTACTCTACGGCAGCGGCTTCAAGTTTGATCACACTGCTATCGTTCCTGAGATCGAGGCTGTTCTGGCTAAGATCGAGAAGGAATATGCTGAAGGCACCAACATCGGAAAGAAGGCAAGAATCGTCCTCACAGGATGCCCGATCGGCGGCGTAACTGAGAAAGTTATCAAGGCTATCGAGGATAACGGCGGCGTAGTAGTTGCAATGGAGAACTGCGTAGGCGCAAAGCAGTATGACAGACTCATCGATGAGGATGCAGAGGACATTTGGGAAGCAACAGCTTACAGATATCTCCAGATTGGATGCTCAGTAATGACACCGAACGACAACAGATACGACCTGCTCGGAAGAACTATTGACGAGTACAAGGCTGACGGTGTAGTAGACATGACACTCCAGGCATGCCACACATACAATGTTGAGTCCAAGTCCATCGAGAAGTTCTGCACAGAGAAGAAGAATGTTCCTTACTTCCACGTAGAGACAGACTACTCCACAGCAGACGTAGCTCAGCTCAACACAAGAATCGCAGCATTCATCGAGATGCTCTAAGGATTCATCATCAGTAAACAGAAACTCCCGCGATAATATGTCGCGGGAGTTTTTTCATCAGCTGTTTTCTGTGTGCTTCTATCTTGTCTGCATTCCGGCCAGAACAGGTCTCAGTCTGCGGCAGAGAATGACTGCAACTGCAATTTTGACTGCATCAGGGATGATATACGGGAAGACGCACCATCCGAGTGCTGTCATCAGTCCGATCGCACCGGTCTCTCTTGTGTAGACTGCCATGAACCATGCGGTACCGAATGCATAGCACACTATGAGCCCGATGACCATGGATGCGGCGAGGACTTTGAGTGATTTCCCGAACCGGTTCTCAGCAAACCACATTACGAGGGCTGAGAAAATGAATCCGATGATGTATCCGCCTGTCGGTCCGAGCAGGTGGCCGATGCCGCCGGTAAAGCCTGAGAAGACAGGAACGCCGATGGCTCCGAGAAGGATGTACACGATCACAGTGATCGAGCCGCGCTTTCCGCCGAGGAGACCTGCAGTGAGGAAGACCGCAAAGGTCTGAAGAGTGAATGGTACTGCTGCCGGTATGGATATCCATGAGCAGACCGCGATGACTGCGGTGAAAAGTGCGATAAGTGTAATGTCGCTTATGCTTAGAGATGGTTTGTGAGTTTCCATGGTCTGAATAGTATTGTTAGCCAATGATATTACTTCTTTCTTTAAGATTTTGTTTTATCACAGCCTGATGCTGATCTCTCCGCTGCTCAGAGCCTCTGTGGTACCGTCGGTGTATCTGACCTCCAGCCGGCATTCGTCATCTACGCCGAGGACATGGGCTTCCTGAGGCTCGGAGCCTGCTTTGATCACGTCCACATCTCTTCCGATGACAAAACATCTTCTGCGGTATTCGGCAGCATAACGCGGCGCCGGATCGTTTTCTGATGCTGCAGCCGGCGCAAATCCTTCATCAAGATAGCTGAAAAATCTGCTCAGGATCTCCGCTGCAAGGCGGTTTCTGCCGCCGTTTTCGAGGACTGTGTTTATGCCTTCACTGTCAGCTGCATCCGGTCCGGACATGCTTACATCTGTGTCTTCGTTTTCAGCCGGAGCATTATTCCTGTTGACCGGTCCGGCGAGTGCACCTGCACGGTCTCTGATATCTTCAGGGAACCCGCCCTGGGGCTCGTATACGTTGATGCCTATTCCTACGACGGCATAGTCGAGAGTACCGTCTTCAGGGTTGAATGATGCCTCTGTAAGTATCCCGCATGCCTTGCGGCCGTCAACATATATGTCGTTGACCCATTTGATCGATGCCGTCTTTCCGGAGACAGCTTCAATGGCTTCCGAAACAGCTACAGCGGCTACAGTCGTGAACTTTACAGCCTGGTCAGCTGAAAGACCGGAAGGCCGGAGAAGTATGCTCATGTAAAGTCCTGTACCGTCAGGGGAGAAGAATGACCGGCCTCTGCGGCCTCTGCCGCGGGTCTGTCCGCCTGCAACTGCCGCATATGTTCTGCGGTCGCCGCCTGACGCTCTTTTGAGGCATACTGTATTGGTAGAATCGACTGTATCGAATACATCCAGTTCAAGAGGAGGGCAGTCGTGCAGATAACCCCGCAGGACTGCTTCAGACAGGATGTCGCTCCCATGCGAAAGGCAGTAGCCGCGATTGGTAACTGAATCGATCAGGTAGCCGTCCTTCTTCAGATTGTTGACGGCCTTCCATACTGCGGTCCTTGAAATACCCAGTATTGATGCGATCTCTTCGCCCGAGATGAATTTGCCTTTTTCAGATTCAAGAAGGGCGAGTACCTTATCTCTCGATGAAGTCTTTTCTTTCATTTCCGTTTTCCCGTTTTATGATGTTAACTGCAGTTATGATACGGCCCGCTGATCTTCACGGGCCTTGTGAATGATAACACACCGGGATGGGATTATCAACCTTTGTTTTCACATAGGTTAACAATAGCGGAGCCCTGCACTGATAGCTGTACAAGAGGTATGCAGGTGGTGCTATAATGGTATCTACGATAGTACGGCGTTTCGAGACTTGTCCTGACGACTGGCAAACGAAGTGCAGCCAGAGTCATGGAAAGTCCGATGCCAGACTTGCCCGATGTGAAACGAGGATGCAAGTTACGGCTGCCGTAAGGTAGATACCATTGATCTACGGAGGCTGGGCTCCTCCGATAGAATAAATCTACATACCAAAAGCGGGTGCAGACCTGAGCTGCCGCATATGTGTCCAATACGGAAAGCGGTATGCTCTGCAGACCGGACAGGAGGTGATGAATATGGATAAGAAATACAGAAAACCTGAACTGCTCGCTCCGGTAGGGGGCAAGCCGCATCTCATTGCTGCCGTGAACAACGGCGCGGATGCTGTATACATGGGAGGAATGGCCTTCAATGCAAGGATCTTCGCTGACAACTTCAGCGATGAGGAGCTCCCTGATGCTATAAGATATGCTCACATGAGAGGCGTCAAAGTTTACATGACTCTCAATACTCTCGTGAGAGACGATGAGCTGGTAAGGGCTTTTGAGTACGCGAACTACATTTATGGAGCCGGGGTTGATGGCCTGATAGTCCAGGACATGGGGCTTGCAAGGATGATACACAAGTACATTCCTGACATGCCTCTGCATCTGTCGACGCAGGGAACTCTGTATAACAGAGAGGCCGTACAGCTTGCCCATGATATGGGATTCTGCAGGGTCGTCCCGGCAAGGGAAATAAGTCTTGAAGAGATAAGAGAGATAGCTGAGGAAGGCAGGAGAGTGTCTCCTGACGATCCTGTGGATGTCGAGGTGTTCGTCCACGGTGCACTGTGCATGTGCTATTCGGGACAGTGCCAGATGAGCCGCATGATCGGCAAGGGCAGCGGCAGGACAGGCAACAGAGGTACCTGCGCACAGCCGTGCAGGCAGGCATATACTGATGAAGAGGGCAAAACGTATTACGCACTGAGCCCTAAGGACCTCTGCCACATACACAACATTCCGGACCTCGTGATGGCAGGTGCTGCCTCGTTCAAGATCGAAGGCCGCATGAAATCACCTGAATACGTTGCGACTGTGACGAGGATATACAGGAAGTATATCGACCGTTTTGACAGCCTCTGCCGCAGAGAAGGACCTGTGAAGGCGAAGGAGCTGTACACTGTCGACGATGAGGACATGCTCGAGCTAAGGCAGATCTTCAACAGGGGAGACTTTACTGATGGTTATCTGTACGGAAACCCGGGCGATGACCTGCTGTCGGGCAGCAGTCCTAAGAATCAGGGGATATACCTCGGCAGGATAGTTGCCGTAGTTGACAGTGAAAGCAAGGCTCAGGACCGCGATGAGAAGGCGGCTGTGAGAGGGGCGCTGAGAAGAGGCAAAGTGCTTGCCTGCGTAGCCCTTGACAGGAACTCACCGGTAGGTATCGAATCAGGCGACGGACTCGAATTCAGGCATGATGACGGCGACTACCTCGTGAGTCCGCCTGTCGGATCAGTCACGACATACATAAAAGAAGTCGGTGAGAGGATAATACTCGTCGGAGATTTTGACCGCGGGATCGAGACCAGTGACCTCGCATTCAAGGTGACGGACAGGAAACTCATAGAGGAGGCACTGGATGCTCCTGACAAAAAGCTTCCGGTCACCATGCTGTTCACGGCAAGGGAAGGCCAGTTCCCGAGGCTTGTCATGACTGATGTCAGGGCAGACGAAACGGTAGAGATCGTAGCCGACCATGTCGTTGAGCGTGCACAGAAGGTTGCTACTGATGCCGGACGTATCGCAGACAACCTGTCGCGTCTCGGAGATACTCCGTATACACCGGGCATGACCGGTATCGATGTTGAGATCGACGATGACATCATGATGCCTCTGTCCATCGTCAACAGGATGAGGCGCGAAGCATCTGAGGAACTCATGAAGAGGCGTGCGGATTCTGTTACGTCTGGAAGGGCGCCGAGACTCACAAGAGCGGAGCTAGATGTGGCAGAGTCGGCAGAGCTGCTGGGAGCGGCTGTGCTGGATGCAGACGGGTACGGCAGCAGGATAAGAAAGAGTGCTGTGAAGCCGGTGCCTCTGGAGGACTTCATGAAGATGAAAGCTGAAGGGGATGCGGCGGACGTGGTCCCGTATATACTCAATGTGTCAAGAGGAAGCCTTGATGCATATATCCGTGAGAACTTTGATGAGATAGCTGATGCTGTAAGGGATACAGGGATCCTGATCGGAAACCTCGGATGGATAAGGCAGTTCCGCGATGCCGGCGTGAAGGTATACGGAGACTATGGCCTCAACGTTTTCAATGAGCAGGCAAAACGTGCTTTCGAAGATGAGGGTGTGGAGCTGTACATGCCGTCCCACGAGACAGGGATCATGGATGAGAGGGGGATACCTCTCATGATCACAGAGCATCCTGTGCAGGCTGAGAGCCTGACGGACAGAAAGGGAGAGATCCACCGCATAGAGAGAGCGGCTTCGGGAGACAAGACTCTGATCTTCTGATCCGCCGGACGATCCGGTGCATACATAAAAACTATGCGTAAAACCGGATGCGAAGTAAGCGAAAGCCCTGACCGGTGAGGTCAGGGCTTGTGTTTTGCCATATACGGTATCAGTCTTAGTTGGAAAGCTGCGTCTTGAAGTTGTTGAACATGTTCCTGACTGCAGGGATGTTGATCACGATCAGAGTGATGATACCCTCTGCTGCAAGATATGTGAGGTTGTACCAGAGCGACCATGTCCATGCGTTGAAGCCTTCAGGTGCATATTCTCCGAAGAAGATGACTCCCGAGAGAACTGCGCAGATGTAGCGGCCGATGATGCCGATTATATATCCCTTGGTGAGACCGTTCTTCATATTGGCTGTAAGTCCGGAAAGACCCATTGCTCCAAAAGCTATAGGGTAGTCGAGCAGGAGCTGGACAGGGTGGATGACATACGGCCCGAAGATCAGGTTGATGAGGCCGACACAGAATCCGGCCATGACACCGCGGCGTGTGCCGAGAAGATATCCGCAGACGACGATCGGCAGGATACTGAACAGTGTTACGGAGCCGCCCTGAGGCATCGAGAATATCTTGATCTGTCCGAGAACGGTCGCAAGAGCGATCATCAGTGCGGAGATGGTAAGTGCGCGGACATCCGTCTTCTTTTCCTTGCCGCCCATGGCGATGAGAAGGAGAAGTATGATGATGACAACAATGACTGCTATCTTACCGGTTGTTGATTCGAAAAAAGCCTGCATAAAAAAATCCTCCTTAATGTGTTATTAAGGAGAGCTGCTGTGCGGAGCAAATAAAAATGTGCTCCTGGTAATAACCTTTTGTTCACCTTCCTACGTCGGAATTACCCGAATCAGGTTTAAAGGGTCCATCCCTTGCGGGACATCTCAGCGAAAGCTCCCCTGGCAAATTAATGTCGGAGCAATTATATTTCCTGTACCAGGGAAAGTCAAGCGACAGAGAGTCGATAGAGAGCATATTTGACATATTCGCTGCATTGTCAAAAAAAGGATGACACCAGGGACGGTTCTCTCTGTCATATTTTCTGGAAAGAATCAAAAAAGCTGACAATGAGAACCGTCCCCAATGTCATATAACTGGCCTGATTTTTGTACAAATATGGTATAATCAGTCTGCAGAGGGGCGAGCTGCTGCATTGATGGCAGATCGCTGAACAGAAGAGGATAGAGGGGGCCCGGAAGATGACAAGGAACGGTAGGAAGGTGAAACTGACGGCTGTCAGCATGCTTCATTATATAAGGCTGGTATACAGGTCTGCTCTTCTGCTGGCTTTTCTTGTGGTGTATCTGCATTACAGGCTGAACGGGGGAGAAGACGTTGAGACCATTCTTGAGAGAAGGCCTCTTATCATCAGCATCATATGGTCTGTGTTCACACTGGAGATGATCCTGAGGTTCTTCCCGTCAAAACTTGAGAGCCCCGGCAGCCAGAAGCAGTTTGCGAGAAACTACATACGGACCGGCAATACAGAGATTAAAGTCCAGGACAACAATGCTGTTATGCTGGTAGCGCTTATATGGATAGCTTTCAACGGGATATTCGGTGCGCTGCACATGATGGATATCCTCGACGACGGGATCATGATACTCCTGTGCTGCGTCTACTCTGTATGCGACATGATATGCATACTGTTCTTCTGCCCGTTCCAGGCGTGGTTCCTGAAGAACAAATGCTGCAGCACATGCCGTATATACAACTGGGACTATGCGATGATGTTCACACCGCTCTTCTTTGTAAGAGAGTCATATACATGGAGTCTTCTGGCGCTCTCGGTGGCGCTGATGCTCCGCTGGGAGATCACCTTCTACAGGTATCCCGAGCGTTTTGCCGAATCCACCAACGGATACCTTCACTGCAGCAACTGCACTGAGAAGCTGTGCGCCCACAAGAACCATCTGAGAAAGCTGTGGAAGCAGGTTGCAGAGTATACTGAAGGTCGGGCGAGAAAGCTGAGCGGTAAACCGTGATCCTGCAGGCGGACCACTCTGCGGAAAACTGCCCAAAGGTCTTGTTTCTTAAGGTATGTATAAGGATGAAGCTTATGCTATAATTATGAGGTAATGATCAGCGGGCCGCGCTGGGCGGCAGGCTGTAAAAATAGCCGCAAAGGAGGTTACGAAATGGCTAACAAAGAAACTGTCGATAAGGTCAAATCACTGCTTGAGGGACATTGCTACGGACCTCTGAGAGAGGCTGCCGAGAAGTGGCTGGCTGTAGCTGATGAGAAGTATAACATCAAGGACAAGGCTGACAAGGCATGGGACAAGCTCAATGATGCAGTAGACAAGGTCGTTGAGTCTTCCGGCAAGTTCAATGAAAAGATGGCTGATGTCAGTGAGAAGGTTGCTGATTCATATGACAAGCTGTCAGAAAAGGCAGCTCCTGCAATAGATAAGCTCGGCGATATGGCTGAGAAGTACGCAGGAGAAAACACGGAACTCGGCAAGAAGATGGCGGAAGTAAGCGACAAACTCGGCGATTCCGCAGAGAAACTTGCTGAGACTGAGCTTATCAAGCAGCTCAAGGAAGGCATCAACTCCGTAGGCGATCTGCTGGAGACATTCGGTGCAGACGATGCGAAGGATAAGTTCGGCGAAGAGTTTGCTGAGAAGATAAAATCCCACGCTGAAGAGCTCAAGGCCAAGGGCGAGGAGTTCTGCGACTGCGATGCATGCAAAAAGGCAAGATCCATCCTCAAGGACTTCGGAGAGGATGTCAAGGCTAAGGCTGATGAGCTCAAGGGCGAGGCAGAGGATGCCAAGGAAGCAGCTGAGGACGAAATCACTGAATAATGATCCTTCCGGGGGAATAAGATATGATCACAAGAGAACAGGCATGGGAGCTTCTTAAGAAATACAATAAGGAGCCGTTCCATCTGCATCATTCCGTTACAGTTGAAGGCGTAATGAGATATTATGCTCAGAAGAAGGGCTACGATCCTGACTTCTGGGGACTGTGCGGGCTGCTGCATGACATAGATTTTGAGATGTGGCCGGAAGAGCACTGCCAGAAGGCACCTGAGCTTCTTGCGGAGATAGACACTCCGCCGGAGATAGTACATGCTGTCTGCAGCCACGGCTATGGACTCTGCTCTGATGTGGAGCCTGAGCATGAGATGGAGAAATTCCTCTTTGCTGCAGATGAACTCACAGGGCTTATCGGCGCTGCAATAATACTGAGACCTTCACACAGCTGCAAGGATATGGATGTCAAATCCGTAAAGAAGAAATTCAAGGACAAGCACTTTGCAGCAGGCTGTGACAGGGAAGTCATCAGAAAGGGCGCTGAACAGCTCGGATGGGAGCTTCAGGATCTGTTTGCTGAGGTCCTTGAGGCGATGCAGTCTATGCCTGATCCGGATGAACTGGATGCTCAGAACGGTATCGCGTAGAGCTGCGAGGGCAAAACAGAATAACACATAACTGAAAAGGCCGTATCCTGCAAAGGGATGCGGCCTTTGGTGCTGTATATCTTCAGCTGCTGTATATAGCTGATGCAGGCCGGAACCTGCCGTCTGTCTAGAATGTGATGCCGAGGAGGTCGATGAGAAGGCCCCATGCAACTCCGCTTGCATACAGCGCAGCGATGACTCTTGCATTCTCTGCCTGATGGCGGTTGGTCCTGATGAGGACAAGTATGCCGACGCCTGCGCTGACCAGAAGCCCTGCGAGCAGCTGGCCCGGAGTGAGCATACCCTTGAGATACAGCTGGGTTATGACTACCGAAGCTGCACAGTTAGGGATAAGACCTATGAGACCTGACAGGAATACACCCAGAACGGGGATGCCGGTCAGGAATGATGCTATCGCATTCTCGCCCAGAAATCCCACAAGAAGGCTTATTGCCAGCGAGACTATGAATATGAAGATGGTGATCTTGGCTGTATGAACGAATGCGGAACGGACTATGCCGCCTTCCTCATCTTCGCAGCCGCACTCATCCTGCTCGCACAGATCGTGTATGTGCTTGTGGGTACGGAAGGTATAGTGGACCACTTTTATAAGAAAGTCTGCAAAGAGACCTGTCGTCATGGCGATGATGAACTTGGTCAGCAGGAGCTTGCCGATGACTGACGGGCTAACAGCTGCTGACAGGAAAATAGGGACCATCTCGTCCGAGGTCGAGAGGAATACAGCAAGCAGTGTGCCTACGCTGATGACGCCGCCTGAGTAGAGGCTGGCCGCCGCAGCCGAAAAGCCGCACTGCGGGATGATGCCGACGCCTGCTCCGAATACAGGTCCGAATTTTCCTATACGCGAAAGAGCAGCGACGGACTGATCCTCTGTTTTGCGTTCAAGCCACTCCATTACCAGGTAGGTGATGAAGAGGAACGGGATCAGCGTCACCGTATCCTTGACGGTATCCTGTAGCGATTCAAGTATGATTTCCTGCATAATGCGATATTATATGATAAGTAACACAGATTAACAAGATTTTTGAATGCGGTTGTTATATCATACATCTATGTATATGAATGAGGATATTGCAAAACTTAAGGAGATCATTGAGAGGTCGCGCAGGATCGTATTTTTCGGAGGCGCGGGCGTTTCGACTGCAAGCGGTATACCCGACTTCAGATCGGCAGACGGCCTGTACAGTGAGCGGTGGAAGGGCATGTCTCCTGAAGACATACTTAGCGCCACATATTTTGCACTGCACACGGCTGCCTTCTATGACTTCTACAGGGAGTACATGGTCCATCCGGAGGCAGAGCCCAATACGGTCCACCGCTGGCTGTATGATCTGGAGAAGGCTGACAGGCTGAGGGGCATTGTGACACAGAACATAGACGGTCTGCACAGAAAGGCAGGGAATAAGCGCGTCTATGAGCTCCACGGCAATATCCATGAGAACTACTGCATAAACTGCGATGCGGAGTATCCGCTGGAGAAGATAACAGGGAGCACAGGTGTGCCGCGCTGCGACAGGTGCGGCGGCCTCATAAAGCCGTGGGTGGTCCTGTACGGAGAGTCGCCTGACAGATATACATGCATCGGAGCGGAGCGTGAGATAACGGGTGCGGATACGCTTATTGTTGCAGGGACATCCCTGCAGGTGGAGCCGGCTGCTTCATTCATAGAGTACTTCAGCGGGAAGAATCTGGTCGTCATCAACCGGGAGACGACACCTGCGGATGCGAAGGCAGCGCTTGTTATCCATGCGGATGTGGAAGATGTAATAAAAGCGGTCATATCTGAAGAGAATAATGCTGATTGAATAGCATAATGGCTGAAAAAGATATATTATTAGAAGGTAACGCTGTGTGCCGGTACGGCATCAGAACAGCAGAGAAAGAGAAGCAAAAGGCGTAAACAGACAGAGAAAAGGAGACGGAAAAGATGGCAGAACTCCTTCAGGAAGAAAAACAGAAGGTCACATTCCCGGAGATAAGGGACACTGCTGACAATTATGCGGAAGAGTATACTGACGGCTACACGGATGACATCGAAGGCGAAGGCGGCACAGCTGAAGCTGAAGCTGAAACTATCGACGTGGATATCGATAACATGGTATGGGAAGTCGATACCGAGCCGGCTGACGGATATGAAGCCGAAGACGCGTATCCGGGTGAAATATATGAGAATGCCTCCGGCCAGAATGCCGGCAGATATGAAGAGCGCGCAGAGGATACATGGTACGGGCCTGCGAACGATCAGTATGAGGAAGTGCCGTATGCCAGGAAGTGCAACAAGCATATATTTACCTGGGTGCTTTCACTCGTATGCGGCATGTACGGCGTGGACAGATTTGCGCGCGGACAGGTTGGCCTCGGGTTATTAAAGCTGCTTACATTCGGCGGGATGGGGTTCTGGTACATGGCAGACCTCGGTGTCGCACTTTATAAGTCATATATGGCTCCTGATGCAATGCAGCAGGAGGATCTTCACTTTGATTCGTACGGAAGATACGTATAGTCACAGGGTACTGCAGAACAGGCGGTGCAGGAAAAACTGGACCGGAAAGAGAAGGACACAATAATGAACAGATATGAGAGCGAAAATATAGGAAGACTGAGACAGTATCTCGGCGGATGTACCGTCATGCTGAAGAAGAACGGAGCTTTCCCTCTTGAAAAGGCAGGAACCATCGAGGCTGTCGGCAGCGGAGTGAGAAACACCGTCAAGGGCGGAACAGGATCCGGCGAGGTAAACTCGAGATACTTTGTGAACATAGAGGAAGGCCTCATGAGGGCCGGCTTTGAGCTGTACAACAGAGACTGGCTCACAGTATACGGATACTGCAGGGATGAGGCCAAGGAAGCCTTCAAGGAAGAACTTAAGAAGAGGGCCAAGGCGGAAAAGGTCAACGTCATGTCCCTGTCCATGGGGATCGTGATGAAGGAGCCTGAGTTCAGCATCCCGCTCAAGTTCAATGCCGATGCGGGAATATACGTGCTCTCAAGGATATCCGGTGAGGGAAATGACAGGATGCCGGAAAAGGGTGATTTCAAACTCACAGATGGTGAGGTAAGAGACATCCTCGAAATGGACAGCAAGTATGACAAGTTCATGCTTGTCATCAATGCGGGAGGTCCTGTGGACCTTACGCCTGTAATGAGTGTCGGCAACATCCTCGTGCTGTCGCAGCTCGGAGTCGAGACAGGCAGCGCACTTGCGGACATACTGCTCGGCAAGGCTTATCCTTCGGGCAAGCTGACGACCACCTGGGCTGCATATGAAGACTACTGCAGCATCGGAGAGTTCGGAGGGATCGATGAGACGAGATATAAGGAAGGCATCTATGTCGGATACCGCTACTTTGATGTGGCTGGCGTAAAGCCTCTGTTCCCGTTCGGTTACGGACTCGGATACACGGATTTTGCGCTTGAAACAGAGAGCGTGAAGGCTGAATTCGGAGAATTCACTGTGAATGTCAGGGTGAAGAATACAGGAAAGCATCCTGGCCGTGAGGTCGTACAGGTATATGCTGCATGTCCTCAGGGCAGGCTGGATAAAGAGGTAAAGCGCCTTGCGGGATTCGCCAAGACAGGTGAACTGGCGCCGGGCGAAGAGGAGACAGTCACTGTGAAGTTTACCGCTGAAGACCTCGCAAGCTATGATGAGAGCAAGGCTGTATATGTTCTTGAGAAGGGCAGGTATGTGATCCTCGTAGGAAACAGCAGCGAGGATGTCAGAGCGGCTGCAGTATATGAACTTGAAGAGGAATTCGAGCTGAAGCAGGTGAAGAATCTGCTCGGAAAGCCTGATTTTGCGGATCATAAGTTCGAAAGAGAAGGTTCTTCAGACCCTGTCAGCGTGTTTGACGCAGATAAGTTACCGGTAAACAGGCTTGACCTGAGCGTACTGCAGACTGAACTGGTGGCATACGGCTCCAACAGACCGGAAGAAGAGCCTGTTCTCAATGAGCTGAGCGACAAGGAGCTTGCTTATCTGAACATCGGAGCCTTCGATCCGAGAGGGGCTCTCTATACAGTTGTAGGGGATTCATCCACGACTGTTGCAGGCGCTGCCGGTGAGAGCTGCAGCATGTTTGAAGACAGGGGAATAAACCGCATAGTAATGGCTGACGGTCCTGCCGGAGTGAGAGTGGCTCCGAGATATTACGAGGACAAAAAGGGCAAGCATTCGCTCGGCCCGGGCGTCCCTGAGGGAATGATGGAGTACATGCCTGATGCAGCCAAGATCGTCATGGACATCCGTGCACGCTTCAGAAAGCTGAAGGAGAGAGGCATCGAGGTCAGGGAACAGTACACGACTGCGATCCCTATCGCAACAGCGGTCGCTCAGAGCTTTGACGTTGATTTTGTCCGCATGTGCGGTGATATCGTAGGCTCCGAGATGGACATCTTCGGCATTGACCTGTGGCTGGCTCCGGCTCTCAATATCCACAGAAACGTGCTGTGCGGCAGGAACTTCGAGTACTTCTCGGAGGATCCTCTTGTGAGCGGTAAGATGGCTGCGGCACTTACTCAGGGCGTTCAGTCGCATGAGGGACGCGGTGTCACGATCAAGCACTACGCTGCCAACAATCAGGAGACCAACAGATACGCCAGCAACAGCCAGGTAAGCGAACGTGCGATGAGGGAGATATATCTCAGAGGTTTTGATATCTGCATCAGGGAATCTGACCCGGTATCGCTGATGACTTCATACAACCTGCTGAACGGCGTTCATACATCGGAGAGGCGCGATCTGGTAACGGATATACTCAGAGACGAGTTCGGATTCGACGGTCTGGTCATGACTGACTGGGTCATCGGAAACGGCATGCTTCTCAACAGGGATTCAGTTTACGGGATCCCTGATCCTGCTGTCGTTGCTGCTGCAGGGCACAGCCTGTTCATGCCGGGCTGCCGCCTGGATCACAGGAACATGATGGCCGGTCTGAAGAAGGGCCGTGTTACAAGGGAGCAGCTTATTGAAAATGCTGCGTGGCTGATCCATGTTGCGCACAGGCTGGGCAAATAAAAAAACGAGGGGAACATTCAGGCAAAAGGAATGAGTTACAGGATATTTGTTATCAATCCGGGGTCGACTTCGACCAAGCTGGCATATTTTGAAGATGAGAAAAAGCTGGTGGAGACGAACGTCTTTCAGGACGCGCCGCTGCTGGCAAGCCTCGGGAGCGTCAGAGAGCAGCTTGACTACAGGCTGGAGATGATCAGGAAGTTCCTTGATGACAACGGTATCGATCTTACCGGGGTGGATGCCATCGTCGGACGCGGCGGCGCGAACATGCCGTGCGTCGGAGGCACATATGAGGCCAGTGAGCTTCTGATACAGGACAATCTGAATGCGGTCACAGGTGTCGACCATCCGGCCAATCTCGGTATCCCGCTTGCGGCTGCTCTGCAGAAGGAATACGGCGGCAGGGTGTTCATGGTGGACAGTCCGAAGACGGACGAGTTCTGCGATCTTGCAAGGATGACCGGTGTTCCGGGCATCTACAGGACTTCGAGCACCCACGCTCTTAACCTGAAGGGGACCGTCCGCATGCACTGCAGGAATCAGGGTGTCAGATATGAGGACGGCAATTATATCGTCTGCCACATCGACGGAGGCATGAGCATATCTGCGCATGAGCACGGCAGGATGATAGATTCGACGAACAATGCCGGAGGCGAGGGTCCGTTCACTCCTACAAGGACGGGGGCTCTTCCTGTCAGCTCTGTGATCGACTACTATTTCGACAATGAGCACAGGAGCCGCATCGGAATCGGTGAGACGCATTTTTCTGATCACGGTGAGGCGGTCGCGGCAGCCAAAGAGGTGCTGACCAGGAATGCAGGCCTGACCGGATACTTCGGCACGTCCAATTCGGATGTGATCCATGAGATGGTGGAGAATGGCGACAGTAAAGCCGTAAGGGTGTGGGATGCCATGATCTACAACATATGCAAAGCGATCGGTGAGATGGCGACTGTGCTGTCGGGCAGGGTCGACGGGATCGTATGCGGCGGAGGTCTGCTGCGTTTCAGCGACCTGCAGCAGAAGATCCGCGAGCGCTGCGAGTGGATCGCGCCGGTGTTCTTCTATCCGGGCGAGGTGGAGCATGAGGCCATGGCGGCCGGCGCACTCCGCGTGCTGAGAGGAGAAGAGGAGCCGCTTGAATATACCGGAGAGCCGGTGTTCAAGGGATTCGAAGACTGATAATCATATACATAAAAAAGGAATAAAAAGAATACATGGAATACAGAAAACTCGGAAACACCGGACTTGATGTCAGCGTCATCGCGCTCGGATGCGAAGGCTTCGTGCAGGACACGAGTCTGGCAAAGACGTTCATAGACATGGCAGAGGATGCAGGAGTCAACTATTTTGACCTGTTCTCGCCGGATCCGGCCGCGAGGTCTGCTCTCGGAGAAGCTCTTAAGGGCAGGAGAGAGAAATTCATCATCCAGTCGCATATCTCATCCGTATGGAAGAACGGACAGTACGAGAGGAGCAGGGATATTGACGATGTCAGGGCGGCATTCGAGGACTCTCTTGAGAGACTCGGAACTGACTATATCGATGTCGGCATGATCCACTACTGCGATGCTGACAGCGACTGGGATGCGATCAAGGCCAACGGCATCGTGGACTATGCAAAGCAGCTCAAGGCAGAGGGAAAGATACACCACATAGGCCTGTCATCTCATAACCCTAAGGTCGCGATGAGAGCGATCGCGGAGGGGGATATAGAAGTCCTGATGTTCAGCATTAACTATGTATACGACATGCTGCCGGGCACTGAGGATGTCAATGACCTGTGGGCTGATGAAGTCTATGAGGGCGGATTCACCAACATGGACCCTGACAGGCAGAGACTGTATGAAATGTGCGAGGATATGGGTATCGGCATCACAGTAATGAAGGCTTTTGCAGGAGGCGACATACTCGATGAGAAGCTGTCACCTGCCGGTGCTGCTCTTACCGTGCCGCAGTGCATCAGCTACGCATTGTCGAGACCGGCAGTTGCAACGGTATGCTCGGGAGCAAGAAATGAAGAGCAGCTGGCTGAGAGCATCGCATACTGCGATGCGGGCGAGGAGGAGCGCTCGTATGCTGAGGCGTTTGCGGCTTTCCCGCGTGTCAGCTGGAGCGGCCACTGCATGTACTGCACTCACTGTCATCCATGTCCTGCAGAGATAAATATTGCAGATGTAACGAAATTCCTCAATCTTGCAGTTGCTCACAACGAGTCAAACGGCATACCGGAGGGCTCACCTGAGTTCCGCGTGCCTGACACTGAGGCAATGCACTATAAGGTGCTCGAACATCATGCAGGCGAGTGTCTGCAGTGCGGTCTGTGCGAGAGCAGATGTCCGTTCGATGTTTCCATCCGTGAGAACATGAAGCGCGCTGAGAAGATATTCGGGTATTGATACATGAAAAAGACTACTAAGATAATCCTTAAGACAGCAACAAAAGTTGCCGTGAAGTCTGCAAAAAAGGCAGCCGTCAAATATGCTGAGAATGCAGCACTTGAGGCTGCCGGCATCAGGAAATGCAGACAGCCGCGTCTGGTCTCGGATACTGTCATCATGAGAAACATGAAAAGAGGCGACAGGGAAGAGGTCATTGAGATGATGCGGACTTTCTATGCGTCTGAGGCGGTTTTCACCAACGGCTCTGATGAGATATTCAGAAGGGATATCGCAGAGTGCATTTCTGAAAGCCCTTATGCAGAGGGATTCGTTTTCGCTGAACTGACCGGAGACGAAACAGAAGCTGCCGGCGATCAGGGTGAAAAGCAGAGCCCGAAAGAAGGACGGCTCCTGGGGTATGCGATGATAGCACACAGCTTCAGCACTGAGTTCGGAAGGCGGTGCATATGGATCGAGGACATCTATCTTAAGGAGGAAGCAAGAGGCCTGGGACTGGCATCGCAGTTCCTCGATTATCTGGCAGCCGAATATCCTGATGCACTGCACAGGCTCGAAGCAGAGCATGAAAACGGACATGCTGTGGAGATATATAAGAGAAAGGGATTCGGGGAGCTGCCATACGTAGAGATGGTGCGCAATACAAAGGGGAAATAACAGCAGAAAAGGAAACAGTTAAGATAAAGTGAAAAAATTCAGACTGGGAGTTATTGTTTTGATCTCATTACTGTTCCTTGCGATAGCGGGGACAGTTTATTTTGTGCTGCTCGGACAGTGGCATACAGCAGCATTTGCAGCCGGAAGGACCAGTACCGTTAAGGTTTACAGCTATGCAGATGAGGCTGCAGATAAAGAGGAACCGGTGCATGAACTTGCTGAGGCAGGCGAAGTCATCAGAGGAAGTGAGCTGATGAAATACCGCAAGTCCGTCGAACAGGATGGCGTGACATACCACAAGGTGGAACTGGACTCATTCGCAGACGGCAGTGAGCCCGGTGATACTGAACTGTATATGCCGGAAGAGAGCATAGCCGATATAATAGACGATACGGTCCTTGAAACAGAGGTATATGCAAGGACCCCTGCAACTATATATGAGAGCGCGGACAGCCCTGAAATAGCTTCTTTTGCCACCAAGGGGGCACACCTTGAAGTGACAGGACATGACAGGCTTCTTACAAACGGATACATAAACATGTACAAAGTGTCGTACGATGCAGGGGATGGCAAAACTGCTGAAGGCTACGTGTACGGAAAGTACATGACAGACACGAAGGAATCGGCAAATGCTCCGTATAACGAGCATGGCGAATACGATGCTGCTGCGGATGACGGGTTCAGGTTCGAGCTGTACGGCGGAAAGGCGAAGAACCTTGATTTCTATCCATATGAGAGGACAAGCATCAAGGGCAATGAATTCTGCAAGTATGCAAGGGCGATGTACCTTAACGCATCCGCTGCTGTCCATCCGGAGCAGTATATCAAACTAATCAAAGAGAGCGGATGCAATGCTGTAGTCATAGACCTCAAGGACGGACCTCTCACATACAATTCCGAAGTTGCGAAGGAGCTGTCACCTTCATCATACAAGGCGGCATACTTTTCAGCTGAGGATCTCAAGAAGGGCGTTGATGCATACCGTGAGGCAGGTGTGTACCTGATAGGCCGCATCGTCACCTTCAATGATCCTTACTATGCCAAGGACCATCCGGAGGACTGCATCAAATACGGCGGCAGCTCGGGATGGCCGAGCGCGTTTTCGCGTAATGTATGGGAGTACAATGTCAAGCTCGCTCAGGAGGCTGTACGTGAATACGGATTCAATGAGATCCAGTTTGACTATGTAAGATTCCCGGAATCCACTTATGAGATGTCCAGATCGGGCAAAGCGGACTTCCGCAATAAATACGGTGAGTCCAAAGCTCAGGCCATCCAGAATTTCTGCTTCTATGCGGCGGACCAGCTGAGAGAATCAGGAGCATACATATCTGTCGATGTATTCGGTGAAAGCGCATACAGCTATGTCACTGCCTACGGACAGTACTGGACGGCAATTTCGAACATAGTGGATGCGATCAGCGCAATGCCGTATACCGACCATTTTTCAGGGGACAGACCTTGGGAGGACCCTTACGGCTCAGTAAAACGCTGGGCAAAAAGAGCCCAGAAGCAGCAGGAAAGGCTGCAGGATCCTGCAGTCGCCAGGACCTGGATCACAGGCTACAACACACCTCACTGGGCACCGAATGTTGACTACAATGAAAGCAGGCTGAAAGCCCAGATCAAGGCTCTCGAGGAGTGCGGGCTGGACGGAGGTTTCATTCCGTGGAACGCACTTTCGGATATAGGCAAATACAGGCAGTATAAGGGCATATGGGCTGAGTGATAAACATCAGAGCCAGGTGTTGCGGCAGACGGAATGTCTGCCGCTTTTTTTTCGTACGCATTTGCATTTTTTACTTTCCAGGTGGTTTATATAATTGACTAAATTTTTAACATTTTATACAATGAAATTAATAGTATATGGTCTGGTGCTATGCGGCCGGACAGAATGACCGCGGCAGGCAGACCAGCATGTGATTTCCAGGAGGATAAGAAGGATGAAGAAGGAATATGAACCTCTATTCACGCCTTGGAAGATCGGCAACGTAGAGATCCCTAACAGGATCGTGCAGACTTCCATGGGAGGAACATCCCTGTTCGGATGGCTTGAGCCTTGCCACTTTGACAGAGAGGCAGCTTATCACATCCTCAACCGTGCGCAGGAGAACGTAGGTCTGGTACTTCCGGGCATGCAGTGCGTAAGGGATACGATGGGCAGAAGATGGCTCTATCAGAACAAGAAGATGTTCAGGGATCTTGCAGAGTGGATGCCTGAGTTCCACAAGACAGGCTCCAAGCTGTTCATTCAGCTCGCCGGCGGATTCGGACGTTCGATGGCTATCAACGACATGTTCGTACAGATGCTCAAGAACAAGCCTTTCGGCGCTGTTGCAAAGCCTTTTGTAGATATCGAATACTGCTGCGCTTCGGCATCTGAGACACCTAACAGATGGTATCCTGAGCTGAAGTCGAGACCTATGACAATCGAAGAGATCCATGAAATGGTAGAGGCTTTTGCAAAGACTGCAAAGATGTGCAAGGACGCCGGTGTAGATGGTGTTGAGATCCACGCAGTACACGAAGGTTACCTCCTCGACCAGTTCACGATCGCAAACATGAACTACAGAACTGACCAGTACGGCGGTTCTTTCGAGAACAGATTCAGATTCCCTGTTGAGATCGTACAGGCAATCAAGAGAGAATGCGGAGATGACTTCCCTGTAGCTCTGAGATACTCAGTAGTATCCAAGACCAAGGGATGGCTCCAGGGAGCACAGCCGGGCGAAGAATTCGTTGAGTTCGGACGTGACATGGCAGAATCCGAGAAGGCTATCAAGTATCTGTCCGATGCAGGATATGACATGTTCAACTGCGACAACGGAACATACGATGCATGGTACTGGGCTCATCCGCCTGTCTACATGCCGGATAACTGCAACTTCGAGGATGTAGCTCACATCAAGAAGTTCACTGACAAGCCGGTAGTCTGCGCAGGTAAGATGGACATCAAGTTCGCTGCACAGGAAATCAAGAAGGGCACCATCGATGCTCTCGGTATCGCCCGTCAGAACCTCGTTGACCCTGAGTGGGTAACCAAGATCATCGAGGGAAGAGAAGACGAGATCAAGCCTTGCATCAGATGCCACAATGCATGCTTCAATTTTGCAAAATCGAAACACACAGCAAATACACAGCCTCTGTTCGATTCGCTCCAGCTGGCACGCTGCGCTCTGACACCTCAGACGATGCAGCATAACAAGTACAAGATCGTTCCGACCAGCAAGCCTAAGAAGGTCGCTATCGTCGGCGCCGGCTTCGGCGGACTCGAGGCAGCTCTTGTACTCAAGAAGAGAGGACACAACCCTGTAGTATTCGAGAAGGACAACAAGATGTTCGGTCTGTACAACACAGCTTCCGCAATGTCCTTCAAGGATGCTGACAAGCAGCTCATCAAGTGGTATGAGAGAGAGCTGAAGAAGTGGGATATCGATGTAAGACTCAACACAGAGATCAAGGACATCAACGCACTTCTGAAGTCCTATGATGATGTTATTGTTTCCGTAGGAACATTCCCTAAGGCAATCAACATCCCTGGATTCGACAAGGCTATCACATTCACTGACCTGCTGACAGGAAGAAATAAGAAGAAATACGACAAGATCGTATTCCTCGGCGGCGGACTTTCATCCTGCGAAGCTGCATACGATGCAGTCCTCGCCGGCAAGCACCCTGTAGTAGTTGAGTTCCAGGATGACCTGATCACTGCTCCTGGCACATGCCTTGCAAACTCCTCGTTCCTGAGAGAGGCTCTGCCGTTCAAGAACGTTCCTGTACATCTGCGCAGCACAGTTACAGAGATCGGTGACGGATACTGCATGATCAAGAACGTTGAGACAGGCGAAGAATGGAAGGAAGAGTGCGACTGCGTAGTCAACGGACTCGGATTCGTACCTAATGACCAGTTCGCTTCTATCAAGAACAAGCATCTCCACAGATGCGGCACCTGCGTAAAGTGGGGCGCACTCAGAGAGGTTATCTGGGGAGCATGGGATGTTGCAATGAAGATCTAGTTATTAATACAGCATCTTAAATACAGACCGCCGGGTATATCCCGGCGGTTTTGTGATACAATAGTCGCAAGAAGGGTATATGAACTAAGAACACGTTGCAGCTTGAAGGTTAAAGAGAGGTGCTCTATGGGACACGGATTCACAATAAAAAGCATTGAAGACGAACGGGCTTACCATAACACTGCGGTGCTTATCTATCTGAAGGCATTCAGAGACGTTATGGGCGAGACCGATATAAGAATAGGAAATTCCCTGAATCAGGGATACTTTACTTATGCTCACACTGACAGACCGCTTACAACTACGGATATCCACAAGATATGGAACCGCATGGAAGCTCTGGTCGAGCAGGATATAGAGATCGCGATCGAACATGAAACAGCGGCTGAAGCGGCAAAAAAGTGGCGCGCTGCGGGCTACAAGGAAAAGGCTGAGCTCCTTGAGGGCAGAGATCCTGATGAGCTGGTTGAGATAGCAGTTCTTGACGGCTACAGGAACTGCATGTATAGCAGGGTTCTTCCTTCTACGGGATATGTTGATGTGTTCGAACTGAGACCATACAGAAACGGTCTGCTGCTGCGCCTGCCTAATGCGCTTAGCCCGGACGAAGTTCCGCAGTACAGGGATGACGATAAGCTCTATGATGCTTTTGCCGAGAGCAAGAGAATGAGAAAACACACGGGAATCGATTACCTTGCGGACCTCAACAAGCAGATCCGCGAAGGCAATTCGGACGAGGTCATCCGTGCAAGCGAGTGGCTCCAGCGCAGACAGATTGAGTACTTTGCTGACATGATCGTAAGGCAGGATAAGAAGATCGTGCTCATAGCAGGCCCTTCATCGAGCGGCAAGACCACGACAGCAAAAAGGCTGTGCGAAGCAATAGCGGAGAGGAAGAGTGAACCGCTTTATCTCGGGACTGACGACTATTTTGTGGAGAGAGAACAGACCCCGATTGGCGAGGACGGCAAGCCTGACTTTGAAGGGCTCGGTGCTCTTGATCTGAACCTGTTCAACAGCCAGATGGCGAACCTTATCCACGGACAGGAAGTGGATCTTCCGGAGTTCGATTTCATCAACGGCACCAAGATTTTCGGAAAGCGCATCACCAGACTGAAGAAGGGCCAGATCCTTGTGATCGAAGGTATACACAGTCTTAACGACATGCTTACGGAATCCATAGACAGAAAGGACAAGTTCAAACTGTATATAAGCCCGCTGACACAGATGGGTGTTGACAGACACAACAGGATTTCCACTGCGGATGCCAGACTTTTGAGGAGAATGGTCAGAGACAACAGGGACAGGGGATATGATGCCTCTGCGACTCTGGAACACTGGCCTAAGGTAAGAGCAGGGGAGAGTGTCAACGTGTTCCCGTACAGCTCAGCGGCTGATGTCGTATTCAACACCAGCACTGTATATGAGACGAATCTGCTCAGGACATATGCTGAGCCGCTCCTCAAGGCCATAGACAAGGATGATCCGCAGTACGGAGAAGCGCAGAGGATACTTAACTTCATGAAGTACTTTGATCCGATCACATCTTCGGAAGCTGTGCCTGATTACTCTATCCTCAGAGAATTTATCGGGAAAAGGGAGTAGTGCAGTGCAGGAAACTGCCGCCGGATCATCCCGGCGATATGCATAAAAGAATTCAAAAAATAGTAGATTATAAAACCGGTTACACAATATAGTGTTACAATATATAGTGTGATCGGTTTTTGTGTTGCATCTTTATTCATACCTCTGTATAATTTCAAACTAAGTTATGCAAAAGGGTGCATAGCTTACAGGGGACATAAAGAGAATGTTAACTGAAAGGTATAGCTATTATGAAGAATGTATTTACCGATGAGCGTGAAATCAGGGAACCTAAACTGTATCACGCACTGATATCCTTTATAGGACTTATTGCCGTGATGTCTGTGGGCATCATCATATTCGAGGTCGATCCACACATTCCTATGTTCGTGGGCGTGATCATTTCTGCTGTCGTAGCGATGGTCCTCGGCTATAAATGGTCAGACATCGAGAAGATGATGGTTGACGGCATAGGCAAGGCCATGCAGTCGATACTCATCCTTGCGATAGTCGGCATGATGGTCGGAACCTGGCTGCTGTCAGGAACGATCCCGACGATGATCTATTACGGACTCAAGCTGCTGTCACCTAAGGTCTTCCTGGTCGCTGCAGTTCTTATCTGTTCTGTAACATCGCTGGCAACCGGTACGTCGTGGGGTACGATGGGAACCATGGGCCTGGCTCTGATAGGCATTGGTTCAGGTCTCGGGATGCCGATAGGACCTACAGCGGGTGCTGTAATCTGCGGCGCTTATTTCGGAGACAAGCTCTCGCCTCTGTCAGATACTACCAACCTGGCACCGGCCATGGCGGGAACAGACGTATTCACTCATGTTAAGTACATGCTGAAGTCCACTATCATCGCATATGTAATTGCGCTTGTGTTCTTCGGGATATACGGATTCATGCATGCATCCGGCGGAAATGTGGATACATCCCAGGCAGAGATACTCATGCAGGGAATACATGATACATTCAATATAAATCCGCTGCTCCTGCTGCCGCCGCTGGTAGTAATCCTTGCGATCGCATTCAAGGTCCCGGCTATACCGGGAATAACACTCGGCCTTCTGACAGCTGCTGTCATGGCGCCGATCTTCCAGGGGAACCTTGCTATCTACGATGGAGATCTTGAACTTCTTCACAACGGAGCCAACATGGGAGATATCCTCTCGGTAGCACTGAACGGATTCTACTGTAATACTGAAATAGCAGCTCTTAACGACCTGCTTACAACAGGCGGTCTCATGAATATGTCGAGCTCTATCCTGATGACTGTAATAGCCATGATGTTCGGAGGCATAATGGAGGGAAGCGGCCAGCTTGCTGTTATCATCAACGCGATCATCAAACACATCAAGGGAGATGCCGGACTGGTCGCTGCTACAGAGGCGACATGCGTTCTGTCCAATGTAGTAATGCCTGAACAGTACATTTCCATCCTCGTACCGGGCAGAATGTATGCGCCGGCTTACAGGGAGAGGGGCATCCATCCTAAGAGCCTGTCGAATGCACTTGAATCAGCCGGTACGGTTACATCATGTCTTGTTCCGTGGAACACCTGCGGTATGTTCATTAAGAACACACTGGGCGTTTCAACCATGACATATGCACCTTGGGCAGTATTCAACTATATGATGCCTATCATCTGCATTATCATGGCATTCATGGGCATCACAGTCACCAAAATGACTCCGGAAGAGCAGGCCAAAGCTGATGCAGGTGAGCTGGTATAGTACGGAGGCGTATTAATGAAAAGCTGCAAGAATAAAAAAGGATCAGCCGTTCCGTTCCTTATAATCCTGCTGATCATTGCGCTCGCGATAGCGTTTCTGTTCATAAGAATGAACTGGAGAAGGTTCAAGGCAGAGGCCGGATTCACCTTTACCATCATTGCTATAGTCGCTGTTCTGATTCTTATTCTGGTTCTAGTGATCTGGCTTAAGATCAGAAAGGCGAGAAAAGCGAAAGAAAAAGCCGCAAAGGAGGCTGAAAAGCTGTCCGCAGCGCAGAGTAAAGAAGAGCTGGAAGCTAAGGAATAGAAAACCTTCAAATGGGGCTGGGTGGAGGACTATCCCATGCCTTAAAAAGTATATATAGTAGCTTGTGCGAGACCCGACACTACATATTGTGTCGGGTCTTTTTGCGTTGCAGTAAAAAAAGCCTGAAAGTGGGGGTAAATTCAAAAAAGTGGGGGAAAAGTGCTAAAAATCAAGGATATTCTTTGAAAAAGGGAGTGAAGTGGAGTAAAATGGAGACACAGAAAGAATGGGGAGTTTTCTATGTTCACAGGCACATATCAGAACTCAATAGACAGCAAGAACCGGATGATAATCCCTTCAAGATACAGGGACCAGCTCGGCGGTCATTGCATGCTCACAAGAGGGTTCGACAGATGCCTGTACATCTACTCCATGGACGATTACGAAGTGCTGGTGAACAAGATCAGAAAGCTGCCGCAGTCAGACAGAGATGTACGTAAGTTCATAAGAGAGTTCTTCTCGAACACTGAGGAATGTCATCTCGACTCACAGGGCAGGATACTGATACCGCAGCACCTCAGAGACTATGCGGGGATAAACAAGAACCTGGTCACCAAAGGCGCCCTGGACAAGATAGAGATCTGGAGTACCGAGGTGCTTTCAGACCCTGAAGGCGAGAACATGATGGACAACGAAGAGTTCGTCAGAAAGCTCGACATGTATGACCTCTAGGAGGCGGATATGGAATTTGCACACGTTCCTGTTCTGTACAACGAGGTTATGGAAGCCCTGAACGTCAGACCTGACGGAGTATACGTTGACGGCACTGTCGGAGGCGGCGGACACTCATCCGGGATATGCGAAAGGCTTTCTTCAGAGGGGACTCTGATCGCAGTCGACAGAGACACGGCAGCGCTTGAAGCAGCCGGCAGCAGGCTCGCCGGATATGGATGCACAAAGAAATTCATCCATGCCAACTACAGCGAGACTGATGTGATCGGAGAGGCCGCAGGCGGAAAGGTAAGCGGCATACTCCTCGACCTGGGAGTTTCATCATTCCAGCTCGACAATGCCGAAAGAGGCTTCTCGTATATGCACGATGCGCCGATGGATATGCGCATGAACGAGGACGATGTTCTCACAGCATATGACGTTGTCAACAGCTACAGCGAGAAGGAACTCACAAGGATCATCAGAGAATACGGCGAAGAGAAATGGGCATCAAGGATCGCCCAGTTCATCGTAAGAGCCAGAGCAGAGGATCCGGTCAAGACCACCGGAGAGCTCACGGAGATCATCAAGGCGGCGATACCTGCAAGAGCGAGAAGGACAGGCCCTCATCCAGCCAAGAGAACGTTCCAGGCGATAAGGATCGAGGTGAATGATGAACTCGGACACCTGAGAGAAGCCGTCAGCAGACTTCCTGATCTTCTCGAAAGCGGAGGCAGGCTCGCGATAATAACCTTCCACTCGCTTGAGGACAGGATCGTAAAGACAGAGTTCGAAAGAAGACTTGATCCATGTACATGCCCGAAGGAATTCCCGGTATGTGTATGCGGTAAGGTAGCCGATGTCAGGAAGGTGACGAGAAAACCGGTCACTCCATCTGAAGAGGAACTGGAAATGAACCCGAGAGCAAGAAGCGCAAAGCTGAGGGTAATAGAAAAACTGTAGATAAAACACACTGATTTGCAGTCGGCAAGGCTGCTGAAGGGATGCAAAGATGACAAACACTTTAGTCGGAGGAACACAGACCATCACTGTAGGAAACCTGAGAGATACAGGCGTTTACAATCTGCCTGCCGGAAACGCAGTGAACACAGGCGTACGCACTTTACCTGCTGCAAGGACCAGATCCAGGAGAGCGTCAAGAAATATGATCCTGACAATGGTCGCACTGATGGCAGCTGTATTCGTACTCGTAGGACTCAGCGCATATGCTGCAAGCATCCAGCATGCAAACAACGTGCTGACTCAGGAAAATGCATATCTTCAGGCTGAGATCGACTCGCTCAACAGCCAGATAGTCGAGCAGACCAAGGTCACCAGAGTCGAAGAGGTAGCAACAAAGAAATACGGTATGGTATATCCGACATCAGATAACTGCATTGTCATCAACGAGAACGAGGAGAGCAGTTCGAGCCTCGCGGCAACGATCAGAAGTGAAGCATATAATTAACCGGAAATGACCGGTACATGAGCAGCCACTGATCCGGAAACGGGTCAGTGGTGTTTTTTTCTAAATGCGGTATCAGCATTTACCAAAGCCTACAAGATGTTGTATAATACCCATATCTATGTAAAAGTGACTTTACACACGTCATAATACTGATGGCAAAGAAGAAAAAAGCAGGCAAAAAAGACAATAAAGCGGATAAAAAAGGACAGAAAACCCGCAAAACCAAGAAGGCAGTACGCAGCACAGGTCTTGATGACAAGTATGCATACGGGTCTTTTGATTTTGATGAATACGGCAAGGAGGCCTTCAGCCGTGACGGCTATGAATACACGGGCCGCGATACGGGCGATGCCCGCATGGATAAGAAGAGGGACCTCAAGCGCGACATGAGGCGCAGGAATGCGGACACAAGCCGCATAACGCCGCAGAACCGCACAAGACTTGTGGTCGGTTTTGGCTTCATCCTGCTTTTCATGACGCTTCTCATTTTCAGAATGGGATACTGGCAGATCGTGAGAGCTGATGAACTGAGAACGATGGCGGCGTCCATGCAGAAGGTCGATACAGAAATCGAACCTGAAAGAGGTACGATCTACGATTCCAAGATGAACGTTCTTGCAGAGGCTGTGACCGAGTATGAACTGTACGGATATACACAGTACCTCTACAAGGATTCAGACATAAGCCTGAGAGAGAGACTCAGTACAGTCAAAAAACTCGCAAGCATCACCGGACAGGAAGAGAGTGCCATCCGGGAGAAACTCAGTGAAGAGGGCGACAACCTTGTGCTCCTTGCTGACGGCCTGACAAGAGATCAGGTCGAGAAGGCTGAGAAGGCATTCGGAAGTCTGGTAAGTGTCAAGACCAAGGCGGCAAGATACTATCCGAATGATGCGTTCGCCGCACAGGTACTCGGAGGCGTCAGCTCAGATAACGTCGGAAGATCCGGACTCGAATATGAGTACAATTCTGTCCTTGCAGGTGTCAAGGGAAGGACTGTCAGGACGACAGACAGAGACGGCAATACTGTATCCGGAAGCCGGACCAAGTACTACGAGCCTAAGGACGGAAACAGTATCGTAACGACTATTGATTCTGTAATACAGAGCTTTGTTGAATCTGCTCTGGAGACAGGTATGGAGAAGACCGGTGCGAGCCAGATAACCTGCATAGTCACCAACCCGAAGACAGGCGATATTCTCGCCATGGCAACAACTCCGGAATATGACCCTAACAACTCCTCGGAGCCTTACAGCAAGAAGGAAAAAGAAAAATTCAAGAAAATGACGTCCGAGGAGCAGACTGAATACCTTAGCAGAATGTGGACCATAGACGCTGTCAGCACTATCTATGAGCCGGGATCGACTTTCAAGCTGATCACCGCAGCGGCTGCGCTTGAATCAGCCAGCGCCAACAGCAAATCAAGGTATTACTGCAACGGAAGCATCCATGTCGGCAACTACAATCTCCGCTGTCTCGGAGTCCATGGCAAACAGTCACTCAAGGAAGCTGTCGGTAATTCGTGCAACCCTGCACTTGCACAGGTTGCTCTGGACATAGGAGCCGACACTCTGTATGACTGCATAGACATGTTCGGCTTCAATGACAAGACGGGTATCGATCTGCCTGGCGAGACCAACTCCATAGTCAAGAGCCCGGAGGGCATGGGCGATGTTGACCTTGCAACTACAGGTTACGGACAGGGAATCGCGGTAACACCAATACAGATCCTGAGTGCTGTCAACTGCTTTGGAAACGACGGCGTTCTGATGAAGCCTAAGCTTGTCAGACGCATAATCGACAGCGAAGGCAAGACCGTCAAAACAATTGAAGATACAGAGGTAAGACGGGTCGTATCTGAAGAGACAGCAGAAAAAATGCGTGACATCATGGAGTACTATGTTGCAGACTCCGGTTCCGGTGATCAGGCATATGTTCCGGGATACCGTGTAGGCGGAAAGACCGGTACAGCTAACCTGGTCGAGGGCGGAAGGTATGCCGCGGATGCTACAAACACATCATTTGTGGCTATGGCGCCTATGGATGACCCTCAGATCTCAATGATAGTCATAGTATACAGACCGACCAAGATCCGCTATGGTAACTTCACAGCAGGACCTATTGTCAAGGAAATCATGGAGAAATCCCTTCAGTATCTGGGCGTGGAGAGAAAATACACCAAGAGCGAAGCGAAGGAAGTGAAGGAGAGTCAGGTCGAAGTTCCGGATGTAACCGGAATAGACAGCTCTGATGCAATAAGAGAGCTTGAAAGAAATGACCTCAATTACAAGATCGCTCCGGAGCCTGAGGATGACAAGGTGGACAACTTCGTAGTGCTTGACCAGAATCCTAAAGCCGGAACAAAGGTGGACAAGGATTCGGTGGTATACATATACAGCGAATAAGTAATAACAGGAGAACACATACAGTATGCAGTTATATAAATACGCGCTGATAGCAGTCATAGCCTTTGCGGTATCAATGTTCGTAACGGCAAGGATGATTCCTTTCCTGAAAGAAAAGCAGTTCGGACAGTTCATAAGAGAGGACGGCCCGCAGGCTCATCTGAGCAAAGCCGGTACTCCGACGATGGGAGGCATTGCGATCGTTGCAGGCGTAACCGTTGCGCTGATCGCAAGCAGCTTCATCACCGGCTCGTTCGGGGCAGATAAGCTGGCGATACTGCTCAGCATGTACGCATTCGGTTTTATCGGATTCATTGATGATTACAATAAGATAGCAAAAAAACAGAACGAGGGCCTGACCCCGCGCCAGAAGATCATACTTCAGGTGCTCTTCGGGGCTGCTCTTGCTGTGTTCATGATGCTCAGGGAAGGGACTTCCGTACTTATTCCTTTTGCCGGAATAAGCGTCAGATTCGGTGTGTTCTATATTCCTTTCATCATATTTGTGGAAGTCGCAATGGCGAATGCGGTCAATCTGACTGACGGACTGGACGGTCTCGCGTCCAGCACATCTGCGATCGTTGCGGCTTGTTTTGCTGTGATAGGAATGTTTATTCTTCCTGATGGCAATGAGCTTATGGCTGCAGCTGCACAGGCTGTTTTCGGCGCTGCTTTGGGATTCCTGGTATACAACCACTATCCTGCAAGGATATTCATGGGAGACACCGGATCCATGGCGCTCGGAGGCGTTTTGTCAGCGACAGCTATAGTGGGACATGTCGAATGGCTGCTCCCGGTAGCAGGCCTCATTTTTGTCTGTGAGGCACTGTCTGTTATCATACAGGTCGCTTATTTCAAGAAGACCGGAGGGAAGAGAATATTCCGCATGGCTCCTATACACCACCATTTTGAACTCGGCGGATGGCATGAGACCAAGGTAGTCAGAATGTTCTGCCTGTTCACTTTTGTATGCTGCATAATTGCAGTCCTATCAGTAATGTAACATAAGGGGATCGATAAAAATGAAAGAGTCTTTCAGAAACAAATTGAAGGATATGAATATACTTGTCGTCGGAATGGGACGATCAGGAAAAGCAGCGCTGGAAGCTTTGTCAGGAACCGGCGCAAAACTGTCGGCACAGGATTCTCAGGATGCATCCGGTATGGATGAGAAATTCCTTGAGTTCCTCGCAGAAGGGCATGTTACGACATATTTCGGCTCGACGCCGGACGATATGTCTGTGTTCGACATGCTTGTACTCAGCCCGGGTGTGCCGCCTCAGCTGGACTTTATACGCGAGGCTGCATCTGAAGGAGCAGAGGTAATCGGGGAGCTTGAGCTGGCTTACAGAATGACAGATGCTCATTTTGCCGCTATAACCGGAACCAACGGCAAGACGACTACCACGACTCTCGTCGGAGAGATATTCAAGGCTGCCGGAAGGAAAACATCAGTGGTCGGCAATATCGGCAATCCTGTAGTCACAGAAGCTGTATCAGCAGACAGCGATTCATGGATGGTAACAGAGGTATCATCTTTCCAGCTAGAGACGACCAGAGACTTCAGACCGGAGGTTTCCGCCATACTGAATCTTACGCCGGATCATCTGAACAGGCACAAGACGATGAAGGCTTACGGTGATGCCAAGGCAAGGATCGCCGTCAACCAGTCTCCGGAAGAGTACCTTATAATCAACCGCGATGACGCGGCTGCAATGGAGCTTGCTCTTCAGAGCAGGGCGACAGTAGTACCTTTCAGCAGAAAGGAGACTCTCGACGCAGGAGCATATCTTCAGGGCAGAGATATCGTAATAAAGGATTTTGACGGCACTATCCATAACATATGCAGCAGGGATGACCTCAGGATCATCGGAGACCATAATGTTGAGAATGTCCTTGCGGCAGCGGCCCTCTGCTACTATGCTGGCATAGATACAGAGGTTATCGGTAACGCTGTCAGGGCATTTCCGGGAGTAGAGCACAGGATCGAATTCTGTGGAACCAGGGACGGCGTGGATTACTACAACGACTCCAAGGGTACCAATGTCGATGCTGCGGTTATCGCTCTCAAGGCCCTTCAGAACAACATCATCCTCATAGCCGGAGGAGACGGCAAAGCGCAGGATTTCACTGATCTCGCAGCGCACCTTGACGGTGCTGTAACAGCGCTTGTCCTGCTCGGAAGGGATGCGCCTCTGATCGAGGAAGCTGCACGCAAGGCAGGATTCACGAACATCTTCACCTGCAGCAGTATGGAGGAATGTGTACGCAAAGCATCCGAGCTCGCACGCAGCGGGGATAAGGTGCTTCTGTCTCCGGCATGCGCAAGCTGGGACATGTATCCGAACTATGAAGTAAGAGGACGTCATTTCAAAGAGTGTGTCAGGGATATAACCGGTTAATGGCATACAGACCAACACTGGGAGACTGATGGCAAAAAAAGCATCAAGCAAAACTGAATCAAGAAAACTCACAGCGGCAGAACGCAGGGAGCTTAAAGCTAAGCGCAAAGCTGAGCTGAAAGCAGATAAGGCAGAAGCAAAAAAGCTCAGAAAGCAGAAGCGTTGGGAGAGAGTGAAAGGCACCACGGGAGGAAGTGACATAGTTGTCATAGTGATGGTGCTGCTCTTTTCGTTCTTCGGTATAGCAATGGTCTTCAGTGCCGGCTATTATCAGACGATAAATGTTTCAAACCCGAATCCGTTCTATTATCTGATCAGACAGGGAATCTTCGTTGCGACCGGTCTGCTGTGGATGATGTTCTTTGCGAACTTTGACTATCACAGATATGAGAAACTGGGCGGTGCTGCAGCCCTGGTAAGTATCGGGCTTCTCGTACTGGTACTTCTCATAGGACAGAACGTAAACGGAGCTGTAAGATGGATCAACCTCGGTTTCTTCAGATTCACACCGAGTGAGTTCTCCAAGATGTTCATGATCATCTTCACATCCTCCTTCCTGATCAAAAACCCGAACAACATAAGAACTCTCAAGGGTCTGAGCATACTGGTACTGGTAATGGGACTGCATTTCGGACTGATTATACTGCAGCCGAACCTGTCGACCGCTATCGTAATCGTCATGATCATGATGGCCATTATGATCGTTGCAGGACTTCACCTGGCATTCCTGGTGTTCCCGATTGCAGCTGCGGTTGCGGGCTATTTCTACATAATCACGTTCAAGACTCCGTACCACTGGTATCAGAGACTGACGAGCTTTATGGATCCGTTCGCTGACAGACAGGGCGACGGATACCAGGTGACACAGGGACTGATAGCTCTCGGCAACGGCGGACTCAAGGGCCTTGGATTCGGCCACAGCATTGCCAAGAACATGTACCTTCCTGAGCCTCAGAATGACTTTATCCTGGCCATACTCGGCGAAGAACTCGGATTCATTGGCTTCCTCGTTCTGATGGCTGCATACATAATCCTGATCACCAGACTCATGATGATAGCCCTTAAGGCCAGGGACAGGCTGGGATTCTATCTGGCTACAGGGGTGGCGGTAATGCTGGGTCTGCAGGTAGTCATCAATGTAGCTGTTGTAACATCGTCGATGCCTGCGACCGGTATCACACTTCCGTTCATCAGTTACGGAGGTACGTCCATCTGGTCGTTCATGATGGTTATGGGCATAGCGCTCAATGTATCCAAGCGGCAGGAGCCGGGAAGCAGACTTAAAAGAAAGGCAGTAGAGGAATGAGGATAGTTCTTACAGGAGGAGCTACAGGCGGTCACATATATCCGGCCCTTGCGATAGGAGATGAGTTCAGGGCAAGAGATCCGGAGAACGAGATCATATATATAGCAAGCGGAAAATCCATGGAGAAGTCAATAATACCGGACCATGGATACAAGCTGTACGAAGTAGAAACAGCACCGCTTGACAGAAGAAGCATCAGCAAGGCAGCTGTTACAGTTGCAAAGACACTCAGAGGAAGACAGCAGGCCAGGAAGATAATGAAATCTTTCAGACCTGATGTTGTTATAAGTACAGGCAGCTATGTCAGCGTGCCTGTTGTTCTTGCGGGCAAAAGCCTCGGTGCCTCGATTTATCTGCATGAGCAGAACGGATTCCCGGGAGTATCCAACAGATTCCTCTCGAGGTTCGCTACGAAGGTATTCCTCGGATTTGAAGCAGCGAGAGAGTATTTTGCCGACCAGGACAAGGTCATGTATTCAGGAAACCCTGTCAGAAGCGATTTCTCGGGAAGAAGCAGGGAAGAAGACCGCAGGGCGCTCGGCATACCGGAAGATGACTTTGTGATAATGGTATTCGGCGGCAGTCTTGGTTCGGAAACCACGAATACTGTAGGTGAAGCTGTCGCAAGAGAGTACGCCGGCAGGAAAGGTTATACCGTTATATGGGGTACCGGAAGCATGTATTACGATGAGATATCCTCGCGGCTTGAGCGCGAAGGATTCAGTCCTGACAATGTCAGGATATCGGCATTCATCAAAAACATGCCGGAGGTTCTTTCCGCGGCTGACATTTCAGTAAGCAGAAGCGGAGCCCTCTCGACTGCAGAAACCACAATGGAAGGACGGGCGGCTGTTTTTATTCCGTCCCCTAATGTCACTGCTGATCATCAGTACTACAACGCCAAGGCAGTGGCTGATGCAGGCGGTGCCTTCATCGTCAGAGAGAACGAAAATACCGTCCCTGATGTAATGAGAATAATCGAATCTCTGGATGCTGACAGAGAGCAGCTCAGACAGATGGAAAAAGCGAGCAGGAGCGTAGCGCCGGTCCATGCGACTGATATAATCTGCGATACGATCATGGAGACATACAGGAAGTGAGCACTGAGAAAACTGTTACTTTAGTTGACTTAGAGAATACAGAAGATATTAGTGAAGAAGTTACAGAGCGCAATGATGCGACTATTGCGGTCCCTGAGACTGAAACAGCTGATGAGCAGAAGCAGACTGTAGCGGTGGATACCCGTGCAGTGACTGCGGCTCTTGACGTTGCTGAAACGGCTGATCTGCCGGAAGAAGATCAGGAAGATGACGCTGCTCAGGCTGTTCCTGCGGCAACCGTTACCATCATGAAGGATGCGGTAACGGAAGAAGCTGCGGCTGATGCAGCGGCAGAAAACGGGGACGAAAACGCCGGATCCGGAACGGATGAAGAAAGCGCTCAGAAGGAAGAACAGAAATCAGAAACTGAAACGGATCCCGAAACAGAAGCGATAAAGGAGAAGATCCGTGAGCGCAAAAGGGAGAAGAAGAGGAAAGCGATAAGGCGTAAGACCGCTTTTTGGACCGGTTTTATCATCGTTACTCTTTCTATCGCATGCTTCCTCTTTTCGATATCCGGATTCTTTACCGTTGACTCGATAGAGGTAAGGGGCAATTCCCATTTTTCTGCAGAAGAGATCATCAACATAGGACATGCCGTTCCGGGACACAACCTTCTCTATAATACTGATGAGAAGCCTATCACTGACTATCTTGAGCAGAACCCTTACATCAAATCAGCGTCGGTTTCAAGAAAGCTTCCTTCAACACTTGTGATCACAGTCGAGGAGAGAGCAGAAGCCATATGCTTTAACTATGATGACGACTATCTCATCATGGATGATGAAGGGACACTTCTTAAGAAGACACGGACAGAACCCAAGATAACCAACGTGAAAGGGTTCGTGGTTACCAGAATAAAACTTGGCGACACGGTAGGAACTGAGAACCAGCAGATGTTCAGCAGGCTTCTGAGATTGATCAGGGCTATGAAAGCTGCCGACCTGTATTTTGTATCCATCGACATGACGGGATACGAGGATAATATGGCTGTTAAGGCATATATCTATGACAAGCTGGTTGTAAAGACAGATTATGAGACACTGCTGATCAATCTCAAGAACGGAAGGCTTCACAAAATCGTGGAAAAGCTGTTCGAGGATGATATAAAGAGAGGAACTATCACGATCACTGAGAACGGCGAGGCTTCATTTGAACCCGGGATCTGATAGACGGTAATCCCGGAAACGGTATTCTGACGCCGGTCAGATTTACAAGTAATTGTGTTACGTAAACCTAAAAACCCCTAAATATTGTGGTTTTTTGCCAAAAAGGTAATGCATTTGCACAATATATGTGTTAAGATAACTATATCTATTTATGAGTTCAATGAGGAGGACACACTATGGAATTCGTTTCTGATTTCGTATCCGAGACAGATAATGCCGCGATCATAAAAGTAATCGGCGTTGGCGGTGGCGGATGCAATGCTATCAACAGGATGGTCGACACCGGTCTTGGCGGCGTATCTTTCATCGCAGTAAATACAGACAGACAGGCTCTCGCTAAGTGCAAGGCTGAGATCAAGATCCAGCTGGGCGAGAAAGTTGCCGGAGGCAGAGGTGCCGGCGCAAATCCTGAGCTTGGACAGAAGGCTGCTGAAGAAACTATCGATGAGATCATTTCCCACATCCAGGATGCTGACATGGTATTCATCACAGCAGGCATGGGCGGCGGTACCGGTACAGGAGCTGCTCCTGTTATCGCAAAGGCTTCAATGGACTGCGGCGCACTTACAGTTGCTGTTGTTACCAAGCCTTTCACCTTCGAGGGAAAGAAGCGCTGGAACAGAGCTGCAAAGGGCATCCAGTATCTGAGCAACTTTGTTGACTCTCTGGTCGTTATCCCTAACGACAGACTTATCGACACCAGCCAGAAGAACACATCAATGCTCGAAGCTTTCGCTATGGCAGACGATGTACTGAGACAGGGTGTACAGGGCATTTCCGATCTGATCAGTGAGTATGGTCTTGTAAACGTAGACTTCGCGGACGTAAGAACGATCATGGAGGGCAGAGGAATCGCTCACATGGGAGTCGGCGTAGGCGAAGGCGAGAACAGAATAGAAGAAGCTGTTCAGGCAGCTCTCAACAGCCCGCTGCTCGAGACATCCATCAGCGGAGCAAAGTCGATCCTGCTGTACGTATCAGGCGGATACGATATGGGTATGCTTGACATCAACACTATCGCTGAAAAGGTTCAGACAGAGGCTGATCCTGATGCCAACATCATCTTCGGAGCTGCTATCAGCGAAGAGATGAACGAGAAGATCTCTGTAACCATCATCGCTACAGACTTCGGCAATGTAAAGAACTCAGGCATGGGCGGCAGCACTATCATCGATGCACCTGCTGAGAATACTTCAAAGGGAACAAGCAGCCTTCCTAGAGTGACCATCGATGGTCTGGAAGGATTCGAGGCGGATCTCGACGATCTTCTCAGTGATAACAGAAAGTCAGAAGCATCCGGTACGGATTTTGACATTCCGGACTTCCTCAGATAATCAGAATACAGGGCAAGAAACAGCAAGATGCTTATCAGAATAGAATCATCTGATAACAGCCGCATAAGGCTGGTCAGAAAGCTGGCAACCAGAAAGGGCAGGACTGCAGAGGGGAGATTCGTAATAGAAGGACTCAACCTCTGCAGGGAAGCTGTTCTTAGGTCGCTCGACATTGATTTCCTGATGGTCCCTGATGACTGGAAGACTTCGGGAGGCACCGGTGACCTCAGCGGTCTCAGAGCTTTTACAGAGGAGTGCATCTCCGATCCCGGACTGACAGTCTGCACGGTTCCGGCAAAGACTTTTGCCGGACTGACAGATGCGGGTAATGGTATCGGTATCTGTGCAGTGCTGAAGATGCCGGAGACTGACCTGACGACAGTGTCACGTCTTCCGTCCGGCGCGAACATTCTGGTCCTTGACAGGATACAGGATCCGGGCAACATGGGAACGATGATCAGGACTGCTGTTGCTGCAGGCTATGGAATGATAATAGCTGTCAAGGGAACGGTGGATGTATATTCCCCTAAAGTTCTCAGAGCTACAGCCGGCATGATCTTCGAGATACCGATCGTGTATGCTGAGAGCACAGACGAGCTTGCAGATGTCCTGAGAGCATCGGGAAGAAAAATAGCTGTTACGGATCCTGCGGGAGGCAGGCCGTACTATGAGGAAGACCTCAGCAGAAATACAGCTCTCGTTATAGGCAACGAAGGCAACGGCGTCAGCGATGAAGTGATGGCGCTTGCTGATATCAGAGTAACTTTGCCCATGAAGGGCAGCATCGAATCTCTCAATGCTGCTGTATCGGCTGCAATACTGATGTATGAAGCCGTAAGAAGAGATGATTAATGATAAGGGGTTAAATATGGAAAAGAACAGAGCTGATGTTGTGATCTGCGGATCCAACTACGTACTTTCAAGTGAAAAGAGCGAAGAACGTATCAAAGAGATAGCTAAATATGTAGATGATGAGATCAGGACTGTAAGCAAAGCGCTCAACTTCAATCCTAATTTCAAGACTGCTGTTCTGGCTGCTCTTAATATCACTGAAAAGCTCATGGACAGCACTGACACGATCCTCAAGCTGCAGACTGAGAACCATCAGCTGGACAACGATGTCAAACACTACATCAATCAGTGGGAGCAGGCCAAGAAGCAGGTAACTGATCTCAAGGAAAAGATGTCATCGGAAGTTGACAGACAGTCCCAGAGCTCCGAGGATCAGAAAAAGCTCCAGGAAAAGCTGGTCGAGATGGAAAACGCATACTTCGATCTGCAGATGGAGAACGTCAACCTCAAGAACGAGCTGAAATCAATCAAGAGAATGAACAGCGACGATGAACTCTAAGATACTCGGACTTCTTGAATTCAACAGAATACTGGACCTGCTTGCTGAGCAGGCCGGCTCCGCGGTAACCCGTGAGCGGATAGCGGAGCTGGTACCAATGTCCAACAGGCGCATGGTACAGGATGCATTAACGGAAACTACTGAGGCGGTTTCCGTTATTCTATATAAGGGAAATATTCCGGTCGGCGAGATCGGGGACATATCCGGCATCCTCGGAATGGCAAGGAAAGGCAGGATCCTCAGCATGAGGGAGCTGCTGCAGGTCAGGACGACTCTCAGCATCACGAGGACAGCCAAGGCTTTCCTCTCTGATGACATGCCTTCAGGTCTTAAGCTGCTTCCTGAGATATGCAGCCTGCTTGAGCCTGTGCCAAAACTCGAGCATGACATAGAATCTGCCATTCTGAGCGAGGATGAGATGTCTGACAGCGCTTCACCGGAGCTCAGAAGGATCAGGCGTGAGATAAGGAACAAGAACGACCTTATAAAGTCGAGACTTCAGAAGATGGTCACCAGCGGATCGGCCAAGACACATCTGCAGGATGCAATAGTCACGATGCGTAACGGCAGATATGTCATCCCGGTCAAGAGGGAATACATAAGTCTGTTCCCGGGCATGGTCCATGACCAGTCATCGACCGGCGCGACTCTCTTCGTTGAGCCGCAGTCAGTGGTCAACCTGAATAATGAGCTGAGGCAGCTCGACACTGAAGAACAGGCTGAGATCACAAGGATACTTGAGGCCTTCTCAGGACGGGTCGCGGAGCATTACCACGAGCTGATGAATGATCAGAAGCTGCTCTCTGAGCTCGATTTTATCGGAGCCAAGGGCAAGCTCTCCTGCCTTATGGAAGGCAGGCAGCCGCGTCTCAATGACGAAGGCTATATAGATATAAAGCGCGGCAGGCATCCGCTGATACCTGCTGACAAGGTCGTGCCTGTGGATGCAGAGCTTGGCCGCAGATGGTCGACTCTTCTCATCACCGGACCTAACACCGGAGGCAAGACCGTAACACTCAAGACAATAGGACTGCTTTGCCTTATGACGCAGAGCGGTCTTCACATACCTGCAGATGAGACAAGTGACATGCCTGTCCTGGAAGAGATATTTGCCGATATCGGAGACGAGCAGAGCATCGAGCAGAGTCTCAGCACTTTCTCATCTCACATGAAGAACATGATCGGCATATTCGAGTCGGCCGGTGAGGGATGTCTCGTCCTGCTGGACGAGCTCGGAGCCGGAACAGACCCTCTCGAAGGTGCGGCACTCGGCATAGCGGAGCTTGAGACTCTCAAGTCCAGAGGAGCTCTTGTTGCAGCAACAACTCACTACACTGAGCTGAAGAAATACGCTCTGTCCACGCCGGGCGTCGAGAACGCTTCGATGGAATTCAACGTCGAGACGCTTTCCCCGACATACAGGCTGAGAGTAGGCCTTCCGGGCAAGTCCAATGCGTTTGAGATATCCAGAAAGCTCGGACTGAGCGAAGATATCATAGCGAGGGCGACCGAGCTTCTCGGCGAGGAACAGCTCGAATTTGAGGAGGCTGTATCAAGAGTTGAGGCAGACCAGGCAGAGGCTGAGGAAGCCCTGCGTGAAGCCGGAGAAGCCAGGGAGCAGGCTCAGTCGAGCAGGGACGAAGCTGCACGTGAGCTGGACAAGGCCCATGCCGAAGCGGAGAAGATCCTTGAAGACGCGAGAAAACAGGCGCGTGAGATGCTTCGTGACGCCCAGGGAACGATCGATGATATTTCCGAAGAACTCAGGAGCATCAGCAAACGCAGGAAGAACGCAGGCTTCAACGAGGGCCATATAGCAGGCGGCGCTGCAAACAGCAGAAGGGCTCTCAAACAGGCCGAGGCAGCATTCAAGTCGCAGGAAACCCGCAAGCCTGACACCCTGCAGACAGGAAAGGCACCTGAGCCTGACCAGATAAAGCTGGGTATGAGGGTGAAATATACCAAGCTTGATCAGACTGGCGAGGTCGAGTCGCTGCCTGATGCCAGGGGCAATCTCGCCATCAGACTCGGCGCTATCAAGATGACCGTCAACATCCGCGACCTTATCATCGCAGAATCAGAGAGCGCGGGACATAAAGAGAAGAACAGAGCAAAGTACGGCAGCATGTCGTTCGGCAAGACCAAGACGATCAAGACAGAGATCAATCTGATCGGCAAAAACCTGGATGAAGCGACCGACCTGATGCTCAAGTACATAGACGATGCATACCTGGCCGGCCTTAAGACAGTACATGTCATACACGGAAGAGGCGAGGGCATCCTCAGAAACGGACTCAGAGCAGAGCTTAAGAAAAACAAGCATGTGAAGTCATTTAAA
Source organism: Anaerovoracaceae bacterium (assembly GCA_045540775.1). Classification (GTDB taxonomy): domain Bacteria; phylum Bacillota; class Clostridia; order Peptostreptococcales; family Anaerovoracaceae; genus Crickella. The sequence continues at coordinate 17,944 of JAZQHU010000071.1, read as the reverse complement.
TCCGCCCCTTACAACGACGGCGGAGAGGGCTGCACCATCGTCGAACTCAAAGACCGCAAGTAGATGTAGTAAAAATCCGGCTTGTTTGCTATAATAGTTATTTGGAAAAAGCCGCATCTTTTCGTGCGGCGAAAATAAGGAGTTTTTACACAGAATGTATATAATTAGCAGGTGTCTCCTCGGCTTTAACTGCAAGTATGACGGAGGCAACAACAAAAACGACGATATCGTTGAATTCTTTAAGACTCATGACTGCGTGACTGTCTGTCCAGAAACGGCAGCAGGTCTCGAATCACCAAGGACACCGTCAGAGATCACCGGCGTCAGAGTGACTGAGGACGGCAAGGACGTCTTTACGGTCATGAGCAAAACAGGCGACGACATGAGCGAGCTGTTCGACTACGGCGCAAGACTTTCCCTGGCTTCAGTTCTTGTTGAGGCAGGAAACCGCGTTGAAAGAAAGGGCATCATCGAGGGCGCTGTCCTCAAGGCTAACAGCCCTTCGTGCGGCACAGGTGTCGTATATGACGGGACCTTCACAGGCACACTGACAAAGGGCTTCGGCGTTTTCGCAGATAAACTGATAGACGCTTGTCTTGAGGAAAGAAGCAACCCGGATATAAGCGATGAGAACCGTCTTTTCGCAGATGATTTCAAAGTCTGCGATGAGAACAGCTTTGCAAGAGTATTCGGCAACAAATAAAACAGATAGGAAGATTATTTATGGTAGATTTCAAGAAAATTATCGCTGACGAGATATATGATGAGGCGCTCGGTCTTTCGGTCGAGGATATCATGGCGCTCATCGAGATCCCTAATGACGAGAAGATGGGCGACTATGCTTTCCCGTGCTTCAGACTGGCAAAAGCGCTGAGGAAGGCTCCTCAGATGATCGCTGCTGACATCGCAGGCAGGATCGCAGGAAACGAGGCTTTTGCCAAGGTCGAGAATGTAAACGCATATGTCAACTTCTTCATCAACAGAGCGTACTTCGCTGGCCAGGTAATTGAAGAGGTCAACGAAGAGGGCAAAATGTACGGAAGATCTGACGAGGGCGCAGGCAGAAAGGTCATCGTAGAGTATTCATCGCCTAATATCGCCAAGCCTTTCCATATCGGACACATCAGAAGCACTGTCATCGGAAACGCTATCTACAAGCTGTACGATGCTGTAGGTTTTGATGTCATCAGGATCAACCATCTCGGAGACTACGGCACACAGTTCGGCAAAATGATCGTTGCTTACAGAAAGTGGGGCAGCGAGGACGAGCTCGCCAAGGATCCTATCAAGACTCTGCTCGGATACTATACAAGATTCCATCAGGAGGCCAAGGAGCATCCTGAACTCGAGGACGAAGCAAGAGAGGCTTTTGTCAAGCTCGAGGCAGGAGCACCTGAAGAGACAGCCCTGTGGAAGAAGTTCAGAGAACTGAGCCTTGCCGAGTTCAACAGAGTATACGATATGCTCGGAATCACATTTGACTCATATGCAGGCGAGAGCTTTTATTCCGATAAGATGCCTAGATTCATTGAAGAGCTCAAGGAAAAAGGACTTCTCATCGAATCACAGGGAGCTCAGATCGTAGACCTTGAAGAGTACGGCATGAGCCCTGCAATGATCACAAAATCCGACGGTTCCAGCCTCTATGTAACAAGAGACATCGCAGCCGCCGTTTACAGAAAAGAGACTTATGACTTCTACAAGTGCATCTACGTCGTTGCATCGCAGCAGAACCTCCACTTCAGACAGTGGAAGCAGGTTCTCGAGCTGATGGGATACACATGGCAGAAGGACTGCATCCATGTTCCTTTCGGACTGGTCAGCCTGTCGGATGGTGATGACATCAAGATGATGTCGACCAGAGAAGGCACAGTCGTTTTCCTCGAGGATGTTCTCAATACAGCTGTAGAGAAAACTGCTGAGATCATGAAGGAGAAGAACACTTCCGGTCTTGATATCGACGAGGTATCAAAGGAAGTCGGCATCGGAGCCGTTATCTTCCAGGAACTCTCCAACAACAGGATCAAGGACTACGTGTTCTCATGGGACAAAGTCCTGAACTTCGACGGAGAGACAGGTCCTTATGTCCAGTACACACACGCAAGAGCATCCAGCGTTCTCAGGAATGCTTCGGATGAAGAGCTTGCAGCTATCGCACAGGGCGGCTTTGACTGGAGCTATCTTACAGGCGACGCAGCCTATACACTGGTCAAGCTCCTGTACAGAGTACCTGATGTAGTTCTCGAAGCAGCTGAAAAGTACGAGCCATCGATCGTTACACGTCATCTTGTTGATATCGCTCAGGCATTCAACAAGTTCTATCACGATGAACACATCCTGGTTGAAAACAAGGATGAGAAGCTGGCAAAACTTGCACTCGTTCTTGCATCGAGAACAGTTATTGCCAACTGTCTCGGACTGCTCGGCATCAAGGCGCCTGAGAGGATGTAATTGTGTTATAATTTGTATAATAAGCTGAATAGTTGTTTCGAATAAGTGAGGGAATAGTCATGAAACTGCTGCTTACCACAATCAAAACCGACTGTACATATACAGACTACGCACTCAGATACCTTTATTCCATAGTTCAGGGTGCGCCGCTTGAAACTGAAATGAAGGTCTACGGCAAGTATGAGCTTGACGGAAGGATCTATGAAGACATCATAATGGGCAGGTACAACATCGTATACTTCCACTGTGATGAACTCAATGAAAGAAATATATGTGCCGTCGCAGAGATGGTCAAAAAGGCAGCACCGACCACAGCTGTCGTCATCGGCGGGATGCAGGCTTCATTCGGAACCAGGAACTTCATGAAGCTCAATCCATGGGTGGACTATGTTATAAGAGGAGAGGGTGAGACAGTTCTCTTCAACTTCCTCAACACAGTATGCTCCTACGATTTTGACTTTGTGAACGTTCCGGGACTGGCTTACAGAGAAGACGATGAGATCATCATCAACAATCTTGATGATCCGGTCGAGATGGAAGACCTTCCGTTCCCGTATGATGAGACGATCCTGAATACGGATCTGGCATACTACGAAACGATCCGCGGCGATTCTCTTACGACAGCATATTCGAGATTTTACCCTAACAATAAGGTCAGGTCACTGAGCCTCGGAAGAGTATGCAGGGAACTGAGATATTTCCTCGTCAGGGAAGTGAAAAAGGTAGTCATATTCGACAGATTCTTCAACTTCAGCAACGAGAGAGCATACAGGCTGTTCGAGTACCTTATGGACAATGACAACGGCATCACTACGTTCGAGTTCAATATCGACGGAGAGAACCTTGATGACGAGACCATCCGTCTCCTGGCAGATGCAAGAGAGGGACAGTTCGAGTTCAACATCGATGTTGCCAGCACCAATGCAGAGGTCCTCGCTGCTGTAGGCCGCAAGGAGAACATCTATCAGCTGATGTACAATGTTACCAAGCTGCTGCAGGGCGGAAAGGTAAAATGCTATATCCACCTGACTGCAGGCCTTCCTGAGGAGACAGAGGCTCTGTTCGGCCGCTCCTTCAACAAGGCGTACGGTCTCGCTCAGGGATCACCTGTGAAGATCGATTTCCTGCAGCTCAGCAAAGGCACAGTACTCAGAAGCGATGCAGATAAGTACGGCTATGAGAGCACAACAGCTTCGCCGTTCGATGTTATATCCAACGATCATATGCCGGCCGGCGATCTTCTGAGGATCAGGCAGGTCGCAAGAGTCACTGATGCATATATCGGTGAAGGCGGATTCAGGGAATCCATCCCTAGACTTCTGAGCGATACTGGAATGAGACCGTATGACTTCTTCGGAAGGCTGACAGACTTCATCGCAGAGAACGACTGGAAAGAAAAGCTCAGAAAGCCTGAAGATCTCGCAAGGATCCTCCGCGCATTTGCCGTAAGAGCATACAGCGCATTCGAGGATGACCTCAAGCTGGAGGTAGTGACAGGTGCTATTCATGCAGACCTTGAGAGCGCTGTACCGGAAGAGGCTGTTATAAGATTTGACAGAGACGGCTGGGATATGGCAATATAGCTTAGCTGAATAAGACCAATACGATTCATATGAGAGCACGGATCAGCAATGACCGTGCTCTTGAAAGTGATAAGGAGATTTTAATGGAAAACGGGAAGAAGGACAGGATAAGTGTGTATCTGACACCGCTGAACAGGGATATGCTGTTCGGTGAGCTGAGTGATGACTTCCTGCGCATGATGGGCGGAAAGGAGATCCTGAGCGGTATCCCGGTACCTATCAGTGAAGGGGAGAACGGGCAGATCGCCGTCAGGTCCATCGTTCTTGATATGGCAAGGGTCATCGGAGCTGATCCGGATTTTCTCTATGCTGACAAGTACATGACTTACATAAAGGCTGTAGCAGGCGATCAGGCTGAGCCTATGCTTGTGTCTGAAGGGGCAAAACTCGCGGACGAGGGCAGATTTGAAGAGTCCTGCATGCTCCTGAGGACAGCTCTGGCGATCGAGCCTAAGTCGCGTGCGGCTCTCTACCTCTACGGAAGAGCGTGCAAAGCGTGCTACGAGACTGTCTCCGAAGATGACGACCAGTCGAAGGGTGAGGCATACATCGCAGCATTCAAGGCGGAGTCAATGGACATATTCGAGGTTCTGACGATGATGCACCCGGATTTTGCCATGGGATACTACTTCCTCGGATACGCATACCTCAATCTCGGCCTCTATCTCAAGACCAAGCTCACATGGGACGACTTCCTGAAGTATTCATCATCTGCAGATGAGAACGGTTCAGGACTTGATGACAACCAGCTTGAAGACCTCAGGAGGGAAATACAGGGAATGCTTCTTGATCTCGAGGATCCTGTTGCGATAGAGAAGGGCTGCAACCAGATAATGCAGGGGGATTTCCTCGGCGGAAGAGATACCCTCAGCAGATTCAAAGAGGGCAGATACGAGAACTGGTGGCCTCTGTGGTACTACCTCGGAGTTGCTGAGTCTTCGCTCGGCAACCTTGATGAGGCGATCGCGTACCTGAAGAAGGTGCTGACTCTTTCACCGAGCAACACCGACGTCATGGACGAGCTTGCCCAGCTGTACGAGGCAGCAGGGGACACTGTCAATGCAGCCAAGTACAGGAACAAGATAAATATAGTGCATAACAATATAGAGCAGGAAATGGCGGATCAGAAACTGAGCTAGACAGGTGATGTCCGCAGCAATCGCTATTATTCTGAATTGTGCATAAGCGCGAAAAACCCCGGGATTCAGTATCTGAAACCCGGGGTTGTATACGCTCTGGACTGCTGCCATACTGAGCAGCGGTTTTGCATATCTGATGCGGCAACTAAACGCTGGTACCTGTTGAAGCGCAGGCTGCGACACCAAGACCAAGGACAAAACAAAAGTCGTTGTTCTCGGACGTTGTTCCGAAGCCGATGCCTACTCCGCCACAGGCAAAGAGGCCGCCTACGTCATATGCTGCATTTTTACCACCTGCAACTGCCTGCAGCTCATCCATGCTGAGTTCCCCTCCGGACTTACTGGCCAGATTCCTGACATATGCGATCAGATCGTCGGAAGTAAAGTCAAATCCTGCTTCCTTTGCTACAGGAATGACAATTTCATCAATTGCCTGTTTACGGAAAGAATCAACAGCTTCAGCGCCGGCATCCGGTGATGGAGCTGCATGAGTCTCAACAAATTTCCTGTCCAGATCAGAGACTCTTTTCTGCATATCTTCAGAAGCGCTAAGTTTTTCATAGAATTTCATAATTGATTCGTTCATAATCGGTTTCCTCCATTAAATACCTGACTTATAACAGGATAAATTAAGAACAATTCCGGTGCATATGCCCGGAAACATCTATAAAGGGGATCCTTCCATTGCGCAGGCTGCGGAACCAGTACCTACAATAAAACAAATTTCGTTGTTCTCATTTGTTGTACCGAAACCGATACCCAACCATTCGCAGGCGAATAAACCACCTACCTCATAACCGCCATCACCGCCAGCAACTGCCTGCAGCTCATCCGTGCTGAGTTCCTGATCAGCCTGACCGGGTCTGAATGACAGCAGATCATCTGAAGTAAATTCAAATCCTGCTTCCTTTGCTACAGGAATGACAATTTCGTCAATTGCCTGTTTACGGAAAGAATCAACAGCTTCAGCGCCGGTATCAGGTGATGGAACTGCATGAGTCTCGGCAAATCTTCTGTCAAGCTCAGCGATCCTCTTCTGCATATCCGCGGAAGAGCTCAGCATGTCACAGAATTTCCTTACGCTATCATTCATTATAGGAATCCTCCGCTATATATAGTTCTATAACCTTAATAATATACATATAATACCACATTATGGAGACACTTTTTGAAACACAGAACTCATGCAACGCACTGCATAAAAAACATGAAATCGGGTGTTGACATCAGTACCTGATTCGGCTATACTAAACGAGTCGCAAATAAGGCAATGAATGTTCCGAGGTAGCTCAATGGCAGAGCAACCGGCTGTTAACCGGTAGGTTGTGGGTTCGAGCCCCACCCTCGGAGCCATTTAATACATTCTATGCCGGAGTGGTGGAATTGGTAGACACCTGGGACTTAAAATCCTATGAGAAGCGATTCTCGTACCGGTTCGAGTCCGGTCTCCGGTACCACTTCACCGTTTACATAAATGCCTGATTGCGACTTTACGAATATGATGACGCGGGGTAGAGCAGTTGGTAGCTCGTCGGGCTCATAACCCGGAGGTCGGGGGTTCAAGTCCCCCTCCCGCAACCAAAGCATTAAAAAAGCCTGAAATTTCAACGTTTCAGGCTTTTAGCTTTTTCCGGCAAAATCAGCAAGATGATGAATTGTCACCGGATTGTCACTTTAGTCAGTCAATTGTCACCTTGCATCGTGCCGGTCAGCTTCTCAAGGCTGTCAATAGTGTACAACATAGCACCATCACTGATGAACGTCAGGATGGTGTTTTTACTTTGTTGATGCAGTCTGTATATTCACTGTCAGAAGTGTAATTGCTGACCATATTCAATTATGCTTTGACTTCTGAAAACAGCCTTAAATCAAGAATATGCGTCTTCTGATATGGTTCTGTCACCGGTGTAAACAGTAGTGTATCATCCTTTGATAGCATCACCGGATTCAACTGCATCTGTATCAGTTGTTCCTTCATCATGACCGGATTCTTCTTTCTTACTTAAGAAACTGATGAAGTGTGCTAATATGCTGACAGACTCTTTGTCATTGAACTTAATTGTGTATAGGAATGCTCTTTTCAATGGGCTGTATGTGATGCCTATTATGCGTCCGATTCTACCACCATACTTGTCATGCCTTTTGACCTGAACAATGTCACCTTCTTCAAAGTCCAACTTCCTTGTTGTATAGTGGTCAGGTGCTTTCAGCATTGCTGTTTCTCTATTAGTCATCATAGCTGTCACCACCTTCATCATCTAACTGCTCACAGAACTGTTGAAGCTTCCTTATCTTGGAATCAGCATTTTCCTTTTCAATACGTTCCTTCTTGTATCGTTCCCATCTCTCTTGTGGTGTTTCGATCCGTACCGGTTTATGTGGAACTATCTTCAACAGCTTACCTATTACAGCATTGTAACTTCTCAAGGTCTGATTGTATGCTTGCAGTTCAGCTGACTGTTTTGTTCCGGATTGATGTTCACCATTCTGATAAGTACCAACTGTACCGGATTCAGCAATTGACTTCTGCAAGTCTTCAAGTGTAATAAGCATGAAACAAGCCTGATTGATTAGTCCTTCAGCAACCTGAAGTTCATTTTCGTCTAAATCAGAAAAGATTGACAATAATCTTTCTTGTTCTGCTTTAACTCTTTCATCTATTGTCATCTTTGCTTAAGTTCTCCTTCCTATGGTGCTGTTTTGCACCATGAATATTGTTATCGCATATAACAGAACTACACCCCTTTTGAAAAAATGGTCGGATTATCTGAAATCTGACTCCGGCATCGGTGCCGTAAATAGGCATTCCGAAAAAAATTTTGATAGGGGGGATGCTTTTGATAATTCAATATTACTTTTTTATTCTTTTTTCTTTGCGATAACATGACCATCAGCATCAATGTAGTATCTGTCATTCTGTTCAATGTTGGTCTTGTGTTCCTTCATGTGACACTGATGACATAAACACATCAGGTTATCTTCATTCAGTGTGACTTCAGGATTATCTATGTTATCCGGTGTCAGATGTATGATGTGATGTACTTCAGTGCCGATGTCACCACATCTTTCACACAGATAGCATTTCTTTTTCTTGTAGTTCTCTCTGCAATTCTTCCATACAGTTGATGAATAGAATTGTCTTGCAAAATCTCTGCTCATATTGATTATTGTTCTCTTTGAAGTTGTACAGCATCAGGTCAGATGTATCCGGATAATGAATACACCTGACCGACTCTGTACAGTGTTAAAAGCATAAAGCTAAAGGAAAAGGAATCATGACTTGGCTACCATCTAACAACTCACTCCGGTTGGTGATAATGGTCACTCCGCCACTATCGACAAAAAGATGACAACCATATATCTGAACCATAGCATCATGAAAGGAATTGATGCTGTAGGTATCAGCAATTAGTTTTTCTTGAAGTAGTCAGAAAGTGTCAGGTGATGTTCCATCTGATACTGTAGTCTTCCTACAAATCCGGTCAAAAGGTCATACTTGTCATCATTTGTGTACATGACAAATTTACCTACACCTAAATCATGCTTGGCAATATCAGCATCATCCTTAATAAGGTCATTGAACATTTTGACATTTTCTTCCATGTCACCATACAGTTTGAACAACTGCTTCATCAAAGGAACTATAGCATTGAATGTTTCATCAACAACCTTCTGCTGTTCGGATCGAATGTCTTTTACATCATTCTGATATTCTTCTTCTGAAACCATACCTCTAGTTTCAAGCAGATGGATTTTATCCTTGCAAGCTTTGATTGCTGATTCAGCTTTTGCCTTATTTTCAGAAGCAGTCAGGAATTCATCAATGTCAGTATTCACTGTGATGTATGTATCAGCTTCCTGAATCTTTGCTTCATTTTCAGCAATAATGTCTTTGCATTTATTGATGTCTGCAGTTCTCTTGTTCTCAAGCTTCTCAATCTTTGAAGCAATTCTTGTATATGTCTTATTCTTCATGTTTTAGTTCTCCTTTGCTGTGATAGTGAAATCTCTGTATACTATGCGTGCCTCAACATCATCCTGGTATGGGTTCATTCCGGTCCTTGTCAGATAGTCCTGAAGTGCTTTCGGATAAGAGTCAAAAGCAAGTTGTCTTCTTCTTATCCGGATAAGCTTCTTGATGTCCTCATAAGAAAGATGTTTCTTATTTGTTTTATTCATGTATTATGTCCTTTCTGCTGTGTAACACAGCTAATTGATTTTGATGCAGTAATTACTTTTTCCAACTTGAAAGTAGGTAAGTGGTTTAGCTTTCTTTCCATCTCTGATGTACAGCTTGAAGCAGTTCCAAATAAGACTGTGGTGTCTTCCTTCTTTCAATTGGTGTGAATGCCGGTGACTTCTCACTGACTCGATAATTCCAATTAAGTCTGTTTTCATCAACCGGATTGTAACCGCACTGCATCATTGCATCTTTGAACTGATTGTTCGTGAGATAAATCATTGTGTCATGCTGAAGAATATGCTTCATTCCATAACTGCTGTGATTGTAGTTCCCTGACTTGATTGGTCTGATATTGTCAGCAATCCACATAAGAACAACTTGCTGAACATCTTCAGGAACATCTGACAGCAGTGCATCATCAACAGCACCATTTTCAATTGTGTATGGATGTCCATTCTTTATCATCTTGAGTACCTCTTATTCATTCTATTGTTTGGTGTTACGGATTCTTACCGGAAGACAACCTGACAAAACTGTAGGGATCAGTTCAAGTGTCAGGTCAGTCAACCGGTCAACTCTGCTACAGTTGCTACAGAGTGCTACAGCAATTGCCCATTCTATATGACATTTTTTTATTTTATTTTTTCTCTTGAATAAAATTTCTGTCATAGTAAGTAGGTAAAAAGTGTAGCAAGATGTAGCAGTTGTCTTATTGCCTTGAAAACACTGAAGTTGATTAAGGTGTAAAGTGTGGCAAAAGGTGTAGCAAGGCTGTAGCAAAGCTGTAGCAAAATGACTATCAGAAGTCTTCATCACCGGTATAAGTAGTTCATCCGGAGTCACCACCTTCCATGCACCGGTCATTGAAGAATGCAAGTTTGTCTTCATCGACATACAGACCTTTTACATATCTTGAACCACCGGTGACATACTTGGTGTTGTATCCCTTGTTTTCAAGACTGCTGTAGAAGTTGTGTGCAAGTTTCGCATTCCTATCAGTGTATGTGCAGTACAGAACATAGTTCCGGAAGAATTCACTTCTGACTGTCTTCATCTGTGGGTCTTTTACTACAACATCTGCAAGGAATGCTTCAACAGTGTCAGATGCTTTACGCAGTTCCTGAACTGCTTGCTTGCTGTTTTCTGATTCTTCAAAACCATTAAGATACATTTTGTTCAGTGCATACATACAGATGGAAATGAAGGATTCAACTTCATTGACAAGCTTCTTTTCCAAATCAGGGATGTACTCACCTCTGTGTTCGATCCGGATGATAAGCAGTCTTCTGTAGTAAGCACCGGATTCATCTTCATTAGTTCTTGGCATTTTGTTAGCACTGAAGAACAGCTTTGCATAAGACCGGAAGAAGAATCCGTCAACACCTTTGTATTCAGCAAAGACATCATCTTCACCGGTCATCATCTTGATGTTGTCTACTTGTTCCATCAATGTAGAAGGGATGTCTGCACAAAGATTGCAGAGCTTTCCAATCAATGCAGTAGGGTAGAATCTCTCATTCAGCTGTTGTAGCTTCAGGTTCGAAATGTTTTCTTTGCCTATAGCATTGGTTAGCAGTCTGATGACTGTTGACTTTCCGGTATTTCCTAAACCTTCAAGGGTAAGGAATTTCTGAAGGTTGGAATCTTTAGTGAACATATAACCGGCATACTGATAAAACATTCTTCTGTCAGCTTCATCAGGAATCAGACCTTCAATGAACTTGTAAGGTGTACTGCTTTCAAAGTTGCTGACCGGATAGTAATTGTGCGGAATCTGATTGATGCTGTAGTACTCCGGATTGTGTTCTGAAAGTTCCATTGTCTTTGCATCAAGCATTCCGTTCTTGAAGTTGACCATCCAATCAGGATATTGATTCACTTCATCCATTGTCTTCTGTAATGAAGCATCAGTGACAAGAAGCTTGAATACTCTGTCAATCAGATTTGCAGTCACGATAGAAGGGTATATCAATTGCTTGATTAGACCTTTTGTGATGTATCCTTTTTCATCAAGCTTGTAGACACCATCTATATAGATATATGGCTTGTAGTTCATAATGAATATGTGATGCTTTCCTTTGATGAAGTCACAGATGTAGTCATCAATAACACCTGACGGAAGACCAACCTTGTTGAATGTATGGAATCGGTCAAGGAAGTTACCACCTTCATATTTTTGAAAGACCGGAAAAACATTGTTCTCAAGTTCTTCATCAGGAAGGGGATGTTCACATCTGTTGGTGTTTGCTGTCCTGACTTTCTCTTTGCATTCATCTACTGAATATCCCTTTTGCCATAACTGACTTGCATAACGCATCAGGGTATTCTGTCTGCTACCATCCTTGATGACATCAGGAAGAATGAATCTTGTCTTTGCTTTTGCCTTGACCTTGTCAGCTTCCGGAAGAAGTTCTTCTATTTCATCTTGTGTATAGGTTCGATCCGGATGGAATGAAACAAGCTGTATTTCAACCGGTTCACCTTTATTGTGATAAAAGGTAGGCAACCTCATTACTCTTGATTCATTCTGAACCTTCATGTCACCACTGAAGTACTTGGCAAGCTTGATTTGTATTTCCCTGAACCTTTTGATGTTTCCACCTTCCAACTTCCAATAACAATGAACTGACTTTGCTGTCTGTATCAGGAATGAAGGTTTAAGGGGAAAAGCTTCAATCTGCTTGTACTGTTCTCGAAGTGGTAGGTCATCGCATTCCATGAATTGACACCTTGCAGTTTTGACATATTTGTCTTCTTGGCTGTCACCATTCACAACAAAGTAGATTCCACAGTCATCACGATTGTATGACCTTAAATCCGGAAGAATCTGCTTCAGGTCACGAAGCTTGCATTCCATGTTCTTTGCCTTGCTCTTATCCTTCCTCTTATCATCGAACTTCCGAAGGTAGATAGTTTCATCTTCATCGAAAAGTGATGAAAGAAAGTCAATGACTATAGCATCCTTGTCTTTTGTGTCAATCAATGGCATCACCACCTTGCTTGCCGTACAAGTACACTTGCAGAACATCTACATCTACAAGGTGCTTGTTACCGGTCTTGAAGGAAGGTATATTGCCTTCAGTGACTAACTTCCGGATGAAGTACTCTGTTACAGCTGTATCAGGGTCTTCTTCTACAAGAAGCTTGTGAGCATCACTTATGCTACGGATTCTGCTCATTGTCGCACCACCTTCTTTCTATTTGTTCTTCTTTGCGTTAACATCTGATATTGCCTGAAGTATACGAACCTTCTTATCATCAGGAAGTTCTGTTCTTAACCATCTACAGACAGTGACTTCACTGACACCTAACTGTTCGGCAACTTCCCACTGCTTTACATTAGAACAGCGTAAGACAGTCCTGATTTGTTCATTCCTCAAGTTATCAACTCCTTTCTGTAATAATTACTGTGATAATCGTTTTCGATCCGGAAGGATGCCATTGCACTATTTGAATAATGCAGTGACTTTTGATGTTCCGGATGAAGCATTACATGGATGCGGAGTAGTTGTAAAAATGTAAGTCTGAAAGATAGCTTGCTATATACTCCGGTAAAATCTTTCCTTTGTACCGGAAGCAGTGTATTGGCACAACACTTAACAGTGATTGTTCCTGATACGATTCCACATCATCCATATCAAGCATGACTGCAAACACAACAAAGTGTTCACCATCATCATCAAGACCTTTGTCTACTCCGAAAATGACTGCATCTTCCTTGCAATGGCATAGCTTTACAAAACCATCTGCTGAAGGTTTGATTCCGTTCTGCATGATGCTGTACAGATTCCGGTAAGGTGTAGCGTGATAGTACAAGCTTTTCATGTTAATCCTTTCTGTATTCCATTAACAGAACCACCACCAGTGAAAGTGGTGGTCTGTTTCATACTGATGAATAGCTTACAGTTCAGTTAATATGTCTTTTCTGTTTAGCGAAATATCATTAAGAGATAGGACACCTTTGAAAAAGTGAACTGTGATAGGTTCATAATCCATGACATAACTTTCACTTGTCAGCAGTGATTCTTCTACAAGTACCGGAATAATATAGTCCGGTTCAAGACCATCAAACAGAACAAAGCCATGATAAGCAGTCTCCTTATCTTCAAATAGTGAGATAGCACCTGAATGCTTATCCGGAAGAATGCCACTATCGAAGATAAAATGAAGTTCATCAGCGTGAATTGGATAGTACATAAGTTTCTTCATGCGTTTTTTTACCTCTTTTCTTCTTTGCTACGAATTCAGGAACAGTAGTCCTTGTGATTTATCTATTCAGTTGTCAAGGTACGGCATAAGCAAGTTGCTTGGCTGATATTGGCTGACCTTATAACTTCATTTGCTATGGTTGATACATAGCAAGGTGTCAGTCACTTGTTTTGTGCCTTGCATTTGCTTTGACTGATATTTACATTATCAGCATCATGTGGTAAGATGTAAACGAAATGAATAGTATTTACTGAATCAAGTATTCAAATATGAATACCAAAATAAGAAAGGACAAAAGGTATGAGATACAATGCAGAATCATTCAATCCGAATAAGACCTTAAAAAGTGTCAGGGAAAAGTCAGGAATGTCACAGAAGGATTTTGCTGATAGAATCGGCATCACAGAAGACAAGCTGAAGAATATTGAAAATAGGAAGAAAGCAACCGGCATTAGCATCTTGGAATACTTAAAATGGTGTGACAGTTATGATTGTGACATCAACTTCTTGCTTGGTATTGATGCAGAACCAACTGATGTATGCAGTGTTACCGGATTGAATCCGGATGTGGTTGATACACTTAAGAAGGAAAAAGAAAAGCCTACCACATCGGAAATCCGGAATGGTAAGAATGCTGTTATCAGTGGATTGACTACAGCAGACTTGATAAATGACTTGTTCGGATACAAAGGAATGAACCTGAAAGAAATGATGCTTCAGTATACAAGGGAAAAAATGATAATGAACCTTCTTGAAGAATCAGCAAGGAACATAGTCAACCATCACAACACTGTTGTAGGAAAAAATGAATCATTCGATTCTGTAGTAGGTTTCATTGACAGAACAATGTCATCAATCAGGATGCTTTCTTCCTTAAGCAGTCTGACTGTTGCCGGAAGGATGCAGAAGGGCATAGATGATGACTTCACTACATTTTGTGACAAGTTCGAAGCTGAAGGATACAACAAGCAAGAATGCAAGATGATGTTTGACTATATGCAGTCAAGAAGCAGAACAGAAGCATTAAAGATGAAATGCTATGAACTGATGATGAAGTTCCTTGATGACCTATCTAAAGATGGTCAGCTTAAATATCACAGCAACATCTTTGGTGGTGACTTTGAGGTCACAGCAACTATGATGTATGAAGAATCAATAGAAGACATTGAGCATTCAAGAACTGAAATGCTTTCATCAGCGATGAAAAGGGAACTGACAAAGCTGAAGTCAAGCAACTATGAAATGAAGATGACACAGCAGAAATTGATTGATGGCAACAATCAATTATCAGCTGAACTGAATGATGAAAGAAAGAAGGTCAGGAAGCTGAAGAAAGAGCTGAAAGAACTTAAGTCCGGTGACAAGTAAAAAGCTATTCGATCCGGACAAAACAAAACCACCTACAGCCGGCAAAAGCTTGTAGGTGGTGCGACTCAAGATGTATGATGATGGTACACCTGAATCCGTAGCAAGATGATTGTATCACATTACAGCCTTGAGAAGCAATTACACGCTGAATCTGTAGTAATTGAAAGGAAGGTACAATCATGGCAAAAGTGTATAACTGCGTAAGGAATGGAAAGGAGTATTACAGAATCAACCGGAAGGTTGGTGAAAAAGTGAATAGTGAAGGAAAGATAGTTCCTATCAAGAAAGTGTTCTATGGTGACGGAAAGAAGGATGCTGAAGCAAAGTTTGACGCATACATGAAACAGCTTGCAGAAGAACAGCGTCTTAAGGCTGAAGAAGAAGCAATGAATTCAGATTGCAATAAACCTCTGCATCAGGTCATTGATGCTTGGATAGAAGCATTCTTCAACAACTGTGACTTATCTGAATCAACCAAAGCATTGTATGTAGGCAACTACAAGCTACACTTCAAGGATACAGAACTTGCATCAAAGAAGCTTAAGGATGTGACTGCATTGATGATTCAGGAATTCTACAACAGCTGTGACCTTAAGAACAGCAACCTGAAAGCAATCAACAAGTTGCTGACTCACTTCTACACCTACTGTGAACTGAATGGTATTTGTGGGAACATAGTAAGACCGGTGAAAGTACCAAAGAAGGATACAGCTGACAAGCTTCATAGCATTCATGAAATTGATGTATGGGATGATGCTGACCTGAAGAAAGTCATCAAAGCTTTATCCGGTACTACAATGAGATTCCTTGTTGTATTAGCTGTCAACTCCGGTGCAAGAATCAGCGAACTGCTTGCATTGACCTACAATGATATTGAAGGGAACAAGCTGACCATCAACAAACAGACCACTGAAGTCACCTATGGTGACAAGCGTGGTGTCAGACTGTCAAACACAAAGACAGCTTGCAGTAATCGTGTCATCTATCTGTCAGATGAAGTTGTCAAGGAATATGAGAAGCACAAGAAGGTGCATCAGGCTGAAATGTTGAAAAAGGGATACAGAACAGATATTGTCTTTTCGACAACTACCGGCAAGTATCACTTCAAAAGGGATGTGACAAGAAGCTTGGATAGACTGTACAAAAGGATAGGTGTTCCACAGCATACATTCCATGCTTTTCGTCATACGTTTGCAACCAACTTATCAAGAGCCGGTGTTCCGATCGAACAGACTTCTAAACTGATGGGGCATAGTGGTTCAGATGTTACACAGCAGTACTACATCAACATTGGTCAGGAAGCAAAGCTTGATGCAGTTGAAAAGATTGTTCAGTTCAGCTTGGAAAGGAAGGAAGCTTGACTGTGGTGACATTGTCACCGGAAAGGTAGAATTCACCGGCTGAAAAGGACATTTCTGACCTAAATTCACCTGATAATAAGTCTGCTTTACCGGACAACTAATTGAATAGTCAAGGGTTCAGCAGTCAAAAATTGTCACCGGAATTGTCACTTTGGTTAGATATTAAGGCAAAAAACAGCATCACTATTCAAAAGTTACAAAAGATAGTAAGGGATTCAAAACCTTGAAATTTCAACGTTTCGGCTGTATCCCTTGAAAACACTGAATTTCATAAAATCAGGCAAGTTACGTTCCGGAGGTCGAGGGTTCAAGTCCCTCTCCCGCAACCATTTCCAGGGCTCTCGGAGAACATCCGGGAGTTTTTGATTTTACTGGGATTCCTTGAAATTTCAACGCTTTGAGCGATTTTCACAAACCTAGACAGATATAGGTAGGGACAGATAATTATGAATTTCGAGTCTTTTGCTCGAGACGAGACGTGAACCCATATATAAGGGATATTTCATTCAGAACAAAATATGGCAGAGAAAAACTGATCAGTAAAATATGTTCCATATCCTGATGTATAATAAGGATGCCAGATACATGTACAGAAATCGGCAAATCATTTGTCGGGAATTGGTGAAGAAAATGAGTATGATAGAAAAGATATATCGAACCGAAAAGGGCCCGATACATTATTGGATCAGCAGCATGGTCGGCAATGGACCGAGCATGATCTTTCTCCCGGGACTGACCGCTGATCACAGGCTGTTTGAGAAGCAGACCGAATACTTCGATGGCAAATACCGTATGTTTGTCTGGGATGCACCGGGTCACGCATCTTCGTATCCGTTCCAAATGAATTTCAGCCTTGCGGATAAAGCAAAGTGGCTTGATGAAATCATAGAGCTGGAAGGTCTGAATGATCCTGTAATAATCGGGCAGTCTATGGGCGGGTATGCTGGACAGATGTACTCGCAGCTTTTTCCGGAAAAACTCCGTGGTTTTATCTCAATTGATTCTGCTCCGTTACAGAGACAATATCTGACTGGTGCAGAGCTATGGCTTCTGAAAAGAATGGAGCCCGTTTATCGGCATTATCCGTGGAAACTGCTTCTGAAGCAGGGCATCAACGGTGTGTCAGAATCCGAATACGGCAGAACGCTGATGCACAGCATGATGATGACATACGACGGAGCGCAGAAAAGATATGCCAAACTTGCCGGGCACGGGTATCGTATACTTGCAGAAGCTATAGAAGCGGATCTTCCATATGAGATAAAGTGCCCGGCCTTGCTTATTTGCGGAGATAAAGATCATGCAGGATCATGTATCAGATACAATAAAAAGTGGCACAAAAGATCCGGTATAAAAATTGAATGGATCAAGGGTGCCGGACATAATTCAAATACTGATGAACCAGAGCAGATCAATAAACTGATCGAAAGATTTGTGAAAATAATATAGAAAAAGATGCACATTAATCTTGCTAATGCTGTGTCAAGTAGTTTTTTGAACCGCAAGCGATAAATAGGTGCAATCAAAGATTGTAAGGGTGAAGAAAATGAATTATAAAGTAATTGACAAAGAGACATATTATCGTAAAGGCGTATTTCGCCACTTTACGGAAGATTGCAAGTGCTCAACCTCGATAACGTCGAGAATAGA
>JAZQHU010000070.1:0-15323 GCA_045540775.1 Anaerovoracaceae bacterium | reverse complement strand
AAGTAAGCCCCTTTAGGGGCGGCTAAAGTGGCAATGACACTGAGGCTTGAACAAAGTGAAAACCCGCGTCTTGAGGCGCGGGTCAGTAAAAGGGGCTTATAGCCCCAGTTCGAACCACCCGTTTTACGGGTGGCACCGATTTAAGTCCGGAGTCTGTGACTTGACGGATCACAGATCACGAATGTCAGTCCTTTCGCTGTTTTGCCCTGCGGTCCTCGATCCAGGCAGGAGCGAGGATGGAGATGAGGATCAGCACGGCTCCGAGGATCATGCTTCCGGTGAGCTTCTCACGCAGGAACACGACTCCAAGCACTGCTGCTGTCAGCGGGTTGAAGACTGCGAGCACGCCGGCCCGCTCGGCTGTTATGTACTTCTGTCCGAAAGGCTGGATGGTGAATCCTACGCCGGTGCAGATAATGGCAAGAGCGAGAACGGCTCCCCATTCCTGGCCGCTCTGAGGCAGGCGGATCTCTTCAAATATGAAGGCACCGATGTAAGCGAAGATCGCTATGAACAGGAGCTGGTAGATCGCAACGACCTCGAGGTCGTCGTTTTTGGCCGCTGTGTCTGTGACGATTACCGTCATTGAATACCAGACCGTGCCGCCGAGAACCAGCAGCTCGCCGGTGGTGAACCCGAGGCGGTCGCCTTTAAGGGTAAGGAATGCGACACCGATCATGGCGACAATGGCAGAGATGACCGTGATTTTGTCAGGCAGTTTTCGCTGCATTATGCAGGCTATTGCCGGCACTATGACCACGACTGAGCCTTCGAGGAAGGCTGTGACCGATGACGGGGTGGTCTGAAGACCGAACATCTCGAATACCATCGCTAGAAAGAAAAAGAATCCTATCAATGCGCAGTGCCACAGAGTTCTGAAGTTGACCTTGTGCAGGCTCTTCCTGAAGAGGAAGGCTATAAGGATAAATGCGATGGTGAACCTTATGGCGATTGTCAGATAAGGACCCATGGTGCGCATCGCGATTTTGCCGAAGAGAAGCGAGCTTGCCCTCAGTGCAAGAGCAAGCGCTACAAGGATTTCTCCCTTCCGCTCATTCATGTTCAGCTTCTTTTCAAGATCCATAGATACATTGCTCCCTGTCTACCCTCTATAAATCAAGACCCGCTCCCGGAGAAGCGGGTCTGTGTTATTATGCACCAAAACTGCATCAGCCTACAAGAATCTTTCCGCCTTCCTGTACAACTATATTCATGCCGTCCTTGACGTACTCAAGGAACTCGTCACCGAGGGAGTCGATGACAGGCATGTTGACATCGTCGAGCCACACGTCTGCGAGCACTGTTCCTGCCGCAGCAAGTGAGTCGATTGGCTTGGAGAACAGCATGCAAGCAGGCTGTCTGCCCATCGAGCATGCGCAGTAGAGAACAAGCCCGCCTGTTGTGGAGCCGATTGTCTGAGGCAGGCAAAGCGCCTTGCCAGCCATCTGCTTGCCGTACAGGTCAGGATTGTTCTGGTCGCCGCAGGTTGCATTCTTGTCGCCGAACTGCAGTGCTTTCTGGAAGGAAGCAAGTGTATTGAGTCCCTCGTGTGATACGAGTGCTTCGGCAGCTATTCTGCCCGGTACGACTACACGTCCTTTGAACTCTTTCATTTTACTTGCCTCCTTTCCTGATCCCGCGAGGCAGCGGATTAGGGAGCTTGTGGAAGGCAGGCATTACGCTGGTTATCCTGCCGAGCAATATCTTCCTGCCGCTTTTTCTGTCCGGAGCTGTTATCTGTTCAAGTATCTCTTCATCTGTATAGTAACGTGCAGATGTGTACGTTCTCAGCTTGTTGCTCGATGTTATGACAGGCATTTTCTCACTGAGAGGATTGTTCATATACATCAGAGGGCAGATGTATGAGGTGATGACTCCGGTCGCTTTAAGTCTTTCTGCATAAGGTGTCTTTGCGAATGCGTCGAGAACGTCAGGAGCTGCCGTGAAGACGGTAGGTACGGAGACCTTTTCAGCACCTTTCTTCTTCAGACTTTCTTCTACCTTATCTGTCCAGTCCTTGAGCTGCTGCAGACTCATGTGCGGGCAGCCCATGAAGCAGAGCTTTGGCTGTGCATTCTTGTTCTTCCAGATGACAGGGTACTCTCTGTAAACTCTTTCGAGCTCGGCATCATCGATGACGTAAGTCTTTGCGTCAGGTCTGATCAGATCCTCGCCGAATTTTACAGCCTCAGGAGTGAGCTTGTCGATGTGATAAAGTCCGACAGCACCATTGGATGCTGTAGCGGCACCGAAGTCCTTGAGATATGTACATGCCTCGTCGTCAAGCTCTGTTCCGAGCCACTGGTCGAGGCCTTTTACATAAGGAACATCCTCCATGACCTTCATGCCAATCGCAGAACCGAGGAGCTGCGCTTCAGGCTTCTTCGTCGTTTTGACTTCGATGATCCAGTCAGCTTTGCGGCCTTCATCGGTCAGCAGACCGAACTTAGGGACATACCCTATTACGGATCCCATCAGGTCGATGATTCCTGAGTTACGGTTGCATCTGGCACCGAGTACCGAGTTGGCGTATACGACAGCGGAGGATTCAGACCAGCTGAGGATCTCGCCGTATCCCGGCTTGTTTCCTACTTCATCCATGTAGCAGGTGCAGGTGAATGCCTTGTCGGAAAGAAGGCCCAGCTGTTTGAGCTGCTTCTCATAGTCCTTCTGACGGCTGTACATGAAGAACTTGAAAATAGCATCCTGTGCAAAACTGCTTGGCACATTCGGATCCAGCGGCTTTGGGTCGACTGAGAACTTCTGCCCTGACGGTGCACCTGCTTCGAGGAGCTTATCCATCAGCTCGTATACAGGGCCGAGTGCTTTCAGTCCGAACGATGTTACGAGGTGATTGTACTTGCTGCTGATCGGGACCATCTCCGTCGCACCGAACAGCTCGCCGTATCTCACCAGTGATTCCATGACTTTGGCAAGAGTCTCACCCTTTGAATGTTCAAGGATGGCCTTCTGCTCATCAGTCAGCTTCATTTTGTATTCCAATGACCTCATCTCCCTTCCTTACATATCCGCGTTTATCTGTATGAACTGAAACGTAAATTATTAAGTAAAAACAAGACCTTTTGCTTAAGTATAGCACAACGGAAAATGGATACACCGAAGTTTGCTGAATAATTGTAAAGGAAACTTTACTATCTGTACCTGCGGTGCTATATTCCACTATGTACAGTTGACAACATACGTGTAAAGGACGCTTTACACTAAAATATCAAAAGAAGAGAGGCATAATATTATGACAAAAGTCGACATTTTTTCAGGATTTCTCGGAGCAGGAAAGACCACACTTATCAAGAAGCTGATTGCTGAAGGATATGAAAACAAGAACATCGTACTCATTGAGAACGAGTTTGGTGAGATCGGTGTTGATACGGGCTTCCTCAGAGAATCAGGGATCAAGATAAATGAAATGGTAGCCGGATGCATCTGCTGCACACTGGTAGGTGACTTCGGCAAAGCGCTTAACGAAGTAATCGAACAGTATAATCCGGACAGGATCCTCATCGAGCCATCCGGAGTCGGAAAACTGT
This sequence comes from Anaerovoracaceae bacterium, assembly GCA_045540775.1. GTDB lineage: Bacteria > Bacillota > Clostridia > Peptostreptococcales > Anaerovoracaceae > Crickella. The sequence continues at coordinate 11,775 of JAZQHU010000070.1, read as the reverse complement.
CAGACGTAATTATCGCAGTTCAGGACCTTAAGAATGACAAGATCCAGCTCAACGGATTCACAACAGTCGTAGATGCAAAGAGATACGACATGTACATGGAGAATTTCGGCGAGTTTTACAAGAACCAGGTAGAGCATGCAAGCTCCATCTTCCTTTCACACCAGCAGGGCATGAGCGCTGAGGAGATCGACAGAATCGTTAAGTCCATCAGAGAGCTCAACCCGGAGGCAGAAATCGTAACTACTGACTGGGATCAGCTGAGCGGAGCCAAGATGCTCGAGGTAATGGAGTCGAAGAAGACTCTGAGTGCTGAGCTCGACAAGCTGAGAGAAGAAGCTTACGAAGAGCTTGCAGCACACGAGCATGAGCATGAGTGTGACGATGAGGAGTGCGAGTGCCATCATCACCACCATCACGATGACGACGACGATGATGACGACGATGACGAGCATGAACATCACCATCACCACCATCACGATCACGACGACGATGATGATGACGACGATGACGAGCACGAACATCATCATCACCACCATCATGATCACGACGACGATGACGACGATGATGACGATGAACACGAACATCATCACCACCATCATGATCACGACGACGATGACGACGATGATGATGACGAGCATGAACACCATCATCACCATCACCACCATCATCATCACCATCACCACCACGGACATGATGCTGATGAGGTATTCGACGAAGTCGGAGTACATACAAGCAACAAGTACACAAGAGCAGAGATCGAGGAGATCGTTGACAGCCTTGATGAATGCGGAGAAGTACTCAGAGCAAAGGGCATCGTAGAGAACACTGAAGGCGGCTGGCTCGAATTCGACTACGTGCCTGGCGAAGGTGAAGTCAGAGAGACAGAGGCTGAGGCTACCGGAATGGTGGTCGTTATCGGAACAAGCCTCAAGAAGGACAAGATCAACAAGCTGTTCAGACTTGCATAAATCTGAAAAACATGACAAAGAGAACCGTCCCCATTGTCAGAAAATGAAACTAGGAAAAGAGACTATTAAGTAATGCTGACAGATAAACCTGTTTATCTCTTTACCGGGTTCCTCGGATCCGGAAAGACGACTTTTATAAAAGAAACGCTTGAGAATCATGAATTCGGCGATGACGGAAGGACTCTTCTTCTCATCTGCGAGAGGGGGGAGACGGCATATGAGCCGGAGAAGTTCGTCGGGCCGGGTGTCAGGGTGGCGCACATCCGCTCGGAGGAAGAGCTGAATCCAAGCAATCTGCTGGATATATCGAAGGCCGGCCCTTATGACAGGGTCGTAGTCGAGTACAACGGCATGTGGGAGAACCAGAAGCTCTTCGCGGCGATGCCGGTCAACTGGCTGATCCAGCAGGAAATGGCGCTCTTCGATGCGACGACCTTCCAGATGTACAACCGCAACATGCGTCAGCTCTGCTTCAACAAGATGCAGACCGCAGACATGGTCGTATTCAACAGATGTGAGAAGGGGTTTGACAAAATGCCTTTCCACAAGGAGGTAAGGATCGCAAACAGGCGCAACCTCATCGTATACGAGTACGGTCCGGACGACATTGAGCCGGATGATATCCAGGATCCGCTGCCGTACGACATGACAAAGTCCCAGATCAAAATCGAGGACGACTGGTACGCAGAGTGGTACAGGGATATAAATGAGAACGAAGATGATTACGACGGCAAGACATTCATTCTGAAGGGCCGTGTGGCTCTCTCAGAAGAGCTCCCTGAAGGGCAGTTCGCATTCGGAAGACATGTAATGACATGCTGCGAGGCGGACATACAGTTCGCAGGGCTGCTGTCGTACTACTCAGGACACGAGAAACTGAGTGTAGGTGACTGGATAGAGATCACCGCAAAGGTAAGAGTTGAATATGCTGAAGCATATCAGGAAAAGGGGCCGGTACTGTACATCAGGAAACTGGCAAAATGCGAACCGTGCAGACCGGAGGTAGCGACCTTCTGACGCAGGGACAGAGAGAAGATACAGCATACAGGGAAGGAGCAACTTATGAAGAAGTCAACCGGTATAACAAGAATGGCAAGACATCTGATGGCTATAATACTGACCGTCAGCCTCGTCTGCGGACTTGCAGGACTGGAAGACGGGGCATATGCAGCCAGCGGCAAGTCACCTTTTGCAAATACCAGGTCATCGTACAATCACAATTCAAGATTCAACGGTAACCTCATAGTGCACGGAGTTGACGTTTCCTACTTCCAGGCTACCGGAAGTGACTGGAAAGCCGCAAAGCTCAAAGGCTGCGATTTTTCGATCATGAGAGTTACCTACACCACATACGGAAGCGGCAGCCTCAACATCGACAGCAAGTTTGCTACACATTTCAGCAAGGCTAAGGCTGCGGGCGTCATGAAGGGTGTGTATGTATTCTCACAGGCCAAGAGTGCAGCTGAGGCAAGAAAAGAAGCCCAGTACGCAGTCAACAGGCTGAAAGCTCTCGGCATCGGACCTAAGGACCTCGAACTCCCTGTATACATGGATTATGAGTTTGCAGGAAAATCCAGCGGCAAGAACAAGGGCAGACTTTACGGCCTCAAGCAGAAGGTTGCGATCCAGGCAGTAAATGCTTTTGCAGATGTAATCAGATCCAACGGATATGACCCGGGCGTATATGCGAATACTAACTTCTTCAAGTCATATCTCGCCAACGGAACAGGACTGGCTTCAGATATCGATATGTGGTGCGCTCAGTACTACAGCATGAACCAGTCGCCGTCGAAGTATACCAAGTGGCAGTATACAAGCACTGCCAAGGTCAACGGGATAAAGTACTACTCAACAAATAAGATCGGATCCACAGATGCGGACTTCTGGTATCTCAATAAGAGTGTCAATAAGTCCCCTAAGACAACTATTTACGGAAACACTAACCTGATCTATACAGGAAATGCTGTCAGACCTGCGCTTGAGATCTACAACGGCGGGACACTCCTGAAGGAAGGCAAGGACTACATCGTAGGCGGCATCAACAATGTCAAGAAGAGCTCTTCCGGAGCATATGCTTATGTAAAGGGCATAGGAAAATACGGCGGATATGCACTTGTACCTATCTCCATTGACAGCGGATATATCAAGCACATCGGACTGTCCGGAGTCGGAGGCGTTATCTTCACAAAGAAGAGCGATGCGTCATACAGCATCGGATCAAACAGCAACGGGGCTTATGTAAGGAACGTCCCTTCAGGAACAACAGCAGGAACACTTCTGGGCAAGATCGAGCTGAAGAGCAGCTACTCAGATAAGTACACGCTGAAGGTGATCGATGCAAAGGGCAAGGCTGTTTCGAATGGTACCAAAGTCACCACAGGCATGATGGTAGGTGTCTACAGCGGTTCTTCGCTTAAGGGAACAGCTGACATCACCATAAACGGAAACGCAATCAACAATACCGGAGCGAATTACCTGAAGACGGTCAACCGCAGCATCGTTACCGTACCGACTATCACTCAGAAGGTTACCAATGTTCTGAGCGGCAAATCTGCAAACGGTGCGCTGGTAGTTGACGGCTATGGCGGAAAGGCAACTATCAAGGAGCTTCAGAAGTTCCTCGGAGTAAAGCAGACCGGAAAGATCACGATCAGGAAAAGCTATAAGAAGTACAGTGAGGGAGTAACTGCCAAGAGTTACGGAAACAGCAAGGACCCGACTGTAAAGGCGATGCAGAAGTGGCTCGGAATCAAAGCTGACGGTGTGTGGGGAAAGAGCACATCCAAGGCGCTGCAGAAAAAGCTGGGCGTAACGAGAGACGGTTATTTCGGCAGGAACTCGATGAAGGCACTTCAGAGATATCTGAATAAGAGATAACACGACGGAACGGGAATGATGAATGTCATGAAAGGGGGACAGGCAGCTATGAAAAGAAGATCTGCAGTCATATCTTTGATACTGGCGCTTCTCATGTTGATGTTCTCTTCCGCAGCAGTGCTTGCTGAAGAAAGTGGCAACGGAGCAGATGCCCATTCCGAATCCATGTCACAGGTAGAGGAAGACGTGGAAGAGGATGCGCCTGACAGCATGACCGATGTGGTCAAGGATGCTGTGATGCAGTACGCACCTTATGCGGCCGGAGTGCTGGGCGGTATAGTAGTTATCGTCCTGGTTGTAAAGCTCATCATAAAGGCTGCCGGAAGGGCGCGAAAACCTAAATATACAGGAAGACACTGAAGTGAGGCTGACCTGAAAGGGCAGCCTTTTTTCGTGACGTGACATAAGGGATCCTGCCGCCACTGCTTCGCAAAGGCAGCCACTCCTTATGGCTGCAATGAAAAAACGACTCTGAACAAATCCGGACCCCAACCGGACATGTGCATAGCCGTTTCTTCAAAGCACTATCTCATATCGAGTTTTTGATCAGGTTCTCCCCGTAGACCGGAGAACCTTTTTTATGTGTTATTGCAAAACTTACTATAAAAGTGAACTGACAGCCTGCCTGATAACACATTTCGTAAATTCATTGTAATAAATAGGGGGTTCTTATGTTATAATCCTGTTGCAAATAATATAAGGAAATTACGATTTTGCATTAAAAGGCGATTATTTGCCCGTTAAAATAATACAGAGCAGGAGTTGACTATAATGAGCGACAGGAAAACAGCGAACATGATACTGAGCCGTACGCGCAGGAATCAGATATATCTTCCGTATCTCAGGAAGAAGAAATATTTTGATGCGATCAGGAAGGGCGATGTGGACAGGATCACGGCACTGTCACAGGAGAACTATGAATACCCGACAGCACTTTTCAACAGGTGCACATCGTACAGCGAGGCAATGAACAAGATGTACTATGAGTCTGTCTGTGCGGCATCGGAGATGTGCCTGGTGGCGATAGAGGCCGGGCTGCTCGACATGGTCGCGTATGATATAAGAGACGAATTCATCAGTGAATTCGATCATGCCTCTGCGCTCCCTGACCTGTACGACCTCGTTCATGGCATGGCATACAACTATGCAGTGAAGATGAAGTATGTTCTCAAGGAGAAGAAAAAGTCGCCTAGACTGGCGAGGATGGTGTCCTATATAGAGGACCACTTACATGAGAAAATAGAGCTGGCGGATATTGCGGAGTATGTCAATGTGAGCAGGACGTACGCTTCGGCGATCTTCAAGAATGAGCTCGGCATCACTATAAGCGAATTCATTCTCAGGGAGAGGATGCTCGAGGCGCAGAGACTTCTGAGAGAGACGGACATGACAGTAGCAGCGATAGCGGACAGCCTGGCATTCTGCTCACAGAGCTACTTTACCAAGAACTTTACCGAGACACAGGGCATGACTCCAGTGGAATACAGGAAGAGCTTTCTATAATAATCAGCAAGTAACCTTATGGATGACTTGAAAAGTGTAAATGGCGAATACGGCGACGTCTTTCTGTGCATAGACCTGAAATCTTTCTATGCATCTGTTGAATGCGTCGAAAGGGGACTCGATCCGATGACTACCGATCTTGTCGTTGCCGATCCTTCGAGAAGCGACAAAACGATATGTCTCGCAGTGTCGCCGTCTCTTCGTGCGCGCGGAGTCAGCAGCCGTGCCAGGGTGTTCGAGATACCGAAGAGCTTTGAGTACATAATGGCGCCGCCGAGGATGAACCTGTACATAGAATATGCCGCAGAAATTTACAAAATATACCTCGATTATATTGCGCCCGAGGACATGCATGTGTATTCTATTGACGAGGTTTTTTTAGACGTCACGCACTACCTGAAGCGCTACAACTGCACTCCCAAGCAGATGGCTGAACTTCTGATGGGAGAGGTGCAGCGCAGGATCGGCGTCAGGGCGACGGCAGGCGTAGGAACCAACATGTATCTGTGCAAGATCGCACTGGACATTCTGGCAAAACACGCGCCTGACTTCATCGGAGTCCTCGACGAGCAGACGTATAAGGAAGTGCTGTGGGACCATACCCCGCTTACAGACTTCTGGCGCGTGGGTCCGGGAACTGCACGGAGACTGGCGAAGATAGGGATCACCACACAGCGCGGCATCGCAGAGGCGGATGAGGATCTCCTGTACCGCATGTTCGGCATCGATGCGGAGCTTCTTATCGATCACGCCAACGGCATCGAGCCTACGAAGATATCCGACATCAAGGGATATAAGAACAAGAGCCACTCCCTCAGCCGCGGACAGGTGCTGATGAGAGATTATAACAACGATGAGGGTGAACTGATCGTCAAGGAGATGACTGAGCTCCTGTGCCATGAGATGACGGACCTCGGTATGGTGACGAAGAATGTCTCCATAGCTGTCGGTTACTCGAATGCGCTCAAGGTCCCGATGGCGCACGGATCTGTCAGCTTCAGCGTCAATACTGATGCGGCTTCGATCGTAATACCGGCGGTTGCCGGTCTGTACCGGAGCATAACGGACCCCGAATACCCGGTCAGAAGAGTCTTCATCAATTTCAATGATATAAAGTCGCGGGATGAAGACCGGCAGATGACACTTTTCGACCTTGCGGATATAGAAGCGAAGGACGAAGGCCGGACTGCCGGCGAGCAGAGAGAGTCCGGTTTTGCCGACCCTATACAGGAGACGCAGACGCGGATGAAACGTGATGCGGCTCTTCAGGAAACCGTTAATTCCATCAGGAAGAAATACGGCAAGGATGCCATGATAAGAGGCATGGATCTTGAGGAGGCTGCGACTACGATCGAACGCAATCACCAGAGAGGCGGTCACAGAGAATAAATGGGAAAGAAACCGAGAACTAAAATGCCCCGTGAGCAGAGGGCAAAACAGTTCGCTCCGTTTCAGGCCGTAGGAGGGCTCGATGAGGCTCTCCGGAGAGCTGAGGAGGAGCATCGAAGGATGTTAGAGACAGGGAATGTGGTCAACGTTCCTGTTGAAGATACAGATAGTACAGAAGGAAACGAAGGATAGGGGCACATGGAAAACAAAGTTAAAAGAGATTACGCTGCTGAATCAGAGAAGATGCACGAGAAGCTGCACGGCAAGATCGAGGTCATCTCGAGAGTGCCGGTAGATAATGATGATGATCTGTCACTGGCATATACACCGGGGGTTGCAGAGCCTTGTCTTGAGATCCAGAGGGATCCGGATATGAGCTATGAGCTTACAAGACGCTGGAACACCTGCGCTGTCATTACTGACGGATCTGCAGTACTCGGGCTCGGAGACATAGGACCTGAGGCAGGCATGCCTGTAATGGAGGGCAAGTGCGTCCTCTTCAAGTCATTCGGCGACGTGGATGCATTCCCGCTTTGCATCAAGTCTCATGACGTGGATACCATCGTAGAGACTATATATCAGATATCCGGCTCTTTCGGCGGCATCAACCTCGAGGATATCTCCGCGCCGAGATGCTTTGAGATCGAGAGAAAACTCAAGGAGAGATGCGATATTCCTATTTTCCACGATGACCAGCACGGAACTGCCGTAATCACACTTGCGGGCCTCATGAACGCCCTCAAGGTAGTGGGTAAGAAGAGCGAGGATGTCAGGATAGTTACTTCAGGCGCAGGCGCTGCTGCAGTATCTATCACCAAGCTACTCCTTTCGCACGGATTCAAAAATATAATCATGACCGACAGGCGCGGCATCATATACAAGGGACGTCCTGAAGGCATGAACTGGATCAAGGAAGAGATGGCTGAAGAGACCAATCTCGAGGGAATGAAGGGCTCCCTGGCAGATGCACTCAAGGGAGCGGACATCTTCATCGGAGTTTCCGCACCGGGCCTCGTGACACCTGAGATGGTCAGCTCCATGGCCAAGGATCCAATCATCTTCGCATGCGCAAATCCTACCCCGGAGATCTTCCCTGACGAGGCGAAGGCAGCAGGGGCAGCAGTCGTATCAACAGGCCGCTCCGACTTCCCTAACCAGATCAACAACGTTCTCGCTTTCCCGGGAATTTTCCGCGGGACCTTCGACAGCATGGCCAGGACCATCAATGAAGAGATGAAGATCGCAGCTGCAGAAGCCCTTGCCGGACTCATTTCCGATGAAGAGCTCTCCGCTGACTACATAATCCCTAAGGCTTTCGACCACAGAGTCGGACCTGCAGTAGCTGCGGCAGTAGCAGACGCTGCAAGACGCACAGGCGTCGCAAGAAAATGATGACAGTGGGGACGGTTCTCTTTGTCATATTTGCTGAAGTTACAATATGGAAGACACCACTCAAAAACAATTATCAATGAAATTGGCGGTCCTGCTGATGGCTGCAGTAGCAGTTGCCAGGGGATCGTCATTTATGTTCTCAAAACAGCTCCTCGATACGATGGAGCCGCTTAATCTGCTCGGAGTCAGATCGCTCCTGGCTTTTGCCGTGCTGATGGTTTTCTTCGGCAAAAGGGTAGTGCAGGCTGTGAAGGAAGAGCCGGGCAACCTCAGGGCTGGTGCGCTTATAGGCTTTACGTATTTCATCGTCATGGTGCTGGAACTTAACGGACTCAAATACACCACCACGGCGACAGCATCCTTTATCGAGAACTCCGCCGTCGTACTGGTGCCGATCGCTGAGGCGATACTTCTGCGCAGGGCATCGTCGGCCAAAACGATGCTGTGCTGTGCGCTAGGTCTTGCGGGCGTAGGCTTTATTGCGGCAAGAGGATTCAGCAGCGGCGTAGGCATAGGTGAGATTCTCTGCATTGCTGTTGCATTCGTGTACACTGCAGCCATAATCCACAATCTGCTGCCGGAAAAGTAATAATGTGTGATAGAATACATCCATGCCGGAAATTACTTGGACAACTTTCTTAATAGTATGCCCGCTCACGTTCCTTGGCGGGTTTGTTGATGCAGTCGCAGGAGGGGGCGGCCTTATTTCCCTGCCCGCATACATGATCGCAGGACTGCCGGCGCACTATTCGATCGCGACCAACAAGCTCAGTTCGGGGATGGGGACGACGGTATCTACATACAGATTCGCAAAAAGCGGCAACATCCCGTGGAAGAGGGCTTTGCCCTGCGTGATCATGGCCATGATCGGCTCGAGCACCGGAGCCAGGCTTGCACTTATGGTCGATGCAGAACTGTTCAAGAGACTGATGCTCGTTATCATACCGGCTACGGCATTCTACGTTCTGAGGACCAAGGCGATGGACGGAGAGCCTGAGCCTATAGGCGAAAGAGCGATGATCATCCGCTCGTGCCTTGTTGCGCTGGTAATAGGTGTATACGACGGGTTCTACGGGCCTGGAACGGGAACCTTCCTGATACTTCTCCTGTCAAGCTTTGCAAAATTCAGGCTCGGAGAAGCCAACGGAGTGGCCAAGTCAATCAACCTTACGACCAATCTCACATCGCTTGCAGTGTATCTGATGAACGGCAAAGTCATTCTGCTGCTCGGACTCGCAGGCGGTGTGTTCGGAATAATCGGAAACTATATTGGAGTATCCTTCTTCAATGAGAAGGGCAGCAAGGCGGTCAAACCGATAATGATCACTGTGCTCGTCATATTCTTCATCAGGATACTCACGGAAATACTATGACAGTGGGTATGACAGTGGGGACGGTTCTCACTGTCATCTTTTTTCTCGATCTGACAGTCAATATGACAAAGAGAACCGCCCCCACTGTCACCTTATGTGATACAATCGGATAGAAAGAATGGGAAAACTAGAAGGGGATAGTTAAAAAAGGGGTATGAAGCATGAACAAGGAACTAAGAAATCACGCACAGAAGATAATCGATGCGGCGATAAAGGACAACCTGCCTGATGAGGCGGTAAGACACGCTCTTACGGGGCGTGAGTTCACAGGAAACCTGTATCTCATAGCCATAGGCAAAGCAGCATGGCAGATGGCTGCTGCAGCCGATGAATGCCTCGGAGGCAAAGTGAAGGAAGGTCTCGTGATCACCAAGTATGATCACTCACAGGGACCGATCGCAAATTACAGAATAATCGAAGCAGGACATCCGGTGTCGGATAAGAACTCATATGCAGCAGCACAGGCGGCGCTTGACATGGTCTCGGGACTCAGCAGTGATGACACAGTCCTATTCCTTGTATCCGGAGGAGGAAGTGCGTTATTCGAAAAGCCGCTCGTCCCTGAGGAAGAGATGCAGGATGTGACAAAACAGCTCCTGGCCTGCGGTGCGGATATTACTGAAATGAACACCATCCGAAAGAGGCTGTCGGCGGTAAAAGGCGGCAAGTTTGCCAAGGCATGTCCGGCGAAGGTCGTCGCTGTAGTCCTCAGCGATATTCTCGGGGATCCCCTCGACATGATCGCATCGGGACCTGCTGCACCGGATAAGTCACTGCGTGAGCAGGCGAAGGCTCTGGTGGCAAAATATGATCTCAAGCTGAGCGAGAAGGCTCTGAAGCTGCTGGATATAGAGACTCCGAAGCAGCTTGATAACGTGGAATCCCACATCGTCGGAAGCGTCAGAAGGCTCTGTGAGTCGGCAGCAAAGACTGCCTCTGAACTCGGATATGAGCCTCATGTCCTGACCGACCAGCTGTGCTGTGAGGCAAGAGATGCCGGTTCGTTCCTTGCTTCTATCGCCCGCACACATGCAGATGATGGCAAAGCCCTTGCGTACATTGCAGGCGGTGAGACAGTAGTGCATCTGACGGGCACAGGAAAAGGCGGCCGCAACCAGGAGATAGCACTCTCTGCAGCTGCAGGCATAGCCGGCCTTGATAATGTCCTCGTATTCTCGCTCGGATCGGACGGAACAGATGGCCCTACAGATGCGGCCGGAGGCATCGTCGACGGCAGCACCGTGGCCTGCCTTGCAGAGCAGGGGATATCAATAGATCAGGTCCTTGCGGATAACGATGCATACACTGCACTTGGAAAGGTAGACGGTCTCCTGATGACAGGACCGACCGGCACTAACGTGAACGATGTAGCCGTAGTATTGATCAGGTAGAATAACAGCGATATACATTTTTCTGAAAAAAGGAAATATGTATATCGCTTTTGCTTTGCCTTAAATAGGATGACCAGCGAAATGAAAAACGGAGTCCGCCGCGATGGTGAACTCCGTTTCTGGTTGGCTCGTTTGCTGAGCGAATCTCCGGTAAACTCCGGGACAAGAAATCTTATCTCTTGGAGAACTGGGATGCTCTTCTAGCTTTCTTGAGACCTGGTTTCTTTCTTTCCTTCATTCTTGGGTCTCTTGTCAGGAAGCCAGCTGCCTTGAGCATTGGTCTGTAAGCCTCAGCGTCTACTTCGCACAGTGCTCTTGCGATACCGTGTCTGAGTGCGCCTGCCTGACCTGTGAAGCCGCCGCCGTTAACTGTAGCGATAACGTCGAAGCTGCCCATGGTTCCTGTGAGCTCGAGAGGTCTCTTAACTTCGTTCTTGACGATATCCTTCTCGCCGAAGTAAGTGTCGATGTCTCTCTTGTTGATGATGATATTTCCAGCGCCAGGGAGAAGTCTTACTCTAGCTACAGATGACTTTCTTCTGCCTGTTGCCTGATACATAGTCTTAGCCATTGTCTACTCCTCCTTCCTTAGAAATTCCATACTTCCGGCTTCTGAGCTGTGTGTGGGTGCTCAGGGCCTGCATAAACTTTGAGCTTCTTGAACATCTGACGTCCGAGCTTGCCCTTTGGCATCATTCCTCTTACTGCGTGGATGATTACTTCCTCAGGCTTCTTAGCTCTCATTTCACCAAGTGTAGTCTCCTTGAGTCCGCCCGGATAACCGCTGTGTCTCTTGTAAACCTTGTCAGATTCCTTCTTGCCTGTTACAGCTACCTTCTCAGCGTTGATAACGATGACATAATCACCAGTATCGATGTGAGG
>JAZQHU010000069.1:0-16290 GCA_045540775.1 Anaerovoracaceae bacterium | reverse complement strand
GCAGCCTCAACAGGTACAGTGTACTGTCTTGCGTCCTTTACTCCCTCGATCCTTCTGATAGCGTCGGAGTGTCCCTGGCTGACTCCGCGTCCCCAGAATGTGTAGCTGTCGCCTTCCGGAAGAGCCGAATCTGCGAGGATCCTTGCCAGTGAGAAGTATCCCGGATCCCATCCGCAGGAGATGATACCGACTTTGCCCGATGCAGATGCAGCTTCATCTACCTTTGCAAAATGCTCCGGAATGTGGTGGTGGTTGTCAAAACTGTCGATTACGTTGAACTTTGCGGCAAGCTCAGGTGTCATCCAAGGGAGGTCTGTTGCGCTGCCTCCGCAAATGATTACTACGTCGATGTCACCGGCGCATTCTCCGATCTTATCATAAGCAACAACCGGTACACCTGTTACAGTCTGTACTGTTGCCGGGTCTCTTCTTGAGAACACTGCTATAAGCTCCATGTCCTGCGCCTGTGTTACAGCAGCCTCAACGCCTCTTCCGATGTTTCCGTATCCTGCTATTCCTACCCTTATCATTTCATTCTCCTTTTTTCGATTCCTGATCTCTGATCCCCTAATCAGCTACCAGATCATCCATGTTGTACATACCGGCCGGCTTGCCTGCAAGGAACCTTGCGGCAGCTACAGCACCGTCTGCAAACAGTGCCCTGTCATGTGCCTGGTGTGTAACTGTGATGGTCTGGGTATTAGTCCCGAACATGACCTCGTGAATACCGACTATGTTGCCCATTCTGACTGAATTGATGCCGATCTCATCAGGCTCGCGCTTGCAGTCGCCCGATCTTCCAAGGTTGTAGTGAAGCTCAGGTCTTGCTTCCCTTACCGCGTCAGCCAGCATCAGTGCTGTACCGCTTGGTGCATCAACCTTTCTGTTGTGATGAGTCTCAACGATCTCGATATCACATGCGCCGAACTTCGCCGCGATCTCCTTTACCACTTTGGCCGTGATCGCAACGCCGACAGACATGTTCCCCGACTTGAATACCGGGATGCTCTCAGCCGCCTTAGTGATGCATGCCATCTCCTCTTCAGTCTGGCCGGTAGTACATACGACTACAGGAAGATTTCTCTTTACGCAGTACTCCATCAGGTCGGCAGTCACAGAATGATGTGAAAAATCTATGACCATGTCAGCAGGTCCCTGATATGCATCCATCGTCAGGTAAGCCCCGTCAGCACCAGTCGGTGTGACACCTGCAATGACCTCCATGTCATCAGTCTTCTCTATGATGCGGGCGAGGACCGAACCCATCGCCCCGTCGATTCCGTTAACAATTACTTTCATTAGGATATCTTCCTCCGCTTATGCTATTGGTTCTTCCGGATTCAGTAAAATACTTTCATCATATTGCCTATTGAATGAAATCAGTATGATGAGCGAATATTCAGCATGATCATTCATTCGCTTAAGAGCGCGATCGATTAATTACTGAATGATGCCCAGATCCTGCATAGCCTTGCGTAGTCTCTCAAGATTCTGCTCCTCCATGCGGTACAGCGGTGATCTGATGATCGGATCGCACCAGCCCATCATTGCAAGAGCTTCCTTGACCGGGATCGGATTGACCTCGCAGAAGAGAGCCTTGACGAGCTCATTGTACTTGCACTGAAGTGCTGCGGAACCTGCTACATCACCTTCCCAGAACTTTGTGCAGATCTCTCTTGTCTCCTTAGGGATGACATTGGAGAGTACCGAGATGACTCCCTTTCCGCCCATCGAGAGGAACGGAACGATCTGGTCGTCGTTGCCTGAGTAAATGTCGAGCTTGTCGCCTACGAGTGAGAATGTGTCAACGATCTTGGAGATGTTGCCGTTAGCTTCCTTGATGGCAGCTACTCCGTCGATCTCAGCGAGCTTGACGTATGTTGAAGGCTCTATGTTGAGACCTGTTCTCGAAGGAACGTTGTAAGCGATAATAGGAACATCGCTGACACTTGCGTACTCGCTGAAGAGCTTTACAAGACCGTTCTGTGTAGCCTTGTTGTAGTACGAAGTAACGATCAGGCATGCTGCTGCGCCTGCGTCGCTTGCATACTTTGTAAGCTGCTTTCCGTACTCAGTGTGGTTGGATCCTGTACCTGCGATGATAGGAACTCTGCCAGCTGCTCTCTCTACTGCAAAGCTGATGCATTCCTTGTGCTCTTCGTCGGTAAGAGTCGAACCCTCACCTGTTGTTCCTGCAATTACGAGTGCATCGATGCCCGATTCGATCTGCCAGTCGATCAGCTTGCCGAACTGGTCAAAATTGACTCCGTTCTCTGTCATCGGAGTAATGAGAGCAGTTGCAACTCCTTCGAAAATAGTCTGTGTTCTTGCCATTGTTTGATACCTCCTCATTTTGAATGGTGTTTTCCAGAAATGAGATAAGGCTACCTGTAAGATACTTCAGATACTGCCGTGATTTGTAATTAAAAAAGCAGCCGACACGGATCAGCTGCTCATGACAAATCAAAACAATCTCTGATTTCTTATCATGGATAGCGCTCCGCGTAATCGCGACAGTCGGCCGTATCTTATTCCGTCCGCCCAGATCAGAAAGGGTGCAGCCTTTACATCACTTCGGCGTCAGTCCCTTTCATTTCACCCTACACTGCACTGATCTCCGGGATCACTACTGATGACGTGACGCGTCCTCTATCTCAATTATTCGCATTTTATTATTTATATTCAACTATGTCAACGCTTCGCGTATATTAATTTGGTATTTTTCACAAAACACAAGGCATGCGTCCGTATAATTGGTCGCATGCCTTTGATTTCAATTGTTTGCGGCTCCTGCAGCCTGTACTTTGCATTTATGCTGCAAAAGTCCAGTATGCTTATTCCGCCTTGTAAGCTTTAATCTGCTCCCTGAGCCAGCCTGTCCATGCGTCGAATCCCTCGCCTGTCTTGGACGAAAGGAAGAATATCTTCGCATCCGGATTCAGGTTGTGGACTCTCTCGATGAAGGCTTCATCGTCGAATCTGAAGAACTTTCGTGTATCGACTTTGTTTACGATGACTGCCTGGCATACCGTGAACATCAGAGGGTACTTGAGAGGCTTGTCGTCGCCTTCAGGAAGTGAGAGGATCTCCACATTGACAGTGGCGCCTGTATCCTGCTCAGCCGTGCATACGAGGTTGCCGACGTTCTCCATGAACAGGAGGTCAAGGTCCGAAGTATCGAACTCATTGAGAGCCTGCTGTGTCATCGAAGCGTCCATAGCGCACTCTCCGCCTGTGTGGATCTGGATGGAGCGGACGCCTGCCTCGATCATCTTCTCAGCGTCTACCGAAGCATCGATGTCTGCTTCCATAACGCCGATCTTATACTCATCTCTCAGGTCAGCGATGGTCCTCAGAAGAGTCGTTGTCTTGCCCGATCCCGGTGATGCCATGAGGTTGACCATGAATGTTCCGTTAGCCTTGTTGCGTGCCCTTACCTCATCAGCGATGCGGTCGTTCATCTCGAACACGCCCATGTTTACGTCAATTACTCTTACAGCACACATTACTTTGCACCTCCCAGAAATTCTTCAGCAGCATTTCTGATCCATGCGGCTGCTTCGTCAAATCCCTCGCCTGTCTCTGCAGATACAGCGATGACATCAGCGTTGGCATTTCTCATCCTGACGTTCTCAGTGAACTTCTCAAGGTCGAAGTCGAATGCCTCGAGCGCATCGATCTTGTTGACGAGCACCACGTCTGCCTTGGTGAACATCAGAGGGTATTTGAGCGGCTTGTCGTCGCCTTCAGGTACGGACAAAATGACAAGATCCTTGACTGCGCCTGTGTCGAATTCAGCCGGGCATACGAGGTTGCCGACGTTCTCGAGGATGACGAGGTCGAGGTCTTTCGAGCCGATCTCCTTAAGGCTCTGTCTGCTCATGTCAGCGTCGAGGTGGCACATGCCGCCTGTGTGGATCTGTACGGAGGCAACGCCTGCATTCAGCATCGTTCTTGTATCCACATCACCGTCGATATCTGCCTCGAGCACTCCGATACGGAAATCGTCCTTAAGCCTCCTGATGAGCTGCAGGATGCTTGACGTTTTGCCCGATCCCGGTGATGACATTATATTCAGATAAAAGGTCTTCTCTTCCAGAAGCTCGCCGCGCAGCTTGTCTGCATCTGCGTCATTGTCTTCGAGGATGCTCTCCTTGACCTTGATGATTCTAGGTTCTCTTTCCAGCATTTTTCTGTGCCCCTTTCTCAGCTTACGTCACGCCCTTCTGCGCAGACGCGCCTGTCTGTATCTGTTTCAGAGTCTTTTCTCACTGCACTATTCTAACATTTTGCCGTGTGACACTCAATCCGAATGTGTTACAATTGTTGTGCTTCAGGGGGAATAAACTCATACGGAGGATAAAATGTCTAAGAAAAAAGTATGCATTCTGTACACCGGAGGAACGATCGGAATGGTCCCGACTGAGAACGGGTTCGCACCTGCGCCGGGAACTTTTGCAAAAGAGCTCGCAGCGATCAGGGATCTGTCATCCCCGCGCATGCCGGACTGGGATCTTGTGGAATTCGACCCGCTGCTGGACAGCTCTAACATTACATATAAGCAGTGGAACCAGATCGCCGAAGCGATCGAATCAAGATACGATGATTATGACGGATTCGTCGTGCTGCATGGCACAGATACTATGGCCTACAGCGCATCTGCCCTTTCCTTCATGCTCGAAGGACTGAGTAAGCCTGTCATCTTCACTGGCTCTCAGATTCCTCTCTGTGAGCTCCGAAGTGACGGCAAGGACAACCTCATTACTTCCGTCCTGATAGCGGCACAGGATGTCGTGCACGAGGTATGCCTGTTCTTCAGTAACGAGCTTCTGCGCGGCAACAGGGCCACTAAATACTCATCCGACCGCCTTATCGCCTTCAAGTCGCCTAATTACACGGAACTTGCCAAGGCCGGAATCGATGTGAGATACAGAACACGCGCATTCCTTGATGCCGATCCTGATCAGCCGCTCACGGTCAGATATCTCAAAGATACGAGACTGGCCGTCATCAAGGTGTTCCCGGGCATCAAGTTTGAACTCTTCACACCTATCGTCAACGGCATGCAGGGACTTATACTTGAGACATTCGGCTCGGGCAACATCCCGAATTATGACAAGGCACTGTCAGATCTCATAGAAGAAGCATCGAGAACAGGCGCAGTTGTAGTAGTCTGCACCCAGTGTCCGCAGGGATCAGTCATGCTCGGCACATACGAAGCCGGCTCGGCACTTGTCAATGCAGGGGCAGTCAGCGGATACAACATGACCACCGAGGCCGCAGTCGCCAAGCTGCAGTACCTTCTGAGCCAGGATCTGACCCGTGAGCAGGTCGGCGAACTCATGGAGACCGACCTCCGCGGCGAACTTGATAAATAAATGTGACAGTGGGGACGGTTCTCACTGTCATATTACGCACTAAAAAAGGCATAGTTTGCGATGTAAACTGTGCCTGCTTTTATTCAGTAACTATGCCTCGTGTACGAGCTTTCCGTTGATGTCCTCGATCGCGATGGAGAAGCAAAGCGTCCTTTTCGCATCTTTCTCGACTTCAGTCCTGATGTACTCCTCTGTGCAAGGGAACTTGCTGCAGAGCTTGACTGACCACTTGATGACTTCATCGAGGTCCTCGATCAGCTCGGCCTTGCCGAAGATGATGACGCTCTTAACGTACTTGGCCCAGTCGCCTTCCTTCTGGTAGTCCTGGCCGAATACGCAGTAGGATACCTTAGGGTCTCTCTTTATAGCTTCTACTCTGTGGCCGAAGTTCGCACCGTGGAAGTACAGCTTGTTGGTCTCTTCATCGTAGTAGTGGTTGATAGGCACTCCGTATGGATAGCCATCGTCGCCCTGAACTGACAGAACGCCTCTTGTCTCCTTCTTCAGGACTTCGATGATTTCCTCTTTGCTGAGGGCCTGCGGTTTTCTTCTCATTTCCCTGAACATATAATCCCTCCTGTTGCATGATATCAGGCAGGACAGAATGCATATGCGCCTCCATCCTTTCAGTCAGTAAGATTATATGTTACAGAAATCTGTTTGAAAAGCATTATTGCTCACTTTCACGTTTTGCCTTGCGTTCTTCGCGGGCTTTTCTGAATGCCTCTCTCATTTCAGCGCGCTGTTTCTGCATTTCCTCAGCTCTCTGCTTCTGCATTTCCTCGGCCTTCGCAGCACGTCTGGCTCTGTCCGTTCTGCTTTTCTCTTTCCTGTTCTCCCTGGCCGCCGGCACCCAGACAGGTTCGAGCCCGGTCTTGCGCCTGATATAGTCGCAGAAATCCTCCGGGTCGCCGCAGATGAACCTGTCTTTCGGAAGGACTATGAGATCCTCCTCATTTACTCCAATGAAGAAGTATTCCTCATCGTGATACACGTGATGGATGTTCTTATATCCGTTTACTTCAATATACGGCTCACCGTTTCTGAGGCCGGTTATATCATGCCCGGTGAATTCATATGACAGAGTATTCTGCTGAAGATAATCAGGATCACGCCTCTTCATCATCGAAATAGGAATATGATGTCTGAACAGGCTCATCAGAATGCAGAATATCCCCAGAACAAGGCATATTATCTGTACCGCGCGGATCCTGCCGCCGTACACGAATACGATCGACAGCAGTCCCACGATCATGAAGTTCCTGCTTACTTTCGGAAATCTCTGCCTGTATGTGAATTTGACAAAATCCGAGATCATTTTGCCGGTACGTTTATATTCTGCCGCATACAGAACGTTTCTTTCTCTTTTAGCCATACTGCATACCTTTCATAAGCCCTGTCAGGACACATCCTGATTCTTTTCCCTGTCAATTGTAGCAAAGCGGAGTTTGCAGTTGTTATGAATCATCATTGAAGGAGATTTAAGCGTTACTGCAATTCAGATGAAGGCAAAAGAAAAACTGCTCTCAACCCGAAAAGAGAGCAGCTTTCCTATATGAGTTCTGAAATGATCCAAGGCAAATCTCAGATCAGTTCTGACATATTGCAGCTATCACGCCTGCTTTGCGCTGTCAAACTCAGCGTAGATCTCATCGCTTGGTTCCGGAGTCATAAGTGATACAACTACTGCAAATACGAGTGATACGATGAATGCAGGAAGAAGTTCGTATATATCCCAGCCGCCGCCGAGAGGTCTGACCATGAATTTCCATAAGAAAATCGTTACGCCTCCTGCAACGATACCTGCAATTGCTCCCGGTCTGTTGACTCTTCTCCAGAACAGTGAGAGTATCATTACCGCACTGAATGCTCCGCCGAATCCTGCCCATGCGAATGATACGATCCTGAATACGCTTGAGTTAGGATTTCTTGCGAGGAATACAGCAATGACTGATGCAACAAGGATCGTGATCCTGGCAAGTTTGAGTGACTGTGCAGCATCGAGCTTCTTGCCGAGGAAGTCCTGCACGAAGTTTTCAGTGAATCCTGATGCAGCTACCAGCAGCTGGCTGTCAGCTGTTGACATTGTTGCCGCAACGATACCTGCTATGATAACACCGCCTATCAGTGCCGGGAATATACCGTGAGTAGCAATCGTCTTTGCTATTACAGGGATGATCCTTTCGCCATCATCAAGCATCTCAATGGCACCGACCTTGGACAGAGCATTTCCTGCGATTCCGATGAAGATCGCTACGCCCATTGCGATAACAACCCATACCGAAGCGATCCTTCTTGAAAGTACCAGCTTCTTTTCATCCTCAATGGACATGAATCTTACCAGAATATGCGGTGTTCCGAAGTAACCGATTCCCCATGCCAGAGTAGAAATGATAGCAATGAAGCTCAGTGGTACAGCGTTTCCTGTAGCAGCATCATGGAGCGCATCCAGCTGGAAGTATCCGGCCATGCTTCTCGCATTTGCCATTACACCTTCGAATCCGCCGGACCTTACTACACCGTAGCCAACAACTGTGACAAGAGCGATCGACATTACGATACTCTGGACAAAGTCGTTAGTGGCAACAGTAGTAAATCCGCCGATCATTGTGTATATAACGATGATGACCGCAAAGAATACCACACCGGTCATGTAATCGATCCCGAAGAGTGAATTGACCAGCTTGCCGCAGGCAGCGAATCCGGAAGCTACGTACGGAGTAAAGAATATTACGCACATCAGCGCTCCGATGGAATCTATTACATGCTTATCATCATGGAATCTCTTGGCAAGATATCCCGGTACTGTATATGCATTGATTGCCTGTGAATAACGGCGTAGTCTTCTGGATGTGAAAAGCCAGTTCAGGTAGGTACCTGTCGCAAGTCCTACTGCAGTCCAGAAAGCATCTGCAAGACCGGTCATGTAAGCTACGCCAGGGAGACCCATCAGAAGCCAGCTTGACATATCACTGGCCTCAGCGCTCATTGCTACGACAAAAGGACCGAGTTTACGTCCGCCGAGATAAAAGTCCTCTGTGTTTTTGTTCTTCTTTCCGTTATAGACACCGATGCCGATAAGCAGGCACATATACAGCGCTATTACGATCATCATTTCAATCTGACTACTTGTCATTAAGAATCAACTCCTTTGTTATAAACTTGACTATGTTTTAACCTCATCTTCATGAGTCTTTAAATTATGCTTTAATTGTAGCATCGTCTTCTGAGTGGAAATAGCGACACATACGTATGTCTGCTTTCAGTAAATCTGAAAAAACGCGAGGTGTTTTGACAGTTACTTATATTAGATTTTAGTAACTCTATATCTTTCAGAGCTCAAAGCACCTCATGTTTGTTAATTAGAAAACAATGTCCATCCGCGAAGCGTTCCTGCAAAGTATCGTTTTCAGCACAAACAAATAACCCGCCTTCCGGCGGGTCATCTGTGCAATCACATTTATCTACATATCAACATTTTCGTGGTATATAACAATCTATCTGCCGAGCATCTTCACACCATCTGATTCGTTCCAGAGAACCATGTCCAGAAAACTAAGTGAATATGCCATTGCGGCTACAGTCATAATTGTGGTCAACATAATGCTACCTCCTCTTTCTATATCAGCGGATCTGATTATGATGATCCGTTCAAGTATGCATCTAAGGTCGACCTCAGGAATGACTTCCTTTGTTGTCTCTAATATACACTCCGCCACACGATTTGTACAATTAATGTTTAGTATTTCCGCGATAAGCTAATCTTATCACACTCCTGATACAGCTTCGGAATGTTGTCAGTTATATAGTCTATGAAGAATTTTACAAGCGGGCTGGCTTCATTCACGGACCTGACACCTATTCCGAGAGTTCTGTAGTATGGAGGGTCAAAAGGTCTGTACATGAAGTCACGGTCAAAGCCGTCTACTATCATTTTCGGTATGATACTTATGCCGAGCCCGTTCCTGACCATAGACAGAACTGCATAGTCATCCGTGGATGTGTATCTTATTTCCGGAGTGAAACCCGACTGCCTGATGAGCCTGTAAACATCCCTGTCATACGTCTGGTCTGTGATGAGAAACGGATACTCCCTGATCATTTCCATGGTTACTTTATCATAAGCGGCAAGATCATACTTTTCTGAAAACGCAACTACAAGAGGATCTCTGTACACAGGGATGAATTCCAGTCTCTCATCTCCCGGATCACTCAGAAGAGCTACATCTATTTTCCTGTCAAGCAACTTGCTCACAAGATCGTCCTGTCCGGATTCCTCAATATTGATCCTCACCAAAGGATAGTTCTCCTGGAACTGCCTGAGGACATGAGGCAGCCAGTGGACTGATGTGCTCACATATGATCCGACCCACAATGTTCCTTTGTGCAGCCCTCCGATCTCCGCCACCTCTTCAAACAGCGCCTCTTCATCATCAATGATCCGTCTCATCAGAGGCATAAGGGTTTCACCTTCGGATGTCAGTTCAACTCCCCTGTTGCTTTTGGAAAGCAAAGAAAATCCAACATCCTCTTCCAATGATTTCATCATCTGAGTAATGGCGGATTGTGAATATCCCATCGCGTCGCCTGCCTTTGTCAGGCTCCCGAGTTCTATTGCCTTGAACAATACTCTGAGCTTATTTGTATTCACTTGTTTTTCTGTCCTAATTGTCCTGCCGCAAAGGAGATAAACTTTCTTACAGCGGGTGATACGGTCTCTTCAGATGGAAGAACTATGCCGAATTCAACATCTGCCGGCGGGTCAAGCGGCAGCATCACGCAGTCATTATTCCACGATTTTGTGATGAATTCATTGACTATATTCACACCCAGCCCTTTGGCAGCCATATTGATTGCTGTATAGTTTTCTATTGTTGAGTATTTTATTGCCGGATCAAGCCCTCTGGATCTGAACAGATTGATGATATCCATGTCTCTTCCGCTGTCCGGCATGATCAGATCATCATTGAGGCATTCTTCGATCGGATAGGAGCCTGTTCCGGCAAATCTGTGGTCCCTGGATACCATGGCAACGATCCGGTCCTTCATGAACGGGATCCAGGTGTATGCCGGATTATCCGGTCTGGACACAAAGGCCAGGTCTGCTGTGTTATCCGCCAGCATCTCCTCGATCCTGACTTTGGATCCTTCTATGATCTTGATGCCTATATTGCTGTATTCCTTTGAGAAGCTCCTGATTATTCCGGGCAGAATGTGTGTTGCTATACTGGTAAAAGTAGCGATCGTTACCTGCCCTGTCTCAAGACTGGTTACCTCCTTTGCAAGGCGGAACATCATGTCCTCTTTGCTGAGATAGTCAACTATCTGAGGGTATATCCTCTCTCCCTCTTTGGTAAGAATAACGCCTCTGTTCTTTCTGGTGAGAAGAGTCAGCCCCAGTTCTTCCTCAAGAGCCCGGACAAGCTGACTTACTCCGGATGGTGTATAGTCAAGGATCCTTCCCGCTGCCGTAAAGCTTCCTTCATCAACAGATGTTACAAAAGCTCTGCATCTTGCGCTTTCCATATAACAAATTACCTCATACATGTTTTCAGAATTAACTGTTTCTGTATGATTCATTTTATGGCAGACTGTTTTGGCTCTAAAACCATTACAGTGTTCAGTCTGGTTTCAGAAAAACTTCAAAAATAAAGAATTGCTTCACTCAGGAAGCAATTCTCAGATCTTTTTATCGTCTTTAAGTGTCTTATTGAACTATATCTGCAATCTTGGTTAACGATGTGTTTTTGCCGGATCACATGTTGAGCCTGGTCAGCCTGTCAGTAGCGAACATTATGAATTTCCTGACTGCCGGCGGCGCATTCTCCAGCGAAGGAAGTGATATGCCGATCTTAATGTATGATGGGGGATCAATAGGAACTATTGACACATTGGCCTCCCAGGATTTTGTAATAAATGAGTTCATTACACTGACTCCGAGACCTTCTTCCACCATGTTGATAGCTGTGTGGTTCTCTACTGTAGTGAACCTTACTTTCGGCACGATGTTGTTGCTGTTCAGTAGCTCCAGTGTGTCAATATCATCCCCGTCGCCCTGCATGATGAATTCTTCATTCTCTGCTTCAGTCAGAGGATAGGATTCTGCATTGGCATACGGGTGATCCTTAGGAAGCACAATAACCATCCTGTCTTCCATAAACGGTATCCAGGAATAATTCGGATTAAGAAGTCTGGTCGAGAAAGCAAGATCCGCTGTATTATTCGCGACCATTGTCTCGATCTGTGACTTGGTTCCTTCCTGCAGGGTGATATTGATCGACGGATACTGTTCAGAGAATTCTTTTATTATAGAAGGAAGTATATGTGTGGCAATGCTGCTGTAAGAAGCTATTGAAACATTGCCTACATCCACATCCGTCAACTCTGAAGCGATCCTGTATATAGCTTTTTCCTTATTGATGAATTCCACCGCTTCAGGGTAGATCATTTCACCTTCTTTTGTGAGAACGACGCCTCTGCTTTTTCTTATGAGAAGCGGAAAACCAAGGTCATCCTCCAAAGCACTGACAAGCTGGCTGACACCTGACGGAGTGTAATCCAGCACTCTTCCCGCAGCAGTAAAACTCCCCTCATCAACAGCTGCAACAAAAGCTTTGCATCTTGAACTATCCATTATTTATGTTTCTCCATTGTTTATACAGCTTCATTCCCTGTGCACTGGGGGTAAGGCAGCAGCGTGTCAGTTTCCGCTTCTGTCTTGTCTGCAGCAGGAAAAACACCATATAGAATTATAAATTATTCGAACGTTTTTCTCCTCGCTGTTTTCTTTCATCAGCATTAAGGATATTTAACATGTCTTTTGCCTAAACAGGAGGACAGCATTCCGCCGTCCTCCTATCAGAATCATTCTGCTAATAATTTAGCTGTACCTGTGCTTAGTCATGAACAGCAGCCTGTGCTTTTCTGTCAGCTCTGGCATCCATGATGTACTTGATAGCTGTGATGATCATTACCACGCATACGATGTATGTGAGTGTGTGCAGCGAGAATGCGTATTTGATAGTGAAGTATGCTGCCAATACACCGATAACACCGCCAGGGAGGATCATCAGAGTAGCAAGTCTGTCATACTTGTTGGCCTTGATGTATCCAGGAACGATAGCGTTCATGAGTACGTTGCATGCTCCCATCATGATAGGGAATGCACAAGCTCCGGACATGCCCATTGCAAGTACTGTTCCCATGCAAGGTGCATAGTATCCGAATCCGATGTTCATCAGAGCTCCGCAGAAGTAGGAAATGATGAAGAGGATGATCAGCTTGACACCATGTACTCCGATAGCTGTGTTGGCATCAGCGCCTGCCCACGGTCCAAGTCCTGCATTCTTGATAGCACTTACGATAGCAACACCGATAAGAGCTGTAGCCATCGCATAACGGATGACGTCGATGTTCATCTTCTGAACGATCTTGGAACCTGTTACTGATCCGAGTACTGCGGTTGCCATAGCTCCGAGAAGTGTGACAGGCTCTACCTCTACGAATGTAAGGAAGAGGATTCCCTCGAGTGCTACAGGAACTGTGTGAGCAAGATTCAGAGTTCCCGGTACCAGGTCATCCGGTACGGAGTTGCCTGTGAACTTCCACAGTGCCATGTTAGGCGCGTAGCATCCGATTCCCCATGTGTCGAAGAAGTCTACCAGCATTCCGATGAAGAACTGCAGCGGCGCGCGCTTGAAATCAAGTTCTTCCTTGTGCTTGAAAACGTCCCTGAGAATGAGGACCAGAGAAATAAGTGTCCAGACGATCATTACGATACGAACAATACCAACTGCGTTCATATAAAACCTCCTGAAAATATGTTGATAATGTGATGAAAGTGAAATTGCAACTTGATTATAGGATGCCTGCAACTGAATGACTAACGTAGATGCTTCAAAGGAGGATTAAGTCAGACTGCAAGCTGAAGCCCTTTAAATTTCAGCCTTTCAGCCATTTCAGTGCATCCCGGAACATCACGAGACTGATTGCAGTAATTATCACAGCTCCTTGCATAAACCCGCGTTTTTCTTAAATCAGAGCCGATGATAGCATCATCTTGACCAAAGTCTAAGTAATGGATTTTGCGGAGGTATTGATTATGAAAAAACAGTCTGCCAAAAGGACTATTGCCATATGCGGAGCATGCATAGCCTTTTATATCGGAGCCGGGTTTGCGACGATGCAGGAGGTCGTTCAGTATGAGGCGTCATACGGTTCGCGTTTTCTGATAGTGATCGCTGTTGCTGCAGTTATCTACATCTATACTAATCTGTCTTTTGCCACCAACGGCAACAGGCTGAATCTCAAACACGGCGGTGATATCTACAGAGTATACTGCGGTGATAAAATAGGCACTTTCTATGATTATTTTGCAGCCTTCTTCTGCTACATGTGTTTTATCGTCAAATGCAGCAGCGCGAATTCCGTTGCAACCGAGCTGTGGGGACTTCCGAATGGTGTCGGTGCAGCGGTGCTGACTGTTGCAGTTGTCGCCACAGCTGTATTCGGACTCAAAGGCATAATAAATGCTCTCGGCAAGCTGGGGCCGATAATCATTATGTTCATATTGTTCGTATCAGTATGGACTGTAGCTAAGAACATCGGAAGTTTTTCGGAAGGCCTCAGGATCATTGACAGCGGAAGATATGAGATTGAGCAGGTTGGAGGCGGGAATCCGTTCCTTGCAGGAGCATCATACAGCGGGTTTGTTATTCTGTGGTTTGCATCCTTCCTGGCAGAAATAGGTGCCAGAAATAATCTTAAAGAAGTAAACACCGGAATGCTTATATCTGCAGTCGCGGTATTTGCTGTATCCATCATCTGCTGCATGGCTCTGATATGTACGATTTCAGATGTATGGAATGTTGATGTGCCTGCTCTGACACTTGCCAGAAACATCCATCCGGTGATCGGGGTATTATTCGCTCTGGTAATATTCGGAGGCGTATATACTACCGCCCTTCCTCTTCTATGGACAGGCGTTATCAAACTTGCTGATGAAGGAACGAACAGATACAAACTGTTTACTGTTCTGGGTGGATTAATAGGTTTCGGAATAGGTTTTCTTCCATACAAATCAGTGCTGAATGTGCTGTATGGTGTCAACGGTTACCTCGGATTCATACTGATTATCTTCATGATCGTTCACGACATCAGAATGGCTGTTTCGCCGAATACACAAGTCAGCTTAAACCATTCCTGAACGCAGGGGATTATTTACGCTCTTAAGTTTTGTGATTCAACTGCAACTATAACAAAGTGGTTCTGGTGACAGTATTACTGTAACCACGTTGCAGAATATCTCGCTTTTTCTCAGCTTAGCGGCATGGTTGAATTCAGATAGCAAAACAGAAGCACTTTATTCAAGCCAACACAGAGAATGACCGGAGGTATGAAATGATTTCATCAAGTATGACCGTTGCTGCAGCTGCTGTGATCTGCTACGTTATATATCTGATATCAAAATGGCATGTGGATAATCACTGTCAGGATAATCCTGAGATAATCTGGATCTGGCTCGACGATGATGCGCCTCAGAAAGGCCATCCGGTCAAAACCAGACATGACATCTCTGTCAGGCGTTACAGCCTGTCACTGTCAGGATCATGCTAAAACAAAAAACAGGATGTACTTCTTAACTAAGTACATCCTGATTTGTTATGTACGTAAGATGTTTTACAGTCTGCCTGTCTTCTCTGCGAGTTCCCTGAACCATGCAGCGCGCTCTGCAGCATCTTCGAATGATTCCTCTACCGAATCTGCCGGTGTCCGCCATGACCAGTTGCCCTCGGCTATTCCAGGGACATTAATCCTGGTCTCACTGCCGAGCATGAACATGTCCTGCAGCTGGACCATAGCGAGTGCAGCCGGGCTCTCGTATATCTTTCTTATGATATCCAGTGCCTCGAGCTCAGCTTCCGTACGTTTTTCTTCTGACGCTGTCTGCCTGGCGTTCATCTGAGTCATCAGAGCACCGTCATAATGCTCATCAGCATCAGGCATCATTTCGTTTCCATCCGGGACTTCATCGTTTTGCTCTTCTCCGAGCAGGAATCCCATCAGCGTATTGTTGTCATGTGTACCTGTGTAGAACGCCCTGTGAGCAGCCTTCTCCGGCTCCATCGCCATCATCTCGTCAGCTGTGAACTGCCAGATGTCCATTCCCGGAAGTCCTGTCAGTTTCAGCAGGCTCAGAACCCCGTCATCGAGGAATCCAAGGTCCTCTGCCAGCAGCTTCATGCCGAGCCCCTCTTCATCGAGCATCTTTTTCACTGCTCTGAAGAACTCAAGTCCTGCACTGTGCTGCCAGGAGCCTTCCTTAGGAGTCGCGCCCTCAGGTATAGCATAGTATTCAGAGAATCCCCTGAAGTGGTCGATGCGCAAAATGTCAAATCTCTCCGCGCACTGCTTCAGCCTTCTCATCCACCAGCTGTAGCCTTCAGCCTTCATGACATCCCAGTTGTACAGCGGGTTGCCCCAGTCCTGACCGTCCTTGCTGAAAGCATCAGGCGGTACTCCTGAATGGACCTTCTTCCTGCCGTCCTCGTCGAGTCCAAACTCTCCCTTGGCCGCCCAGACATCAGCGCTGTCCGAAGCCATGTACATAGGAAGGTCGCCCATCATCTCAATGCCAAGGCTGTTCGCATATTCCCTGAGATCATTCCACTGAACGAAGAAGTAGTACTGATCCTTCGCCAGCTCCTCAATCCTCGCGCCGTATTCTGCGGAGAGCTCTTCGATCATCTTGTCCGGGTCGCCGAACTTGTGCTCATCCGGCCACTCATACCACGCTTTGCCCCCGTTTATCTCCTTGAGGACAGTGAACGCGATGTATCCTGTGAGCCAGTCCTTGTTATCCTTACAGAACTGCTCGTATCCGCTGTGGTCAGGGAGCTCGTCCCTGTTGATC
>JAZQHU010000068.1:0-47219 GCA_045540775.1 Anaerovoracaceae bacterium | reverse complement strand
CACGGGGCTGTTACACCTTACCTGATTTCCAATCAGGCTCCTTAGCCGCTCGGTCAATCCTCCACTGCAAGTATAAATAACTGTATTCAGTTACCGGGCAGATCGGCTTGCTCTGCTCAGCTCGAATATCTTAACACAAGAGTCGGGTAAATGCAATAGGATTATTGCTTCAAATCAAGAGCAGAGCTCAGCTCGACCCAGGCGAGATTTGAGTTCAAATGAATCCCCAAATGTGATATCATCTGTTCGTATCGGTTAATCATGGTTAACCAACACTGTTAACATCATATAATTGGAAGGTATTCATGACTTTAAAGGAACTTGGGATCGGTGAATCCGCAGTCATAAAGACTGTCGGTGGTGAGGGCGCACTCCGCCAGCACTTTCTCGACATGGGAGTTATCCCGGGCGCAGACGTCACCGTTATTAAATATGCACCGCTCGGAGACCCGGTGGAACTTCAGATTCGGGGCTACCAGCTTACTCTGAGGCTCGATGATGCGGCAAAGATCGAAATCGAAAAATGCGATTCGGACTCTGCTGCAGCTATATCTCCTGAGGACAACAGCGAGCCTCTGCAGCCTGTTGAGGAATACAGAAAGGCTGAGACTGAGCATCCGGGCCTCGGTGAAGGCGGACGTTTCCACCCTAAGGGCACCGGCAATCCGTTGCCTGACGGGACGCTTCTTACTTTTGCCCTAGTCGGCAACCAGAACAGCGGCAAGACCACCCTCTTCAACCAGCTTACAGGCGCCAATCAGCACGTCGGCAACTTCCCGGGAGTAACAGTTGACCGCAAGGACGGGCCTATCAAGGGACATCCGGATACGCTGGTAACAGACCTGCCGGGTATATATTCAATGTCCCCTTACAGCAGCGAAGAAATCGTATCAAGGAACTTCGTTCTGCAGGACAAGCCGAAAGCGATCATCAACATCGTTGATGCCACCAACATTGAGAGAAATATGTATCTTACGATGCAGCTTCTCGAGATGAACGTTCCGGTCGTAGTTGCGCTGAACATGATGGACGAGCTCCACGCCAACGGAGGCACGGTCGACGTCAATGAGATGGAGAGCATCCTCGGCACACCGGTAGTTCCTATCTCGGCTGCCAAGAACCAGGGAATCGACGAGCTCATCGATCACGCGATACATATCGCAAAATATCAGGAAAAACCGATGCGTACCGATTTCTGTGATCAGAACGACCACGGCGGAGCGGTACACAGATGTATACATGCGGCATCGCATCTTATCGAGGACCACGCGTTGAGTGCGGATATTCCCCTGAGATTTGCTGCAACCAAGGTCATCGAAGGTGACCCTATAGTCATCCGCAGCCTCGGCCTTACTCAGAATGAGAAAGAGACCATCGAGCACATCGTGCTTCAGATGGAGGAAGAGCGCGGACTTGACAGAAGCGCTGCGATAGCAGACATGCGTTTTGCATTCATAAAGAAGGTCACAGCCCAGACTGTACGCAAGCCCCGCGAGAGCAAAGAGCGTATCAGAAGCGAGAAGATCGACCGCTTCCTGACCGGCAAGTACACAGCTATCCCTGCTTTCATAGCGATAATGGGCATAGTGTTCTACCTCACATTCAATGTGATTGGAGCATGGCTCCAGGGACTGCTCGAAACAGGCATAGGTGCACTGGCCGGTGCCGTGGATGCGGCACTGACAGCAGGCAATGCCAATGAGGCTCTGCACGGGCTCATCATCAAGGGAATATTCGAGGGCGTCGGAAGCGTTCTGAGTTTCCTTCCTATCATCGTGGTGCTGTTCTTCTTCCTATCACTGCTGGAGGATTCAGGCTATATTGCGAGAGTCGCATTTGTCATGGACAAGACGTTGAGGCGGCTGGGACTCTCGGGCCGCAGCATCGTACCTATGCTGATCGGATTCGGATGTACCGTTCCGGCTGTAATGGCAACACGTACCCTGCCGAGTGAGCGTGACCGCCGGATGACAATACTGCTGACGCCGTTCATGAGCTGCTCAGCCAAAGTCCCTATATACGCATTCTTTGTCAATGCATTCTTCCCGGGACGCGGCGGTCTTATCATGACAGGTCTCTATGTCCTCGGGATACTGATCGCTATACTGGTAGCGCTTCTCTATCGCGGCGCGCTGTTCAGGGGCGAGGCTGTCCCGTTCGTCATGGAGCTGCCTAATTACCGTCTGCCGGGCGCCAAGAACGTAATGAGGCTTCTGTGGGACAAGGCGAAGGACTTCCTGCAGAGAGCGTTCTCGGTCATATTCATAGCAACGATAGTTATCTGGTTCCTGCAGAGCTTTGACTTCGGACTTCATATGGTTGCGAACCAGCAGGAAAGCATGCTCGCCATCATTGCAGGCTACATCGCCCCGCTTCTCTCGCCTATCGGCCTCGGCGACTGGCGGATAGCCACATCGCTCATATCCGGCTTCATGGCCAAGGAAAGCGTTGTTGCTACACTGGGCATACTCTTCGGGCAAAACGTAAGCACCGCGATTTCCACAGCTTCCGCTGCATCGCTGCTGGTGTTCTCACTTCTCTACACTCCATGTGTAGCAGCGATAGCGTCGATCAGAAGAGAGATGGGTGGCAGATGGGCCTTCCTGGTCGTCATATGGCAGTGCGTGATCGCGTGGCTCGTATCCTTCGTAGTCTATATGATAGTGCTGTAAAGGGAGCTGATACAGCGATCAGATAATTAGTTGAAAAGCCTGTCCGGCAAGTGATCAGTTTCACTTGTCAGGCAGGCTTTTTTCAGTGCCATATTATGTCTCTTATATCAGAGTCCTTTTTTCTTATCAGTCTTCTTCCCTGCTCTCTGCAAGTTCCTCAAACATGGCCTTGACCGTCGGTGCATTCTTCGTAAGCTTCTTGATGGAAAGATCCTGCGCCTTGTCGTTGGCCAGACGCAGGTTTCTCTCTGAAGAAGTAAGCGCTTCCTTGACCTTTTCAAGCTGTCTTATGGACTTATCGATCTCATTGATCGCATCCTCGAATTTACGGCTGGCAAGCTCATAATTCCTTCCGAAGGCGTTCTTGAAGCTCTCCATATTCTCCTCAAAGTGGAGGATATCTACCTGCTGGTTCTTAACGATCTGCAGTTCTCTCTGATACTTCAGGGAATTAAGGGCTGCATTTCTGAGGAGTGTTATCATCGGAATGAAGAACTGAGGGCGGATGACATACATCTTTTCATACTTGTATGAAACATCAACGATACCATTGTTGTACAGCTCATTATCTGCTTCAAGGAGCGATACCAGAACTGCATACTCGCAGTTCTTCTCCTTGCGGTCCTTATCCAGTTCCTTGAAAAAGTCTTCATTCTTATGCTTGGTGGCAGTGGTATCCATCTCATTCTTCATCTCGAACATGATGGAGATGAATTCAGTGCCGTCATCAGACGACTCACGGAAAATGAAGTCCCCTTTGCTGCCTGTCCTTGCGTCGTTATCTTTCTCGAAATACGCATTCGGAAAAGCGGTCATTCTGATCGAATTGAACTGGTTCTGACAGTGCTGCTCGAGGCTCTCTCCAACCATCTTGGTCGACTGGCGTGCCTTGAAGTCCTTGAGTCTCTCTATTTCCTCGTCACGGAGTCTCAGCTCACCTCTGTGCTGCTCTACAAGCTGCTTTTCTGTCAGTTCGCTCTGTCTCTGCTGCACTTCAAGATCGCCGCTGAGTTTAGTGATCTCAGCATTCTTGTCAGCGATCTCCTTATCCTTTTCCTGAACAGCTCTGGTGACAGCCAGTTCCTTCTCAGTATCGCTCTTCTCGACCTCGGCTCTGAGCTTGTTGAGCTGCTCTGTGAGATCAGCGCGGAGCCTGTCGATCTCTCTGTCCTTATCAGCCTTTATGCGCTCTACTTCTCTGTCGCGCTCAGCCTTAAGGCGCTCTATCTCATTGTCCTTTTCAGTTCTGATTTTCTCTGTCTCGCTCTGCTTCTCGGCTTTCAGAAGTTCGATCTTTTTCTCTCTGTCAGCAAGCTCTGACTCCTTCTCGGAAAGAGTCTTATCGAACTGCTTTTCCTGCTCCATGCGGGCCATACGCAGCTCGTTTTCTCTCTTTTCAGCAAGCTCGGATTCGCGTTTTGCGATCTCCTTTTCAAACTCACTGTCTCTGACCTGCTGAACGATCTGAGCGTATCCGGTCTCATCTACCTGAAATACCTGACCGCAGTTAGGGCACTTTATTTCCTGCATAACATATCCTCCCACTCAGCTTCTCTGAATCCAATCAAAACGCCGTCATCGTCGATTACAAGCGGTCTCTTGACGAGCATGCCGTCAGTTGCGAGCAGATCGAGCATCTCATCGTCGGTCATATTGCCGAGTTTGTCCTTGAGTCCCATGTCTCTGTACAGCATGCCGCTGGTGTTGAAGAACTTTCTGAGCGGTTTACCGCTGGCTGCGTACCATTCAGCCAGTTCACCTCTCGATGGGTTATCAATCTTTATATCTCTGTAGTCATAGCTGATTCCCTTTTCATCCAGCCACTTCTGCGCTTTTTTGCATGTACTGCATTTCGGATAACATATAAGAAGCATGTCACACCTCCTGTCTTTTCTCTATTATAGCCCTGATCGGCCTGAAGTCTATCGATAATCCCCCGCCGGATATTCCGACAGGTACCTGATCCTCAAATGTGTATCTTTTAAACATCTCTGCATTTTCATAGCTGAAAACATCAATTATGAACATATCAGGGTCTATCACCCAGTATTCTCTTACCCCTGCCTCAAAGTATGCATTCAGCTTATCCTTCATATCCCTTACGGCCGTCGATGGTGACAGAACCTCAATCACAAAGTCAGGGGCACCTTCTATGTATTTTCCGTTATCCACCGCGTCATTCTGACATATTACGAAAAGATCCGGCTGCAGCATCGTCCTGTTGTCCCGGCTGAGCCTCACATCAAGCGGAGACTGATACGGCATGCATTCAAAGTCATGCTTTTCAGCATAATCAAGAAGTTCCTTCATGATAAGTGAAGTTGCCATCTGATGTCTGGATGTTGGTGAAGCAAGATCATACAGATAACCGTTGATGAGTTCTACTCTCCTGTCTGCAGAAACTCTTATATAATCTTCAACAGTATATGGTCCGGCCTTATCACCTGTACTATGAATCTCCTGTACTTCCAGCTGATTATTCACAGTTTCAACCTTTCCGTACAGCTTAGCCAGATTCGATTCTCTGACAACTGAAGTTCCGCTGTCATCAGTGCTGTAAAAATATCTGTCAGCATTCTCTTTCAGGAGGACGCGCTCGATCCTGAGCCTTGTTTCAAGTCTCGGATTGGTCGTTATTCCGGCAAAAATCTTCTGCACAGTGCTGAGAGGCACACCTGAACGTTCAGCGATCATCTCAGAAGTCAGTCCGAGCTCGTATTTATATCGCTTCATTTCCTCAATATTCACACACTCACCTCCAGCGGCATCTGTTGATCTTTTGTAGTATTACCCCACATCCATTTTAGCACAAATGTTCATTTATTGCAATTAATTTTCCATTTTATTTCCATTCTGGCATTCAAAAACAGCGGGCCGATATTGCCCGCTGTCTTCTGCGATCTGTATTAATTCTGCCAGTTACTCGTAGATTTCCCAGTGTCCTGTCTCGAGTGCCTTGAGAGCGCCCTCTGCAAGAGCCTTCATCTCTTCTTCTCCAGGGAATCTCATGATAGGTGCGATCTTACTTACATATGAGCTGATCTCCTCGCAGAATCTCTCAGAGTATGCCATT
Organism: Anaerovoracaceae bacterium; assembly: GCA_045540775.1. Taxonomy (GTDB): domain Bacteria; phylum Bacillota; class Clostridia; order Peptostreptococcales; family Anaerovoracaceae; genus Crickella. The sequence goes on along the minus strand of JAZQHU010000068.1, from coordinate 41,474 downwards.
CCGCCGGTAAAGATGATAGCGTCGACATCATATCTGAGAACTGCAGACATAGCACCGATATCCTTAGCCAGCTGATAAGCGATAGCCTTGAATGCCATCAGCATCTTCTCATCGCCGTCATCGAATGCAGCATTCTCTACTACTCTGAAGTCCTTTGTTCCTGTATATGAGTAAATGCCGGCTTCCTGTCCGATGATCCTCTTGACATCAGCCTTGGTCATACCTTCCTTGAAGCAGAGGTTTACGAGTGCATTTGCAGGAAGAGCTCCGCCTCTGTCCATACCCATCGCACCGTCGTCCTTTACGTTGTTTACATCAACGACTTTGCCCTTCTTATGAGCAGCTACAGATACACCGCCGCCGAGGTGGCAGATAACGAGGTTGAGCTCCTCATACGCCTTGCCAAGCTGCTTTGCAGCCTTGCGGGCTACCGACTTATGGTTGAGAGGATGGAAGAACGACTGTCTTTCGAATCCTTCAAGTCCGAGTCCTGAATATCTTGCAAGCGGCTCCATCTCATCAACGCAGACAGGGTCTACGAAGAATGAAGGGATGCCTACGGAATCAGCGAGTTCCTTGGAGATATATGCTCCGAGGTTAGCAGCGTGCTCACCGTAAGGTGGATTCTTGATATCGCGGATAACAGCGTCATTTACCTTGTATGTACCGGACGGGATGTGCTTGAACAGTCCGCCTCTTCCGCAGATAGCATCAAAGTCAGTCAGCTTGTAACCCTTATCCTCGATAGTCTTCAGGATGGCTTCCTTTCTGAACGGAGCCTGATCTACAACATGAGGATACTTAGCGATCTCAGCAGCATCATGGTCGATGCCTACACGCATCACCTCATTCTCATCTTCAAATACGCAGATCTTGGTTGAAGTAGCGCCAGGGTTGATAACAAGAATCTTCTTCATGAGATAAATACTCCTTTCGGCTTACACCTTTATTTTGATTAGGGGATTAATTTGTGTTTTTTATTCATAAGACCACACGGTCCTATCAATTATACATTAAGTCGGGCATCTCTGCACGTTTTTTACAGTCTTGAATAAAAGGGAGCATATCTGAAGAATTGTCAACCCGCAAGAGCAGTATGACAATTCCGAAGCGTTTCGCGAATTGTCCTGCGATGAGGACTGCAATTATTCAGATATGCTCCCTTTTTAATTACTACTGTATATCTTCAAGGCGTGCGATAAGCTGTCCTGACTTGACGCTTTCCGCTTCCTTGACATATATCTTGGCGATGACACCGTCGCCTGTAGAGATTACGTTGGTCTCCATCTTCATGGCCTCGATGATCGCGATCGGCTGACCCTGCTTGACCTCATCACCCTCGGAAACGAGTACCTTGATGATGGTTCCCGGGATGTTGGCTCCGATCTCCTTCTCGTCATCCTGGTTAGCAAACTGGATCTGTGATCCCGCAACAGACTTGGTCAGAGCCTGCTTATCCTTGATGCTGACAACTCTTCTGTAACCATCGACGGTGAATGTGAGGTCACGGTTTCCTGCCTCATCGGTATCTCCGATATCTTCAAGCGTGATGACCATGATCTTGCCCGGCTTGAGTTCTACCTCGACAGTCTGTCCGAGAGCGATGCCGTGGAAGAACACGTCACTTCCCATGTTGCGGAAGTTGCCGACCTCGCGGAGCTTCTTGATATAGTCATCGAAGACTTTGCTGTACATGGAGTACGAAACGAGCTCCTGATCCGTTCCCTCAAGATCGAGGTCTTCCGTGAGATGGCGTCTGAACTCGTCAAAGTCATCAGACGGCAGCAGTTCTCCCGGTCTTACGGTGATAGGCTTTCTGTCCTTGAGGACTACTTTCTGCAGGTCCTCAGGGAATCCGAACTCAGGCTGTCCCATCATGCCTTCGAAGTATGTGACAACGCTGTCAGGGAAGTCAAAATCAGCACCCTTCTCAACGATGTTCTCCGGTGTCAGATCGTTCTGGACCATGAATATCGCAAGGTCTCCTACCATTTTGGATGATGGTGTAACCTTGATGATATCGCCGAGCATCTTGTTGACCTTGACATACATGTCCTTGACCTCATCGAACTTGTATCCGATGCCAAAGCTCTCGACCTGCGGCTTGAGGTTGGAATACTGTCCGCCCGGGATCTCGAGTCTGTAGATCTCAGCTGTCGTAGCCTTGAGGTCAGACTCAAAGTCTCCGTAGACAGGTCTTACGTCGCTCCAGTAGTCAGAGATCCTCTGCAGACCTCTGGTATCCATCATGGTGTCTCTCTCACTGTTCTCAAGAGCAGCGACGAAGGAGTTCAGAGCCGGCTGTGATGTCAGACCAGACATGCTGTTGAATGCAGCATCCACGATATCTACGCCCGCCTCAGCTGCGAGCATCAGAGTAGCTACTCCGTTGCCGGATGTATCGTGGGTATGCAGGTGGATAGGTACTGCAACCTCGTTCTTGAGAGCCTTTATAAGTCTGAATGCAGCTACCGGCTTGAGAAGTCCGGACATGTCCTTGATGCCGATGATGTGAGCGCCCTGCTTTTCGAGCGTCTTGGCCATCTTCACATAGTAGTCGAGAGTGTACTTGTCACGGCTCTCGTCAAGGATGTCGCCTGTGTAGCACATAGCAGGCTCTGCTATGCCTCCGACATTCAGTACCTCGTCAAGTGCGACCTCTATACCGCGTACCCAGTTCAGCGAGTCGAATATACGGAACACATCGATGCCCGCCTTCTTCGCTTCCTGAACGAACTTCCTGATGGTATTGTCCGGGTAGTTCTTGTAGCCTACCGCGTTGGCACCTCTTATGAGCATCTGGAAGAGAACGTTAGGGATCTCACCTCTCAGTGTCTCCAGTCTCTCCCACGGATCCTCTCCGAGGAATCTCATCGCAACATCGAATGTAGCGCCGCCCCACATCTCATACGAAAACAGGTCTTTGCCGTACAGAGCCATGGCAGGTGCTATCCTCTCCATGTCTCTCGTCCTTACTCTGGTCGCGATCAGGGACTGCTGAGCGTCTCTCAGCGATGTATCTGTAATGAGCACCTTCTTCTGACCGAGTACCCAGTCGGATACTCCCTTGGCGCCCTTTTCCTCGAATAACTGCTTGGTTCCTCTGAGTCCGACGATCTCAGTTCTCTTTACCTCAGGAACAACAGGGATATTGAATGTCCCGGCCTTGTCCTTACGTCCGTTGACGACCATGTCTCCGAGGAAGTCAAGCACCTGTGCCTCCTTGTCCGCAACGGAGCGGATATTGAGAAGCTCAGGATTGTGTTCAATGAATCCCGTATTGCACTCGCCCTTGCGGAAAGTCGGGTGGTTCAGAAGGTTCAGAAGGAATCCGATGTTGGTCTTTACTCCTGTTACCTTCATCTCCTTGAGAGCTCTTACCGCCTTGCTGCATGCGCCGTTGAATGTCCTGTCATGCGAGCAGATCTTGACGAGCAGCGAATCGTAATACGGTGTGATGACAGATCCGGTAAAACCGTTTCCGCCGTCGAGTCTGATGCCGTTTCCTGATGCAGAGCGGTACTCTGTGATCGTTCCGGTATCAGGTGCAAAATTATTGGTCGGGTCCTCGGTCGTTACACGGCACTGGATCGCATATCCGCGAACCTGGATGTCGTCCTGGCTCTTGATGTTGATCTCTTCCGAGTCAAGTCTGTAGCCCTCAGCTACCAGGATCATCGCCTGAACGAGATCGATGCCTGTGATCAGCTCACTGACCGTATGCTCGACCTGGATCCTTGTATTCATTTCGATAAAGTAGTGGTTTCCTTCCCTGTCCACAAGGAACTCTACCGTACCCGCACTTCTGTAATTTACAGCGCGCGCGATCTTGAGAGCATCCTCGCAGATAGCCTGTCTCTGCTCTTCAGTGATGCACAGAGCAGGTGTGAACTCAACTACCTTCTGGTGTCTTCTCTGTACGGAGCAGTCTCTCTCATACATGTGGACTACATTGCCGTACTTGTCTCCAAGGACCTGCACCTCGATGTGCTTAGGCTCCTCGATGTATTTCTCGATAAATATATCGCCGTTTCCGAATGCCTTGACAGCCTCGTTCTGAGCGCTGTGGAACTGAGGCAGGAGGTCCTCCTCTTTGCGGACGATCCTCATTCCTCTTCCGCCGCCGCCTGCAGCTGCCTTGAGCATTATAGGGTAGCCTGCCGCATTCGCGAACTCTATCGCGTCATCATCGTTGCTGATGGCAGCCTCTACGCCCGGGATGCAAGGTACGCCTACCTCATCAGCGACCATTTTGGACTGGATCTTGTCACCGAGACGGTTCATCATCTCATGGGTAGGTCCGATGAATGCGATCCCTGCCTCTTCGCATGCCTCTGCAAAGTCAGGATTCTCGGAAAGAAAACCGTATCCCGGATGGATCGCATCGCAGCCCTTGGTCTTAGCCATGCGGATTATTTCATCGATATCGAGATATGCATCAATAGGACTCTTGCCCTTTCCAATCTCGTATGATTCATGAGCCTTGGTGCGGAACAGGGAGTTCTTGTCCTCAGCTGAATAGATAGCTACGGTCCTGATCCCCAGCTCTCTGCACGCACGTATTACTCTGATAGCGATCTCACCACGGTTTGCGATGAGTACTTTTCTGAATTTTCTGATCTCAGGCATATACCCCTCCGTTGTTTACGGTAACTGTTTATTTGTTTCTGTTGTTGTATTTACGTCTTTCAAGCTCTGTGAGCAGCTTCTTGCGCAGTCTGATGTCGTCCGGTGTTACTTCGACCAGCTCATCGTCTGCTATGAACTCGAGCGCCTCCTCAAGTGAGAAAACTCTCGGCGGCGTCAGCTTGATGGTATCGTCGCTTCCGGCAGCTCTCATGTTTGTAGCCTTCTTGGCTCTGCATGGATTTACTACCATGTCGTCTGATCTTGCGTTCATTCCCACGATCTGTCCTTCATAGACATGATCCTGCGGCTTGACGAACATCTGGACTCTCTCCTGGATCGTGAAGATAGCGTATGCAGTGCAGTGTCCCTCTTCCTGAGCTACAGCCACACCGTTGATCCTGTCAGGAATGTCGCCCTTCCAAGGCTCGAATCCCTCGAATCTCCTTACCATGGTTCCTTCACCGTGAGTGTCGTTGATGAACTCTGTCCTGTATCCCATCAGTCCTCTTGTAGGAGCTGTATAGATTATCCTTGAATAACCGTTGCCTTCTGAATACATCTGCTTCATAAGGCCCTTTCTCAGGTTGAGCTTGGAGATGACCGGTCCTGTGTATTCATCAGGAACGCTTACGACTACCTCTTCAACAGGCTCAAGTTTCTCGCCGTTCCCGCCTCTCTTGACGACTACTTCCGGCTTGGATACTGCCAGCTCATAGCCCTCTCTTCTCATGTTCTCGATGAGGATGGACAGGTGCAGCTCGCCTCTTCCGGATACCTTGAAGGAGTCAGTCGTGTCTGTAGGCTCAACGAGAAGTCCTACGTTGACCTCGAGCTCCTTTTCCAGTCTTTCCTTGATGTGTCTTGATGTCACATACTTTCCGGATTTGCCGGCAAAAGGCGAGGAATTTACCATGAAGTTCATGGAAAGTGTCGGCTCCTCGATGTGGATGGTTCCGAGTGATTCCGGATTGTCAGGATCGCAGATAGTCTCTCCGATCGAGATATCGGATATTCCGGATACGACCACGATGTCCCCGCTCCTTGCCTCGCTTACAGGCACTCTGCTGAGTCCCTTGTATACGAATACCTGGTTGATCTTGTTCCTGCTGATGCTGCCGTCTTCCTTGGTTACAGCGACCATCTGAGCTTCCTTGAGGGTACCTCTTGTGATCCTTCCGATTCCAAGTCTTCCGATATAGTCATCATACGCAAGAGTGGATACCTGCATCTGCAGAGGCTCCTCATCCCTTGCAGGATACGGATCGCAGTGATTTACGATGCACTCGAGCAGCGGCTCGATGTTGAGTCCGCCGAATCCCTTAGGCGACTTCTTTATCTTGGTCTGTCCGTCACCGATGGTGATGCCCTCAACCTCTGAAGGGTCATTTACAGCGATTCCCTGACGGGCTATTCCGTAGAGGATCGGGAAATCGAGCTGGTCGTCATTGGCCTCAAGGTCCATGAAGAGCTCGTATGTCTCGTCAACTACCTCATCGATCCTCGCATCCTTCTTATCTATCTTGTTGATGAACAGAATAGGATTGATCCCCTGCTGCAGTGACTTGTTCAGTACGAATCTCGTCTGCGGCATAGGTCCTTCACTTGAGTCAACAAGCAGGATAACGGTATCCACGGTCTTCATGATACGCTCTACTTCCGAGCTGAAGTCAGCGTGTCCCGGAGTATCCACGATGTTGATCTTGTAGTCCTTGTACATTATCGAGCAGTTCTTGGAGTAGATAGTGATACCTCTCTCCCTCTCGATAGCGTCGGAGTCCATGACACAGTCTACGACCTGCTCGTTGTCACGGAATACATGCGACTGAGCGAGGAGAGCATCCACGAGAGTGGATTTGCCTGCGTCTACGTGAGCAATAACTGCTATGTTGATTATCTTCTGATTATCTGCCATTCTGTTCCTGTCTTTCCTGTTTAAATTTCTGATCCCAAAACTTTTATTGAATACGCACTATCTTCTGTGCTTTCTTCTCTGCATGTCTTCATAGGCGCCCTCGATTGTTCTCACGAAGGATCTTATGTCTCTTGCATAGTCGACCGTTGTCGGCGTCTCTCTCAGGTTGGAGAAAGCATGCCCTTCTATATCATCCGAATACCATTCAGGTTCAGGCACATCCAGTGTAAGGAAGGATATAGCCCATGACTCCTCTGATCCGAATGTAAGTGCATATATGAGCATGTCGTAGTAGTAACCCGGATCTGCGAGATAGTTCTCGAGCAGCTCCTTAGGCGTAGGATGCGCGATGAATCTCCTGAGCTGTCTCAGCTTCATCATCAGAACCGAATTGCCCTTGCCTCTCGCTCTCATGATCACGGCGAGGAAAACTTCGGCCGCGCAGAGTCCTGCAGCTATGATGCCCGCCAGGATGTGTCCGGTGGTTCCTATGATGCTTATCGCAAAATATATGATCATTCCGGCGAGTACCGCACCGCTGACTATTTCCATAGTGCGTCCGGTCTCACCTGATGAGGAATCCCTTCTGTCTACGGCGATGCACAGCAGCGTTGTCATTGCCATGATCGCAGCTCCTATGAGAACTGACTCCGCATAATTCACATCGACATACTGGTAGCTGTACTTGAGTCCGTTCGCTACAGCTGCGGATATGCCGGTGAGTATGATGCATACAGCTCTGAAGGCTCTCGAGAGAGGTGTATATGCCTGTGTATCCCTGCTTGAGAATCCGGCTGCTACGTCATCTCTTATAGCATTTTCGATCCTGTATAATCTATCGCCGAGATCATCCATGTCCAGGGCTCTTCCCTTGTATACATCCTCGAAGAGAATGCCGTAGGCATTTCTGAGAAGTTTCTCCTCCCCTTCAGGATCATTCATTCTGATAAGCCTGTATCTCTTAGGTTCATATTCGCTGATCTTCAGATAACCCCTGATAGCGAAATAGATGATCATTCTGACGAGGTCTCTGCCGTCAAAGCTGTTATTGAATACATAACCGAGTTCTACCGGCGATACGCCCTCGATCGGCTTTGTCTGAGGTCTCCTCTTGATCCTCGGATCTCTTCCGCCTATGATCCACAGCACCAGCATGACCAGTACTGCTGCGCCCATCACGAGAATCATCGCGAAGATTGCCCATACACCGTCAAGCGCTCCTTCCCAGTATCCGTCAGGCAGCTCTGCCTTGAGAGACAGTCCGTAGTTCTCAGGTATCCTCTTGCCTGAAACGCTGAAGCTCCTTGATGATTTTTCTGTCTTGTATGTAAGACGGTTCTCCGTATCCTCCGCTCCGAACTGGCCGGCATAATGCTGGATATCGTTTACCGGGAAATCATCAGGGAATGTGATCAGTGCATGCATCTCGCCGATAGGCTGTTTCCACTCAGGCAGAAGCACATTGAAGTAGAATATGTCCTTCTCGGTGTTTCTGTCAGCGAACTCGAGTATCTTGTATCTGATCGTATATGTATGGACTCCTGTGGACAGTGCCTGCTGATCAGCGATCCTGACAGAGCTTCCTGATGATGAGATGTTAGGGGTAAAAGCAACTCCGTCGACTGTCAGACCTCTCATCCTGAATGATCCGCTCGGGATCGCGAACTCTATCTGATGAAGTGTCTGCGGGATATTGACAGTGATCTCCTCAGTTACATCATATGAATGATCCTTTCCCACTGCTGCCTTCATCTCCAGACTGGTGACCTCGTAGGCGCCGCCTTCCAGGCCCTGACTCTGGTGCAGGTTGTTTTCTGATCCTTCTGCATCAGCAAAAACAGCTGCTGTCATGGATATCATCATGACCATCGCCATGATGAGTGCTGCCAGCATGCTGCATGCATGTCTTACCGTATTTGCCTTTTTTTCCGTATATAAGTAAGTGTTATTTCTCATTTTCTTTCTTCACCGGGTACTGTTGATTTCATATTGCATGATGGGCCCGGTTCTCAATTAAGCCATAGACAATGAATTATACATCAATATCGCGTGAAATACAAGAAATTCAAGGAATCAGGCGTCTGCGCAGGCCGCCCTTCGCAAGGCTTGCAACGATCGCCCGAAGAGTTGTACAATCGCAGTGGACACACTGCTTTATATCGAAGAAAGAATGGTATACCGGGATGAAACGACAAGACTATATTTCGTGGGACGAATACTTCATGGGAGTAGCTCTTCTTGCAGCAAAAAGAAGCAAGGATCCCAACACCCAGGTCGGCGCATGCATCGTAGATGCCAGCAATGTGATACTTACAACCGGTTATAACGGATTCCCTCAGGGCTGTTCGGATGACGAGTTCCCGTGGGACCGTGAAGGCGAGATCACCAAGTATCCGTTTGTAGTACATGCCGAGCTCAATGCGATACTCAACGCATCAGGCAAGTCGCTCAGAGGTTCAAGACTGTACGTCGCTCTCTTCCCTTGCAACGAGTGCGCCAAGGCTATCATCCAGGCCGGAGTCAGCGAAGTCATATATCTTTCTGACAAGTACGCAGACACCCCTGCCACCAAGGCATCCAAGATGATGCTGCAGGCAGCCGGTGTGAAGCTCAGAAGATTTGAACCGGCTATCGAAGAGATCGTGCTCGATTTCAATGTGGACCACGTATAGAACGGAAGGAGCAACCAGAAGATGAAGCTTATAATCACAGCCCCTAGGGGCAAAATGGCAAGTCTTATCGTGGCTGATGCAGCTAAGAGAGACGATGTCGAGATCGTTGCAGGCATAGGTCCTGCCGGCAGAGACTATATCGGCAAGGATATCGGCGAAGTCGCAATGACAGGCTCACAGGTAGGTGCACCTGTAGTTGACGACATCGAGTCAGTCATCGATCAGGCTGATGTAGTATGCGACTTCTCTACTGTTGAACTCGGAATGGAAGTTCTGGATGCATGTATCAGACATAAGAAAGCGCTCGTAGTCGGCACAACAGGATTCAGCCCGGAGCAGAGAGCGAAGCTCGAAGCCGCTGCTGAAGAGATCCCTATCATGATCGCCGCCAACACAGACAGAATGGTCAACGTCATGAGAAAGCTCCTCATGGAAGCAGCTCAGGAGCTGTATGATGAGACTGACATCGAGATCGTCGACATGCACGACAACAAGAAGCTCGATGCACCGAGCGGTACAGCAAGAGAGCTCATCGAAAGCATGGGCGAAGCTGTCGGAAAGGATCTCGTCAGCGATGCTGTTTACGGACGTCCTCAGGGCAGACATCCGAGAGAAGAAGGCAAAGTCACATTCCACGCTATCCGCGGCGGAGACACCCCTTCCAGCCACACTGTATTTTTCTTCGGCGAAGGTGAAAGGCTCGAGATAACTCACCACTGCCTCAACTGGAAAGGCTGCGCCAAGGGAGCAGTCAACGCGTGCAGATGGATGGCATCGCAGCCTGTAGGCCTGTATGGCATAAGAGAGTCTATGGGTCTCTGATATCAACTGACAGAACTGTTAACACGAGCGGTCACGGCTTGCAGCCTGGCCGCTTTTTCTGTAGTTGAAACAGCCTTCTCCCCCGCCTTGCAGCATATATACGGAAAAAGTCTGCGGATTGTCTGAAAAATATCAGATATAGCGTTGACTAACCGATTGGTCAGAAATATAATAATCAAGATTGACCAACCGGATAATTAAATCAGAATCTTTATGGAGGAAAATTATGTTATTTCAGCTTTACAGTGAGCATGCAGTGATGCAGATCATTGGCTGGGTACTGGTCTTCGTCGGACTGATCGTAATGAACGAGCTCGGAAGAAGAACCAAGACCGGCGGAATGATCATCTTCGTTATCATCCCTGCTATCCTGACACTCTACTTCATCCTCGCCCACATGGGTATGTTCGGAGGAAAAGAGAACCCTACAGTAGCATTCATGGACGGATGGTTCCATTACTTCAAACTCTATGCTGCTGACATCGGCTGCGTAGGTTTCATGATGATCAAGTACAAGTGGGGCCTCGGCAAGAAGGAATGGTTCAAATGGTGGCCATGGTTCATCGTTGCAGCCAACATCATGATCGCAAACGTATCCGACATGGAATCCGCTATGGCAGCATTCTCCATCACAGGAGACTTCAGCGGAGCATGGTGGGCTTCCAACGAGGGAGTATTCATCTACGGCGGATGGTGGAACATCGTAAACGCACTTGCAGGAATGATCAACATCTTTTGCATGACAGGATGCATCCATCTCTATACATCCAAGGACAAGAACATGTCCGATATGCTCTGGCCTGATATGACTATCTGGTTCATCGTAGCATATGACATCTGGAACTTCGAGTACACATATGTCAACCTGCCGACACACACATGGTACTGCGGCGTAGCACTTCTGCTTGCACCGACATTTGCCAACGCACTCTGGAACAAGGGCGGCTGGATCCAGAACAGAGCCAACACCCTCGCTATCTGGTGCATGTGGGCACAGGTCGTTCCTGCATTCCAGCTCAGCAGCAGATTTGCAGCAGTTCTGCCGACAGTATACGGCGGTGCTACAGAGAACGGCGTAACAACTATGGATCTCTATGCTAAGGCAATCGAGCTCTACAATGCAGGTGCAGGCAAAACAGCACAGGCTGGTGAGATCGTCTCCTCAATGGGAATCCATGCTGATCCTAGAGCACAGGGCTTTGTAGCTATGGCAGCGATCGCAGCCAACGTTATCTGCATCGCAGTCATCATCAAGCGCTCCATCGAGATGGGCAAGAACCCTTATTCCAACGAAGTATTCAGAGGAACAAAGGACTTCGAAGAAGCAATGGCAAGAGCAAGAGTCGAAGCTTAACCGCAATCGAAAAGGACTATGCATATTCTTACCGGATATGCATAGTCCCTTTTTTATTCTTAATGATCAGATTTTACTGTGAGATGAAAGGCCTTCCGATTTCTGTCATCTATGCCAGCTTGCTGAAATCAAGATACTTCTGCAGGTAGTCAGCGAGCTCTTCTATGCTCTCTTTTCTTCCGTTCTCATCCCACACCCGGATAACGGATATGCAGGCGCTTGCGAACACCGCGAATCTGTACTGGAGGCCGGCTTCATCAGGCTCCCCTGCTTCTTCGGCAGATCTGTGAAGGTTCTCTCTGAGAGATCTGGTGACTAGCTCTGATCTTCCTGATGACAGGATGCCTATCAGAATGTCCCCGCGCTCAATGACACCGCTGAGGCATTCTATGGTGAAGTCCCTGATACTCATCGTACTGTATCCGCGCACGACCTCCTCAAACTCCCTGTCAACCATATAAGTCACAACATCATCTATCGTATCAAAGAGTCTGTAGAACGTTGACCTCCCGATCCCTGCGGTCTTCTGTATGTCAGTTACGGTGATATCCAGAAAGGCTTTTTTTGCCATCAGCTCCTCAAGTGCCCGCATGATGGATTCAGCTGATCTGATGCACCGCTTGTCATTTTTAACATGATACATGCATATACCTCCGCATCATACGGAACTACTGAGCCTCTTCTGCCTTTCTTCTCGCTGCCCTTCTCTCAAGAGCAGGCAGAATTGCTTCCTTGTAGACAAAGCTGAGAATAGCTGCCAGCGGGATCGAAAGAAGGATCCCTGTCACACCGAACATCCTGCCGCATACAAGTACCGAGACCACGATGAGCAGCCCGGATACGCCGAGAGTGTTTCCGAACAGCCTCGGCTTGATGAAATACGGATCGATAAACTGCAGTATGAATGTGAAAATGACGAATATGAGAGCATGCAGAGGCTTGACAAGGAGAAGTATCAGTGCTCCTACAGCGCCTCCGACTATCGGTCCGAATGTAGGTACCAGGTTGGTCACTGCCACTACAACGGATATAAGGCCCGCGTACTCCATTCCCATCACACTCATGAACAGCAGATTCAGGACTCCGATTATGATCGCATCTATGAGGCTGGACACGATATAGCTGACAAGTATCCTGTCACAGCGGCTGATAAAGCTCACAAAGCTGTTGAACCGCTTTTCAGGCATCAGGGTACTCAGGAGATGCTTGACTCCGTTCTTGAGGTTCGTCTTGGCAGACAGAAGATATACAGAAAGCACGAATGCGATGACCCACTTGACAAGGCTCCTGCCTGCAGCGGCAGACGCATCCATTACGCTTCCGGCATTCTGGCTGAAGTATGCCTGCGCCCTTTTTACGATATCCTCTGAAGAGTCAAACAGCCTGTCAGACCTCAGTACTTCGGAAAGACCCCACTTATCTATCAGGTCATGAAGCGAAGCAAGATAGACGTCCATGTTGCTGACCAGCATGATGAGAGAATCCATTAACTGTGGAATAAGCGTCCTGAGCAGGAATCCAAGCATGAGGACCAGAAGTATGACTGCCGCTCCGATGGACAGCGACCACTTCAACTTGCCCTGCCCTACCTTTGCAAAGACAGTCCTTTCGAACAGCATTGCCAGAGGGTTCATGATGTATGCTATGACGCATCCGAGGATAACAGTGTCGAAATAACCGATGAATGTCAGAAGTCCTGAAGTTATGGATCCAAGGTGGGTAAGAATAACGTAAAAGGCCACTGCAATACACGCAGCGACCGCATATGGATACCATTTTTTCTGTCTGAGTTTATCCTTCATCAGTTTTCCTTACCTGAGTGCCTGCATCCTGAGAGCAAAACGCCTCATCTTCCTTCTGAAGAGCCGCCTCCTGACTGCAGGCGCCCTTCCGTATACCAGATATTCAGCCAGCATCCCCACCGGGATCGCAGCTGCTATATCGATCACTGAATGCTGCTTTACGAAAGCGACAGATATCGATATCAGTATCACAGATATCACGACGAACACCTTCCATGCTGCAGGTGCGTCTTTCTTTTTGCACCATACAGAGGCTATGCCCATTGAATAAGCGACATGCAGCGACGGGCATACTCCGGTCGGTGTATCAAATGCGTATATGAACGCTGCCAGATCGCACAGGAAATTGTCTCTCGGCATCACATCAGGTCTTCCGGTCTGTATGCTCGGGTACAGTATATACACCGTCATAGCGACCGCCTGAGTGATCATTATGAATATCTGCAGCTTTTTAAAGCTGTCTATATCATACAGGAAAAAGTACAGAAGTGAAAGTATCAGCAGCACAAACCAGAAGCAATAAAAGATAAGGAACCATTCATTGAAAGGTATCATGTCGTCCAGTGCGCAGTGTATCACGTGGCAGCTGCTGTAAGGGATCAGATTTTCCGTAATGAAAAAGAGCGACAGATAGACCACCCATCCGCCGAGGAGCTTGATATGCGAAAAACGGGGCTCGTTCAGACGTAACAGTCTGAACTCCCTGTAGTCCACTTCAGGTTCTCTGAACCGTCTTTTATTCATACTGAAGCTGTTCGAACCGAACCTGCTCATTCTCCTTATACTCCCTGTTTGTAGGATATTGTCCTGACGGCATGTTAGGATACGGAACCACCGTATGTTCCGGAAGACTCCTTGCGATCTCCGTTATGCCATCCATCATCGCTTTGCTTATGCGTTTTCTTTCCTGCTCAGCAGGTGCGCTGTGATCGTATCTTACCGGCTTTCCGAAATACAGTCTTTTAAGCCTCGGCGCCGTGTACATCGGGACAAAACACACTTCCTTCCCTGTCCGGCGGTAGTACATCTTCGCCACATCGACGAACCGGTCCTGGAACTCCCATACAAGATTGTTGTACGGGACGTTATGCTCAGGGAAGATGACGATGTTCGTTCCTTCCTCAAGCTTTCTTACAGTGTCTCTGAATGTTGACAGAAGTCTTGTATCATGGTAAACGCCAATGCATTTTGCATTGTTGAATATGCATACAGCCAGCGGCGCTATGATATACGACAGTATCCTGAATGCCCATTTTATATATGCAGGCTTCTCTCCCCAGAAGTCCGTGTATGCATAATCAGGCACTTCCCTGAGTTTCATCATCTGTCCCGCCGTCCAGGTGCTGTGTTCCCGCGGGAAATACAGCTCGCAGGATATCGGTCCGTTCATCTTGGCATGATTGCCGACAGCGATGAATGCCTCATCAGGAAGGTTCTCTGTCCCCTCTGACTTTATCTCAGGATAGAAAAGCCATATAAAGAACCGGATGATCTTGTATACCGTATATGTTATTCTCTTCTCCAATCCCGGTCCCCCGCTTTCATAGAATTTCATTTCTGAAGAAAAAGCCCTCAGAAAAACAGCACTATAATACCACCGCAATCTGAAGGTATCATGTGCTGTCTGAAATACGGGACATTTTGTCCCGAAATCATCCCGCAACTAAGGCTGCAGGATGCATGAAGTTCATCTGCTGTCCTACTTTAAGAGTCCCAGCTTCTTTGCCTCAGCTATGATCTTAGGCATGTCCTGAAGTGAGACCTCAACATCGTGGTCATTTGCAAACGTAAGGAACTCCTTCATGGTTATCTTGCCGTCAGCAAGAATTCCATCCACTTCCTTTTTGAGTTCAGGGTCTGTGTCATACTGCTTTACCAGTTCTTCTACTGTTGCCATGTTATTTCCTTTCATTTTCTCCTGTGCTGCCTGCACTTACTCTTATGCTGCCCCCCGGCAGCCTGCGGATATATTTATTCTACTCCGGGCACGCATATTTCTCAACGATGTGCCATGCAGCTCTTATTCCGTCGCACGCCGCCGAAGTGATACCGCCTGCGTATCCGGCACCCTCACCTGCAGGATATATCCCGCTTATGCTGCTCTCGCCCGTTTCTCCTCTCACGATCCTGACAGGAGAGGAGCTCCTTGTCTCAACAGCTGTGACCACTGCATCCGGATCATCATATCCATGTATCCTGCGGGCAAAATGCGGTACGGCTTCGCGCAGTGCTTCCGCTGCAAAGTCAGGAAGCGAGCCTGTGACCCTGAGAGCCTGCTCCGTATCTCCTGCAAGGAAGTCTTTCATGCTGCAGCGCGGCGGGGTAAAGTCACCGCCTCCGTTTCTGAAAGCGAGTCTCTCGTACTTCTCCTGGAATCTGACGCCTGCAAGAACATCATCAGAACCGAAATCCTCCGTCCTGACATCGCACAGGATGCCGCTGTTTGCCGTTCCGCTGTCTCTTCTGCGTCTGCTCATGCCGTTGACACACAGCTCTCCTTCCGCTGTAGTGCACACAACAACTTCACCGCCCGGGCACATGCAGAAGGAATACACGCCGCGCCCGTTCGAAGCCCTGTAGTTTATCTTATAGTCAGCCGGAGGCAGCCTGCCCGGCTCCTTCTCAGCACTAAGTGCATCTGTCACCCTGCCTGAGTTCTCCGGTCCGTACTGTGCGGCATCGATCACTGACTGCGGATGCTCCATCCTGACTCCGATAGAAAAAGGCTTCTGCTGCATTTCGATACCCGCGTCGTTTATCATGGCAAAAGTGTCCCTTGCGCTGTGTCCGACGGCAAGTATCAGAGCGTCAGTCTCAATGGTTTCAGATGCAGCCGTGCCGGTCTCCGATCCGGTCCCGCGCAGCGCCGGTGCGGCATTGATCCCGCAGAGTTGTCCATTGTCTGTTATGAGTGAATCAAGCCTTGTATTGAACCTTACTTCGCCGCCGAGGCTCTCTATCTTATTGCGGATGTTGACGATCACAGCCCTCAGCACATCCGTGCCTATATGGGGCTTGGCGAGATACATGATCTCGTCACCGGCACCTGCGTCGCGGAATTCAGCAAGGACCTGCCTTATGAGGCTGTCCTTTATGCCGGTCCCTATCTTGCCGTCAGAGAACGTCCCTGCGCCGCCTTCCCCGAACAGCATGTTGGCATCCGGATCAAGCACTCCTTCCTTCCTGAACCTCTCTATCGCCTCCGCACGCTCATCCATTGAAGGACCCCGCTCAATGATCACCGGACGGTAGCCGAGTCTGGCAAGCTCAAGCCCCGCGAACAGACCGCACGGCCCTGCTCCGGCAATGACCGGCCGCCCTTTCATCTTCTCATGACCGGGTTCCGGCGGAACTACCTTCTCTGCGGCTTCATCCACCTGAGAGAGACCGTTCACTTTGCGCTTTATCTTCTTATCCGACGTAAAATCAACCGTATATACGAACTGTATATGCGGCTTCTTCCTTGAGTCCACGGACTTGCGCCTTATCTCCCACCCTGAGATGTCACCGGTCCTGAGACCTGTCCTGTGTGCAATAAGTCCCGGCAAATCAGCTGCCGGAACATCTATGTCTGTTTTTATCTCGTTTATCCTGTATTTCATGCGTCTATTATACACGAAAACAGCCCGCATAAAGCGGGCTGAGCCAGTTTTCACAATTATTATGAGGTTGTCATTTATCTCTGTCTACCACCAGACCTTATCGACATAAGCGATAACTGCAGGCAGGATGTCCTTATCGAGCACCTTTGCAAGCCTGTCTTTGAGATCAGACTTAAGGATCCCCTGCGACTGAGCCTGAACAAGAATTGCATCAAGTTTTGTAGCCAGTTCAGGTACCATCTTAGGAATCATATCAGGCACCATTCTAGGGATCATGTCGAGCGGAACTCCCCCTGCTATATGCTCAAGGTCTTCCAGTCCGAGAGCTTCGAACACTTCCTCTTTCATTTTCCGTCTCCTTTCTTATACCCTTTTATGAGTTTATTTCCGGTTACCTCATCCGGAGCACTATAAATTAGCATAATCAGTCCTGATTGTCAAGTCTCTGCCTGTCCACAAGATCTGCGAAGAACCCGCCCTTCTCAATGAGCTCGTCATAGGTTCCTTCTTCAATGATCCTGCCTTCATCAAGAACAAGTATCCTGCCACAGTGCTTTATTGTTGACAGTCTGTGAGCTATTACTATACGTGTACAGCCCATAGAATCCAGAGCTTCTGACACCTTCTTCTGGGTCTTGTTATCGAGAGCAGAAGTCGCCTCATCGAAGAACAGTATCTGAGGTTTTGGAGCTATGGCTCTTGCGATCATTATGCGCTGGCGCTGTCCGCCTGAAATGCCCCCCTGTCCTTCGGCGATCACTGTTCTCATGCCCATCGGCATTTCCCGGATATCGTCTGCGATGCCCGCCTTCTCAGCGGCTTCCCAGGCCTGCTCCATAGTCAGCCCCGGTGCTGCAATGGAAATATTTGAGAATATGTCGCCCTGGAAAAGCCCGGCATCCTGCATTACGGTGCCGATCTTTCTTCTGAGAGACTGTGGATCAAGAGTCCCGATCTCCTTGTTGTCATAATAAATGGCGCCTCTTTCAGGTTTCTCAAATCCGAGAAGAAGTCTCATGAGAGTCGACTTTCCGCAGCCGGTCTTTCCGACTAATGCAACATACTCTCCCGCCTTTATCTTCAGAGACAGGTTCCTGATTATGTACGGCGTATCATCGCTGTATCTGAAATAGACATGATCAAGCTGTATATTTCCCGAAAGTGATGTCACTGTTTCCTTACCGTCTGCGTTTTCAGGAACAGCTTTCAGGATCGGTTCGGACATCTCAAGGATAGGTCTTATCTGCGCAGCGGAGATCGCTGTTCCTGCAAGCAGTGTGAATGCCCCCATTACTGATCCGTATGCAGCTGTAAATGCAAAATACGACGATGGATCTATGCCTGCTCTGACAGCCAGATAATACAGCACTATGTTGGAAATGAGCGATATGGCCAGTGTCAGAACGTCGCTGATCTTCAGGATCATCGGAGGATCATAAGCCAGTGCCGCACCCTCTGAGTACAGATTGAGCCATCTGGCGAAAAGTCTCTTTTCAGCACCCGCAAGCTTGATCTTCTGTATTCCTGTGAGAAGAGCATAGGACATGCCCGACTCTTTTGCATCTATATTCATCGCCTCTCTTGTCACTGCTGTCTGCATCCTCGCTGTTGCCGTTGAGACCGCAACTGTGAGAATGATTATGATGAGTGACGGGATCACCAGAGGCGGAGCATAATCAAAAATCTCCTTGACGTACAGGAGTGATGTCACCGATGAAAGTCCGGCCGTCATCACCATGCCCTGCAGAAGTGAGCACAGCTGGCTTACGGCAGTCGCCCTGCTCTTCAGCTCACCCGGACTGTATTCCCGGAAGAAATTCGCAGGAAGTGACAGAAGGCGCATCATCATGGCCGACTCCACGCTCAGCGATGTTTTAAGTTCTATCCTCTTCATTATGAGGTTGCTTGCACTTCTTATAAGCTGCTGGGAGGCAGCAACACACAGGACAAATATCCCTATGCCGGCAAGCGCATCCGTCCTTCCGCTTGAAAGAACAGGTCCTGTCAGTACCTTGGTGATGCGCGGCAGGAACATTCCTATAAGAGTCACCGCCACAGCTGCTGCCACTGCAAGTGTGATATCTGCAGTTGTCACCGCGCGTTTCATGTACAGAAGCAGATCAGGTATCCCGAGACTTCTCAGAGGAAGCGGTCTGTAGAAGCAGACTGCATCCCTGTCAAACATAGCAGCTGTTTCCGCATTGACACGGCTGCTGCTGCCCGTTGACGGGTCATTGAATACATATCCCCCCATGTCTGATGGAAGCAGGGCCACCGGCGTGCCTTCTTCCTTTGTGAAAGCCAGCATAGGCCCGTATGCATCCCTGTGCCACCCGTCAGTGAGGATAATGTCTCTTCTCATGATCCCGTGAGGTCTGAGGCAGTAATCAAGCTGCTCCTCACGGTCCGTGATCTTGTCAGGAAGATCTGCCGGCCTGAAGTGATAATACTTTATGATCTCATCTATTGCACTTTTGGTAATTATGCGCTCATCGCTGAAACGTTCAGCCTGCCTGCCGCCCATAACGACCCCTGCAGCCCTGACGAAGGAATCCTCGAGAAGCTGCCGGTCGGCTTTGCGCCGCTCTTCGATCTGATTTTCAAACCATCCCATAGCTTCTCTCCTTATTCACTGGCCACCAGCTCGGCATATGCACCGCCGAGCTTCATGAGTTCATCATGAGTTCCCTGTTCAACCACCTTGCCGTGGTCGAAGACGATGATGTTGTCGCAGTCTCTGATGGTAGACAGCCTGTGTGCTATTACGATGCATGTAACGCCTCTTTCGGATATGGCTGTTACTACATCATGTTCTGTCCTGGCATCAAGCGCACTGGTCGCTTCGTCAAGGATGACTATCGTAGGATCCTGAGCCAGCACTCTTGCTATCTCCATGCGCTGACGCTGACCGCCCGAAAGCCCTCTGCCTTCGCTGCTGATCCTGTGCTGATATCCTCCCTGCAGTTCCATTATGTCTTCATGGATCTGAGCATCTCTGGCTGCCATGATCATTTCAAAATCAAGTATGGAGCTGTCCCACATCTTGATGTTATTGGCAATAGTATCTTCGAACAGAGTAATGTCCTGATCGACGACTGCGATCGATCCTGTCATGACATCACGCGGATAAGCGCTTCTCGGCCTGCCGTCGAACAGTATCTCACCGCTCCACGGAATGTACAGACCGGATATGAGTTTTGCAATGGTCGATTTGCCGCACCCGGATTCCCCGACGAGAGCTATCTTGTCGCCCGGCCTGACAGACATCGAAAAATCCCTGATAAGAGGCTCTTCAAGCCTTGAATATCCGAATGTTACGTTCTTAAGTTCTATATCGCCGCGGAGCTTGGTGAGTTCTGCCCCCTCAGGGTCCTCTCTCTCACGCGTGTTTTCATCCTCCTCGTACTCCATTACATCATCGATGCGCTCCATCTGTGTACGCATCTCCTGTACGGTCTGTCCTGCGCTGATGATAGTCATTGCAGGCGACATGAATGATCCGAGGAATCCCTGGAACATCATGACAGCACCGAGGCTGAACCTGCCGTGCATCGTGAGAAGTATCCCGAGCAGCAGCACGCCGTAGTTTGCAGTGGTCGCGAGGAATCCCGGGATCACGCCGAGGAAGCTGTTCATCCTGCCGGCGCTGACCTCCTGTGCATTGGCAGATGCCTGATAGCCTGCCCATTTGCCGAAGAACCCGTTCTCAGCCCCGCTCGCCTTGATCGTCTCTATCATCTCAATGCCGGCAACGGTGTTTGCCTCCTTCATTGCCAGGTCACGCACCATGACGCGTGAGATATTGATCCTTTTTTCAGAAATGAGTCTGGACATCAAGGCATTGATGACTATTGTGGATATCCCTACTGCCGTCAGCAGCAGGCTCTGTCTGAGCATTACAACCAGATAGAACACCATCATTACCGTATTCAGAGCAAGCGGTGCAGTTGTATTTATGATCGTCGAGGAGATCTGAGCATTAAGTGATGCCCTTGCCTGTATGTCACCTGACAGCCTCTGCGAGAAAAATTCCATCGGCATGTGAAGCACTTTCCACATGTATGAAGTGACGCCCACTATTGCCATTTTGCCGTCCAGCTTCAGCGAATACACCGACTGCACCCAGGCAACGGTGATCTGTATCACTGCAAGAAGTATCATCACGGATATGAAAGGATACAGCCAGTCCGGGTTCCTTCCCGTGAGAAGCCTGTCCATGAATATCCTGGATGTTACAGAGTTCGCGATCCCGAACAGATATGAAATCGCAGTCGTCAGCATGACGAATATTACAGCCGATCTCGCACCTGTCAGTCTCTTGCGGGCAAATTCCAGGGTGCTCCTGCGCTTTCCGCCCGGCACAAATTTGTCTGTAGGCGAAAAAAGAAGAGCGATGCCTGTGAAAGACTCATCGAATTCCTCCATCGTCAGTCTGACTTCACCTCTCGCCGGATCATTTATATATACATGGCCGCCTCTGAATCCTTTCACCACAACAAAATGGTTCATGTCCCAGTGTACGATGCACGGGAATGTACCGTTGTCGCGGAGGACGTCAGGGCTCATGCGGAAAGCTTCGGTCTTGAGTCCGTAGTTCTCTGCCGCAAGGAATATATTCTTGGCCTTGGATCCGTCGCGGGATACTCCGCAGTCGATCCTCACTTTTTCAAGAGGTACCCATTTGCCGTAGTATGCCAGGATCATGGCAAGACAGGCAGCTCCGCATTCGAGCGCCTCAAGCTGGATTATTACAGGGACTCTGGCCACGCCCTTTGTCAATGTCGGCCTGATGCCATTACCACTCACTCAGGTCACCTGCTTTCAAAGAGAAACTCTATCGGATGGGTCCTCTCGGTCACGACTTCAGCCTCATACTCTCCGTCAGGCAGGTCTACCGTCGCAACAGCAACATCCCTTCCGTGCTCGTCTTCTTTCACGGATGCTACCTTGTATTCTTCCGACGCTATCCTGAGAGGCATTCCGCTTCTGACGTCCCCTGAGCTCATCAGGTACACCTCCGCAGTATGGTTCCTGACTACAGCAGATGCACCTTCTGTAGTCTCAAGCGTGCCTACAGATGCCCACGCAAAAAGTCCTGCCAGTATCAGTATAATGGCAACGAGAACCACCCACACTCCGGTATTTGTTACCTTCAGATATGTGGTGAGCTGTTCCGGAGAAGATATCTTCTCTATCGCTTTCTTTCTGAACAGTGACGAGTCTATATCTATGTCCAGATCCTTGTCAGCGCGGTTTTCTGTTTCCTGAAGTTTTTCTTTATCCATTTCTTTCCCCTGCCTGTTCACTCAGTGCTCAACAGGTACATAGCAATACATAGTAATTATAGCACAAATGCTGCAGTACAAAAGCACCGGCCGTCAAATGGCCGGTGCCTGCTGATCTGCATTATTGATTCTGGATGTCAGGTGCCAGAATGGCACGGGCTGCCCCGATCCCGGTCAGCCATGCATTGCTGAGGTTATAGCCTCCGCACATGTAGTCCCTATCCGCAAGTTCTCCTGTTATGAACAGGCCACTCGTAATAAGCGACCCACCTGTGACCGGGTCAAGCTCATCAAGGCTGACTCCGCCTGATGTTGCCTGCGCTTCCTTCCATCCTTTCAGTCTCACAGGATGGAATCTGAGTCCGTGGACCTTGTGAGATATTGCAAGTATGTCAGCATCTCCGAGATCCCTGACTTCCCTGTCAGCAAGATCCTTATCACACGCCTCATCACATGCCATCTTCAGTACGTACCGGGCTATGTTTTCCTTGAGGACCGTCCTGAGAACATCAGCAGCCTTCTCGCCCGGAAAAGCATTCTTCTTTCTGTCTCTCAGATACTCTGCTATGTCTCCGTCAGGGAAAAGATCTGCACTGACAGTAAAGTCTTCCAGACTCTCTCCCCTGGACCGGTCATATCTCATATGTCTGGTCATATTGAAGATGCAGATCCCTGACAGTCCGTATTTAGTGAACTGTATCTCTCCTGTCTCCATGAACAGCTCTCCGCCGTCACCGGAAGAAGTATCCTCATCCGAGTTCTTCAGGAGAGTGACCGTACCTCTTGTCCTTGTTCCTGCCAGGCAGACAGCGTCATTCTCATCCCTGCTGCCCCACTCCCTGCATTCCACAGGTGTGAGCACAGGTACAGGAGTCACTATGCTGTGTCCCAGGCTCCTCGCGAAACCGTACCCGTCTCCGGTCGTTCCGAATGTCGGGCCTGCCTTGCCGCCGCATGCCAGGATAAGGTAAGCCGATGTGATGGTATGAGACTCCCTTCCGGCATGTCCCTTCACCTCATAGGACGTTTCAAACCTGTGCGTGCCTCTGAGAACACTGCCGGGCTCTCCGTCTCCGGATGCTTGTACTGAGGTGACCTCTGCATCTGTTATGATCCTGACTCCGAGTTCTTCCGCCCTGCTTATGAGGAGCTCAGCCACATCAGCAGCCGACTCCGAATAAGGATAGACAAGGCCGTTATCATATGTCCTGGTAACGAGCCCGATGGAAGTGAAGAACTTCATTATCTCCGTGTAGCCCTCTGCATTGCGGTTGGTGATGTTGCAGCGGCCGTTTCCGGTAGCTCTTATCTTGCGTGCAGGCGCATCATTCTTCTCAATGATAACTACGCCCAGCGACGGATCATTCAGCCTGAGTTCTATTGCCGCAGCAAGCCCGGAAGCACCTGCTCCCACGATGACTGCATCTGCGTATTCTCTACAGTTTTCAGTGTATCGTCTCGTCATTTTCTGCTCTGAGCGCTGTCTGTACTTCCGAAGCCCCCCGATCTCGCCTCATCAGATTCTGCTCCATCAGGAATATCATAGCTGACGACGATCCCCTGCGCGAACGCTTTGCCCTCAGGCAGAGGTACTGTCTGATCTGACGGGTTATCCATGCTGATTATTATGTGGCCCTCATTGTCAGAGTCGCAGTAATCAGCATCGATTATGCCTGTTGTATTGGTCAGCCTGATGCCGTATCTGAAGCCGAGTCCGCTTCTCGGGAATACCATGAGCACTTTGCCTCTGTCCGCACCGTCTCTGTCAGTGACCCAGCGGATGCCCGTAGCGATCCTGAATCTCGAGCCGGGCTCAAAATTCAGATTGAACGGCATGAAGAAGTCGCAGCCCGCAGATGATGCCGTTGCCTGTCTCGGCAGTTTTATCGCATCATACCACTCCCTGAGTTCACGGTCAGGAAGGCCCTTGATGCCGCAGTCCTTCTTCCACTGTTTATATGATACTTTCTCAAAGTGTGACATTCTTATTACCCTGTTTTAATTCGCGACCTTGTGGAGAGAATTAGAAGGATTCCGTCCATACGGCAACGCCGTATGATCCGAAGGAAACCTTACTTGCCGCTGGCTCCGCCGATGGCTCTCTTAAGAATGTCAGCCATGTCAGTCTTCTCCCACCTGACGTCAAGATCTGTTCTGCCCATGTGTCCGTATGCTGCAAGGTTTCTGTACTGAGGCTTGTCAAGCTCCAGCTTTCTGATGATAGCAGCAGGTCTCATGTCAAAATTCTCGCGGATAAGAACTGCGATCTTATCATCACTGAAGAGGCTCGTTCCGAATGTATCTACGCTTACGGATACAGGCTCTGCAACACCTATAGCATATGCAAGCTGGATCTCGCATACGTCAGCGATCCCGGCTGCCACTACGTTCTTCGCGATGTAGCGGGCCATGTATGCAGCTGACCTGTCTACCTTCGTAGGGTCCTTTCCGGAGAAAGCTCCGCCGCCGTGCGAGGAGTGTCCGCCGTAGGTATCCACGATGATCTTTCTTCCTGTGAGTCCCGAGTCTCCCATTGGTCCGCCGATGACGAATCTTCCGGTCGGATTGACATAGAACTTGGTCTCTCCGTCCAGCAGGTCTTCAGGGATAACAGGTCTGACGACATACTCCATCATGTCAGCTCTGACCTGCTCAAGGCTTACGTCAGCACTGTGCTGTGTGGAAACGACTACTGTGTCGATCCTTTCGATAACTCCGTCATTATATTCGACTGTTACCTGTGTCTTTCCGTCAGGACCGAGATACGGCAGTGTGCCGTCCTTTCTGACTTCAGCAAGCTTCTTGGCCATGCTGTGGGCAAGCTGTGCCGACATAGGCATGAGCTCCTTGGTCTCAGTGCAGGCATAGCCGAACATCATGCCCTGGTCTCCTGCTCCGATAAGAGCATCCTCGCCCTTCTGGCTGCCTTCCTTGGTCTCATAGGACTCGTTGACGCCCATAGCGATATCCGCAGACTGCTCTTCCATATGAACGATAATGTCACAGGTGTTTCCGTTGAAGCATACGTCATCATTATCGTATCCGATCTCGCAGATCGTTTTGCGTGCGATAGCCTCGTAGTCGACGTCAAAGTTTCCGGACGCTTCTCCGAATATCATCAGGAAGCCTGTCTTGGTAGCGCACTCGCAGGCAACGTGAGCCTTAGGATCCTGCGCCAGAATGGCGTCAAGCACCGCATCGGATACCTGATCGCACACCTTGTCCGGATGTCCTTCTGTTACTGATTCTGATGTAAATAATCTTCTCATATATATAATCCCCTATTCTCAGCCATAAAAAAATCCCTCTGCCGCACGCAGAGAGATACACATACCTCATCTGCCGGGGAATGGCTGCTCCCCGTGGGAATTGGCACCTTCACCCCCGGGTGAGGTTGCCGCGAGATCACAGGGCCCATTCCCTCCCTCGCTCTTAATAAGGCTGTTATTTATTATAGTCAGACTTTCGCTGATGTCAATCGAATTATGGGTGAAAAACCGTTCACTTTCGCAACCGGACCTGTCCGATTATTTCTCAGGCAGGAAAGGAACATCCGAAAGCAGATCCTTGCCCTTGCCGCCCTTTATATAGGCTTCGATAATATCGACTGCACCCTCTACGCCTGCACGGCTCGTGTTGATCAGAAGATCATAGACATCCCTTCCGCCCCACTTGTTGTCAGTGTAGAACTCATAGTATCTGCGGCGCTGCTTGTCGATCTGCTTGACCTTCTTCTCCATTGCATATGCATCCGCATTCTCGTCAGGGAATCTTGTCTTGGCAACTTCAAGATTTCTCTTAACTCTCTCTTCGATAGGTGCAAAGATGAAGATGCTCACATGCTCCTCGTCACTGAGGATGTAGTCAGCAGCTCTTCCGACGATAACGCAGCTTCCCTCCTGCGCGATCTCTCTGATGATCCTGAATTCCTCCTCCTGGATCCTGGAGAATGGCGAAGGCTGGAATGTATCGATGCCCGTGAAAAGTGAGGATACCGTGTAGTCAGGTGCCTTCTCGTCATTGGCCTTGATGTATTCCTCATGGTATCCGGTGTTCGCAGCAGCTCTTGTTATGATCTCATCATCGTAGAAAGGAACTCCGAGTCTCTCAGCAAGTCTTCTTCCCACCTCGTGTCCGCCGCTTCCGAATTCTCTGTCTATAGTTATGATAACCTTATGGTCCAGCATGTTTATCTCCTCCCGCTGCAGTGCGCTCTTCCGCTCTCCACTGCCTTTTTCTGATGCTATTTTACCACTTCAGCCGCCGCCATGGCAAAGGCCTTCATGTCCTTTACGTCTGTGAAGAGTGCGCGCGCATTGTCGTCTCTTCCGCCTCCGCGCCCGTTGAACGTTCTGGCATTATCTTTAACAAACTGTCCGCATTTCACCTCTCCTGATGACAGCAGCAGACAGGTCTTAGCTTCAGGCTGCATGAGGATGAGCAGGATCCCGTCAGCTTCCTTTATTACCGCAAAGCCGAGCTTGAGAAGCTCATCCGCAGTAAGAAGGCTGGTCGAATAAGTGAAGGACCTGCATCCCTCAGCTTCTATTTTCCTGAGGATATCCTCTTTCTCCTTCTCAGATACATAGGATGCGAAAGACGACACTCTTCCCTTGAGAGCGCTTATGCTCTCTGCCTCGCTGTCGAGTCTTGACGGAAGATCTTCAGGGCTGCAGGAGTATCTCTTTGAAACTCCTGTGAGAATGGTGAAATCCCCGGCAAGCTTGTCGAAGGCTCTCTTCCCGCAGTCGAAGAACACTCTGTTCATGCCCTTGTTAGGCTCACATTTATACAGTGAAACCAGTCCGACCTGTCCGGTGGAAGACGGATGTGTCCCGCAGCAGGCGATGCAGTCGAACGGATCTTCAGGGTCGCCTACTGTAACAACGGAAACCCTGCCGTCATGCGGTACCTGCTTTCTTACAGGAAGAGCCAGAGATGACTCGTAATCATCGAACCATGTCACTGTTACCGGCAGATCAGCCCATACAGCGCTGTTTACCATATTCTGTGCCAGGTCAAGTTCATCTTCTGTAAGCATTCTGCCATCAAGGTCTATATCGATGGTGATATAATCCTCACCCATATGGAATCCCTTGTTCACACCGCCGAAGAGAGTATGGAATGCTCCGCTCAGCATATGCTCGCCGAGGTGACGCTGCATGTTTATGAATCTGGCATCCCAGTCTATGGTCAGAGTCACTTCATCACCTTCATGGAAGGTTCCTGCCGGGGCGTCCGTATAGTGCCACACAGGTCCTTCGAGGCTCTTGTCATGAGCGGATGTGACTTCAAACAGTCTGTCTCCCAGAGCCGCCGTTCCGGTGTCACTCGGCTGTCCGCCGCCTTCCGGATAGAAGACCGAATCCTCACAGGAAATGATGTCCAGTCCGTTCTTTTCTTGTACTTCTGCTACTTTTGTAACACATGTAACAGCGTACTGATCTGTTCTGTAAATTCTGCTCATTGTCTCAAAATGCCTTCTTTCTGCGTGTTTCACGGATTTTTAAAAACGTTTCACAAAATCGAACAAAATCCGTCTTTTCATCTTCTTAAAAATTGTGGATAAATCCTGTTGACATATGGATAAAAATGCTTTCAACGTTGAAATTTCAACGTTTCAGAGCCTGAAGTTTTCCACATGAATAAGTGGATAAAAATGTATACGATTTTTATAAACCATGTGGAAAAGCTCTGCACCTTAGCGATTTTCAGCACTTTGCGTCGTGTTGAAAAATCCTCTTCAAAAAAACGAACAAAACCTTCCTGATAATTTTTTTATGTTAAGTATCTTGTTTTTTTGAATATATCCGGAGCCATTTCTTGAGCGATCTGACAAAATCATCAGTTATCAGGTTTCTGCTCAATGAGGTCTGCAAAGTATGCCCCGTGCGTATGACAGAGGGTGTGAAAGATCGGTGTTTCGATCATGAATCTGCCGCTGAGCTTCAGGTACGGAGCATAGAATGACATGGCTGTAGCATTGTCCAGCATGCTTATCCTTGTCATCTCATTACTCATGAGTACGAACTCCCCTCCTATGGACAGAAGCGCATATCCGTACACATCATCTCCGAGCCTGTAGTCACTCTTATTGACATGCGAGTTGTCCTTATTGTAAATGGTGTACAGCCAGCCATTAGGCACTATTGACTGATCAGCCGAGATAAGCGGTGCGATATTCCTGCCGTCGAAACCGTTCAGAATATTGTCCGGACACTCGAACACCGTGATGTACTCTCTCCTCG
The DNA here is from genome assembly GCA_045540775.1 of Anaerovoracaceae bacterium. Taxonomy (GTDB): domain Bacteria; phylum Bacillota; class Clostridia; order Peptostreptococcales; family Anaerovoracaceae; genus Crickella. Next base: position 13,148 of record JAZQHU010000068.1, on the reverse strand, counting down.
CCACCTGGATCGCTGATTCATACTCAGACAGTCTGACCACTGATCCTATGTCAAGCTGTGTGACGAAAGGATCCTTCGACCTGTAGTCTTTGCTCAGATATATGACGAATGTGGCATGATAGTATCCGTCTCTTCCGAGAGTAGTGATCCTGCACCTGTACGGGAAGGACTTTCCGTCTGCCGGTACGTCCTTCTCCTGATTGCTCTTCTTTATCCTGCTTCTTACAAGCGTCTGTATCCCCGCTTCGGCAAGTTCGCTCTTCTCGAGTTCGCTGCGGTCTATATATGACAGCATAGCCGCTGCATCGAAGTCCCTGTCAACAAGTCTCATGATGAAGTAATTGATCGTCTCACAGGCAGCCAGCTTCTGCGGTGTGACCGCCCTCATGGCAGCCTCCGTACCGCAGCCGTCAGCACTGTATCCATGCCTCTCAAGTTCTTTCTTCATGAGTCCGAGCCTCATGACTGCATACGCCCTGAACTCCCTGTTCTCATCATCGTCATACTCACGGTCGATGTTTTCGGAAGCAAGCGGCAGCGCCATCTCTATGAGCTTCATCATGGTCTCCGCAGGAATGCTGACGACTTTGCCGCCCATCACTCCTGTGAAGTGCTGCCAGTAGTAGTTCATGTCCTCCTTGTTGTCCTTGTATGTATCCGTTCCCGGGATGCATTCAAACTCAAGGTACTCATCTATGCCGTACTCCGAGTAGTCAAGATGGATTACCTGAAAATACCTTGCGCGCGCCTTGTCCCTGCCGCGCCAGGCTATCTTCATGGCAACAACGCCCATCAGCCTCGTATCTGTGGCCTGACAGGATTCGAATTCATATTCTGCAAAATGATTGTATCTGTCTGAAAGTCTTCCTTCGACAAGACTGAGTCCCATTGCACGCTCTCCGTTGTTACTGTTATTGCTTATACTCTCTTGAGGTATTCCACTTCCGCAGGGCTCAGCTTGCGGCACTGCCCCTGTGCAAGCTTGCCTATCGTGAGGTTGCCGAGTCCGATCCTGCTAAGCTCAAGCACCGGGTGTCCTATCGCCTTGAACATGCGGCGGACCTGGCGGTTCTTTCCCTCATGGATAGTGATCTCAGCGATCGTTGAATTGCGGTCATGCTTTATGAGATGGACTTCCGCAGGCGATGTTACGAACCCTCCGATGTCCACGCCCTCTTCAAGGCGTTTTGCCTCAGCGAGCGTCACGATGCCGTTGGCTCTGACGAGGTATTTCTTGTCAAAGCCGTGCGACGGATGCATCAGCTTGTTGGAAAGGTCCCCGTCATTGGTAAGGATGAGGAGACCTGTAGTGTTGTAGTCGAGACGGCCTACAGGGAATACCCTGACGCTGTCAGGCACCAGGTCTGTCACGACCGGGCGGCCTTCCTTGTCTGCTGTCGAAGTCACATATCCCGCAGGCTTGTTCAGAAGATAGTAGACCTTCTTCTGCTCAGGCTGAATCCTGGCCCCGTCCACTTCGACCACATCGCCTTCCTGCACATGGTAGCCGGGATTGAGGAGCACCGCGCCGTTGATCTTTACTCTGCCCTCTTCTATCATCTCATCGGCCTTGCGTCTGCTGGTGATGCCTGCCGATGCTATATACTGGTTAATTCTCATTGTTTTCTTCCTGTCCTTCAAAGTCGATCATCATCTGTCCGTATCCGGCCTCTTCCTCAGGCGTCCTTCTGAGTTCTTCGTATTCAGGCACCTCAGGCAGATCCTTAAGTGATGCAAAACCGAATTTCTTGAGAAACTCGCGTGTCGTCACATATATGAGAGGACGTCCGATGCCCTCTGATCTGCCGCTTACCTCAACGAGCCCCTTGTCGATGAGTCCGTCGATGACCCTTTCACTCTTGATGCCTCTTATAGAATCGATCTCAGAGCGTGTTACAGGCTGTCTGTAGGCGATGATGGCCAGAACTTCAAGCGCTGCCTGCGACAGTCTCTTGACCCTGACAGGTGTACACAGCTTTTTGACGAATATGTCGTTCTCCACATGAGTGACATAGCCGAATGCGTCACCGGACTCACGGATCCTGATGCCACGTCCTTCCTGCTCATATTCATTCTGGAGCTCTCTGAAGAGTTCCCTTACAACGCTTTTATCTTCTTCGAGGACAGCCGCAGCGTCTTTTACATCAAGAGGCTCCCCCCACATGAACATCATCGTCTCAAGCGCTGATTTCATCGTCTTTCTGCTATACATCCATCTGCTCCTTTCCGGCCGCATCGAATTTTCTCTTAACGGTTATCTCTCCGAAGTTCTCCTTCTGCTCTGCGTCATATCCCTGATTCCTGATCATTGAGAGCAGCGACATGAACGAGAGAGTTATATCGAACCGGTCGGCCTTTTCAGGCAGAAGCTCGGTAAACGATACCCTTCCCTTGCCCTCTCTGAACTTACGCTCAAGCCTGTCGGTCATGTATTCTATCCTTGCCTCGATGGTCTCCTTGCGGCGCCTTACCCTCTGGTATCTTGCCGAGACCTCCTCGACCTTCTTCTTGCGGGTCAGGAACATTATGAAGGCGTTCACCATCTGCTCGTCAGATACGGAAAGGATCTCGTCCGGATTCTCCGTATATACCGACATGTCCTCCGCCGGCTTTTCGTGAACAGCCATGAAGTACTCTTCACGCTCCGCGAGCATCTCCGCGAGCTTTTTCGTCCGCACATACTCGAGCAGTCTTCCCTTCAGCTCTTCTCTCGGATCCTCTTCGATCATGATCTCGCCCGTCTCTGTGACCCTAGGCAGCAGCATGTGAGACTTCAGTCTGATGAGCACAGCAGCGAGCACGATGAACTCAGTGTCCACCTCAATATTAAGATCCTCCATCTCCTTGAGATAGCTGATGTACTGCTCTGTTATTTCCGAGACCTTGATGTCATATATGTCCATCCTGGCATTCTCCAGGAGGTATACGAGCAGGTCGAAAGGTCCCTCAAATCTGTCGATACTTACCTTGTACAAATCTGTCTCCTTAATTATGGCCGCAGAACTGTTCTGTGGCCTGTATATAACGATTTATATTTATCCAGGGAAATATATCTCCTTAAGATATAAACCCTGTGGTGGTGCGGTGAATCCTGCATTGCCTCTGCTGCGGCTCTCTATGATCGCAGGCAGGTCATCTGCAGCCTTCTTTCCTATGCCCACTTCCACGAGCGTCCCGACGATGATCCTTACCATGTTGTACAGAAATCCGTCTCCGGTGATCTCTATGGTTATGGTCTCACTGTCTTCTGCGATCTCCAGAGAAGACACAGTCCTTACTGTTGTCTCTCTCGGTGTCCCGCCGGCTGTCTCAAAGCACTTGAAGTCGTGCGTTCCGACTATGTGTGAAGCAGCCCTTCTCATCTCATCTATATCAAGCTTGTCCGCATCAGGATACTGGAAAGCGAAGTTCCGCCTGAATATGTCGCCTGTCCTGTCTATGAGGTATCTGTATGTCTTGCCTCTGCATGAATACCTTGCATGGAAGTCATCATCCATCACCTCTGCAGACAGGATGCGTATATCCCCCGGAGCGCCCGACCTTCCGGTCCCGCCGGCCCCGAATCTCCGGTTCATTACCTCAGGCAGCTTTTCAACAGGCATGTTGCAGTTCCAGTCAAAACTCGCGCACTGCCCGAGGGCGTGCACTCCTGCGTCCGTGCGGCTCGTTCCGTGGATATTGACATCCTCCATGGCGATATACTTTAGGACATGTTCTATCTCGCCCTGCACAGTTCTCGCCTTAGGCTGCTTCTGCCATCCGGAGAAGTTCGTTCCGTCATATTCGATTTTTATCAGTACATTCTTGCCCATTTTGTCTACAGCCTGAATATCAATTCCTCTATATTCCACAGGAACATGAAGTACACCGTTACAGCCGCACATGCAGCCGGCATCATCGGTGCGCTGTCCTTTATTGTTCCTCTGCCCGCCGCTATCCTTATTACTGACTGAACAGCGAAAAGAATCGTCGTCAGTATGTATATTATCACTATTCCCTGCCTTCCCGCTATAAGGCCGAAGCAGGTAAAGAATTTGATATCTGCGCCGCCTATCGAGCCCGACCTGAACAGCAGCATCCCGATGCCGAGTATCACAAGGGATATCGCAAGGCCAAGCCCCGCTCCGGCAAAAGGCTCCCACCATTCCTCGTGGTATGTGATGAAGGCGATCGATGACACGGCAAGCGCTATGCTGAACTGGTCAGGCACCACCCTGTACAGCTGATCGGCTATCGCAATCTCAAGGACAATAAACAGCACGCACATGACCGCTATCTCAAAGGCGATACCTCCGCCTCTTACAGCCAGATATATCCCGCATATGCCGAAATATCCTGTGAATGCGTACTTCCACGGCGTGCTTGGGAGTCTCTGTCTTCCTGCATTGTCCGCTTTCACGAGTTTCGGCGGCAGGATCTTCCTAGGCGTACCTGTTATCTCCTTAGCAGGGTCGTTCTCATCGTAGTCCTCGAACCATTTTGCGCTGATATTATTAAAAGCCACAACACTGCCGCTTCCGAAGAAAACGGCAAGTATTATGGCTATCGCTATTCTTATTACTATATTTACTGAATATGTCATGTCTTCAGTGCCTCCCGGCATAGTGAATTATTGAAGCAGCTTCTTATGATTCGTATACGGAATCCATAGGTACGACCCCGAACGTCTCCTGATAGTCTCCGAGGCAGTGCCGGAAGAATGCGAGCAGATCTGCGAACACATTGGCTCTGTCCGTCTCGTTCAGGATCTCATGTCTGTCATCATCGTACAGTCTTATATCCACCTTGCATTCGGTGTTCTCGGTATATACCATGAACGCCTTTCTTACGCCTTCGCCCCAGTTTCCGACCGGATCCTCTGCTCCGGATGTGAAAAGTATCGGAAGTCCTGCAGGCAGTTTCTTCATGCGATTGATGTCATGCGCCTTCTGCATTCCGGCAAACATGTGATAGTACGCATTAGGCGTGAAGTGGAAGGTGTTCCACGGATTGGCCCTGTACTGGTCTACTATCTCAGTATCCTTGGTGAGCCAGTCTGAAACGGTCCTCGGATTGTCTATCTTCTTGAGATATGCTCCGAATGCCATCTTGTCTATCGTCTCGGCCGTTTTTCCCACCTTGTCAGTACCCAGGAGCTTGGCCAGAGTCTTGGCTATTCCGGATACTGCATTAGGTGTCCAGCCTGTTCCCATGACGACCACGCCGCTGAGGCCTCTGGCGTATTCCGCATCCTTCTCAGTTATGTACTGGCGGACGAGGAATGATCCCATGCTGTGACCGAGCATCAGATACTTCTTGTCAGGGAACTCTTCCTGCATCATCTGCCTGAGATGATGTATATCTGCGATGACCCATTCATTGCCCTTCTCGCCGAAGTAGCCATGGAACTTGTCAGATATAACGGATTCTCCGTGTCCGAGATGGTCCTCGCCTGTTACAAGGAATCCGTGGTCTGCAAGATATGTGGCAAATTCATCATATCTGTCGATGAATTCTATCATTCCGTGGATGATCTGTACTATGGCAACAGGCTCTCCATCCGGATCCCATCTTATGGCATGTATCTGTGTCTTACCGTCAGCTGACGGATAATAGAAATCTTTCTTCGTCATATGATCCACCCAGCCTCTTACAGGAGGCATCTTCTTACAATCATCTCTGGGAAATTATAGCACATCATCGATTCCACTGCCCGTCTTCTTTGCAGGTCTCGCACCGTGATACTGATAGAACTGCGTCTCTATCATGCCGTTGTACAGCTTGCGCCTCCTGTCAGCCTTCCTGCCGGTGATCTTCTCTATCTCCTTCTCAAGAGCCTTGTCCGAGGTTATCAGGAAGAAAGACCAGTTCGGGTATTCCTTCATCAGCCTTCCGAAGTGCTCATATATCTTCTGATTGGCCTTGCTGTCCCCGATCCTTACACCATAAGGGAGATTGGATATCACGACACCGTGATCATCCGCAGAAGCACCCTTCGGGATACCTGCACCGGGCTCCCACTTAGTCATGTCCATGCAGACAATGTCCATATCGTCCGCCAGACCTGCCTCTTCCGCATTCTCCTTCGCAGCCTTCACAGCACGCCTGTCAATGTCCATACCGGTGATGTTGAGTTCAGAGTCGAAATCTGCCGCTTCGTAGGCTTTTTTCTTCTCATCCTTCCAGATATCCTTTGATACGATATCCCATTCCTCAGAGGCAAAATTCCGGCTCAGGCCGGGCGCTATATTGCGTGCTATCATCGCAGCTTCGAGAAGTATGGTCCCCGATCCGCAGCATGTGTCGACGAGTATCCTGTCCCTGTTGTAGAAGCTGAGCTGCACCAGAGCTGCTGCCAGAGTCTCCTTCATAGGAGCCGCAACATCCTGCACCCTGTATCCTCTCTTGTGAAGACCATCCCCGCTGGTATCCAGCATCACGAGGAATCTGTCCTTGTTTGCAGCGAACCTTATCCTGTACACGGCCCCCGTCTCAGGCAGTCTCTCCATACAGTAGAATTCGCCCAGTCTTGCAGCGACAGCCTTGTTTACGATGCTCTGACACGCAGGGACACTATGTAAAGCAGACTTTACACTCGTCCCGACCACAGGGAACTTTCCGTCCGCCGGAATGATGTCCTCCCACGGAAGCGCCTTGGTCTGCTGGAACAGCTCTTCAAAACTCTCCGCGGTGAATTCGCCCATGCGGACATATACCCTGTCAGCTGATCTCAGCCACAGGTTAGACCTTGCAATGGCCCTCTCATCGCCGAGATAAGTGACGCGGCCGTCCTCGGTCTTTATTATCTTGTAGCCCAGGGCCTCTATCTCGCGGCGCACCACCGCTTCAAGGCCGAAAGTCGCAGTCGCGACAAGTTCCAGTTTCATATCTCTATATCCACATCGAATGATGACTTATACGGAATGACAATACCGTGGTCGCCTTCTGCCCTTGCCTTACGGGTCTTCCTCATGTCTATTACACGCTGGTTCTCTGATCCGCAGTATATGAGCGTCAGATTGCGCAGCTTTTCATCATACCTTCCGTCAACAAGCACATCCAGCATTCCGAGCAGCTCGTCGGTATCCGGGTCATGCCTTGCTTCAAGCTCATCCAGCGTGTATCCGCTGTAGCTCATAAGAGACAGCCCTGCCTCTCTGCACATTTTAGCCAGTTCGAGCAAAGCCGGCACCTGCTCAAATGGTTCTCCTCCCGAGAAGGTAACTCCTCTCAGATGAGGGTTCTCCCGGATTTCCGCAAAGACTTCGCCTGTCGTCATATCAAATCCGGCCTTCGGATCCCACGATTCAGGATTGTGGCATCCATGGCAGTGATGCGGGCATCCCTGCACGAACAGCACGTATCTGAAGCCCGGTCCATCCACTATGGACTCCGGCTCGACACCGCACACTCTCAGGGTCTTCCCGCTTTTATCTTTTCCGTTATCTTCAGGTCTGCTCTTATCTTCCATATCAGTTTTATGCTCCTGCAGATGCCATCTTTCCTGTCTGTTATCTGCTTCTAAAAAAAGTGCGGGCAGGAACTGCCCTGCCCACACCGGTAAACATTCTTCGGTCTATTATCTCAGGCCGTGCTTAACTCTGTCTTCTACTTCAGCTCTCTTGCCGTTATTGAATCTGTCGAGTGTTCCTACGAGATATCCTGTGATTCTTCTGATTCTCTCGAATCCTACGCCTTCGCCAACCTGTCCGTTTACGTTCTTAACGACCTTATTGTTCATCTCTCTACCTCCGTTTAATTCCACCTCTCCATTATAAACCTTTGCCGATACTATATGAAGTGCATTCTGTGTATGTTGTTGTATTTTTTGCTAAGCGGTACTGTATCTTGTGCCGGCTGCCAATTAGTGGATGCAGTCGCAAGGTACAGGAACGCTAGGGAATTTCATCCTGAGCTCGTTGAGTCTCTCGATGGTCACAGGCTCGCCTTCTCTTCTGCCGCATCTCGGGCATACATCGTCGATCACACCTGTGTATCCGCATACAGGGTCTCTGTCAACAGGGTGGTTGACTGAACCGTAGCCTACGCCGACTTTCTGCATGTGTCTGATAACAGCCTCGAAAGCTTCAGGGTTCTTGGCTGTATCGCCGTCGAGCTCTACGTAGCTGATGTGTCCTGCATTTGTGAGGTCATGATACGGAGCCTCGATATCGAGCTTCTCGAATGCGCCGATCGGATAGTATACAGGAACATGGAATGAGTTCGTGTAGTAAGCTCTGTCTGTAACGCCTTCGATCTTGCCGTACTTCTCTCTGTCGATCTTGACGAATCTTCCCGACAGTCCCTCAGCCGGTGTAGCCAGGAGTGTGAAGTTGAGGCCGGTCTCAACGCTCTTCTTGTCGCAGAACTCTCTCATGTGCTTGATGATCTCGAAAGCTTTCTTTCTTGATTCCTCATCTTCGCCGTGATGCTTGCCTGTAAGAGCCTTCATTGTCTCAGCGAGTCCGATGAATCCGATCGAAAGAGTTCCGTGCTTGAGGACTTCCTCTACGCTGTCATCAGGTCCGAGGCTGTCTGAATCGATCCAGATGCCCTGTCCCATCAGGAACGGATAGTTGCGGCCCTTCTTGCTGCACTGAATCCTGAATCTGTGCAGGAGCTGTCTCGATACCAGATCAAGCATGTTGTCGAGTTTCTTGTAGAAAACGTCAAAGTCTCTGTTCGATTCGATTCCGATTCTAGGCAGGTTGATCGATGTGAACGAGAGGTTTCCTCTTCCGCACACTACAGCCTTGCTTGGGTCATGGCTGTTGGCCATTACTCTTGTACGGCAGCCCATGTAAGCTACTTCTGTATTGTAGTCGCCTTCTCTGTAGAACTTCTTGTTGAAAGGTGCATCAAGGAAGCTGAAGTTAGGGAACAGCCTCTTGGCACTGCATCTTACAGCCAGCTTGAAGAGATCATAGTTAGGATCTCCCTCGTTGAAGTTGATGCCTTCCTTGACCTTGAAGATCGATACAGGGAAGATCGGAGTCTCGCCGTTTCCGAGGCCTGCCTCGGTTGCAAGCAGGAAGTTCTTGATGACCATACGTCCTTCAGGGGATGTATCTGTTCCGAAGTTGACTGAACTGAACGGAACCTGTGCTCCTGCTCTTGAATTCATTGTATTGAGGTTGTGGATAAGAGCCTCCATTGCCTGGTAGGTCATCTTGTCGGTCCTTGCCCATGCAGCCTCGCCTGCCTGCTCATTGCAGTGGATCAGGACATCCTTGTCGATGCCGAACTTGTTGTCAGCCTGGTCATACCACTTTCCGAGCTTGTCTCCGTATGTCCTTGTGTTGCTGATAGTCGGAGCCGGTGCCTCTGCCTTGATCTTCTCGCAGATGCCCTTTGCGCTTGCGTAAGGAACGTCGAGCTTGGCAGCGATGATCTCAGTCAGTGCGGAGAAGTACTCCTTGATGTATGTTCTTGCAACGCCCGGAGCCATCGAATAGTCAAAGTTAGGAACTGACTGTCCGCCGTGCATCTCGTTCTGGTTGGCCTGGATAGCGATACATGCGAGTGAAGCATAGCTCATGATCGACTGAGGCTCTCTCAGATATCCGTGACCTGTGCAGAAGCCGTCCTTGAACAGCTTGATCAGGTCGATCTGGCAGCATGTCTCGGTGAGCATGTAGAAATCCTTGTCATGGATGTGGATGTCACCGTTGATGTGTGCTTTGGCTATATCTTTAGGAAGAACATAATTATCTACGAAATATTTAGCGCCTTCAGAACCGTACTTGAGCATGGTTCCCATCGAGGTATCACCGTCGATGTTGGCATTCTCTCTCTTGATGTCTGCGTCTTTCGAATATGAATATGTGAGCTCGTTATAGATGTTCATCAGATCGGACTCAGCCTCTCTGATCTTGGCATGCTCAGCACGATAGAGTATGTAAGCCTTTGCGGTCTTCTCATAGTCATACTTTATGAGCATCTGCTCTACTATATCCTGTACCTGCTCAACTGTGCAGGTCTCTCCTTCCAGCTGTTCAACAACCTTCTTGGTCAGGTAGGTAAAATCGATGCTTGTCATCTTCTCGCCGTCAACAGCCTTGTTGGCTGCATATATGGCGTTAAAGATCTTGGACTCGTCGAATTTTACTTCTTTCCCGTCACGTTTGATGATAGTGTTCATAATCTGTTCTTCCTTCTCTTCTTCGTTCTTTTTTCGTTCTTTGTTTCTTTGCTATACGAAACGTTATATTTTCATCTGGTTCTTTTGTCCGGAGTCACAAAAGACGTACATCAAGCGTCTGCATTCCGCTCCGAACACTACATATTGTAGTCGCGACCTCAAAATGTGTCAATATGTGGTAACGCTTTTTTGAAGTATTCATTTTTGAACACAACGTTTATGAGGGTAAAAACTGCCTCGATTCAAAAATACGATAATATAATTATTGTATTTTTGCCTGTCAGATATTCTCCTCCCCGCCCTGAACCGCACAGAAAAACAACGGTACCGCCGGTTTATTACAGCAGTAACCGTTGTCATCTGCATTATTATCGTCACAGCAGTCCTCCTGAGTGATCTGCATATGCGATTGCACTTGCTTGTTCTTTTTTGAATGTGACAGAAAATTATCAGTAATTCTGTTTACCGAATGCCAGCTGGATGAGTTCAGATGCCAGGATGCCCGTCTTGTTTCTCTCGTCTAGTATAGGGTTGACCTCAACAAGATCCATGCTGATCAGCTTGCCGGATGCAGCTATCATCTCAACAGCAAGGAAGGCTTCCCTTGCAGTGATGCCGAACGGGACCGGAGTTCCTGTTCCCGGAGCATACTCAGGTGTGATTGCATCTACATCAAAACTGAGATGTATGCCGATCGTACCCTCTCCTGCTATCTGTATAGCATCCTTCATGACCTCATTCATGCCGCGCTTGTCTATCTCGTGCATCGGGAAGACATTCATGCCTGCTTCCTTCATGCGGGCTGCTTCCGCTCTGTCGAAGTCATGACCGGCGACCTGAACGCAGTGAGCTGTAGGCACGAAGTGCGGCTCCTGTCCGAAATCGACCATGCTGTCAGGTCCCCATCCGCATACAGCGGAATAAGGCATCCCGTGCATGTTGCCGCTGATAGTGGACTTATCGCTGTTCCAGTCTCCGTGGGCATCGATCCATATGATACCTATCTCGCCCTGATCTGCATAGTGTCTCGCAACTGCCGAGACGCTGCCTGCAGCGACACTGTGATCGCCGCCGAGGACGAGCGGGATACGTCCGCTCTCAAGTGTATCCGTGACCTCGTCGTACAGCTGCTTGTTGGTAGCATTGACCTGTTCGAACCTGATCATGTTGCGGAGACTCATCCCGTCCTCAGGCGGAATGATGTCGCCCTTGTCATGGATGCTGTAGCCCATGGCCCTGAGGCTTGGCTTGATGCCTGCATACCTTATGGCCAGCGGTCCCATGGCAACGCCCTTCTCGGATGCGCCGAAGTCGATCTGAACGCCTATGATATCGATGTTCCTGTTGTCATTCAGTCTGTCCATTCTCCTGGTTGCCAATCAATTCTCGTAGCCGCAGTTCGGGCAGGTCTTATGGTAAATAGGTATTGTTGCAGTAGATGATATCCGAGCGTATTCGATGCTTCTTACTCTCAATTCAGCGCCGCATTTCGGGCAATTGCCAAACTTGGCCCCGGCTCCGCCGCTGATATCATCCAGTTCATCTGCATTCAGGATCTTTTTCTCGTTATCCAGATTGTTGTCTTCCATCAGGACTACCTCCTTTACCGAATGGTTTGCTGTTGTCTTTAACCGAAGTATCTCTTCAGTAGTCCTGCAAATGCCTGTCCGTGTCTTGCCTCGTCTCTTGCCATCTCGTGAACGCTGTCATGGATAGCATCGAGTCCGAGCTCCTTAGCCTTCTTAGCCATAGCTGTCTTATTCTTGCATGCGCCGTTCTCAGCAGCTACTCTCATCTCGAGGTTCTTCTTGGTGCTGTCTGAAACGACTTCGCCTACCATCTCAGCATATCTGGAAGCATGATCTGCCTCTTCGAAAGCTGCTCTTCTCCAGTACTCGCCGATCTCAGGATATCCTTCTCTGAAAGCGACTCTGGACATAGCGAGATACATTCCTACCTCGGAGCACTCGCCCATGAACTCAGCCTTCAGGAACTCAAAGATCTCAGGATCAACTCCCTGAGCAACGCCTACTACGTGCTCGGATGCCCATGTCATCTCTGCATCTTCATCCTGCTTAACGAACTTCTCTGCAGGAACTTTGCACTGTGGACATCTTTCCGGTGGTGTATCGCCTTCATGTACGTATCCGCATACGCTGCAAACCCATTTTGCCATAACTATATTCTCCTCTCTTCTTTACAATATATGTGCGCTCAGCATTGCGAACGCACACTACATATACATATGAAGTTTAGCACAGCTCTTCTCGGACTTGCAAGCTCAGGTGATAGTTTAGTATACGGATGTACCTGGCCTGCATTATCGGTAATGCTCAGCGTTTTCACGGCTAACAATTGTTAACTTTTATAGCACGAAGGCGTTATCGACCAATTGTTTCCTTGCTAAAACAATTATCGTATGATAATGTTAATGGGTAAATAAAAGGAGATAGCTATGAAGATACAGCAGTCAGCAGAAGATTATCTCGAAACCATGCTGATCCTCGAGGAGAAGTACGGTTATATCCGCTCCATAGACATTGCAAAGCATCTCGGAGTCACCAAGCCGAGTGTTTCATATGCTGTCAAGAGACTCAAGGAGAGCGGTTACATCAATATGGAGTCGAACGGTCCTATCACGCTCGCCCCTCCGGGACGCAAAATCGCTACCAGGATCTACGAGAGACACAAAGCCCTCACGGCTTTTCTTGAGATACTTGGTGTTGATCCCGAGACCTCTGAGGAGGATGCCTGCAAGATAGAGCACGTCATCTCCCATGATACCTACGTTGCTATATGCAAGTATGTCAACGCGAACTCGGATATCAGGATCGAGAACTTCGAAGAAGAATAACTGAATACAGGCAAAATTAATACCCCGCATCACTGAACTGCTACCCGTCAAGAGGACAGTGAAAAATCAAAAGATTATGGCAACCAGTAACAGAAATGTTGCTGGTTGTTTTTTGGGGAAAGCAGACGCTGTTTCACAGAGTCTGCAATGAAAGATGTGTCTCAGGCTTCGCCA
>JAZQHU010000067.1:0-24178 GCA_045540775.1 Anaerovoracaceae bacterium | reverse complement strand
TGTACAGGGTCGATACCGAAAGAGCCCATCAGAGGGATCAGGAACGGTACAGTAATTGTCATAACAGCAAGAGCTTCCATGAACATACCGATGATCAGGAACGCGATGTTCAGGATCAGCAGCATGATGTACTTGTTATCTGTCAGGCTTGTCAGCACGTGGGACAGAGCATTGGTCATGCCCATCATGGTTACGAGCCATGAGAATGCAGCAGCTCCGCAGATGATGTTGAGGATTCCTGCGCCGTCAGCAACGGACTGCTTGAGAGCCTCATAGATCTCCTTGAGCGTCATTCCCTTGTAGAGGATGACTGACAGGAAGAAAGCATATACTACAGCGATGCAGGCAGCTTCTGTAGGGGAGAATACTCCGGTCCAGATACCGCCGATGATGATGACCGGTGTCATCAGGGACAAGAATGCCTCCTTTGTTGCGATGAGGAGCTCCTTGCCATTGAACTTTCTTACAGGATAATTTCTCTTCTTGGAGATCGCAAATACCAGGATGCTGGTAGCGAGAGCCAGCAGCAGGCCAGGCACGATGCCTCCTACGAAGAGGATGCCTACAGGAACCTCTGTCATCATTCCGTATACGACCATAGGGATCGAAGGCGGGATGATAGGTCCGATAGTAGCGCTCGCGCATGTTACTGCAGCGGAGAAGTCAGGGTCAAAACCGTCATCGATCATGGCGTCGACCTCGATCTGTCCAAGTCCGCCGGCATCAGCAACAGCTGATCCGCTCATTCCGGAGAATACGATAGAAGCAAGTACGTTAGCGTGTCCGAGCCCGCCCGGGATCCATCCGATCGCAGCCGAGCATGCCCGGAATATTCGTCGTGTTATACCTCCGGTATTCATCAGCTTGGCCGCCAGTATGAAGAACGGGATGGCCAGAAGCGTATACGACGATGCATTTCCTATCATTCGGTGTACGATAGCTGTCGGCTCAAACTGGCCTGTTACGAAGGCTGTTACCATCGCGGATATCGCCAGCGAGAAGCCAATTGGTACACCCATGATCATGAGGAGAAGGAATACTCCCATGATCAGAATTACCATTTTTAACATAATTTATTTCCCTCCTGATCCTAGTTCTCTGCAGCAGCTGCTTCAGGTACTTCTTCTGCCTCTGCAGCCTTGATCCTCTTGTAGCCTACGTTGACTATCTGGAAGAGTGACATGCATGCTCCGATCGGGAAAGGCATGTAGAAGAAGCCTCTTGCGACCGGAATAGTCTGGTACATAGTCTGCATGGAGTTCTTTACGATCGAGATCGACAGGATTCCTGCTACTACAAGGAATACAAAGCAGAGCATATCCATTGCTGTCAGCCAGTAAGCGCGCATCTTCGGCTGGAATCTGTTGGATACGAAGGTCAGTCTCATGTGTTCATCGTTGTGGAATGTCATTGACATGCCGATGAAAACGATCCAGGACAGGCATACGAGAGTGATCTCATACTGCCATGCTACCGGATTGTTGAAAGCAAAACGGCTGATGACTGACCATGTAATCAGGAGGATAAGGAATATCATCATGGCTACAGTGATAGCCGATGCGATGTTATTGATCACCTCACAGATCTTGTCAAATTTCTTCATAAATGTGATTCCTCTCTTGATTATCCGTGGGCCGGGGAAGCTGCTGCTCCCCGGCCCAGATAAGGTCTTTTTTTAAGGTGCTTTTACCTCAGGTATTAAGAATTTAAACTATGCTATTCAGCCATCTTCTCTCTGATGCGGTTTACAAGATCTTCAGCCCAGTCATTCTGTGCATAGAAGTCATCATATACAGAAGCTGTAGCTTCCTTGAGAGCGTCGATGTCAGGATATGATACTTCCATGCCAGCATCTTCGAGCTCCTTGAGCTGCTGGTCCTGGCTGTCTACGATAGCCTGTCTGTGCTCATCACCGAACTTCTTAGCTGCCTCGAGCAGGAGGTTCTGAACATCTTCAGGATACTTTTCCCATGAAGTCAGGGAGAAAATCATGTTCTTGCACTCATACTTGTGGTTGGTCATAGCGAGGTATTTCTGAACATCCTGGAAGTTGTTAGCGTGGATGTTGGAAACAGGGTTCTCCTGACCATCGAATGTACCCTGCTGGAGAGCGAGGTACAGCTCGGAGAATGCAAGAGGTGAAGGCGAAGCGCCGAGTGCCTCGAAGATTGCGATTGTCATAGCATCCTCAGGTGTACGGATCTTGAGTCCCTTGAAGTCATCCGGTCCGTTCAGAGGTCTCTTGGAGTTAGTTGTCTGACGGAGACCATTCTCCCAGTAAGCGAGCTGGATCATGTTGTGATCAGCAAGGTCAGCAACGAGCTCATCACCGATTTCACTGTCAAGAACCTTGTATACTGACTCATAATCCTCAAAGAGGAACGGAAGTCCGAGTGTGTTGATCTTAGGTGCGAGTGTAGCTTCCTGGCCCTGAGGCATCATCATAGCGTCGAGTGATCCCATCTCGATCATCTCTGCCATTTCTGCGTTGGATCCGAGCTGCTCTGCTGCGTAGATGTCTACTGTTACAGCGCCGCCGGACTGCTCCTCAACGTAAGCCTTGAAGTTCTCAAGAGAAACGTGGATAAGGTTGGATGTGGTGTCACTGTGGCCGATCTTGATTGCAAAAGTCTGGCCGCCGGCAAATTCATTGGAGTCTGCAGCTTCGCCGCTGTCTGATGAACCACCACCACATGCTGCAAGTGCAAATACCATTACAGCTGCCATCATGAGAGCTAATAATTTCTTCTTCATTGTTTCCTCCATTCGTTGACTTGTTTAAGTCACATTTACTTAAATGAGTTGCATAGTCTTTGCGGTTTCTTTTACGAAACCCTCAGTATCCATTTCCCTGTAGAAATCAGCACCTCCTTTCCATGAGCTCGGTCTCGAAATAAGTCTCTCTGACTTTTTCACTGAGATCCTCCTCGTTACCTTGCTTTATGGCGTCGAGCAAAACGGTGTGAGCTTCAAACAGCTTCCGCCCTTTGCCCTGTTTTATCATCGATGAAACAGTTTCATATCTCACGGCATAGGTAAGTGTTCTGACGACCTTGTTTATCTTGTCGGCCATCGCATTCTTTCCCATTTCTGAGATCGTGTCGTGAAATCTGTCATCTGCCTCAAAGAATGCTTTGACTGCCGCCTCATCGGTTCCGCCGAGAGTGGCTTCCATTTCACGAAGCCTCTGTTCAAGTACTGCGACATCTTCTTCATCGTGGTGTTTTATTGCCAGTCGCAGCAGTCCGGCTTCCGTCATCTCTCTGAGCTCCATCAGATTTTCGAAAGAGTCCTGGTTGAGGATGATTCCGTAGACCATAGGGTCTATCATGCTCTCCTCGAACCCGCTGCATACGAACGTACCTTCATGGCGCTTGCTCTCAAGCACCCCCAGGTAAGTCAGGATCTTGATCGCTTCTCTGATGCTGCTTCTTGCCACACCCAGGGATTCAGCGAGTTCAGGTTCAGTCGGGATCTTGTCCCCCGGCCTGAGTTCTCCCCTTCTCATCCCGTCAGTGAGGCGGTTAATTACACTCTGTACAACTGATTCTTTTTTCAAGCTGGCGAGATATGATGGCTTCTGTCCCATATCTGTTCCTCTCTGTCTTTATCATTCCGGCTGACTGACGGTCTTCCGCAGCCGGCAAATCAACTATTCAAGTGTGATATGTGCCGGTACTCCTCCGGCAAAATGCGGCTGCAGTTCTCCGATAATCAGCGGTCTTGCGTAAGTGATGAACTCATCGCTTACATACGTACCATCGTTGATTATCCAGCTCTGCGGCACTTTGCGCTCTACATTGGCGATCTCATGGATGTCAAACTGGCTGTACTCGACTATATACGGCTTTCTTGAAGTGACCTGGATGGTAACCATCATTCCGGTGCTTCCCTCCATAGCCTTCTTCGCTGCAAGATAGCCTGCTCCGTAAGCCTCGTCTGCATCTGTAAGTGATGTCAGATGTGATGCGCATCTCTGAAGAGTTGAGAACTCTATCGAGCGTGCCTTGAACTCTGTCTCTGCAGTGATCATGGATGCGAGGTATGAGCCTACACCCGACAGCTGCTTGTGCCCGAAAGCATCAAGCTTTCCTGATTCGCCCTCAAGCTCGCATACGAATCTTCCGTCTGCAAGTTTTATCCCTTCTGATACTGCGATGACGATAGAGTGTTTCTTCTTCGCGAGCTCCTTGACCCTCTTCATGAAGTCCTTAGGGTCAAATGCAACCTCAGGCAGATAGACAAGATCCGGTCCGTCGCAGTCAGGTCCCTTGGACAGCATCGATGCTGCTGTCAGCCAGCCTGCGTGTCTTCCCATGATTTCTACAATCACGATATTGGTTCTTGCTGCTCCGTATACTGCGTTATCTCTGATGATCTCTTTCATCGATGCAGCGATGTACTTGGCAGCTGATCCGAATCCAGGGCAGTGGTCTGTCATAGGCAGATCGTTGTCGATGGTCTTCGGAATACCCATGAATTTCTGAGTCTTATTGTGACTCGATGCATAATCCGACAGCATTTTGACTGTGTCCATTGAGTCATTGCCGCCGTTGTAGAGAAGGTATTCGATGTTGTATTTCTCGAGTATCCCGAACAGCTTCTCGTATACTGCTTCGTTCCCCTCGATCTCAGGGAGCTTGTATCTGCAGGATCCGAGGAAAGCTGAAGGCGTTCTTCTGAGAAGGGCGAGGTCCTGCGAAGTCTTGATGTGGTCGTTGAGATCAACGATGTCTTCCTTAAGGAGCCCCTCTATTCCGCAGTGCATACCGTAAATCTTCTTTACTCCTGCGTCTCTGGCTGCCTCGATAACTCCTGCAAGACTTGAATTGATTACTGCCGTCGGTCCCCCTGACTGTCCGACGATAATGTTTCCTTTGATTTTCATATTTCTAAAACCCTTTTTTATGTTCGTGTTTTTCAGGCCCGCGGGATGCATTGCGCATCCCGCTGATCTTTATATGCCTGAAAGATATGTAAGGAGTTCTGTCTTAAGTGCCCCTCCGGTCAGAGTGTGCGGCACATAAGGAGCATTGTGCCGCAGCTTCCCTGCCGTTATGCGAGAGTGGCAAATATGAATTCTGTATTATGCTCTACTGAAGAGCCTCAGCTGTAGCAACGATGTTCTCAACTGTGATGCCGTTCTTGGCGAGCAGTCTCTCATAAGGAGCGGACTCACCGAACTGATCCTGGATACCGATTCTCTTGACGATACCCTTGCCCATCTCAGCAGCAACTTCGCATACAGCGCTTCCGAGTCCGTTGAGGATGTTGTGGTCTTCTACTGTGATGACCTTGCCGATCTCTTCAACGCATGCCTTGACTGCATCAACATCAAGAGGCTTGATTGTGTGCATGTCGAGTACTCTTGCGGAGATTCCCTTTGCCTCGAGTTCCTTTGCGGCCTTGATAGCGAGGGATACTGTATCTCCGTTAGCGATGATAGCTACATCTTTACCATCCTGGATCTGATATGCCTTGCCGATCTCGAACTCTACGTCCGGTCCGTAAACCTGCTCCATAGCATCTCTTGTGAATCTCAGGTACATTGGTCCGTAAGTCTCAGCAGCTGCTCTTACCAGCTTGCGTGCCTGGTTGTAGTCAGCCGGCATCATGATCGAGATGTTAGGAATAGTTCTGAGGATACCCATGTCCTCGATTGCCTGGTGGGATGCACCGTCGTTAGCCGGTGTGAATCCGCCGTGTGAGCATGCGATCTTAACGTTGAGGTTTGTGTAGCAGATCTCCTGTCTGATCATCTCGCAGATTCTCATTGAACCGAATGCTGCGTATGTTACTACGAAAGGAACCTTGCCGCATGTTGCGAGACCTGCAGCTACTGCAGCACCGTTCTGCTCAGCGATACCTACGTTGATGTACTGATCAGGAAGCTCTTTTCTGAAGTCCTGAGTCTTGCAGCTCTTGCCGATATCTATGTCCAGAACGACTACTTCCGGATGGTCTTTACCAACCGCTACGATTTCGTCACCAAATCCGTTACGGGTAGGGATCTTTTTCAGTTCACTCATCTTAATGTCCTCCTGTTATATCAGCTGAGCCTTGAGCTCTTCCATTGCCTGTGCATACTGTTCATCGTTAGGAGCAACTCCGTGCCATCCTACCTGATTCTCCATGAAGCTTACGCCCTTGCCCTTTACGGTCTTTCCGATGATAGCCTTAGGGTTGCCGTTCTGAGCTTCGTCTGAGTAGCACCAGTCAAGAGCTTTGCAGACTTCTTCCATGTCATTTCCGTCGACGTAGCATACATCCCAGCCGAATGCCTTGAACTTCTCGCCGAGGTCTCCGTTAGGCATGATCTCGTCGCATGGTCCGTCAAGCTGCAGGCCGTTGTCATCAACGAATACGATGAAGTTGTCGAGCTTATACTTGTTAGCTGTGTTAGCGCCTTCCCAGATGATTCCTTCCTGTGCCTCGCCGTCTCCGAGTACGCAGAAGACCTTGTAGTCCTTCTTGTTCATCTTTCCGCCGAGAGCCATTCCTGCTGCGCAGGCCATACCCTGTCCGAGGGAACCTGTGGAGATGTCGATTCCAGGGCACTTGATCATTGAAGGGTGTCCCTGAAGCGGGGAACCTTCCTTACGGAGTGTGTCGAGTACTTCCTCAGGGAAGAATCCGAGTGTTCCGAGACATGCATACTGGATCGGACATACATGGCCCTTGGAGAGGACCATTCTGTCTCTGTCTTCCCACTTTGGGTTCTCAGGATCTACATTCATGTACTTGAAGTAGCATGCTGTTACGAACTCAGCGGCCGACAGGGATCCGCCCGGATGACCGGACTGTGCCTTGTAGATCATGTCTACGACCTTCATGCGCATCTCTGTTGCTTTGTTCTTGAGGTCTTTCATAGAAATGTCGTTCATGTGTTTCTCCTTTTTTTATGTGGTGAAATAGGATATCGTGTGTTGCTGCTGACTTCGTAATGATGTCCTTGAACTGTTATTTTCTGACCGTGTGTCAGATTGTCCTTTGTCAGACATTTTTACGTAGTGCAATGTTATATTGTTTTTTCAGTTATCGCAATCTGAAATATTTATTTAACAAAACCTCGTCTTTTCCCCTGTGCCTGTGCAGCGATCAGCCCTTTGACCAAGCTGTCGCCGCGCATGACAGTAAGGGAATTATGTAAGGAGATTAAACTGTTTTATGTGCTGCCCCCGGAGTTCAGTCCGGAACAGTCTTTCTTATTTTCTTCCAAGGATGAAACCGAGTATCAGTGCTGCAACCAGCATTCCTGCAGTTCCGAACGCCAGGTTCCTTGCACCTGCTGCAGTGACTATGAACATCGGCGCTATCGTCAGGTAGAAGTTCTGTGTACTTATCTGCCACAGCGGTGTAGCTGCTACCAGGTTAGGTCCTGCATCTGTCTCCAGTTCAGGATCGGATATCTTCAGAAGCATCATTCCTGTAGCTGTCGATCCTGTCCATGCTCCGAACATTACCATAGCGTTCTCGAGCCAGTTCTCCTTGAGCCACAGTTTCGGCAGTATCATGAGTATGACCGTTGTCAGGATGAGTCCTGTGAGGGATATCGACAGGATGGCTCCTGCATTATTCATGATTACGTCCAGCTTCATGGTTGCGATTGCTGTGATGATCAGGTACTCAAGTGCCAGATTTCCGATGTGAGCAAGTGACTCATTATCTATGAATTCAGCTGCCGGGGTCTTCTTGACCACTACTCCGAACACCAGAGATACCAGGATAGCCGGTACGTAGATCGCGAAGCCTGAGAACAGCGGTACCATGTGCAGGATCTTCAGAAGTCCGTATGCTACGAGCATGATCCCCATCACGATGCCAAAATGAAGTGTGATCGGGTCGAAGGCGATGTCTGATGTGTAAGCCTTCATGAACTTGAATCGGTTCTCTTCTGCGAGGATTCCTGTATAGTCTTCCTTGCTGAGGTTTCCTGACTTCTCTGCTGCGCACCATCCCTTACGGATACCGTAGTTCAGGATCGCGATACCTACTATGATGCCGTACAGCATTCCTATAGTTGCATAGGTCGTTCCGAATGCGGATGCTTCGTCGTAGTTCCAGTATCCGAGTGTGTCATAGATACCGGCGATTACCTGCGGTATTCCGTGTGCTCCGTAGAAAGCTCCGAATGGCAGGAGTGCCGCTCCGTCCGGCAGACCGAACAGCTTGCCCATTCCCATTGCCGACAGTACCTGTGCAGCGATTACTGTCGCGGAGATCAGGAATATCAGTGAGCACTTCTTGATCATCTTCCTGTCGAACTTCAGCGCTATGAACTGTGTTACGAAGAGGATCGCCAGCAGCGGATTCGCGAATCCGCTTACGTTGTCCGACCACTGTATGTAGTACGGGCAGAATTTTCCGAGAACCTCTGAGCCGAGGAGCAGTCCGACCAGTCCGCCGATAACAGCTACCGGTATGAACATCTTCTGCAGGATGCCCACCTTAGCTCTCAGAAACAGGCCTATAATGAGCAGCATGCTCGCCCAGGCAAAATCCATCAGTATCGTCTCAAACATAACCATTCCCCTCCTGAATCACTCTGTCACTCTTCGACCGGTTACGGCAATCGTCTGTCAGTCGACTGTGGCTGCTATCTCGCGGATCCTTGCAACCAGATTTGCCGTCCACTCGTTCTGAAGTTCAAAGTCGGTGTAAACTTCTCTTGTTGCTGTCTTGAAAGCCTCGATGTCCGGATCTTTTACCACCGTCATGCCTGCCTTCTCCAGCTCTTCGATCTGCTTCTCCTCGTCAGCGGCTACCGCATTGCGGTGCTCCTGTCCGAAGGTCTTTGCTCCCTCCAGCAGGACTTCCTGTATGTCTTCAGGAAGCTTGTTCCATGTGCTGAGCGAGAATACCAGATTCTTGGATTCGTATTTGTGATTTGTAAGAGTCATATATGAATTGACTTCGTTGATTTTACTTGCGTATATGTTGGCAACAGGATTCTCCTGTCCGTCGAAGGTCCCCTGCTTGAGAGCATCGTACGTCTTGCTCCAGGCGAACTTCGTTGTTGATGCTCCGAGCTCTCCGAAGATGGCATCAGTCATAGCATCATCCGGGATCCTTATCTTAAGACCCTTTACATCGTCCGGAGTCTTCACTTCCCTGACGCTGTTGGTGATCTGCCTCATTCCGTTTTCCCAGAATGCCAGCTGGATCATGTTGTAGTCTTCAAGGCCCTGCGTGAGTCCTTCGGCTACTTCTTCGTCTTCCGTAACAGCCCATGCCTGTTCGTATGATGTGAACAGGAACGGAAGTCCGAGTGTTGCGATCTTAGGTGCGTATGTAGCTTCAACTCCCTGCGGCATCATCATCGCATCGAGCTCTCCGGTCACAAGCTGCTGCGCCATGTCCGTATTGTCCCCGAGCTTCTCATCCGGATACAGTCTTATGATGACCCTTCCGTCAGTCTGCTCTTTGACCCAGTCCGCATAATGCAGAAGGGACACATTGATCAGATTGTCCTCTGTATCACTGTGCCCCAGGCGGATAACATACTCTACGCCTGAGTCACCTGATTTCTCTGAACTGCCCGGTATGCTGCATGAGGACAGTGATAAAGCAAGCACCATCAGCACTGCCAGTATCGCTGAAAATCCTTTTCTCATTTTCCTCATATCGCTCACGTCCCCTCGTTCTTTAAACTGTGTGAATGATCTGTCCGTATCGTATGAAAATGTTATTGTTTTGTCATTATGTCCTTTGTCAGACATTATTATGTAATGCAATATTATCTATTTGCGAAACGTATTGCAACCATTTTCGAAAAAAATGATACTTTAATATTTTTTTGTCAAAAAGCGAAAACCATTTCGCTTTTTCCGGGGTCTTTCAGGCAACAAAATACGGCCCTTTTTCACGAGGGCCGTACCATGTGTAGTGTAAGGAGTGTGATATTATGTTCGATCTGAAAGGTGATTATCTTCCAAGATAGAGTGACTGTTTTGCAAGAACAAGGTTGAGGATCATGTCATTGCATGGTGTAGGGATTCCGTGCTCCTTACCGAGCTTGGAAACAGCGCCGTTGATGATCATGATTTCTGTCTCACGATGGTTCCTGACAGCCTGTACCATGGAGCTGATTGTTTCGTCTGTCTGACGGGATACATCGAATGCGTGCTCGAGAACTTCTTCATACTCGAGTGTGCAGCCGGAAGCGTTTGCAACTGTGATAGCTTCCTTGATCAGCATTTTTGCAAGCTCATTGGCATACTTATTCTTGGCGATGAAGCCGTTAGGTGTCTCAAGAAGTGCACTGACACCGTTGATGGCAACGTTAGCTGCCATTTTATACCAGATTGCATTGTAAACGTTCTCATGAACTTCTGTCTCAAGACCAGCAATGCGGAATGCCTCAGCAACCTCTTCAACCTTAGCCATAGGAGCCTTAGGTGATCCCATGTTTGTTCCGCCGTAACCAGTGTTGGCAACATGTCCCGGTGAAATAGGAGTAGCACCAAATGCTGTGTTTCCGATGATGATCTGCTCTTCAGGGATTACCTTAGCGATCTCATCATAGTTGCCGTAACCATTCTGCAGGCACAGGATCATGGTGTGATCGTCGATCATAGGGAGTGCATTGCGTACTGCGTCTTCCAGGAACTTATAGTGAACGAATACTACGAGCAAATCTACAACACCGATCTCCTTAGGATCTGTTGTTGCGATTGCAGGATGTACGGCTTTAGTCTGTCCGTCGCCGTGACCAGGAGCAACCATGTCAACGAGGATGCCGTTCTTCTTGATGTTTTCGATTACTGGTTCAAATGTGTCAAGAACACATACTTCATGCTTGGATACGAGATAGCTTGCATAGCAGCTTCCGATAGCGCCGCATCCAACAAATCCGATTCTCATAGTCTATTGTCCTCCGTTTCTCATTCAGTGGAAAAATCTTATTAGTTAGACATATTGACCAACTTTGTCCTTTGTCAGACATAGTTGTGTAACGCAATATTATTACTGCGTTAGTGAAAATGCAAGTGAATTTTTGTCTTATGTCCGACAAAATATTTATTTAACGAAAAACGGGCCGCCCTTTTTCGGGTGACCCTGAGACTTTTTCGTACTGTTCATATAAAATTCCGCTGCTGTCTGCTCCTGTATTACACCAGCACCAGGTCCGCGAGCATCAGTACAAGCGGCAAAGTGATTATCGATACCAGTGTGGTTATTGCGACAGTCTGGCACGCATACGGATAATCCCGGTCATACAGCTGTGCATACACGGCGACATTCGCTCCTATCGGGGTGCTCAGTGCTATGAATATGGTCAGAAGTATTTCAATATTGACCGGGATCAGGCTGAATACTGCCAGCGTTGCGGCAGGTATTATCAGGAGCCTGACAGCGCATAGTTTATACAGACCGGGAGATGTGAACAGTTTCCTGAAATCCGACTGGGCAAGATATGAACCCAGGACTATCATAGCAAGAGGAGCATTCAGCGCGCTGACCCCGCCGAGCGCGGTCGTGACTACATCCGGAAGATGCGAACTCACATCTGTAAGGAATATGAGTAGGCCGATGCCGATCGCTGCGAAAATAGGATTGATCACCAGATGTCTGATACCTACGGCAGACTTCTCTCCGGTGAGAAGTCCCACTCCGTATGACCACTGCAGCATGTTCATGAGCGCGACCAGCGGAACGATCCAGAATACGGCTTTGTCCCCGAATGCCGCCTGCACCAGAGGTATCCCTATGAATCCTGCGTTGGAGAAAGCTGCTCCGAAGTGCTCGACAGGTTTGTTCCTGTATATAAGTCTGGCGATGATTATGGAAATTATAAGTCCCGCCACTGTTATGAGCGTGCACTGAAACAGCTCAACGGCCTTATCCCATGTTCTCTCAACGCAGAAGCTGTTCACTATAACGGCAGGGATGACCAGCCACACCAGCAGCGACGCTATGTCCCTGCTGCCTTTTATCGTCATCTTCTCGGTCCTGAACATCACATATCCTGCAAACATGTACAGGAACATGACCACCGTCTGCCTGAATACTATCAATGCGATTTCCATATGGTTCTGCGGTCCTTTCCCCTCTTCATCTGCTGTGGAGATAATTCCCCTGTGACAGTTGCTCATAATCATATTCGCTGTGTTGTGTTTTTTCAAGCAGAAAAAATCCGGCCAGACGGCCGGATGGTTTTGCATTATTCTGAATTGTGTGCGGACACGCGCCGTGATTACTTGGTGCCGAAGATCCTGTCGCCTGCGTCTCCGAGGCCAGGTACGATGTATGCGTTCTCGTTCAGGTGGTCATCCTTGGCTGCGATGTAGATGTCAACGTCAGGGTGAGCTGCTGTAAGAGCTTCGATGCCTTCAGGTGCCGCGATCAGGAACATGAGGCTGATGTCCTTGGCGCCTCTCTTCTTTACAAAATCAACCGCTGCGATAGCACTTCCGCCTGTAGCGAGCATCGGGTCTACGATGATGACCTTTCTCTTGTCTATGTCCTCAGGAAGCTTGCAGTAGTACTCTACCGGCTCATGGGTCTCAGGGTCTCTGTAGAGTCCGACATGTCCGACCTTGGCGTTAGGGATGATCTCGAGCATTCCGTCTACGAATCCGAGGCCTGCTCTCAGGATAGGAACTATAGCTACATCAAGTCCGCCAAGCATTCTGACCTTGGTCGGGCAGATAGGAGTCTCGATATCCACCTCCTGTGTAGGAAGATCTCTTGTTACTTCGAAGGCCATCAGCATTGCGACCTCTCTTGCGAGATCTCTGAATTCCTTGCTCGGTGTGTTCTTGTCTCTCATCATAGCGACCTTGTGCTGGATAAGAGGGTGATCAAATACCATTACTTTTGCCATAGTTTTCCTCCGTAATCTCATAGAATAGCGTATACTTCTCTATTCCCTTATATAACACAGGCTACTTTACGACATCATAGCCTGCGCTTTTCAGCATTCTGTTCATTACACTGAATCCGAGTCCGGATTCCTCCAGTGTTCTGATATAGATTATATCATACCCCTGTCTGTCGAGTTCTCTCAAATCGGCAAAAAGATTGTGTGCCGCTTTGCGCTCATCATCGCCGTAGTCAATGACCGCCGGTTTCAGACCTCTCCTCAAAGCTGCGATTCCTGCGACTTTGGCCTTCTTGTTGAAGTCCTCATCGGTACCTTCGATAAGGATGACTCTGGCCTTCGGAGAATAGTGCCTGTACTTCATCCCCGGGGATTTTGGCCTGAACTCTGTATGTGCGACCCCGTCTTCAGGATCTGCTGTCTCCGCAGGCTTCTCAAACAGGGCCTGGTAATACACGACCTCGCAGCCAAGTACCTCCGACAGGACTTCTGCGGTGATGACTCCCGGCCTCAGGATCGTAGGAACAGCTCCTGTCAGATCGAGCACGGTGGACTCGATCCCGACATCGCACTGCTCACCCATGATGACGGCCTCTATCCGTCCGTCCATGTCCTCGAGGACATCCTCTGCCGTTGTAGGGCTCGGCCTGCCCGACAGATTGGCGCTCGGTGCAGCGACCGGTCTGTCCGCTGCTGCAATGAGCTTTCGGGCCGTCTCATTGGAAGGCATCCTTACGGCGACTGTCTCAAGCCCGCCGGTTGTGGCATAAGGCACCAGGTCCGACTTCGGGAATATCATCGTAAGCGGTCCCGGCCATATCCTGCCGGCTGCTTTCAGCGCTGCCTCAGGCACTCCGTCCTTTCCGCCTCTTACAAGCGGATACAGACCCCTGAGGTCTGCGATGTGGACTATCATCGGGTTGTCCGAAGGTCTGCCCTTGGCCCTGTAGACTGATCTGACCGCCTCTGCATCAAGCGCATTGGCTCCGAGCCCGTAAACTGTTTCCGTAGGAAAAGCGACCAGTCCGCCTTCGCGGATGATCTCTCCTGCTCTCATTATGTCTCCAAGCTCTGTTGTCAGTCTTTCAGTGGTCATTTTGTAATATGTTTATATGTTTTCGAATATTATTACAGCTTATTAGCCGAAATCTCTCATCTTTTCAGCCTGATCTGCTGCGATGAGTCCGTCGATCGCCTCATCAATGTCGCCGTCGAGGAACTGCTCGAGCTTGTACATTGTAAGATTGATCCTGTGGTCGGTGATCCTTCCCTGCGGGAAGTTGTATGTTCTGATTCTCTCAGATCTGTCGCCTGATCCGACCTGGCTCTTTCTCTCAGCAGAGATCTTGTCGTTCTGCTCCTGGAGCATCTTGTCATAGAGTCTTGCCTTGAGTACTCTCATGGCCTTCTCTCTGTTCTGGATCTGTGACTTCTCGTCCTGGCAGGTTACAACGATACCTGTAGGAAGGTGTGTCATTCTTACAGCGGAGTCTGTGGTGTTTACGCACTGGCCGCCGTTTCCGGATGCTCTGTATACATCGACCTTGACGTCGTTAGGGTTGATCTCGACCTCAACGTCATCTACCTCAGGCAGTACTGCTACTGTTGCAGCCGAAGTGTGGATCCTTCCGGATGACTCTGTCTCAGGGACTCTCTGTACTCTGTGTACGCCTGACTCGAATTTGAGTCTTGAGTAAGCTCCCTTACCCTTGATCATTACGACGGCTTCCTTGATGCCGCCGATACCAGTGTCGTTGATCTCGATGATTTCGGACTTCCATCTGCGGCGCTCAGCGTATCTCAGATACATTCTCAGAAGGTCGTTTCCGAACAGTGCAGCCTCTTCGCCGCCTGTGCCGGCTCTGATCTCAAGGATTACGTTCTTGTCATCGTTAGGGTCCTTAGGCAGGAGCAGGATCTTCAGCTCCTCCTGAGCCTTCTCCATCTGATCCTCGAGTTCCTTAGCCTCTTCCTTGGCGAGCTCTCTCATCTCTTCATCATCTTCCATGTCGATGATCTCGCGTGCGTCGGCAAGGTCGCTCTGCATCTTTCTGTAGGACTCATATGACTTTACGATCGGCTCGATCTCAGCCATTTCCTTCATGTATTTCTGCCAGGTCTTCTGGTCGGAGATGATCGCAGGGTCAGCGACCTTCTCGCTCAGCTCCTGATATTTTTCTGTTATAAAATCAAGTTTATCGAACATGTCTTTTCTGCCTTTCCTGTTTCGTTTTTCTTCCTGTAAGTTCAATCGGCTGCGCATCATACGCAGCTTTCCGGTCAGACATATTCGCTATCGCTCTTCGAGCATTCTGTTTCCGTTTCTGTCTCTCATCTCATTCCTCAGGTTTTCTCTGATTCGTGCGGCTTACAGCCTCCTGCTCATAAACCGTCTTATTATATCAGAAAAGGACTGGTATTTCAGCCTATTTCACCCAATCCTCATCTCATGAAAAAACCGGAGCATCACACTCCGGTCTCTTGTGTTCCGTATGATTACAGGTTGTACTTGTTCTTGAACTTCTCTACACGGCCGCCTCTGTTAGCAAACTTCTGCTGGCCTGTGAAGAATGGGTGGCATTCCGAGCAGATGTCTACTCTCATCTCGTCCTTGTTGGAGAGAGTCATGAATGTATTCCCACATGCGCAAGTTACTTTACATTCCTTATAACCAGGATGGATTCCTTCCTTCATGTTGGTACCTCTTTCTGTAAATTATTTAGGAAACGTTCCATGCCGCCGCTGCTTTTCACGCCGTCAGGTGCAGAAATCCGTCACCTGCGATCACGACAGCTTGATGAGTATATCACCGCATCCTTGTGATTGCAAGCGTTTTGGGCAAAAACTTTTTGCTCCCAGACAGGCAAAATCCCTTATTTTCCGCTACCATACGAGATCTGTCGCCGAAAGCGGATGAAGATTGACTCTTACGCTCGAAATCTTACCGTTTCTGAGCTTTACGACTCTGTTTGCCATCTTCGCTATCTCAGGATTGTGCGTTACCATCAGGACGGTAGTTTTGTTCTCTTTGGATATCTTTTCAATAACGCTGAGAACCTTTATGGATGTGTCATAGTCAAGCGCAGCAGTCGGCTCGTCCGCCAGGATGATCTTAGGGTTTTTGACGATCGCTCTCGCGATGGAGACCCTCTGCATCTGGCCTCCGCTGAGGGCCGCAGGCATGCTGTTGGCCTTTTCGCCCAGACCTACCAGTTCCAGCGCTTCTTCTGAGTCCATAGGATTGTCGCTGATCTCACCGATGAACTCTATGTTCTCGTATGCCGACAGATTAGGCATCAGATTGTATGCCTGGAATATGAAGCCGACGTATTCTCTGCGGTATTCCGTCAGCTCTGCCTCGGAAGGATCGGACATATCCTTGCCTTCAACGGTCAGCTTTCCTGATGTCATGCGGTCCATTCCTCCGATTATATTAAGGAGAGTACTCTTGCCGCATCCGCTTTCACCGAGGACAACGACCAGCTCGCCCGGATAGATGTCCAGATCGACGCCCCTGAGGATCCGGCGTATTTCCTCGCCGCTCATGAACTCCTTGACTACATCGCGGACCTCAACTATAGGCTCGCGGTCCTCGAACGGCCTGAAGGTGAATCCCTTGTCATCTATATCGAGTGCCAGTACCGAGCAGCAGTTCTCGCACATCGACTTGTCATCTTCGGTATAGCCTGTTTCCTTGCCCGTGAGCAGCAGGCATCCGATGATATGCTTCGGCGTCTTCACAGGAACGCACATCAGGTTGATGCCGCTTACAGCAGGGCTGTCGACTCCGGCAAGTTTTATGTTCTGAACCTCGCCGGCACTCATGATCACAGTCTCGCCCGACCCGGAAACTTCGCCAATCAGGCCTTCCCCGTTCCGTGCGCTTTCGCCTGTGGCGTCTTCTGTCCCTGTCGTTGTAACAGCGATCAGGCTTCCGCTCTGATCATCCTTCATCCAGATGCTGCCCTTCGGGCTTCCGGTCGCTTCGCAGAGTATGTCAAGACTGCCGGAAAGCGCACTTTCCAGCTGGTCTGAGTCTCTCAGCTGCTCCATTATCTGCCATAACGTCTGAATGTGAACTGAATCCATATCGTTCCCTCCGGGAATACCTTAAATGTCGGTTTTGTGTTATTATTAACGTGTTGGAAGAACCCGCCTCCGGACTCTTTTATATTAACACACATACGCCGTAGAGTTCTATGGCGTGGTATTTTCCGGTCAAAGAAATCAGCGTCAGAGACAATATTCAGGGTATAATCGCATTCCCTGTTTTCATACTTACATGGGTCCCGATCCTCATATCCTGCTTCTTCAGACGGAGTGTGGAATGGGCCCCTATCAAACACGACCAGAAAGTTTCTATTGATGATATTAAAAAAACAGAATGATCCGCTGATATGAAGAAGACCCAGCTGACTGACGCAACGAGAAATATACGCAAAAGAATCGTTTCATATCTTTCGATATGTCTTGTTATCATGCTCGGAGTCGGTGCTTTTCTTGCTACCCGCTGTATGGAGGCAGGCATAGCCCACGAGGCTGCCGGCTACTATGCGGACACCAGGCTCAAGGATTTCGAGATCTATTCTTCGCTGGGAGCAACTGATGCAGATATCAGGGCTGCCGCTGAGATACCGGGCGTCACGGCTGCTGAGGGCGCAATGGAATTTGATGCTTTCATAACCGGAGACAGCTACAAGGGAAGCGCAAAACTCCTTTCCCTTACCCATTCCGTCAGCGTTCCTGTCCTCAGAGAAGGCGTTTTCCCTGCCGCAGGCGGCGAATGTGCCCTCGGTGAGGATTTTGCCGAGATCAGCGGGATATCTGTGGGTGACGATGTCACCATCTATCTCAAGGGCACCGGATCATCTGAGGTTCTTAAGACCCACAAATTCAAGGTCACAGGCCTGGTCAGTCATCCTGATTACGTACACCGCAAGATGACCAATACCGTCGTGTTGCCGCTTGCTTCTTTTGACATGTCTGTCATGGAGGATGCATATACCAAGATTCTCTTCAAGACAGACGATCTCTCTGCTGAGGAGACATTCAGTCCGGCATACTTTGAGAAAACTGCTGAAGTTAGGTCCACCCTTAAGGATTATACCGATGAATTATCAGGCATAAGAGAGAAAGCAGTAAAGGACGCTGCCTATGCGGAAATAGACAGGCAGTGGAAAGAGGCTGAAGCAGAGCTTGAGGCCGCAAATGCTGAGATCGAAGCCGGACAGAGCGAGCTGGATTCAAGACTCGCAAGCGGACGCCGCCAGCTGAATGCTGCTGAAAGAAAGCTGGAAGCAGAGCTTGCAAAATACAACAAGCAGCTCGCTGAAGGTAAGATAACGATCGCTGAGTATGAAAAGCAGATAAAAGCAGCGAAAAAGCAGATCGCCCAGGCCCGCGCACTTCTTGATCCGGATAATCAGTCACAGAACGACTTCCTCGATATGCTTGAGGATATATATGATGACCTCAAGGTCATCTCTGACCCGCGCTATAGTGAGGATCCTGCCGCCAGAGATCAGGACCCTTACCTGTCATCAGAAAGAAGGATAGCGCAGAAGGTAATTGACAACGAAGACGATCTCAGAGCGTTCGCTGAATATGCCGCATCTGACGAAGGCAAGGAATATGCACGTGAGGTAGATAAGGATTATGATGCAGGCATGACCGAGCTCTTCGAGCTTGCAGCTTCCCTTGACATGGATCAGCTGGTTGAAGAGTCCATGGCCATCCTGGCAAGCGAGGAACCTCCATATGAGCATTACTCACCGGACATGACTGAGAAGGCGAAGAAGCTGATCGATCTGTATGATAATCTAAGCGAGAAACGTGAAGACGCACAGGCTGCCCTTGACAAGGCAGAAAAGCAGATAGCAGCAGCAGAGAAGACCCTGGCCGCGAAGAAGGCGGAGATGAAAGCCGGGAGGAAGCAGCTGAAGGAAAAAGAAGCCGATGCCAGGGCCGAAATCAGTGCCGGCTGGGCCAAGTACCGTTCAGAGAAACACAAATACGAATCAAAGCTTGCAGAAGCCCGTGCACTTCTTGCTGAAAACCGCGAAGCAGCAGAGGCAAAACTGGAAGAGGCCCGTCAGGAGGTCGAAAAGATTGACTGCAGCTGCATACTGCTCGACCGCAACGCCAATGCCGGATACCTGGATGTCACCGCGCAGCTTGATTCCATGCACAGTGCAGGTCTGGTGTTCGGTATCCTCTTCATACTGATCACAGCCCTGGTCTGCTTCTCAACCCTGACGATAATAATAGAAGAACAGAAGAAGCTGATAGGTACTGTCAAGGCGTTCGGCTTCCACAAGTTTGAAGTGCTTTCCAAGTATCTGCTCTTCGCAGTCAGCGCAGGCATCATCGGAAGCATTCTCGCTATCATAACAGGTGTGATCCTCTCCAAGATCGTGCTTATTGTCTACAGCTCATCCAGGCTGTACCAGTACGGACTGGCATCTACTGTCGTCAAGCCCGTTCCTACTGTGCTCATAAGTGCAGTCATGATCCTGGTATGCGCTGTCGCGAGCATAATAGCATGCTCCGGCATCCTCAGGAGCCCGGCATCGATGCTGATGAAGGGCCAGACTGTCCGCAGCGGAAGTGGAAAACGCAGGACTTCATCTTCGGGAAAGGGCTCACTTTACTCCAAGCTCATCTTAAGAAATATCCTCGATGACAAGGCCAGAGTAATCGTCTCGACTGCCATCGTTGCCTTCTGCTGCATGCTGATAGGCGTCGGAATTTCATTCAAGCTGGCCTTCACCGGCATGGTTGATAATCAGCAGGATGATGTCAACAGATTCGACCTGAGAATGGACATGGGAGATTCCTTGACGGATAAGCAGCGTGCTGAACTTATAGCTATTCTTGACAGTAATGGTGCTGATCACACTGAGGCGGTATATAAGTCGCTTCTGTTCGATACCGGCTCTACCGTTACCGGTCTTAATGTCATTGCCGGTGATCCGGATACCCTCGCTGACTACTACGGTGTAAAGCTTGACGGCAAAGCTGTCAGCATCCCTTCAGACGGAGTTCTTGTTCCTGTCAGGATGAGTGAAATCTACGGATATCAGCCGGGTGACAGCATTTCCGTGCTAGACTCCGAGATCCACTCGCATGAAGCCGCAGTTACAGGTACGTATACCTGCTATTTTGGAAGAAATATCGTGACCTCACCTGAAGGTTACCGCAAAATATTCGGTGATTATGAGCCGCGCAGCTTCTATATCAGGACAGACAGTGATATCGACGCACTGAAAAACGCCCTGCTGTCTGTCAGCGAGGACGTTTCGTTTGAGAGTGCAGCTGATTTCAGGGCAAGCCTTGATTCTGTAAGCCAGCTATACAACATAATTGTTTATGTGACCACGGGAATCGCTATTCTTATGTCATTCATGATACTGACCAATCTTGCCAATATATTCCTTAACCGCAAGAAGACAGAACTCACAGTCATGAGGATCAACGGCTTCAGTATCAGACAGACCAAAGGCTATCTTGCAAGGGAGTCCGTGCTGACCACTGTAATCGGCCTTGCTGCAGGAGTGCTTGCCGGCTCGCTTCTGTCGCCTGTTTTCATCAGGATCCTTGAACCTACAGACCTGCAGTTCGACAGAACCTATCAGCTTGCAGCATGGATCGCCGCCGTCGGACTGGAGGGCCTGTTTGCGCTCATTATCTACAGCAGCACCTTCCGCCGCATCCGTAATCTTAACCTCAGGGATCTGGGCTAAGCTCCTGAAATCTCTTTATTTCAGAATCAGCCTTTGAATTCCTTCTTCTCTTTGCCGAAGTGGAGTTCCTTGAGTCCCTCTACCTCGTCGCAGATCTCCTTGAGGCTGCAGCTGTGGCAGTCTGTAGCCATTCCTTCGAGGATCTTGGAAAGAGTTTTGGTTATATCCCTTACCTTCTTGGCATCCTTTCTCATCTCTGCGTAGTCTGCATCATCAACAGTAGCGAAGATGACCCTGACGGCAAGAACGTTAGGGTTCTTTTTATACTCTTTGATATATGAGTTTCCGACCTGCTCAAAAGAGATTCCCTTCCTTACAGCATCCTTCGAAACTCTTACCTGCTCACGGAAGCTGTCAGAGGACGACCTGATCATGTAGCCCTTAGGATATACGTGATACTTGACGAAGTCGATGTCCTGGATGGCTCTGAACAGAGGCTCTGTGTCTACTTCGCCCTCACCCTTGAGCGCATCGACCTTGACCAGCACGATTCTGGCAAAGGAAACGCTGCCGCTTATCTCTGTGAGGTCTTTTCCGTATACCCATATCTCATCCTCTGTAACGTAGTCATCAGACGAAATGCAGGCATAGTTGACTGCAGGCTTGTTGTCGCCGCCGAGCTCATATGCGGATTCCTTCATCATGATGAGCTGGTTGCCGCCGACATCTTCCCAGGTCTTGTCAGGGTTATATGCGTACTTCTTAGGCACAGAACTTCCGAGATGTCCGTTTACCTTTTCGATTATCGAATTATACAGTTCCATAATTTTCCCTCTTCATCCTTATCTATGTTTAAGTGCCGTTTCCGGCATTTTGTTGTCGTTTCTGATCGTATGATCCCCGGAAAATACCCTTCGTTAAAAACTGCGGCGCAAGGCACCGCTTTGATGCCCTGCGCCTGTAAGTTATGTTCATCTGAACTTGTATGTCTGCTTCATGCAGACTGCCGGTCAGTGGTTCCTAGAACTTGATGTCTGCCGGCTTGCGGTCGAAAATCTCATTTACTCTTGCATAAGCCCATGCGAGGAGCTTCTGGTCAAGATTGAGGAAATAGACCACAAAGAGTGCTCCTGTAGCAAAGAAGATGATCTTGAGAATCAGGCTCAAGAGACTGAGTACAGGATTTTTCTTTTTCTTAAACATAAGTCAGCTCCTTTCGACTTACTTTGCCTGTCCCTTCTGACGAGCGAATTCAGCAGCGCCGAGAGCTCCCATGAGCTGCGGGTCAGTCTTGAGGTTGATGACTTTGAGCTTGAGTACGTGCTCGATAGCATCCTTAAGTCCATCGTTCTTAGCGCATCCACCTGTCAGTGTGATGGAGTCTGTAGCGCCTGCCTTCTTTGCCATTACGAAGCATCTCTTAGCTACAGCCATCTGGATTCCTGCAGCGATCTCATCCATTGGCTTGTTCTCACCAACGAGTGTGATTACTTCGGACTCAGCGAATACTGTGCACTGTGCTGTGATAGGAATTACGTTCTTAGCTGTCAGTGAGAGCTTGGAGAACTCAGGGAGAGTCATCTCGAAGGATCTAGCCATAGCTTCGTAGAATCTGCCTGTTCCAGCAGCGCACTTATCGTTCATAGCGAAGTTCTTAACTGTGCCGTCTGTATCAACTGCGATACCCTTAACGTCCTGTCCGCCGATATCGATGATAGCCTTTACGGATGGGTCTGTTACGTGAACGCCCATAGCGTGGCAGGAAATCTCGGAGATGTTCTCGTCAGCGAATGGAACCTTGTTACGTCCGTAACCTGTTCCGATGAGGTAAGCGAGATCCTTGGAGGACTTCAGGCCAACCTTGCCGAGTACCTCGTCCATAGCCAGCTTAGCTGACTGCTCGGAATTGATCTTGCTCTTGATAGTAGTATCAGCTACCATCTTGCCATCCTCGTCGAGGATAACTGCCTTAGTATAAGTTGAACCTACATCACAGCCGCCATAATATTTCATAATATCTTCTCTCCTTCTTTTAAACAAAAGTACTATGTTGCCCACATTATATTAACTAATCCGGGCAAAGTAAACTATTTTTTAACAAGTGGTAAATTTAGACCATGTTTATACAAGATTATCCGTTAATTCGCGAGCTACATGCCTAATTCATCGTCGAAATCGAGGAGTGTCGGGTCAACAGGCTCTGCATGCATAACTGTTCTCATGTACTCGTTGACCTTGTCTCTCATGGTCTTTCTGGATACTGTTCTCGGATCCATCAGGTCGTGCTCGATCCAGATCATGTGAGCATTTCTGTCTCTGCATGTATCGTCGAGTACACCCTGGAGTGTAGCCATGTTCTTGCATGCTACGTTCTGGTACATGATGATGATCTCAGCTCTCCAGTCTTCGACCTGTCTCCACATCTCGTCGACTACGTTCTGGTATCCGCCGTTGGTGTGTCTTCTCATTACCATACGCTCATACAGTCTTGCGAGGTCCATGAGAGCTTCTTCCTTATCCTCGGTCTCGAGAACCTTGGTGAAGTTCAGGGATTCCATCTCTACCAGGATGTCGATACCCCAGCAGTTTGCAAGCCAGTTACTGAAGTTAGCATAGTAGTGAGCAGGGCATGACCATACGATTCCTCTGTATCTCATCTTGTTGCGCCATGCCTGTTCGCGCTTCTCATAAGCCTTCATCATGATGTCATTGACTTTCTCGAAGGTCTTGATAACACGAGGGTCAGCACCGCCGTCCATCTCGTAGTTCCACTTACGGAAGAGCTCGTATGATGGTCCGATGATCTGCGGATAATCTGTCTTGTTGACTTCCCACTTCTGCAGCTCGTATGCTGTCTCCTCGTTGAAGCGCTTCATCTGCTTGAAGTAAGCGTCCCAGCTCCACTTAGCGCCTGTGACTTCCTCAACGAACTTGATGCAGCCCTTGATGTCGTCAACAGCGTAACGTGTGGTCTCTTCGTCCTCGTATCTTACAGGGAATGTCAGGTGATAAACCGGCAGATCCGGGAATCTTCTTGACATGTATGAAGAAGCCATTGTTGATCCATCGCAAGGCATCGAGCTTGAGATGAAGCATGAACCCATGTGTGGAAGAGCGTCGATTACGAGAGCTCCGCACTCAGATGATGGTACCGGGCAGGTATCAGCAGGAAGACCAAAGCTCTCTACTGCGTCGATATAAGGTACGCATGTGAGCTGGTCGATCTCAGATACCAGGAATACCGGCATCAGCTGGTAAGGGATACCGAGGAGGTCAGGGAATCCTGCCATGATCTGTCCCATTGTCATCTCGTCGAAGAGAACGACTTTCTTGTTCAGCTGTGAAGAATTACCGTTCTTCTTATCTCCCTTAGCGAGGAAGACGAGGTTCTCAGCTACATAACGGAAGATATCGTATGTCATCAGGTGTGACATCTTCAGGGCGCTGCCCTTCTGGCCCATGGTGTTCTTGTCCATAAATCCTACGCAGCAGAAGTACGAGATCATCCATCTGTAGTAGAATGTCGAGTTCAGAGCAGGGATGAGGTCTTTGCTGAATGTCAGAAGCAGCATGAGCCACATCTTTCCCCATCTGTAAAAATCGTATGCGGTGTCAGCAGCGCCTCTCCACTCTCTTCTTACAGGAACCATGTCGCCCTTGCGGTAGAGCTTAC
>JAZQHU010000066.1:0-61156 GCA_045540775.1 Anaerovoracaceae bacterium | reverse complement strand
CCGCGGCCTCTCGTCTGTCCTCCGGCAACTGCTGCATACGTTCTGCGGTCACCGTCTGAAGCCCTTTTGAGGCAAACCGTATTGGTTGAATCGACAGTATCGAAAACATCCATCTCAAGAGGAGGGCAGCCTTGCAGATATCCGCGCAGGGCGGATTCGGACAGGATGTCGCTTCCCTGTGAAAGGCAGTAGCCCCGGTTGGTGACCGAGTCGATCATGTAGCCGTCCTTCTTCAGGTTGTTGACAGCCTTCCAGACTGCGGTCCTTGAAATGCCCAGTATGGATGCGATCTCTTCGCCTGAAATGTATGTGCCTTTTTCCGATTCAAGAAGAGCGAGAACTTTGTCCCGCGATGAAGTTTTCTCTTTCATGATGATGTCCGGATATATTTCCGTTATACTCTTGTGATGTTAACTGCAGTTTTCATCCGGCCCGTTTCTCTCCGGGCCCTGAGAATGATAACATACGCAGGAAAGATTATCAACCTGCGATTGGGCGAGGGTTAACAATTAAAAATCCTGTACTTACATATGTACAAGAGGAGGCGGAGTGGTATTATAATGGTATCTACGTATCATACGGCGTTGCCGTAAGGTAGATACCATTGATCTCCGGAGGCTGAGCTCCTCCGATAGAACCCAAGTAACAAAAACTGGCGGATATGTGGTCCGCCAGTTTTTTTGTTCGTATCTGATGACAGTGAGAGCCATTCCAATTGTGATATCAGTTGAGGTTGAGTCTTTTTTCCATCAGGTACTTGCAGATGAAGAAGTAGATTGCTCCGAGCACTGTTGTCACCAGAAGTCCTCCGAGGAAGAGATAGTGGAAATCATAAATATCAAACACCATGATGAAATTCTTTATGAAGCCAATACTCATCGCAGCTCTACCGATAATGGTCTCAAAGAACAGCACTCCGATATATGCTCCGATCGAAGCAAGCGTCGTATGTTTCTGAGCCTGGTGTCCTATGGTGATGGCTGTGTAAATCGCCAGTACGCTCTTCGTGATACTGAAAGCGAAAAGTATCAGAACTTCGAGAAGGATGACCCACTCAACGCCCTTTATGTTCATTATGATATCGCTCCACAGTTCAGGTAACATTCTGAAGAACTCGATTACACTGCCGCTGAATATCGCAATAATGATTCCGGTCACAAACATCGCAACGCCTGACAGGAGCACCCATATCAGTGCAGAAAGACCTTTACTCGCTATATGTTCAGACGCTGTTACCGGAAGCACCTGATTGAAGTATGCCTCATCTCCGAGAAGACTGTTGCTGTATCTCTGAATTATCATTACGATTGCCATCACGAGTACAGCGGTGGCCGCTGCCGAGTACAGCAGCCCGGACAGCACGACCATGAAGTCAGATTTAGATGATGCCGGACCGATCGCCAGCCCAAGCAGTGCTGCAGTGACCGCCCATCCTACGTATAAAGGTACAAGTTTGCGTCCCAGTGCCGGGATCTCATATTTTAACAGTTTGCCTAACATCTGAATACCTCCCTGAACAGCTGATCTACACTTTCGCCCTTCTCCTCGCGGATCTCATCTGCCGGTCTGTGAAGCACCACTCTGCCCTCCTTGAGGAAGATGACATCATCAAGTACCGATTCAAT
This sequence comes from Anaerovoracaceae bacterium, assembly GCA_045540775.1. Classification (GTDB taxonomy): domain Bacteria; phylum Bacillota; class Clostridia; order Peptostreptococcales; family Anaerovoracaceae; genus Crickella. The sequence goes on along the minus strand of JAZQHU010000066.1, from coordinate 59,531 downwards.
GTCTGCTATAAGGTGAGTGGAGATCACAACGACAGCATCCTCGTTGTAGTTTGTGATTATCGTTCTGAGTATGTAGTCCCTTGTTGCCGGGTCAACTCCTCCGATAGGCTCATCGAGGAGATACACCTGTGCCTCTCTGGCCATGACCAGACACAGCTGCAGCTTCTCCCTGGTGCCCTTGGACATCTTCTTCATCTGCTGCTTCATGTCTATTCCGAGGTCAGAGATCATTGTCTCAGCCTTTTCTCTGTTGAAATCTGCGAAGAAGTCCTTATACAGATCCATCAGCTGAGTTGTTGTCATGTAATCCGGCAGAGCATTTCTGTCAGGCAGGTATGCGACCACCTTCTTCGTCTCCACTCCAGGCTCCATGCCGTTGATCAGAGCTTTGCCCGCAGTCGGAGTCAGAAGTCCGTTCAGGATCTTGATAAGTGTAGTCTTGCCGGATCCGTTAGGTCCCAGCAGTCCGACTATCTGCCCTTTTTCCAGCTGCAGCGACACACTGTCGAGCGCTGTTATACTGCCGAATTCCTTCGTCAGTCCCTGTAATTCTATTCTTGCCATATCTCACACTCCTTACCTGATGTCCGCAAGCCACTTCTCTACAGCAGCTGTGATCTCTTCACCGGACATCCCTATCTTATGAAGCTTGTCCGTAAGCTCCTCAAAGTATTTCCCTGCCAGCTCTTCGTGCAGCGCTTTCAGAATGTTCTCATCCTTCGTGACAAACCTGCCGCTTGTACGTTCGGAGAAAACCAGCCCTCTTCGCTCGAGTTCGGCAAGAGCCCGCTGCATAGTGTTTGGGTTGACTCCCGCATCCATTGCCAGTTCCCTGACTGATTCGAGTTTATCGCCCGGCTTATACTGCCCGCTGGCGATCCGCATCGTCATCTCATCGATTATCTGGGTATAGATGGGGATACCGTTTTTAAAATTCCATTCCATTTTGCTCCCTTTCAGTTTTACATCTATACAACTATAGTGTCAGATTTCTTTTCTTCTGTTGCATGTCAATCTGTATTACTGTATTAACTACTTAGTACAATAATACAGCAAGCACCTCCTGTCAACCCCCTGAGGGATATTTTTTGCAGTAAAAAAGGACTGCATGTCTGCAGCCCTGTATTTCAGTATTATGCAAAACGCCTGTTACATGTTGTCGACCTCGCGTATATCCGAGAACCTCTTGCCCCATACGTTGGATATAGGCATTATGGTCGCGAATGCGTCCGGATCGACTTCCGCGACGAACTTCTTGATCCTGATGCTCTCGTTCGGTGTGCAGATAATAGTCAGTGTCCTGCGCTCGCTGTGAGTATACTCACCTCTGGAAACATGTGAGGTAACAGCTCTGTCGACTTCATTAAGTACGTACTCTGTGATCTCTTCAGGCTTTGATGAAATGACGTCGAACTGAACATATCTGCCGCTGACTCCCAGCATTACCGTTGAGATGACTTTGGCAGCAACCACTGCATTTATGACTGCGTAGAATGCTACATTGGTGTTAAACACGAATGCTGAGATCAAAATGATCGTAACATCCATAGCCATCTGGATATCGCCGACTCTCAGGTGATTGAACAGCTTGAACTTCAGGACCCTGGCAATGGTATCCGTTCCTCCGGATGAGAATCCTCCTATATACCCTATTCCTGTCGCCAGGCCGTAGCATACTCCGATGAGAAGTGATGCGAGCAGCGGATCCGGCGAATCGAGCAGTTCGAAATCCATGTGCTCAAATATGAACAGCATCACAGGATATGCGAACGCGAGAGCAATGATCCGCGCTACCTCCGCTTTGCCCATGGTGAAATACGCGATTATGAGTATCACCATTGAGAATGCGTAGTATATCAGTGAATAGCTCAGCTCCGGGAAGAAGTGAGTGATCAGTCTTACGACACCCGGCAAGCCTCCTGATGTCATACCGTTAGGTATCATAACGAAGATCTGTACAGACGAGCCGAAGAATGCCGACAGAAGTACTATAAACAGGCTTCTGAAGAATTTGCCTGCTTTGCCTGCGTTCTCCTTCTGTTCAGAAAGATCTTTCACGCTGGTTTTATTGACCTTATCTTTTTTCTTGTCCATTTTCGATAGTGCTTACGCGGCCTGACGGCCTGTTTCCCAGAGAATTATTTCCGTGCAGACGCCTGTTGGGGTCAGAGCCCGCATCCGCAATGGATTATAACACTTTGCCCTCTTCATTTACACTGTATTATTGAACATAATTTGCGCATTGTGGTAGAATTTATTTTGTTATCAAATTACATTTAAACAGTTGAAAGTAAAGGTGTAGACACATGGAATATTATGAGCAGATCGTAAAGAACAGACACTCCTGCAGAATGTTCGCTGACAGGAAAGTTGAAGATGACAAGCTCACTGAGCTGCTTGCCTATTATGATGATGAAGAGAGCGATCTTGTAGACGGTATCGGAACTGAGCTCAGATTCTATATCGGTTCTGTATGGGACAAGATCAAAGAGGCTGTAGGATATAATGGATATGCTATCAAGGCTCCGGCTTACATGGTAGTTTATTCTGATAAGGCTCCTCACTATCTTGAGAATGCAGGCTACATCGCTCAGGGTCTCACGCTCAAGATGACAGAGCTCGGACTTGCAGCATGCTGGCAGACCATCATCGATGCAGCAGCAGTCAAGGCTGCACTTGATGAGGATACCGACAAGGAAGTTGCCTGCGTGGTGGCATTCGGTTACCGCGATCCTGACGATAATGCTAAATTCGCTGACAAGAAGTCCCTTGACGAGATGACAGACGGATATGTATATGGCAAGGATATCGACACGACTTCTTTTTATGGTGACGTACTTGACGGACTGAGAGCTGTTGCGCACGCACAGTCCTTCCTCAACCTGCAGCCATACAGGATCATCGTTGATGATGACCAGATCAGCCTGATCGCTCTTCCGGATGACCAGACAACTCCTGCAGATGTAGGCCTCAACTACGGCATCGTAATGTTCAACTTCTACGCTGTAATGCAGGCAGTAAGGCCGCAGCCTCCAAAGTGGTCATTTGAGCCGGTCACAGACCGCGATCTCGGACTTAAGGACGGAGCAACATATATTGCAAAGTGCAAGCTCTAAGCTGAGAAGCTGAATAATGTAATCACACGAAAAACCGCAGCACCGGGCTGCGGTTTTCTGTTGCAGTCATAAGCTGCATCCATCGTTTCTTTTACAGTCTTTGCGCCTGTCCTATATCGGTGCGGATCAGTCAAACATATCACTGTATGCTGCTTTCTCTGCGATCTTCTCAGTCATCTCACCCATTTTGGATATATCGCCGACGAGAATGACGCCCTCGAGTCTGTCATCGACGAAATAATACTTCTCATACAGCCCATCTTTCCTGTCGATCCTTTCGACAGCCCTGAACTCCCTGTCAGGATCCTTGCCATTGCTGCCGAGAGCGAATACCGATGTGCCGCATACTTCCATCACAAGCGAGCTGCCCAGCTTCTCATATTCCAGATCATCTCCTGCAGCATTCGCTCCTGCCACTCTTCCCGTGGCAACTGCCTGTGCCCAGAATGCCTGCGGCTGGCCATTGACGATTATGCAGTCGCCTGCCGCAAATACATCCGGCACATTCGTCCTCATGCCTGAATCTGCGACTACCCACTTGTCCACCGCGATGCCGCTGTCCTCAGCAACCTTCGTATAAGGTCTCATTCCGGTTGACATTATCACGAGCTGAGCCTCATATTCCGTTCCGTCCTCAAGGACTACTGCATCCTCCGTGATTTTTGCGATCTTTGCTCCGGTAACTATATGCACTCCCGCATTATTGCAGATATCTTCAAGCATTGCTGATGCGTTGTCATCAAGCTGTCTCGGAAGAAGTCCCGGCGCCGTCTCCAGTACGGTCACATCAAGGCCGCCATTTTTGAGACCCCATGCTCCCTCGAGACCCATGACGCCTCCTCCGATGCAGACAGCTCTGGTTGCATTTCTCTCTTCAATGATCTTCCTGACCCGCTCGGTATCCGCGATGCTTCTTACCGATACCACATGCGGCAGATCATGCCCAGGTATAGGCGGAACGAAGCAATAAGCACCGAGCGCATATATAAGCTTGTCGTACACGACACCGCCTTTGCCGCCGTCCTGCAGCTGAACGTCTATCAGTTTTGCATCAGTATCGATCTTCAGGACAGTCGTATTGGCCATGAAGAAGATGTTGTTCTGCAAATACCACTCCTCACCTTCCACGGCAAGTCCGTTGTATCCGAAATCCGTAACGATGCCCTTGGTCAGCATCGGTCTGTTGTACGGCAGGTATGCCTCCTGCGTCACGATAGTGATCATCGCTTCACGGTTGCGCTGCCTGATGGCTTCAGCCGCGCTCTTGGCGGCAGGGCCTCCGCCGATTATAACGAATTTCTCATCTGTATCTCTTCTGAAAGTAACTTCCTCTTCTGCGTAAGATATGAAGTTCTCAGCCCCCACACCGCATACAGGACATACGTCCGCTCCTTCTTCGAAGGTCGCCCCGCATACCAGACATTTTACCATCGCCATAAGCTTCCTCCTCTCACATTGCGCAGGTTGACAGCGCTCTCCGTTTTGCAAACATCTTACTCCACTTCAATGGTACTATAATCAGCCCCGGTAATAACACCCTAACATAAGGGACAGGTTGTACAAAATCTGTACAAACCTGTCCTCTGTATTTGCAGTTATTCCTTCATGCGCCCTGAATTATGGCACGAGCTTCTGCTCTACATCATATGATGCCGGGTCCTTCATCAGCACATTATAGATGAAATCTGCCATCTGCCTGTGCCCTTCCTCTGTCAGATGCGTCCAGTCATGCAGATTCACCTCTGCATCGACTCCGCTTGCAAAACGTATGAGGTGGCGGTCCGCAATGCTGCGGTACAGCGGCTCTATGTCGCGGGACTGTTTCATCATCCTGCGGACTTCTGCATATTCAGGGCTGTCATCTGCCCATCTGCAGTTGATTGCCGCCGGAACAGTGACAATTATCTCAGGTATATATCCCTGCAGCTCAGGCGACTTCTCTTCGGCAAGAACCACCAGATTCTCCATGCCCTTCGCTATCGCTTCATCTGTAAGTCCGAGCCCTCCTGCTACATCGTTGGTCCCGAGCATTATGACCAGATAGTCGACCGGCTTATGTGTGCCAAGACATGAAACAAAGCTTGTGATGCCGTTCTTCCAGCCGGCGCCCGGTCTGTCGTAGGCCGTTGTCCTGCCGTTGAGACCTTCGGAAATGACTTCATAGTGATCTCCGAGTTTTTCCTGCAGGATGGTCGTCCAGCGGATCTCAGGAGCATATCTGCCGCCTGTAGCCGGTTCATATCCGTAAGTATTGGAGTCGCCATAGCATACGACAGATATTCTGTCATGACCTGAATCCTTGGCCAGTGCCTGACCCAGGTCAGCCTCAAACTGCTCCCTGTCTCTGAACACTATACCCTTCATGCCGCATTTTCTGGCCATCGCTATATTGTCTTTATGGTCATCTATGAAGATGCACTCCTCAGGCTTAAGGTCATATTTCTCGATCAGCTTCAGATATATATCTGCCGCCGGCTTTATCACGTTGACATCGCATGAGAATATCCCGCCGTCCATGTGGGACACAAAATCGAGAGCCTCTCTGTTGGAGCTCATGACATGGTCCGAGAAGTTGGACAGATACAGCACCCTGTATCCGCGCGCCTTCAGGTCATCTATGAGAGGAATAGCCCAGTCACGTCTTGTTACGCACTCTCCTACCCGGGTGAAGGCCTCCCATATCTCTTCCTTCACGTCCGGTCCGGCGCTGTAGAACCTCTCCACGATCTCCTCGTCGGTCAGTACAGCCCTGTCGAGTTCCTTCCAGTATCCGGTGCCCCACATCGCTGCAGTCACGCGCTCAGCTGTTTCCTCATCGAAGAGGCTGTTCACGTAGTCCTTCCACTCGAATCCGATCAGCACTCTTCCTATGTCGAAAATAATGTTTTTGATCATGATGTTCCCTCAGTATTACAGCCGGATATCTATGTTCCACTCACCGCTGTGAGGGCGCTTCATAGTTCCGCCAAAGCTTTCAGTCTTTCCTTCACCCGATACACTGTATCCCGTGCCGTTACCTGCGCGGAAGTGTCCGTCTCTTCCGGTGATGCTTACATGAAGCACGGCATCTCCGAGATCTACGGTGTATTTCAGCGAATCCGCACCCGGTCTCAGGAGAGGGCTGAACTCTATCTCATCCTTCCTGACATCCAGTCCGAAGTGCTCATATACGCCGAGCGTCAGCCATGAAGCAGTTCCAGACAGCATCGGTCCTATGTTCTCGCCGGTCTCGCTGTTGTTGTACTGCGTGCAGAATCTCGGGTTGCCCTTCAGGACGAAAGGATCATCGAGAGTCCTGTAAGGCATCGTCTTGTCCATCATGAAGAAGGCAAGCTCCCTGAGGTCATCTGCGAGTCCGGTGTCGCTTACAGTCTTGGCAGCCTGCATCGAAGCTACTGCCGCCATCATAGCCGCATGCTTGAATACTCCGCAGTTTTCCCTGTCTCCCGGGAAGTAGAACGCTGTACCGGTGTTGACTCCCAGTTTCTCATAAGCGATCAGAGTACACAGCTTGAGCCCCGCGTCAGTTCTGAGATACGTATTGACCTGCTGCAGCATAGTCCTTATCTGCTCTTCATCGGCAACTCCTGCAAGTATCGCCCAGCTGTATGAATTCAGGAAATAGCTGCCGTCGACATCAGGGTCTGCGGACAGTCCGTCTCCTGCCGCTCCGAGATATCTGAACTCTCTTCCGTCGTTTATAAGGCATCTCGCATAGTAGTCGCCCATCCATGCATTCTGTCTGCAGCTTGCAGTCACATCATCTGCGACCGTGCGGGCAAAACGCTCCATGTCTCCGTCGCCGAGCATGACCGCGAGTTCAGCCGTTTCGTCGGCAGCGATCTTCAGGAGAAAGGCGTTCATGATGCTCTCGCTCTGCTCATTATCGAGCGGTGCTCCGTATTCCTGTCCCTTTTCTTCGAGCTGCTTATAGTACAGTTCTTCCTTGGCAGGTCCCTGCATCACACCATGATCAAGGCGAAGCGTATCGTTCCAGTCTGCCTTGTCAAGAAGCGGAAGACCGTGCTTTCCTACGGATATCTTCCCGCTGTAAGTGAGGATGGCTCTTATCGTCTCCCAGAGAGAACGTTTTGCCTGCGACCCGTCTGATTCCGTTTTGCCTGCAACAGGGAATTCCTGTCTGAGGAATTCTGTATCTCCTGTCAGATGCACATATCTGTACACCGCCTGGAGCAGCCACAGCTGGTCATCGGAGCAGTCTCCCGGCTCCTTGCCGCGGAATGTGAAGTTGTGATACGCATACCCCATCTCCCACACATTCTCGATCCAGCTGGCTATGAGTTTTCTGACAAGATCCTGCTGGCCGTTCGCGCACATATAGTACATGGATGCGAATATATCCTGGATCTCACGGAATCCAGTCTCCCTGTATGCCTTCTGAGTCCATGCGAAGGCCCTGGATACATATGTCTGGTACAGCACCTGGAACGGCAGGTCGTTTCTCACATAGGAGTTGAACTGCTCATCCTCTGTCTCCGGAATGAGATACGAGCTGTATTCATCCCAGGACTTCTCCATGTTATCCAGAACAGCACCCAGCTGCTCCGGATTACTGTATTTTCTGTAAAGATTATATACTCTCTCTTCAGCCGCTTCCTCTTCAGCCTTTACCTTCACAGGATCGGCTTTGAAAGCCTCCTCCATGGCCTTAGGATCTGAAGCCTTTGAGATATCTCCGGCATAGCACATTCCGGTAAACACATCAGTTGTTACCGTTCCGCCTGCAGACAGCTCAAGTGTCTCAGCCATTGCAAAGAATGGTGCCATCTTGCGGTGCAGTGTGCATGAGAGCCATCCTGCGTGCTCAGGCCTCTCAATGCTTCCGCTGCCTATGAATTCGGACTGGCTGGTGCAGTATTCTTCGATGGTCCTGCCCTCTGACAGCATCATGGCGAACCTCTTCTTGGTCCTGTCGGCCGCCGGCTTGGAGTTGAGAGTCAGTGCGAAAGGCACACCCTCATCAGACAGGACTGCACCCTCTGCAACAAGGTTGGCATATACGATGTCCTGTGCGATGGTGTCAGGTCCCTGGATGCCGAACACGCCTGTAGCCACGAGCCTGATGCTGCGGCTCTTGCCGGTCAGGTTCTCTATAGTTATTCTCTGTACCTCGACAGCTTCAGGCATGCCCTCTTCCTGAGGCAGAATAAAGATGGTCCTTGTTATCTTAAGGCCGTCCTCAGTTGTATAAGTGATGACCGTCCTATTCTGCGAGTGGCAGCAGACGGCGCTTTCTACATTATTTCTTACATCAGCGGACCAGAATATCTGCTTTCCGCCCTCGAACAGGTAGAACTGCCTGTTGGCAGGCTCACCGTTCTCTTCAGGCTCGAGCACGTATCTAGTAGCCAACACCTGGTCTCCTCCCGCTGCTCTGAACGAGCCTCTTCCGAGCGCGTCAACAGAGCTCTTAGGAGTTGTTATAAGCGGATAGCTGAAGCTGCTCCTGTCACCGAGCAGAAGGTTTATTGGATAATGAAGCCCCACCTTCTGCGCCTTGAGGTCAAGGATAAGTTCGCCCTTTTCGTTGAACTCACCCGGGCTGATGCTCAGTCTGTGAACTGCAGACCTTACCGCACTGCTGACTTCCTCACTGGCCGGTATATCTGTTATCGCCGGATCTGCCCCTTCCGGGCCGCTCATAGCGCTGAAGATTTTCACTTCATCAGCGGATATGTCAATGAGGATGCTTCCATTTGTATCACCCAGCAGCTTCTGAAAGTATCTGTCACTCAGAAGCTCAGTGCATACAGGCATATACATATCCATCCCGCATACTCCGAGCACACGGCTTTTGCCTGCATCGAGAAACAGCGCGTCCGTGCATCCTCTGACTGCACTTTCCCCGAATACCCTTACTATCTCTTCTTCAGCCCTGACGCTCTGTCTTCTGGCTGTTTCACATGTGATTCTGTTCATATCGTATCCATCCTGTCTGTTTACTTTTGCCGAGAAATAGTTTACCCTATCAGCCCCTGCAAACACAATACAAAACGGACATCCGGATAATCCGGATGCCCGTTTTGCATAGAGTATTTATATATAAGCGGTTATAATTCTCGTTTCATTATTCAGACCACGTCCTGACTATCTCACCGGTTCTTTCCAGAAGTTCCTTCGCCCGGCTGAATCTCTGCCAGTAGAGCATGAACCCGTGCATCATTCCCTCTGCCCGGACAGACCATACCTTGTTTCCGGCAGCCTCAAGTCTTCTGGCGAACTCCTCACCGTCATCACGAAGAGGATCAAGTCCGCCGCTTATAAGTACTGCCGGCGGCATATTGCTGAGGTCCTCCGCCCTTCCCGGGTTGAGTCTGTAATCATCCTGATCAGTCCCTTCAGGTATATACAGCCCCATCATCTTTTCCATCGTATTTACGGGAAGCACATAGTCGCCCTGCCCATACAGACTGGCAGATTCAGACTCGCTGATCCCGATGCAGCCGTATGTTCCGTAGAACAGTATGAGCCCTGAGACCGCAGGGGCTTTGCCGTCCCTTCCGAGCAAAGCGAGCGCTGCGCTTATGTTTGCACCCGAGCTGTCCCCTCCGGCAAGGATTCTCTCCGGATCTCCGCCGAATTCAGCAGCATGCTCACGGGCCCATTCCGCCGTGAAAACCGCATCATCAATGCATGCAGGGAATGGATGCTCCGGTGCCAGCCGGTACTCAGCTGCGACGACTATCGCCCTGCACTCATCCGCCAGTTTGCCGCACAGAGGATCATGGTCTTTTATACTGCCCATGATGAAGCCGCCGCCGTGAAAATACAGGATCACCGGCATTTTACCGCCATCTTCTCTGACAGCTTCAGGCACATACATCCTTAGCCACAGGTCCTCTGCATCTTCCCTGCTGACCGTGATGTCCTTCTTTTCATATACGTCATATGGGTCAAGATGCCAGGCATGGCTTTTTATCTCGATCTCTCTGAGCATCTCAATATCCAGGTTGTCCAGGTTCGCTCTGAACCCGTTCCCCTCCAGAGATGCTTTATAGAACTCATATACTTCAGGATCAAATTCTTCTTTTCGCATATTCAACTCCATTTCTGGAAAAAGACGGCCCTATCTTATTCAGATACAGGCCGTCTGTAATTCATTGATTGACTAGAAGCACTTATCAAGCACGTCCTGATCAGGCTCCCTGTTTGCGATCATTCCTGCAACGAAATATGCGATTCCGCCTGCCAGCAGTCCGAGGACGATCTCATGGATGCCGAACGGAGCGATCTTGTTCAGGTTGAAGAATACGAATGTGCCTACTCCGCAGATGATAGATGCGATGCATGATGCGGAGCAGCCCTTCTTCCAGTACAGTCCGCCGATAAGAGGCCAGAAGAATGTCGCCTCGAGTCCGCCCATAGCGAACAGGTTGATCCATACGAGGATCGAAGGCGGATTCATTGCCAGCAGGAATACGATGAGTCCGATCACGATCGTAAGCGCAAAGCTTCCGTATTTCATCTTCTTCTCTGTGCTCTCACTTACCTCTGCATCCACATTCTGGTCAGCTCTGACAGCATCCCTTACATCGCTCTTCGCAATGTATGTTACATACAGGTTCTTCAGAATAGTTGCTGATGCCAGGATCAGAAGTGAATCCACTGTCGACATTACAGCTGCGAGAGGTGCTGCGAGGAAGAGACCTGCAGCCCATACAGGCATGTACTTGTTGACTACGAACGGAATAAGGGAGTCAGTATTCTCGATCTGCTCCTGACCTGCCAGAGGCAGTGCAAGAGTTCCGGCAAAATGCATGCCGATCATCAGGATGCCGACTACAACAGTACCCCAAATCATTGCCTTGTGGAGTGACTCTGTATCCTTGAATCCCATGCTTCTTACTGCAGTCTGCGGAAGTCCGAGTACTCCGACACCGACAAGTACCCAGAACGAGATCAGGTATCCCGGTCTGAGAGCTGCTATGTCTGCGCCATATTCACCCTTGCCGAGGAGATCCCAGCCAGGGTTATTCGCAGCATTGAACTCAAGGATATTCTCCATGCCGCCGCCTGCTCTTATTACGAAGAAGAGGAGCAGGAAGGTTCCGCATGCCATGATGAATCCCTGGATAGTATCAGTGATTACAACAGCCTTGAATCCTCCGAAGGCTGTGTAGATGATAACTATAGCCGAGAACAGCATCAGAGCGCTTACATATGAAAGACCGGTAACAGTCTGCAGCAGTGTAGCACCGCCCTTGAACTGAGCGATCATCTGTGTGATGAAGAACACTACGAGCATGATGCTGCAGATGATATCAACTGCAGGTGACTTGTATCTCGCTCTCAGATAGTCTGAGATAGTTACAGCCTTGATGCGGCGCGAGATGATTCCGAGCTTCTTTCCTATTACTCCGAGAGTCAGGAAAGCTGTTCCTATCTGGATGGCAGCGACCCATGACTGAGTCAGGCCCCATGTTGCAGCAAGTCCCGGTCCTCCGAGGAAAGAGCTTGCGCTTGTGTAGGTTGCTACAAGCGTCATGGCGAGAACGACACCGCCCATGGTACGTCCGCCAACAAAATAGTTCTGGATAAATCCGCTTTCAGCATTCTTCTTTGCGGACTGGTGGCTCATCCATACGCCTATTACAGCGTTGAGAGCCATGTATGCGAGGAGTATTCCCAGTATAGCTGTCTGTCTTCCGGTCATCTTATGCCTCCTCTCCCGCTGCTTCATCCTCATCCTCGAGGCTGAAGTTCACGAACACCTTCTTGAGCAGGTATACAACACCGACTACAGCAACAACGAATACTCCCGGTGTGCTGAGGATCCACCACAGAGGCAGGCCTGCCACTGTGATTCCGGAACCTGACAGGAGGTAACCGAATCCCACATGCCACAGGAAGCAGATCACGAAGAGCGCTATAGTTGCACGCGCCTCTTTTCTGATCTGAATGTCTTTTTCTTCTCTCGTCATTTAATTTTCTCCTTTCGATCATATGGAAGAAAAAATACCGCATAGGCCCGGGGCTCTGCGGTATAAAAATATCCGCTCAGCCTTCGCGGCCCGCGGATGGACGATTCAATATAATACGGATGCGTCAAAACAGTTATTTCTTCTGATCTCAACGGTCACGTTCATTCCGATACGCGCCTTCAACTGCTTAACTGTCTGTCTATATCCTTTTTATACGTGGTATAGTTCCCAGAGGGATACCGTCCATCAAGCGCAATATATCACGTTTCACTGATGTTGTAAATATGTTTTTTTCAACGAAAAAGGAGCCTTGCGGCTCCCTGCTCTGATCCATATTTCTAAAGGTTGATCTTACCCTCTGCGATCTCGATTCCCTTGGTGAAAACATCCCAGAAATCGAACGGCATCTTGACCGGAATGTGCATTGTCAGGTTTCCGAGAATAGGCAGACCGTATTTGTTCAGGTAGGAAACTATCCCGAAAACTCCGCCGAGAATAGCTAAACATGAAAAAAGCTTCTTCATTACTCCATCTCCTCCGTTCAGAAAAGTGTTACTATTATTAATCAATTTATAACACGCGGGATGGATTTTCTCAAGCCCGGCAGTTTTTCTCCGCAGCACTCGGTCTGCATCTTCCCTGATTACTGTATACCTGTTAGTCATTACTGACAATCAGCACGCTGGACTAAATGATTGTTTTTTTCAAATAATAGTTCTCCGATACAGTTACGGATGGTTTCAGCATATTGAGGGTCTCTTCCCTGAATGCGTTTGCCCTTGCATTGCTTTCATACATTGCATAGGAAATGGTCTCTATTCCGCTGTGCGCGAATGCCTTCTCCATTGCTGCGGCATACGGCAGCAGTATGAGCCCGGTCCCCTGCTCAGTTTCGCTTTCTGAAATATGCTCAAACACAGCCTTGGTCGGGCTGTTCTGGGTCACCAGCACATATCCCGCAAGTCGGCCGTCCTTCACTGCAGCATAGCTCATCTCCCAGGAGAGACAGTTAGCCGGTATATCCAGGAATACTGCCGGGTCCAGCATGTTCCTGTATTCCGTGCGCGGAGAATTGCGAAGCTGGTCAATGATCTCTTCCGGTGCCTCCTCAAAACTTACGACCATGTATCCCCTTCGTCCGAGATATGCTGCAAGGCGGTCACCCTTTTCATTCATGAACTGTTCCCACACGGGATACATATCCTTATTGCAGGTGAAGATGCGTACGCTTTCAGACTGCTCATATCCGAGTTTCAGGCACACACCTCTGACAACATCATGAAACTCATGATTCTCCGTAATATTGACGCGGACCGGTGCGTTGGCGTTTTGCGCTACAAACTGCATCAGTTCATTAAAAACTCCCTGTTCCCTGAGCTCAGGCAGCGTATATGCGTATAGTATCCGTATGCAGCCGGATTCAGCTACAGCACAGAGATAGCCTGCATATCTGCCGTCCTTTCTTGCAGATAAAAGCATTCTGCAGGCAGCGCTTCTATTCACGCACTGCATCGAGAATGCTGTATGTTGTCCCGCAAAAGCGATACTGTTCTCAAGAACAGACATGTTGGAAATAGTTATCATTTTCTTTTATCCCGTATGATCTTCATGCTTGCGCTTCTGGCAAAATCCTCGTGACGTATCACGGTCTTCGCAGGGCGCATTGCAGGCGGCAGCTTGCCTGTAAGTGCGGCAAGCTCCTCCAGTACAGCTTTCTCATCTGTGCCCGGAACCGGGAGCACCTCCAGCATGATCGCCGGTCTTCCCTCGACGGAGGTCTCAGAAACAAGGCAGTCCTTCACCGCACTGTTCCGGTAATAATAGTTCTCCACCTCTTCAGGAGAAACGTTCTCTCCGTTATCCAGAATGATCAGGTTCTTGATCCTTCCAGTTATATACAGGAATCCGTCATCGTCCACTCTGGCAAGGTCTCCGGTCCTGAACCATCCGTCAGGTGTGAACGCAGCCCTTGTGGCCTCTTCATCCTTCCAGTATCCGTCGAACAGCATGTCTCCCTGCAGCTGAAGCTCACCGTCCACTATCCTCATGGTCTGCTCCGGGTACTGTTTGCCGACAGAATCCGGATGTATATGCATGTCGAGATTACCGCTGACAAGATTGGCCGTCTCTGTCAGTCCGTATCCCGCCAGCACATCGATCCCGTATGCCTGGAAGCTGTGATACAGCCTCTCCGGCACAGGTGCTGCACCGCAGATGATCAGGTTCAGGCGGTTTCCGAGGATGCCTGCCCCCTGACTGTTCGCAAGGTTAAGCATCATCTCAGCAAGTCCCGGGACCGCGATCATCGTTGTAGGATTGACGCGGCGCATCTCACGGAACAGATATTTCATATTGCTGCATACTCCGACATGTGCACCCGAATACAGGCCGCTCAGCAGGCCGTATACAAGACCGAATACATGTGTGAACGGCAGAGCCGCGACCATAGACTGTCCGTATACGGTCCCCCTGCGGTATGCACCGTTCAGAGATCCTCTCATCAGTGCGCCGTGGCTCAGAATGACACCTTTCGGTTTGCCGGTCGTTCCGCCGGTCATAAAGATCGCCGCACGGTCTTCCTTAGCAATATCTGCAGGCGGCTCTTTGTGCTGCCCTGTCTCTGATACCGATACAGCCGGGATATCCCCCTGAACAGCTCCCGCCGCTGACGGATCCTCACATATCAGAAATCCGATCTCATAGTGCTTAAGTACACCGGGAAGGACTTCCGGCTGAAGTGCAGTCGGAAGCATGACTGCCGTACAGCCATAGCTTGTCACAGCAAGGAACCACAGAACAGTATCCACGCTGTTGCCTGTCAGGATCCCTATATTGCATCCTCTGCGCACGCCGCGCTCCGCCAGAAGCCCGCGCCTGTACGCTGCTTCATCAGGGATCTCTTCATACCTTACTTCACGGCCCTCTTCGGACAGAGCGGTCTCCGGTCCATAGCCTGATGCAATGAAGTCAGTAAAAGCCGCAACAGTCGGCTGATAGGTAAGCGCCGCTCTGACCTCAGGCAGCAGGTTCTCAAGGAAATAATTCATGCCCTGCCTCCTGCTTCATCAGGCTGAACTACGCCTGCATTTTCAAGATAAGCCGCGATGGCATTGACTGAAACCAGTTTGCGTATGTCTTCCATCGGCACATCTATATGCCATGTTTCATATATGATGACGAGCAGTTCGAGCGCATTTATAGAGCTCAGCGCCAGATGCGGTCTGCCGTCGAACTGATCGAACAGAGGATAATCATAAGTAAAATCCTCCGGCAGTTCTGTCATAAGGCGTAGTGCCTCACATATCTTTTCACAAAGTTTCTGATTGTTCTGCATGCTGATCCTTCTCTTACGATAGTTTTTCTTCTCCTGCTTCAGGCACTGTCTCTTTTAAGAAAGCCATGACTTTATCATACCAGCCGCCCAGGAAGATCTCACAATCTCTTTCGTCTTTTCCGAGCAGGTCGCCGCTTCCGGCTGCGATCCCGCGGCAGCCGCCTGCACAACGGTTTCTGTACTCACATACGGCACACTCCGGATTATGTTCAAAATACGTCGACAGCCTCGTATCGATAAATTTCATGTAAGAGGAATCATTCAGTGCTTCCACTATCGTAGTGTCATGAATGTTAGGGAAATGGTTCCTTCCGCTTTCCACACTTCCGATAGGGATGCACGGCACGATATATCCGTCAGGTGTGATGTGCATGACGTTTCTTGCGTGACCGCAGAGACAATAGTTGCTGCAGTCCTTATCCTCCGGCTGTTTTGCAGCAGGGATGACATACTGTCCATCCCGTGTTTTCATGAACATGCTTGACAGCATAATGCTCACAGGCTCACCGTCCTCAAAGTACTGTGGCAGGTAATCCATGTAGAACTGATACTCCTCTTCCAGCGGGAGCATGTATTCCGTAATTCCGGTCCCTTCACCCTCTGCCTTCAGCGTATTGACTTTAACAGTTTCACATCCGACCTCACCGAGCAGCTTGATGCTGTCACGGAAAACATCTTTGTTGCCCTTGTGCAGGCAGTATTCCGCTCCAGTCGGGAAGCCCCTGTCTCTGCAAAGTTTGAATGCACGTATGACCGCTTTCTCGACACCGTCCACACCTCTCAGCCAGTCGTGTGTACCGATACCGTCAAAGCTCATGTTGAATTCCGGTTTCTGCCCAAGTTCATCAAGAACATCCAGCAGCTCCTCATTGACCAGCAGACCGTTGCTCATGATAGTGCTGATTCTGATACCGGCTTCTGTAATGCGGGTGATCAGCTTAACAAAATCGCGTCTCACGAGAGCCTCTCCACCTGTAAGACTTACCATCTGCACGCCGGCAGCCTCCATCTGATCGATGATCTCCATGCATTTCTCTGTTGTATACTCCGGGATGTTTCCGGTAGGCGCTGACATATAGCAGTGTCTGCACCTGCAGTTGCAGTGCCCTGTAATTGCCCAGTGTATCATCCTGAGGTACCTGTTCGGATACAGCCTGTACTCCTGCTCAGGCGTGAACGGTACTGCTGTCTCGCTGAGGTAGACGATGCTCTCTTTGACGAGCTGCTTCATAAATTCGTGTTCTTCTGCGGTCAGAAAAGGGCTGCCTTCGAACATCAGTCCTCTCATATCTCTGATTTTTGAATAGAACGCAGGCTGAATAAAAAAAGCCTGCCCGCTCATCTTCTTCACGATCCCCGTCTGCAGTTTCTCCCATCCTCTCAGGAGATAATCTTCATTCAGACAATAGTACATATTGGTCTCCTATACTCTTTATTTGTTCATTATTCCTTTATTATTATAACAAACCGGACGCTATATGTCCTACGTGTATGTTAGAATAATACCGTCAGCCATGGCTGCCCTGCAGCCGGGCTTTTCACTTTTACCAAATCTTATTCAGGAGAAACGAATGTATCCGGAACGAACTGATCAGGAAATAATAAATCAGTGGTGCACGATGGATGAGCACGCAGACGTCGCTTTTCTGTCCGCACCTGTAACATATCCGCCGATTCCTTCCATGGCCCTGTCGATATTTCAGGCCACACTGGATGACGCCGGTATATCCTCGAATGTGATATACACCATGTTTCTTGCCATGCGCCTCATGGGCAAAGAGACAATTGCGGATCTCCACGGTCTGATGAACATGTTCACCAACGGGGATATTCTTTTTGCGCATCTTACAGATGTGCCGACCCCATGTACTGCTGAAGACTACCTGTCACTCATGCCGGATGACTATGTGGATAAATACAGAGATCAGCTGCTCGGCCTGCTTGAACATGCCAGAACGGCTGCGGAACAGATAACAGACGCCGCCGCCAGGAAGGTCATCAATATGGGTGCCAGGATCCTTGCTGTCAGTTCAATCTACTCACAGCAGAATGCGTCTCTTGCCATCATCAGGCGCGTCAAAGAGCTTAATCCGGGCATCACCACGATCATTGGAGGCTTCAACATCAGCGGAGAAGCCGGAATGGCTGTCCTCAGGAATTTTCCGAGCGTAGACTACATTTCCTTCGGCGAAGGCGATGAGACGATAGCAGAAGTATGCAGGAACATCCTGAGTAAAAGCGATGCACCCATGCCGTATGGGATCGTCGGCCGCAATGATCCGGCACCTGATCCTATCCCATACCGTCTGACCCGTGACATGGATACGGTCAAGACGCCTGAGTACCGGGATTATTTCCGCGAGAAGGAAATGGCGATGAACGGATTCTACGGCGATATATTCACAGGCACAGGCATCGACCTCAGGACCGTTGTCTTCCTTGAAGGGTCCCGCGGATGCTGGTGGGGCCAGCACAGAACGTGCGCTTTCTGCGGTCTGAACGGGCTTACAAAGGTATACCGGGAGAAGTCTGTTCAGCATTTTCACGACGAGATGCAGGAGACCATGCGGCGCTATCCGGATGCAAACATCCAGCTCAGCGACAATGTCCTCAGCAAGAAAATGCTCGACGAGCTCCTTCCGATGCTTGCCGCAGACGAAGAAGAGTATCATATCCTCGCTGAGGTCAGGACCAACCTGGACAGCGGAAAGGTGAAGGCTCTTGCCGATGCAGGCTTCTACTGCGTTCAGCCCGGGATCGAGAGCATAAACGATCATCTTCTGTCACTTATGGGCAAAGGCAGCAGTGCTGCTCAGAATATCGCTCTGCTGAAGTATTCGAGATCATGCGGGATCTATCCGATCTGGAACATGCTCTACGGTATGCCAGGCGAAGAACGCATTGATTACGAGAAGACGATAGAACTCATACCTCTCCTCCACCACCTGCAGCCGCCTACATTTGCAAGCAGGATCCAGTTCAGCCGCTTTGCAAGATACGGCACTTCCCCGGAGGAGTACGGGCTTGAGCTGGGACCGTCCGCTGCGGTACGCCTTTCCTATAAGGGTAATGAAGATCTGATCAGTAATCTGGGTTCTGAGCTGGAGCTTACAGGCGGACCTTTTTATGACATAAAAAAGCAGAACAGTGACCTGTATTCCAGGCTGCATAAGGCAGTCGGCGAGTGGAGGGCAGCTTACTACTCGGCATCAGGCACTCATCTTGTTATGAATGAAAGCCTGTTCGGACTGATGATCTTCGATACCAGAGCGATCGCCCCGTCGCCGCGCGTCATCCTTCTCGGTCTTAAGGCCAGGATCTACCGTCTTGCACATGAGCCGGTTCCTTATAACAAAATAATATCAGCCCTTCCTGACGATTCAGAGGAAGACATCAGAAGATGCCTCGATGAACTCGTCAGTCAGAAGCTGATGATATCCCTGAGCAACAGGTATCTTGCTCTCGCAACTGAATTAGCAGGGCCTCATACCGGTCAGAACCAGTAAAAAAGAGCCGTTCATCGAACGGCTCTTGTACAGCTTCTCTGGCTGCGCTGACACTTACAGGTAAGCGTCTCAGGTTCATAAGCGATTATGTTACGCCTTCTTAGCCTTTTTCTGAGCTGCTTCTTCCTTCATTTCTTCAGCAAGCAGCGGCTCCTTGATGTTTTTTCCTGAAGCGAGTACTGCTGCATCGGTCTTGGCTACGTGCTGTACCAGATCGATAACCTTGTTGGAATAGCCCCACTCGTTGTCGTACCATGCGATGAGTTTTACAAAGCTGTCGTCAAGCATGATGCCTGCCTTCTCATCAAAGATGCATGTGTTGTAATTTCCGCGAAGGTCGGAAGATACCAGTTCATCGTTGTTATACTCGATGATTCCCTTCATCGGTCCGTCGGCAGCTTTCTTGATTTCAGCGCAGATCTCTTCGTATGTAGTCTTTGTCTTAAGCTCAGCGGTCAGGTCTACAACCGAGACGTCATTGCAAGGAACACGGAAACTCATTCCGGTCATCTTGCCGTTGAGTTCAGGGATGACTTTGCCTACAGCCTTGGCAGCGCCGGTCGTGGACGGGATGATATTATTGAATACGGAACGTCCGGTTCTCCAGTCACGTCCACCGTTGGAGTCAACAGGCTTCTGCTTGGATGTGGAAGCATGGATCGTGGACATGAGAGCTTTTTCAATTCCGAATGCTTCATGGATTACCTTAGTCAGAGGAGCCAGGCAGTTAGTGGTACAGCTGGCGTTTGATACTACTGTCATTGTGGCCGGATCATATTTATCTTCATTGACGCCGATTACGAATGTCGGAACATCATCAGATTTTGCAGGTGCAGTCAGGATGACTCTTTTAGCACCGCCAAGGAAGTGGCGGGAAGCGGCCATCTTTGTAAGGAACTTGCCGGTAGATTCGATTACATACTCTGCTCCGTATTTGGACCAGTTGATGTCAGCCGGATCGTCCTCAGAGAATACGTGAATGTCCTTGCCATTGATGCGGATGCCGTCGTCTGTTGCCTCAACTTTTCCCGTAAAACGGCCAAATACCGAGTCATACTCCAGCTGATAAGCCATTCTCTTGTTGTCGGCGTGGTGCAGATTGACAGCGACTACCTCGATATCGGTGTCGCGCAGCTCCAGGCTGCGGATGATAATACGTGCAATTCGACCAAAACCATTGATGCCTACTTTGATTTTTTCGCTCATTTGCGGCTCCTCTCTTTCTGTCTGATTATATTATTCACCCTTTTTAATAACTATCTTTAGTCTCCCTACTTTGTATTGTACGCCTTATTTCCGTTCAGCGCTACTGCATATTTTCAACCATATAGCGACAAAAGACACTATTCGGGAGTGCCTTTTTATAAAGGGTTACTGTACTTTACAGGTCTGCCGCTATTACTGATGCACAGAGGACCGGCACAGCAGTCTTCATATATGCAGGATCCATTCTGAATGCCGGATCATGCCACGGAGGATTGTATTCACCTGGTTTTCCGCTTCCAACCCAGTAGAAGAATTCAGGTATTTCTTTGCCGTATACAGCAAAGTCTTCTGATGCCAGGCACGGAGCAGAATCTTTTATATGCTCTCTCCCGATCGCCATCTCAACAGCTTTGCAGGCTTTTTCATACATGGCGTCTGAATTGCATACAGCCGGCACCATAGGTGTGATCGTACACTCACATCTGCATTCATATGCTTTCGCAATATTCTCAGCCAGCGCAGCTACTCTTTCTTCCATTCTGGCGTGTGTATCATGGTCAAAAGACCTTATATAACCTGTCATCTCCGCTGTCTCCGGAGGAGCAGAACGATTAGGCTGTCCTGCTCTGATGCTGTTTACAGTGCATATGACCGGCTGGAACGGATCGGTATTCCTGCTGACTATGGTCTGCATGCTGCACACGAAAGTGCATCCTGCAACGACCGGATCTATGCATCTGTGCGGCAGTGATCCGTGCCCCGGACGTCCGGTATATGTGATACTGAATACGCTCTTTTCAGACATCAGCGGTCCTTTATGGACAACGACATCTCCGCATGTCACTTCCGGCCGGTTATGTATACCGAAAATGCATGCCGGTAATTGCAGCGTCTTTTTAAACAGGCCATGCTCAATAAGAGTTCTTGCACCTCTTGTGCCCTCTTCAGCAGGCTGGAAAATGAACAGAACATTGCATGGGAGTCCGGATACGCCTGACAGATAGTGGATCGCACCAAGAAGAGTCGCAGCATGCGCATCATGGCCGCACAGATGCTTTGCCCCTTTTTCAACAGGCAATGCATCTATGTCTGCTCTCAGGGCTACAGTCCTTTCAGCACCTGCATCAAGAAAACAGATGTAGCCTGTATCCATGCCAAGATCTATTTCCTGAACAGGATACTGTGCGGCTGCATTTCTGATATATTCCGTTGTCCTGTATTCGTTAAAAGCGATTTCCGGCATATCGTGCAGGCAGCTCCAGTGCTTTTCTGCTGCCGCCACTGCTTCCTTCATAAGATCAGCTTCGAGTCCGTATTCTCTATTCATCACACACCACCCCCGGTTATTCCGGCTGAAATACCTGCAGACAGTTTATCCTGTTTCCAATTTTACCCCAGCGCCTCTATACAAGAAAATATGAAAAGTGACATACTCCCACCACTTTCGCTCTGCTAAGAAGTGGGGGCTTCTCGCTCAACAGCTCTAGCGAACTGAGTATCAACGAGCTATCCCCGTGTGCCCCACGGTTCCTCTTTTAGATATAAGTTTACTTTTGTCATGAGGCTTTCAGCCTCAATGTTTCCAGCCTGATGTTTATTGCAGCGTTCACGTCCCTGTCCATTACGTTACCGCATTCACATCGGTAGATGCGATCACTGAGTGTCAGATTTTCTTTGATCCTTCCGCATTTGCTGCATCTCTTGCTGGATGGATAGAACCTGTCTACTTTCACCAGTTCTTTGCCTCGCTCTTCCAGCTTGTATGCAAGCATTGTCCGCAGCATCCCGAAGCCATTGTCAGAAACACTTTTGCCGAAATGCAGAGTCTGACTCATCGCTCTCATGTCGATGTCTTCGACACCGATAACATCATACCCGTCCGCGAGCCTTCGGCTCATCTTGTGCAGGAAGTCTTTTCTCTGGTTCCTGACCTTCTCATGGATGACAGCCACTTTGCGTTTCTGCTTTGCATAATTGCGGCTGCCTTTCTCGCAATGTGACAGCTTCCTCTGCTCTCTTGCAAGTTTCTCTTCTGCCTGAAGTATTTCGGATGCTCTGCTCTTGTCCCGTCTGACATCACTGCAAGTCCGTCCATCGCATAATCTATGCCAAGGAATCTCTTTTCTCTCTGCGCACCTTCTGCTTGGCTTTCGCATTCAGGGATTTCATAGAGAAGAGAGGCATAATACTTGCCGCTCGGTTCTTTGCTTACTGTGACATTCTTGAGGATCCATCCCTCAGGGATCTCTCTGTGGATCCTTATCCTGACCATACCGGCCTTGGGAAGTCTTATCTTCTTTCCTTCGATGCGGATGTTCCTGTTCACGACATTAGTCGTATAGCTTCTGCGGCTGTGATGTTTGCTCTTGTATCTCGGTCTGCCTCTGCCGGGTACTTTCTTATAGTCACGGAAGGCTCTCTCAAGGTTTAGCTGCACATTGCATAGAGCAAGTGAATCCACTTCCCGAAGCCACGGGTAGTCCTTCTTATATGCCGCTGGCCGGATTACCATAGCCTCTCCCGTTAGGTCGCTCAGCAACCGATCAGAAAGCATCCTGTTGTACAGGAATCGGCAGCAGCCGAATGTCTTTGCAAACAGCACTCTCTGTTCCTTATTTGGTTCTATACGGAATCGCATCGCTCTGTTCATGGTATACTCTCCACGCATCCACTCTAACAAAAAATGCAAGGACACCTATTAGCATCCTTGCACATTCATACCTGTACCTGGTCCGGCCGGATAAGACCTTTTTATTGGATGCTTTATTATACCACGAAGCGCATTTGCGAACAACCGTTCTCGCTGATGTATTTTAATTTTTTGCAATTCATCCCTCCACCTGAAGAGGATGGGGGAATTCTTGCTGTTTTTGTTAAAAAGGCCCTGCGTCAGCAGGGCATGAAGACATAATAAATGCCCTAAGAGATCTTCTCATCAGTCGTTCCGACAGACGAGCCTCTTCCAGTGTATCCAGAAGTGTATCCAAAGCATGCTACTCATTTTGTTTGCTTTAGTTGTTTCTCTATGTTTTGTCCACTATGGAACAGTCTGATAATATTTACAGTCCCATACTGTTCTATCGGTATATAGCATACGAGGAAGTTCTCAACCGGCATTACACGAAGGCCTCTGGATTTCCATGGTTCGCTTTCATATTCCCGAAAACGATATGGCATTTCATCAAGCCTGAGTATCTGCTCCTCTATTCGTAACACCAATTCGCGTGCAATCTCCGGTGCTTGCTTCTCAATCGCTATATACTCATATATGTTTCTGATATCCCACTCTGCCTGTTCAGAAAAAAAGATATCATATTTCATAAGTCATAATCCTTCTTCATTCTGCTGAACACTTCTGCGGCAGGCTTTACATTTCCACTGAGCAGATCCTGATAGCCCTTTTCGAGTTCAGCATCTATCTCATCTCTGCTTAATGCTTCATATTCAATAATAGCTCCGGATGGAAGCGTTACATCAAACGGCAGTCCTCTATGGAGTACTATCTGTTTATAAAACATTGTGATCGCATTAGAAGCAGGAACACCCAATGCTGAAAGAATAGCTTCTGCCTGTTCCTTCAGATCCGGCTCTATCCGTGCATATAGGTTTGCAGTTTTCGTAGCCATAGACTTGTCCTCCTTGGATACATTATACGCTTTTGTGCGCACAAAAGCAATTCAATCGATGGCATCATACAAAAAAGAGCCGTTCATTGAACGACTCTCTGATGGCGGAGAGAGGGGGATTTGAATTCGTTTAAGAGGGCTGGACCCATTGAAAGAAGGGAGGTGTAAGCCACGCCATTCATTTCTGTAGTCAAAAGTGTAGTCATCTGAAAATCCCGGTTCACGCACTTTCATAACATCTTCAGTCGCTAGTCAACGAGTCCCGGCAGGAACATCGATACGGCAGGAATGTAAGTAGTGATGAGCAGTGCTATTATGGAAGCTGCTATGAACGGCAGCACTGCTTTGGATATTTCTTTGAGTGATATATTTGCGATGCCGCATCCGACGTACAGATTGACTCCTACAGGAGGTGTCACTAGTCCGATTGCCAGGTTCATTACCATGATGCATCCGAGGTGTACTCCATCTATACCGAGTGCTGTTGCAACCGGGAAGAGGATCGGTACGAGAATGTAGCATGCCGAGTTGGCATCCAGGAAGCAGCCGGCAATCAGGAGGATCACATTTACTATCAGAAGGAATATGATCTTGTTGCCGCCGCTGGCGGATATCAGCAGGCTGCTCGATGCTTCTGCGAGTCCTGTAACTGTCAGTACCCAGGCGAACAGGCTTGCGGTTCCAACTATGAACATTACTACTGCAGTCTGTGAAACGGAGTCCCAGAGCAGTCCCTTCAGATCCTGAATGCGTATGCTCTTGTAGACGAACAGACCTACGATTATTCCGTACAGAGCTGAAACCGCCGCTGCTTCAGTCGGAGTGAAAATACCTCCGTATATTCCACCGAGGATGATGACCGGCATCATCAGACCCCAGAAAGCGTCCTTGAAGGCTGCCACTCTTTCCTTTCCGGTCGTTTTAGGAAGGACCACCAGTTCTCTGCCTCTGCTTACAAACATTATTGTTACTACCAGAAGCACTCCCATGAGAATTCCTGGGATGATCCCCGAAGCGAACAGTGAGCCTACTGAATTGCCTGTGATTGATCCGTAGATAACGAATGTGATCGACGGCGGGATGATGATGCCGATAGCACCGGCTGTCGACATCAGAGCTGCTGAGCTTCCTTTGTCGTATCCGGCGTTGGTCATAGCCGGGATAAGGATCATTCCGAGTGCGGCGACTGTAGCCGGGCCTGATCCGGAAATCGCTGCGAAGAAGCATGCTACGATGACGCATACCATTGCCATTCCGCTTTTTCTGTGACCGACCAGAGATCTGCAGAAATCGATCAGTCTCTGTGAGATTCCGCTCTTTTCCATTACGTTGCCGCCGAGAATGAAGAACGGGATTGCCAGAAGCACGAACTTACTGGTCGATGAATACATGTTGATAGGTACGCTGGCAAGTGACATATCACAGGTCAGCAGGGTGAAGATGCTGGACATTCCCAGTGATATCCCTATTGGGATGTTCATTAGAAGCAGCAGGAAAAAAGATCCGAATAATACTACGCCTGCCATGATTACGCCTCCTTGTTATTCTTGATATCGCCGAAAACGAGCTGTGCATATCTGATGGTCAGCACCACTCCCCCGATAGGGACCATGATGCCGAACATCCACTCAGGCCACTGCATGCCTGCAGTCTTCATGTCGAGCATTCTTTCAAGGACTGTCATGGATGTTCCGAAGTAAACAAGAACCAGTCCGAATACAGCTCCAAGGATATGTCCCAGTGTCGTCAGTGCACGCTGAGCCTTCTTCGGAAGCATGTCTGTTATTACAGTCAGTCCGAGGTGAGCGCCTCTCTTTGCAGCTACCGCAGCACCCGCAATACTTATGACTACCAGCCCCAGGGAATTGAGTTCTTCCACGAAAGGCATTGAACTAAGCAGTATGTATCTTGCAAATACGTTTACACATGTCAGGATCAGCATGATGAGCAGAATGGCTGCACACACATTGTCCTCTAACTCACTGAAGAATTTTTTCATTTCCGCCATCCCCTTTCTCTAATCAACTCCGAAAGCCTTGCAGCCTTCTTCACCGTATATTTTCTTGTATTCCTCTGTGAGGTCTGCTACTACATCACGGAACTCTTGCATGTCCTCAGATGTAAATTCATAGATCTCGCAGCCGCTCTCTTTTTCGAATTTTTCTTTCAGCGCCGCCTCGCCATCTTCGATCTCGCGGTTCATCTGCTTTGTCGCATCCTCAACAGTAAGTCTGATGAGATCCTGAGTGTCCTTGTTAAGAGAATCGTAGCGTTTTGAGTTGATAGTAAAAGTGAATGCTTCGTATGTGTGCTTGGAGATGCTTATGTATTTCTGCACTTCCTGCACGTTAGCAGAATTAATGGTCGACAGTGAATTGTCATGTCCGTCGATGGTTCCCTGCTGGAGTGCAGTGAACACCTCTGACCATGACATCGCCTGAGGGGATGCTCCGAAAGCCTTGTAGAATTTGCTGAAGAACTCTCCACCCGGGATACGGATTTTGAGGCCCTTGAGGTCAGCAGGATCCTTGATAGGATGCTTTCCGTTAGTCATTGCTTTGAATCCGTTGTGTACTGCTCCCAGGTAGTACACTCCTTTCGGCTCTAGAATTGAATTGACGTACTCACCTCCGGCTCCGTAGAAAGCATCTTCTGCCGCCTTATAATCTTCGAAAAGCCACGGCATTGTGCTGACCATGAGCCTGTTATCAAGATTCGAAATGACGCTGGTAGAATGAACATCTAGGTCCACCGACCCTCCGCAGACCATCTCCAGACCTTTCGACATGTTGCCGCCTGCCAGCTGGTCATTAGGGAATACCTTGACATTTATCTTGCCGCTGGATCTCTGATAGATCATTTCAGAGAAAAGCCTCGCTGCCTTGGTGTCGTTCGCCTGATCTGTACCGTTGGTACTCATCGTGAGATTAATCTCTTCGAAGTCGCCTTGCATCGCCTGCGTTGGATCGAGTTCTCTCTCATCCGAACCAGTCCCTCCGCAAGAGCTAAAGCTCATCATAGTGATAACGAGCATAAGCATCGCACTTATCCACTTCTTCATTGTCCCGTCCTTTCTGCATTGATGCCTGCCTGAGAATTACTTTCAGGCGTCCTGTATACCCGCTTTATAATCAGTTGTACTGTGCAGATCTGACTTCAATGTCAGCGAGCTGCTCGAAGTACTGTACGATTCCGGAATGGTCATCCATAAAGTGTCCGTGTACCTTGAGTGACTGCATGATCTCATACAGCTGTGCTGTGTAAGGAACAGGTGCGTCTATTGAGTGTGCGGTCTTGAGGACATTGGTAATATCCTTGTGATTGACCTTGATAGTACCGCCCGGCTCAAAGTTTCTGCTGAACATCATCGGAGCCTTGGCCTCGAGGACTGCTGATCCGGCGAACCCGCTGCGGATGGCATTGAATACCATCTCAGGGTCAGCACCTGCTTTGGCTGCGAATGTCAGAGCCTCTGACACGATGGCGATATTGTTGTTGACGATGATCTGATTGGCGAGCTTTGTTACGCTTCCGCTGCCGGAACCGCCGGTGAGCAGTACGGATGATGCATAAGAGCTGATGTACTCCTCAACTATGTCAAAGTCTTTTCTGTCTCCTCCGGCCATGATTGCGAGTGTTCCGTCGATTGCCTTTGGCTCCCCTCCGGAGATCGGAGCATCAAGAAAGCCGATTCCCATCTCCTTGAGTCTGTTGTAGCACTCTCTTGATTCCTCAGGTGTTACTGAGCTGTGGTCTACAATGATCTGACCAGGCTTCATATTTGCAGCCAGTCCGTCTTCGCCGAATATGACGCTCCTGACAATCGCACCCGTCGGAAGAATAACCATTACGATGTCACACTGCTCAGCAAGTTCCCTGTATGAGCCATACTCAGCACCCATATCTGTAAGTTCACTGACAGCATTCATATTCAGATCCGATACCATTACTTCATAGCCTGCATTGACAAGGTGTTTTGCCATCGGCTTACCCATGATTCCCAGTCCTACAAACCCCAGCTTCTTCATAACAGCCTCCTTACACAATCCGTGTCTGTTTGATTATTCATTTCTAAGTATTTAATGTCACTTCATCGGTTTGTCTCAACATCCTACGTTGGACAGTCACACCATAACATGTTGTCACCCGAAAAGCAACTTCTTTTTTTAATTCTTTTATATAAATATTTTTTTCACGAATCATTGGATCCAGGCACACAAAAAACAGCCCTGCACTTCGCAGAGCTGCCTGTAATATCGATCAGCCAATAGTATCCTAATGCCTGAAGGCTGTGCTTTGTATTCTCTTAATTGTATGCGTCTTTCCAGTATGAATAACTGTCGATCAGCGCTTCATATATCTTGACGATGTCGTGTGACTTCAATGCATTCACCAGCTCGAAATGTGTGTCGATGAGATACTGCTCGTTGCCGGCTTCGAATACATTCTCTATCGTCTTGAGCCTGGATGCATATGTCAGTCTGATGATCATATCGCATTCCATCACAATCAGCGGATTGCCGGTTATCTCTGCCATCAGACGGTGGAAGTCTATATCTGCATCTGCTATCTCCTGTGCCGGAGCTTTGCGATCTACGGCAGATTTGATAGCTTCGGCTTTGTCCTGCATGCTCTTCCACTGCTCATCTGTGATGTCTACCTCCATCAGGACGATGATACTGCCAATGTCGAACATTTTGCGCAGACCGATCAGGTCATCGTATGAGTCCCCTCTCTGCAGTATCATACCGTAAAGCATCGGATTCATTGCCTGCGGTTTGAATGTGTCGCATACGAATGTCCCGTTAGGTCTCTTGATCTCCAGGATCCCGTACGCCATCAAAGTCTTGATAGCTTCTCTTACTGTATTTCTTCCTACACCGAAAGTTGCCGCAAGTTCCGGCTCCGTCGGTATCCTTTCGCCAGGCTTGAACGTGCCATCTATAATTGCCTGAGTAATACGTTCAATAAGAATATCTACTGTTGACTTGACCTGTATAGGTGCAAGGTTGTTATTTCGTGTCATTGTGCGTATCCCGTCCCTTCATAGGATGATTGATTCATGGTATGATTATAAACAATTCCTATTTTCTTATCAAGCATCATCCATTCATGGAACCCCTTGGGTGAAAATCCCCCTCTCTCTTCTTGTGACTATACGAATCTTATCTCTACTCGTTTGCCCAGTCCCTCAGCTATCCGCTTGATTGTTTTGAGCGAAGGATTTGCGTTGCCGTTTTCCATTTTACTAATATCTGCTCGATCTATACCAGTCAGATTAGATAATTCCTGCTGCGATATATTCTGTTCTCTACGGGAATCCACAATCGCATATATCAGCTGATACTCTGGTTCCAATTCTTCATATGCTTTTAATGTTTCCGGGTCTTTTAAGTATTTTTCTTTGATCTCACTGTACCTCATTCCCATGCCTCCTAAGCCAGTCTTCTCTGTATTCAATTGCTGTATTTATCTCTACAACAGGGGTTTTCCCTTCCTTTTTACAAATCCATTAGTTATGATTATTCTCCTGCCATGAAAAAAGAAGTATAAGCTCCTTATGATATTACTTCCCACTTTGCTCCTGATTTCAAATATGCCTTGCCGTAAAGGCTTTGATAATGGCTCTCTCAATTCATTTCCGAATGCTTCCAGGATGTCCAAATCTCTGAATAATTTGGCTCGCATCTTTGGTTCTAGTTTTGCTACAAAGTCATCAAATGGTGCATCTCCGTTTTCTTTCTCATATACTTCAACAATAAACTTCACGTGTAACTCCTTTCTAATTATAGTGGGATATATCCCTCAAAGTCAACTATTAAAAAAAGAGCTCCGGAGAGCTCTTTCCTGTTTCGCTATTTGCTCGATTATATCGCCCTTTGTATTTTTTTCAACCACATTTATGTGAAGATTCTTTTTGACAGATAAAAAAGAGTCGCTCATTGAACGACTCTCTGTATGGCGGAGAGAGGGGGATTTGAATTCGTTTAAGAGGGCTGAAACCATTGAAATGAAAGGAGATTCAGACCACGCCGTTCAAAGCTGTAGTCAGAAATGTAGTCATATATTTATAAACCTCGATATTATAAATACAGCGACAGTCAGCTATCAACCCACCTTTTGTCCGTTATTGGTATATTTTTCTACGATTCCTGTACTCATTATTCTTTACCTTTCCAGTGTATCCAGAAGTGTATCCAAGCCACCATTTATAACTCCATTTTCGAGAGTTGTTTTTTCTGATTCATTCTGTCAAGAACCACTGCTGTTATGCGAACTGTCAGATCCGCTTCATCAATTATAAAGTATGCTATATAGTTGCCTATAACGTACTTATGAACACCTCTGCTTCTCCATGGTTCAGATGCAACCAGAACTATCCGATCTGGCATGTCTTTCAGTTTTGATAGTTCACACTCTATTTTACCTACTACTCGCAATGCAGTTTCCAGTGCTTGAAATTCTTCTATAATGTACTGAGCAATCTGAATGATCTGATTTTCTGCTAAAGGTGTCAGTTCAACTGAATATTCCTTTTTCATAGATCACATCTTCTTTCTGATATCTGCGAAAACTTCTCCTATTGGTCTGCTTTCACCTTTCAACGCTTGCTGGTAGCCCTGCTCCATCATTGCATTAAACGTATTCTCATCCATTTCCTCAATAGAAATTGGCTCACGCGGGAGCGCAAGAGAAAAAGGTATACTGCGAGTCATTATTATTTGTTTATATAGCGAGTTGATTACTACTGATGCCGGTATACCAAGCTGTTCCATGATGGCTTCAGCCTGTTCTTTAACATCAGGAGCAACTCTCGCCATTACATTTGCTGTTTTTGTTGCCATGTAAATCACCTCCCAAAGAAATTATATTAAAAAGTATAGCTAATCGCAATACATTTTAGCTATTGCATTTCGCCTCATATTTGCCACTTTTCTGCCACTCAAATCTAAAGAAAAAACCTCGGAATCCATTAAATTCCAAGGTTTCTACTGGCGGAGAGAGGGGGATTTGAACCCCCGCGCCGGTACTACCGACCTACTGGTATTCGAAGCCAGACCCTTCAGCCACTTGGGTACCTCTCCACAGCGAATGTGATTATAGCATATCGCATTACAGATTTTCAACAATTTCTGCCGGGCGCGGTCAGCTTATTCTGACAGGCCCGGCAGTTATGTCTTCAGCACAGTTAATGCTTGTTTCTGTATTTCTCACGCAGGCGTTTGCGCGCTTCTTTCTTTGCTCTCCTTTTCCTTGCGTTCTTTCTTCCTATATTGCTGACAAGCAGCAGAAGCAGGATGAACAGTCCGATGACCTTGAGCGCATTCAGTGTAGCCTTATTGGAGATGTACAGGTATGACGGGAGCCATCCTGTTTCAATATCCTCAGATGCAACCAGCTTATGCTCGCCGATCAGCTCGTCACCAAGATATACGCTGATTTTGCCCGCCTCCTGGCCTTTCTTGACAGGCGCTTCGAGCTTTTCAGTCTCAATCTCAGTTCTGATAGCCCTCACCTTGTTTTCTGCAGGATATGCATACGTGGCCCCGTCAGCAACAAGATCCACTCTGGTCTTTTCTCCGTGTCTTACCCACACCGTCTTGACATTGCTGCCTGCCGCAGGTACGGCATACCCCGGTGTTACGCGGTGAGCGTAGTCTGCAAGGATCTTTGCATCCTCAGCCCTTCCTTTTTCTGAGTCTCTCAGTACGACCATTACCTCGCTGAGACCGTCTTCAGTGAACGATGCCACCAGTCCGCAGTCATCCTCACTCCATGATCCGGTCTTTCCGCAGGTCATTATATCGTCATTGTCGATAGAACCGAGGAAGTAGTTCTTCATCTCCCTGGCACTTGTCAGATTGGTAGCAGGAGCCGTATATTTCTTCGTGATAGAGATGTCCATCAGTTCCTTGTTCTCGAGGCACTTTGTCATGATGACAGCCATGTCATGCACTGTAGTATAGTGGTTCTCATTCTTCCAGCCGTTGGCATTGACAAAATGAGTATTCTCACATCCCCACTCAGCGACAGTCCTGTTCATGAGGTCGGCAAAATCAGACTCGCTGCCGGCTACTGCTTCTCCGAGAGCATACGCCGCGTCGTTGCCGGACTCCAGCATTGCACCGTAGACAAGGTCGATGACACGCATCTGCTCACCTGGCTTGAGCCATATTGTCGTGCCAGCCTCATACACCTGAGTCGCATTCTCAGACACCGTAACCACCTGTTCCTTGTCAAGGTTCTTAAGTGCAAGCCAGCATGTCAGTAACTTGGTAGTGCTGTATGGGTCTATCTTTTTATCGGCATTCTTGCTGTAAACGAATTCTCCCAGGTCCAGTGAATACAGGACTGCACATCCGGCTTTTATATCCGGAGCCTCAGCATTAAGGTCACCGACAGGATCAGCAAGAGTGCCGCCCTTGCACTTAACGGCCTCGCCTGTCGCTGTCATACCGTGTGCATATTCAGCAGCCGTCTGTCCGTCAGAGGTCTCTTCTGCAGCCGCCGGATATACTGTTATGAGGCTCACCATAAGAATGAGCAGCACTGATGCAGCCGCTGCTCTTCTGATTCCATTTATTACTTTACTTATATTTCTTCCGTCTTTTTCCATATGTAGTATCGCTTAATGCGATTTATCTCCCGGTTGAATGATTATGCAATGACCAGCACTTTGATCGCCTTAGGTTCAACGTCGATCCTCAGTGCTCCCGTCTCAAATATCTCGCCGTCTCCGACGAACTTCATGGTAGGCGCCAGCATCGGCTCGATCAGGATGTTCTTAGCCTGAGTGTAGGCCGCGATGTCTTCCACGCCCCTGATGCTGAACAGCTTTCCGGCCTTGTATTTAGGGAAAAGCGCCACGAACTTCCTTCTCGGCAGGTCCTTGATCGCGAGGAGTTCGATGAGTCCGTCATACAGATCGGCATTCGGACAGCTCTGGACCCCGCCTCCGCAGAATCCTCCGTTGGCAGCTGTCGCAAGGAGCAGCTTTCCAGTATGGAAGTTCTTTCCGTCAGCAGTTATC
The DNA here is from genome assembly GCA_045540775.1 of Anaerovoracaceae bacterium. Lineage (GTDB taxonomy): Bacteria > Bacillota > Clostridia > Peptostreptococcales > Anaerovoracaceae > Crickella. The sequence goes on along the minus strand of JAZQHU010000066.1, from coordinate 26,770 downwards.
CGGAGTTTCTGTCCCTTCTTTCCGGCAAGGTTGGCCGCAACAGCCATAAGGTACGAGCCTGTTCCCGATACAAGAGGCAGTCGTTTCAGGCTATGTGCAAGAATAGCTGTGTTTCCGTCAAATCCGATATTGATTCCGTTGGTGATGAATCTTGTCTTTTCCTCGCCACTCTCTATCCACGACATTCTGATGAGGTCCATCTTAGTGACCATGCCGTCGAGCTGTTCAGGCAGATTGAGGTAGCTTTTGCCGTTGCCTTTCTTTATTCCAAGCTGGCGGACAAAATCATTTCCGCTTCCCACAGGAACCACGCCGAGGACTGCGTTGTCGTGACCGTAGATGCCGTTTGCAACTTCCTGGACGGTGCCGTCTCCTCCGCATGCGAAGATGACTATATCGTCCCCGGTCATTGCCGCTTCTTCAGCAAGCAGACCGGAAAGATATGTGGCATCTGTCTCTCCTCTCGTGTAATACAGTTTGATGTCTTTGTTCGGGTTGCCTTTTATAAGTTCCCCGATCTCAGTCGCAATACCTTTGTCGTGTTTTCCCTGTCCCGAAGCCGGATTGACTATGAAAGCATATTTCATTTACTCTGTTTCCCCTGTTTCCTCTGTACTGTCGTATATAAGTTTTGGTTTCGCTCCGAGGTAATCGAGCGCTACCAGCTGGTACTGCACGCCTCTCAGCTCACCTTTGATCCCTCTTCCGAATGCCGGATATCCGTGCAGGTGCCCGTATATGCATTTCCACACACCGTATTCTTCCATGAGATCCGTGAAACCGGTCTGCCTTCCTCCCGGATCAGACGGTGGATAATGCAAGCATGCTATTATCCTCGATTCCGGCGCCTTCGCCTTAGCTGCCTCGAGTCCGAGCCTGAGACGCTGCAGTTCTCTTGCATATATCTTCTCATCATGTTCTGTGTATTCTTCAGATCCCGGATATGGCCATCCTCTGGATGCCACAACCACGATCCCTCCGCATTCCGGCACATAGCATTCATTCTGCAGGAATACGATGTCATCGTAAAGAGAATTCAGATAGTTTATCCTTCCCCACCACAGATCGTGATTGCCCTTGGATATGATCTTGGTGCCCGGCAGAGAGTGGAGCCAGTCAAAATCCGCAACGGCCTCATCAAGCCTGAGACCCCATGATATATCTCCAGGAATCAGCACAAGATCTCTGTCTGAGATGGATTTCTCCCAGGCAGCCTTGAGCCTTTCAGCGTGGTTTTCCCATCCCTCGCCGAATTTATCCATTGGCTTGTCTATATTCTCATTGAATGCCAGATGAAGATCTGATATGGCAAATATCTTCATTACTCTTCCCCGAAAGCGATCGCTCTTATAACATATCCCGCAAGCGTGAGTCCGGCGGAACCCGGCACATAGCTCAGAGTTCCGAGGTCTCCGTCTCTCGGGACGGGTTTTTCTTCAGAATATACGACTGGCAGGTGTTCTATGCCCTTCTCTTTAAGGCGTTTTCTCATCACTCTTGCGAGAGGGCAAACGCTTGTCTTCGCCAGATCAGCCGCCTTGAAGTCTGTCCCGGTCTTGCCTGCCGCTCCCATCGCGGAAATGATGTTCACGCCCAGCTCTTTTGCCCTGCATATGAGGGCAGTCTTGGCATTGACATCATCTATGGCATCGATGATCCAGTCATACTGTGTCAGATCAAGGTCATCATCCTCGCGGTAGAACCTCGGGAGAGCCGTGATCTCTGTATCGGGATCTATGTCCCTCGCCCTCTCCGCCATTATCTCAGCCTTGTTCCTTCCGAGTGTGGAAGTCAGCGCGATGAGCTGGCGGTTCAGGTTGCTCGGTGCCGCTGCATCGCCGTCCATGAAAGTGACATGACCGACGCCTGCACGGACTATGGCCTCGGCAGCATAGGAGCCGACTCCTCCGTTGCCTATGACAATGACACTGGCAGCCCTGAGTCTGGCAAGGCCGTCTTCACCGGTCATTTTTACCGTTCTTGAATAGCGTTCGTCACTCATCACTCTTCTCCGCTGCGGCGCCTCAGTTCTTCAAGCACCCTGAATATGTCGCTCCTGGCAAATCCTCTCCCGTCGAGCTTACGCCCTATCCTGACAGAAGCCTTTTCATCGAATCCCGGCTTCAGTTCGAGCTCCTTCAGCGCTACTGCCAGAGCGTCCTCATACTCATCGACCTTCTCAGAATACAGGAAGTCCTCCCTCGCATTCCTTATGGTCTCCGCGTCCACGCCTTTTTCGGCGAGCTCTCCTGCAGCCCTGCCCGAGCCGCGTCTTTTTTCTCTGTTGTATTCGTAATATCTCAGAGCATACTGGTAATCATCGAGATATCTCATGCCGATGAGCTCATTGACAGCTCCGGTTATCTCGTCTTCAGTATATCCCTTTTCCTTAAGCCTGCGTTCCACTTCGGCCTTCGTGCGCATCCTTGTATCAAGGTATGAGTATGCAGCCTCGATGGCAGACTTTCTGTTTTTTTCACTCATAATTCTGTTGTCCTCACCGGCATCTGTATTCCGTCGGAACATACTGCTGCATACAGTCCGGTTCCGGGTATCTTTACGTCTGCAATGCTGTACGCAATGTCCCTGAAAACAGCTGCATCTCCGTTCACTGCAGGGAAGTCGGTCGCCGCAACAGATCCACCTGCTGCTTTCACAAGAGCTTCTCTCCTGGTCCACAGGCGGAAGAATACATCCTCTGCAGCATCCTCTCCTCCGGTCACAGCCGCACACACCAGCTCTGCGTCTTCCGCCGCATAGAACCTCTTTGCAACAGATGCAGCGTCCGTCTTTTTCCGGTACTGGACATCCAGGCCGCATCTTTCCGCCTCATCGCCTGCCTCAGCGATCAGCACGGCCCAGGTATTGTTGCTGTGCGAGATCGAGAACGGGGCAAAACCGGGGATGACCGGCTTGCCGTATTCCCCTTCGGTGCAAAGTGAGGCAGTAAGTGTTATGCTTTCAGCCTCTGCATCATCTTCGCTGTATCCGTTTTCCTTAAGATAAACGGCTATTGCGCGCTGCAGCAGTGTGTGGCTCTCGCCTCTTTTATTGCTGTAACTGTGTGTATAGTATATGACCATCAGTCCTTAAGCTCATCGAGCGCCTTATCCAGGATATCTTCGTTTGTTGCCTGTACATCAGGCTCTATTCCCTTATCCTGAACATGATCGCCGTTAGGTGTCAGATATTCGGTGATCGTCAGTTTGATGGCATAGCCATCCTTGAACTGGTGCGACATCTGCGTCACGCCTTTTCCGTAGGTTTTTGTTCCGATGACTGTGCCCGCTTTGTTATCCCTGATAGCCGCAGTCAGGATCTCAGAAGCACTTGCTGTATTCTCATTGACAAGCACTACCATATCGAGGTCAGCGGCACTCTTATCGGACTTGTACTCCTTCTCGCTGCCGTCCTTGTTGACTTCAGTCATTATCATGCATTCAGGCAGCAGATAATCTGCGATATCCAGGCTTGCCTGGGTAAGACCGCCGCCGTTGTCTCTGAGATCCAGGATGAACTTATCGCAGCCCTTGCCCTTCAGTTCCTTGACAGCGTCCTTGAATTCATCACATGTGTCCTCAGCAAAGATCGCGATCCTTATGTATCCGACTTCCGGATCATCATCACTGACCGCATATCCGACAGAATCAAGGTTGATAGGAGCTCTCGTCATATTAAGGTCGAGTTCCTTTTCGCCTCTTTTTACCGTTACTGTCACCTTGGTCTTATCTTCACCGGTCATCCTGTTTACAGCGTCATCTATGTTTTCAGGTACTACGCCGTCCACTTTTATGATCTCGTCTCCGGCTTTCATGCCTGCCTTGTACGCCGGTCCATCGTCGTACACCTGCATTACAAACAGGCCCTGATCGTTCTGTTCAACAAGGATTCCGATGCCGACATAATCAGCATTGAAGTTTCTTGTGAATTTGGCATATTCTTCCGGAGTGTAATAAGCTGCGTACGGATCTCCGAGATTATCGACCATTTCCCTGATGGAATCCTCAGATACTGCTTCAGGGACTTTTTTGACCAGCGGATCCCGGTCGATCATTTCCATGATGGTGTTATATTTCCCGTACCTGTCATTCAGTTTCTCATAGTAGTCGTAGTCCGCCTGCGAAATGATCTTACCAAGATTGGCCGGATACAGTGCTATTGCAAACACAGCAAGGCATGCCGCAAAGCCGGCAGCAAATGCTGCTACGGTTTTCACCCAGCCTCTTTTAACGGTTTTCTTTTCTTCAGCCGCTTCGCTATTTTCTTTTTCCAGTAATTCTGTATTATTCTCTTCCATTATTCTGCTGTAACTTCCTGTTGCAGTGTCCCCGCAGGGAGCACGTATTTTGCTATCATCTGGACATGTGTCTCATCTCTCCAGCGGTTGATCTCTACCGTGCCGAGAACATCAGCTCTCCATGTTCCGTCATGACCGCCGGATATTCCATCATGCGAGGTTATCGAGTCATATGCCTCGGCCGCATCATGGAAAAGAAGACATTCCACGCTTTTCTCACCTTCAGTTGCTATGCTGAACCTGGCCATACGGTTCTCTCCCTTGAGATACCTCCAGTTCTTTATTTCTGCATTTCTAACAGCAAACACCGGCATCTCGTTGTCCCTGCCGCAAGGCTCGAGCCATGTTACCGCCTCAGCAAGGTCAAGATCTATTTCCCCGGTCTCTATCTCTGCGTCATAGTCATAATCCATGTCGAAGAGGCTGCTGTCTTCCTGCAGGAGATCAGCGATATCCCGGTTGAGGCCTTTTCTCAGAGACTCTGCCTTGTCAGCTGCGATCGTGAAACCGCAGGCCGCGCTGTGTCCGCCAAAGCTTATAAAGCTCTCGCGGTACTTATCCAGCATGCTGAACAGGTCAACGGTCCTGATCGAGCGGCCTGTACCCTTATACATGTCGTTGTTTCTCGATATGACAACGACCGGCCTGTTTATCTTCTCTCTCAGCTTGCCTGCAACGATACCCAGTACGCCTTCATGCGAGTCATTGATCTCGACTGTTACGAAGTCACCCTTGGCAAGCTCGTCATCAATCATCCCGAGGCCCTTTTCAAATGCATCATCCTGAAGGCGTCGCCTCTCCTGATTGGCATTTATGAGCATGCGGCAGCATTCATCTGCCTCCGCATCCGTCTCCGCCAGGAACAGTCTTACTCCGACCGAGGCATCACCTAGTCTTCCCGACGCGTTGATCTTAGGCGCGATGCCGAATGATATATCGCTTGCCCTCAGCGTCCTGTAATCCAGCCCTGACTGGTCTATAAGATGTCTCAGACCTCTGTTCCTGCATCCGAGGTGGATAGACCTCAGGCCGCATTTGACTATGGTCCTGTTCTCATCGACCATCGGCATGATATCCGCGATGGTACCGATGGCTGCGAGCTCAAGAATCTCAGCCATGACCGCCTTAGGCACCTCTCTTGTCCTCGCAACTGCCAGCGCCAGCTTATATGCAACGCCTACACCTGCAAGGCCCTTGAATGGATAGGTGTCTTCCGACAGCTTGGGATTGATAACAGTTCCCTCGGCACGCACATCAGACACGTTGTGATGATCAGTTACCAGCGTGTCTATGCCGAGCGAATGTGCATAGGCCGTCTCGTCTCTCGACACCGATCCGCAGTCCACAGTGACTATGAACTCGCCGCCGTCCTCGTGTATCCTGTCAATGGACTCCCTGTGAAGTCCGTACCCTTCATCAAGCCTCGAAGGGATATAGTATGTCACATTGTCTGTAAGGGTACCAATAACCTTCATGAGAAGGGAGGTCGAAGTTATTCCGTCAACATCATAATCCCCGTAGATGACTATGCGCTTTCCGCTGTCGACAGCATCAAGAAGAAGATCCACTCCCGTCTTCATTTCAGACAGCAGAAATGGATCATAGGCAAGCTTAGGACGCGGAGAGAAGAACTCCTCAGTCATGTCCTCGTCTATGCCTCTTGCCCTTATTATCTTAAGTATTATCTCCGGTATGTGCACGGATTCATGCATTTCATGTACCCCTGGTTTATTTGTTCAGGAGGATCTCCTGCATACTGCTGCCGAAAGATCCACAGTTATTAATTATACACGATATCCGTCCTTTATTACAGACTTCGCATGCTCTTTTCACCTGCCCCCGGACACCCTTTCACACATGCAAAACCCCGGCCGCGAGACCGGGGCATGTATTGCGTTATTCTGAGTATCCGCAGCTGCTGTTACTGCGTCTGACGGACTGTCATCAGTACAGGCTCATCGGATTGACTCCTGATCCGTTCAGGAACACTGTGAAATGCAGATGCGGTCCTGTTGAGTTTCCGGTGCTTCCGATATATCCGATCAGCTGACCCTTGGTAACGTACTGGCCCTTACTGCAGTTGTAACCGCTGAGGTGTCCGTAAAGCGAGCTGTATCCGCCGCCCGAAGCGAGCTGGATGCAGTTGCCGTATCCGCCGTACCAGGAAGCCCTCGTGATAATTCCGTCGGCTATGGCATATACAGGCGAACCGTTGGTCCCGTTTGTAAGTACAACATCGACACCGTTGTGGAACTCCCTTCCGTGGAACGGACAGATTCTCCATCCGTAGTTGGATGTTATCTGCCAGTTGCTCTTGGTCGGCCATGCAAAGTCTCCCGTAGCCACTGACACATTACCGCCATTCTCAACTATCATGGCTTCCGCTGCCGCCTGCTTGGCTGCAGCCTCAGCTGCGAGCTGCTGTCCTTCAGCCTCGAGCTGATCTTCCATAGCTTTGTACTTGTCAGCTTCAGCCTGATATTTCTTCTTCAGTTCTTCAGTCTCTACCTGAGCTGCTTCGAGATCTATCTGCTTCTGCTCAAGAGCAGCCTGCTGCTCTTCGAGATGCTTCTTCATCTCCTTGAGCTCTGCATAGTCTTTCTGAAGCTTTTTGAGAAGCTCCTGGTCGCTTTCAAGGATCTTGTGTACCATGCCCACATTGGACAGCAGGTCTTCAACACTTTCTGAATTGAGAACTACATCGACAAATCCGACCGTACCGGTCTTGTACATGGCAGTGAGACGGTTATTTAGGGCATTGTTCTGATCCTCTATCTCCTTCTCTTTCTTCTCCATCTTGGCCCTGGTAGTTTCTATCTCAGCCTCAGTAGCTGCGATGTCAGCCTTGGTCTGCTCCACCTGCCCGGCGAGTGCATTCAGCCTTGCTTCAGCATCCTCAAAATTCTGAGTCGCTTCAGCAGCTTTCTTTGCAGCAGCCTTGGCTTCTTCCTTCTTGGCATCAGCTGCTTCCTTGGCTTTGTCAGCCTCCCTCTGAGCTGCATCCTTGTCTTCCTGACTGGTCGCATATGAATTCAGAAGCGCTTCATTATATGATCCGTACCACGACCCTGCGCAAAGCGTGAGCGCCAGCATGATAACCAGTATTACTCTTGTCTTTCTGTTTCCAAATAGTTTTTTCATACAATTTTACGGTTCTGACCGTGTGATATCTCTGCCCCTTTTTTACGCTGCTGCTATCTGTCGAGGAATCTTCTGATCGAAATAATACTTCCGCATGTACCGATGCTTACGCCAAGGCACAGGAATATGATCAGAAGATTAGTAGTAAGGTATTCTGACGGCACCAGATTTACTGAAAGAATCCTTGTAACATCCGTACCCACCATGTTCACCACTTTCTGGTATATGACATGTGTCAGTCCTGTCGCTATCATCGCGGAGAAAAGACCGACGAAGATGCCGCCCCAGATGAACGGTGCTCTTACGAACCAGTCCGTAGCACCCAGGTACTTCATGATGCTGATTTCTTTCTCTCTGTTGAATACAGTCAGCTTGATCGTGTTCGCTACGATTATGATCGATACGATGATCAGGAAAGCCATCGTTATGATCGACCCGAGTTCTACGAATCTCGACACCTGAGCGAGCTTCTCTATCGTATCCTGATAATATACAACATCATCGACTCCGGGTACTTTGGCCGCCGCTGCCGCTACAGAATAGGCAGCATCCTTGTCCGTTACATATACAGAATACGAATCCGGAAGAGGATTCTCCGGCAGGTTCTCCAGGAGGTATCCGTTGTCTCCCCATCTTGTCTTGAGTGTGCCGAGAGCTTCATCCTTGGTGACATATGTGATATGATCCACGCCGTCCATCGCCTCGAGTTCAGCTCCGACTGCCTGTACGGTCTCCTGTTTGCTTCCCTCTGCGAGATATATCTGGATGACGTTGTAATCTTTCTCTATCGATGCTGCGAAGAGATTGATGTTTACAAATGCAACGAAGAACAGTCCGAGTATCAGCATCATGGCTGTGATAGCCATTGTTGATGTAAAATACATACCCTTGTTTCTGTTCATCTGCGAGAAGGACTGTTTGAGATTGTAACCTACTCTACTCATATACGTCCTCCCCTCCGTCAAGATATGCACTGAGCATATCATCTACAGCAGGATCCGCCGATGCGATCGTCTGTGTCTGCCTCAGGAGTGTTTCTGCAGCATCCTCATCAAGGTACACCGTCTGCCGTCTCTCAGCCTCAAGTGCTTCCTTAGGATCTGCACTTCTCGGAACAAAGAATGTCTCCTGCTCCTGATTCTGCTGTTTTCTGTATCCGTAGCTTCCTTCTTCATCACGAACAATGCGTCCGTGCTCAATGGCGACTACTCTCTTGTTCATTTTATCTACTATATCCTTGGCATGGGTTACCATCAGGACTGTAGTTCCTCTTATATTGATCTGATCGAGGAGCTCCATGATCTCCATCGCAGTGATCGGGTCGAGGTTTCCTGTAGGCTCATCGCAGATGAGGACTCTCGGCTTGTTGACCAGAGCTCTTGCGATGCCGACTCTCTGCTGCTCACCGGCAGACAGTTCAGCCGGATAACGCTTTGCCTTGTCCTTGATATCCACAAGGTCAAGAACATAAGGAACTCTCTCCCTTATCTCTCTCTTGCTCTTGTGAAGAACTTCCATAGCGAAAGCGACATTCTCATATACAGTCTTCTTCTCAAGAAGTCTGAAGTCCTGGAATACCATGCCTATCTTCTGCCTGATGGCCGGCACTTCTCTTCTTCCGATATGTGTGATGTCATTGCCCGCAAGAAGAATCTTGCCCTTGTCAGGCTCTATCTCCTTGAGTATGAGCCTTATGAAAGTCGTTTTGCCGGCGCCGCTCGGACCTACAAGAAAGACAAAGTCGCCCCTGTTGATATGGACAGAAGCGTCTATGAGTCCGACATTTTCACCGTATTTCTTGGTTACATTCTTGAATTCTATCATTTTCTGAAAGCTCTCTTTTCTGCCGTCTTTGCTCCGGCCCATTCCGGAAATTGTAAAGTCGGCTTGACATTCAACATTATACACAACCATTACTGTTAAAGCACAAAACCTTAATGAACATTCAGACTTCCTCAAAAAAACAGCCCGGAATCGCCGTTTTTCACGGTATTTCCGGGCTGTCTGAAGCAAAATCAAGTTGTTTAGGGGGTCAGCTATGTCAGCGGACAGGTCCTATTTTACCAGTCCTTCAGCTGCTTTTACGATGTCATCAGCTGTCATGCCGTACTTCTTCAGCAGCTCTGCAGGCTTGCCTGATTCACCGAAGCAGTCGTGCTGTCCGACCATAGCGATCCTGCATGGGCACTTCTGAGCGGTTACCTCTGCAACAGCTCCGCCGAGTCCTCCGATAACGGAATGCTCTTCAACTGTAACGATGCCCTTGCATTCTGAAGCAGCCTTCACGATGATATCCTCATCAAGCGGCTTGATCGTGTGCATGTCGATGACTCTTGCACTGATTCCCTCTGCCTCGAGTGTTTCTGCTGCATTAAGTGCGTCAGCTACGAGGATACCTGTTGCGATGATCGCAACATCGCTTCCGTCCTTAAGCAGTGCTCCCTTGCCGATCTCCAGAGGAGAATCCTCACTGTAGATAACAGGGACGCCGGCTCTTCCGAGTCTGATATATGCCGGTCTCTCCTGCTCAAATTCCTTTCTCATGAGGATCTTGGTACTGACTGCATCTGCAGGATTCAGTACTACCATGTCAGGAAGCACTCTCATAAGAGCGATGTCTTCGAATGTCTGGTGGGAAGCTCCGTCCTCACCTACTGTGATTCCTCCGTGTGTAGCGCAGATCTTGACATTAGCATGTGTGTGTGCGATGGAATTGCGGATGATCTCATATGCTCTTCCAGCAGCGAACATAGCGAATGTGCTTGCAGCTACAACATGACCTGAGTGAGCGATGCCTGCAGCCTCTGCATACATGTCCTGCTCGGAGATACCTGTCTCCACGAATCTCTCAGGAAATGCTTTCTCAAAAATATCTGTCTTGTTGGAGCCGGAAAGGTCAGCACTCATTGCGATCAGGTCTTTTCTCTCTGCTCCATACTCAGCAAGGAACTCTCCGTATGCCTGTCTTGTGGCTATCTTCTTAACATCTGCCATTACTTGTCACCTCCGAGTTCCTCTATTGCAGTTGCGAGCTGCTCATCACTTGGCGCCTTGCCATGCCATCCTGCCTGGTTCTCCATGAAGGATACGCCCTTGCCCTTTACTGTCTTCGCAACGATGCATACAGGCCTGTCCTCTACAGCCAGAGCCTTGTCATATGCATCAAGAAGAGCCTGCATGTCGTGTCCGTCGACTACGAATGTCTCCCATCCGAAAGCAGCGAACTTATCGTCTATAGGAGCAACTTTCTTGACAACATCTACGCAGCCGTCGATCTGGAGATTGTTCCAGTCAACTACAGCGATGAGATTGCCGAGCTTGTGCTTGGCAGCTGACAGAGCAGCTTCCCAGATGATACCTTCCTGCAGCTCTCCGTCGCCTGTTACGACGAATGTCTTACGGTCCTTAACGTCTATCTTATCTGCGATTGCCATTCCGACAGCAACAGAGAATCCCTGTCCGAGGGAACCTGTGGACATCTCAACGCCCGGCAGAAGTTCCATGCTCGGGTGTCCCTGAAGCCTTGAACCCAGCTTTCTCAGAGTCAGCATCTCAGCAGGATCAAAATATCCTCTGTGTGCAAGAGTTGAGTAAAGTGCAGGAGCTGCGTGTCCCTTGGAGAGAACGAGTCTGTCTCTTCCTTCCATCTTCGGCTCTGCAGGGTCAACATTCATAACGCTGAAATAGAGAGATACGAGTATGTCGGTCACGGAAAGTGATCCGCCCGGATGCCCTGCTCCGGCAGCGTGGATGCCCTTGAGAGCATCAATTCTTACTTTGCGAGCTATTTCATTCAGCTCCTGTACAGTGTTCAAAGTATTTTCCTCCAGTCTTGATAGTTGGGAATTGATTGTAATTGATCTGTTTTACTGTCCCCGGAAAGCCTCTGACTGTTGAAATATGCGCTATCCGGAAGTCAGTATCTCATTTTTACATATGACCGCCTGAGAGTCAATGAAATTTGTCAGACATATTGGTAATTATTTTATGTAATTTATCATTTTGCCCTTCCGCACTCCGTTTTGCCCGATTTTGTCCTCTCCGGAACCGGAGCAATAAAAAGTGCCTGCGCAATGCTATTTGTTACGCAGACACTGATGATTACCATAATTCAATTAATATCGCCCGTCAGATATGCAGGAACATTCCCGCCATTATGAAGTATGTGCACAGGGATATCATATCTGTAATCGACGCCATCATAGGTCCCGCCATGAGAGCCGGGTCGATACCGATCTTCTTTGCCAGCATCGGAAGCATGGAGCCTATCAGCTTGGCGATGATAACGATGAGTATCATGGAGCAGCATACTGTCAGTGCGACCAGCGGAGGATTGTGATCAAGGTGAACTATTCTGAAATAGTTCAGTATGCTGAGGCACACGCCCACGATGATACCTACGCGGATCTCCTTCCATGCTACCTTGAGGAAGTCTCTCAGTTCGATCTCACCTGTCGCCATACCACGGATTATAAGTGTCGACGACTGCGATCCTGAGTTACCGCCCGTACCCATCAGCATAGGCATGTAGATTACCAGCGCGATCACTTTGGACATCGCATCCTCAAAGGTTGCAAGTATGCCCCCTGTGATGAAATATGAGCACATCAGCAGGAAGAGCCACGGCAGTCTCGCCTTCACGTGCTGGAACACGGACTGGTCGAGGTATTCTCTGTCTGATGTATCGATGATACCACCCATACGCTCGATATCCTCTGTCGTCTCTTCTTCGATGACGTCGAGGATGTCGTCTACGGTTACGATACCGACAAGCCTGAATTCATTATCCACGACCGGAATGGCCAGATAACCGAACCTTGTGAACAGGTCTGATACCTCCTCCTGGTCATCATCAACATGCGCGACCACGGGGTCATCATGCATGATGTCGGATACGAGCAGACTGTCATCAGATATAACAAGTGACTTCAGTGAAACTACACCGATCAGCTTACGGCCTCTGTCGAGAACATAGCATGTGTAGATGGTTTCGGAATCAAGGCCTACATCCTTGATGTGGTTGAGCGCTTCTCTGACCGTACTGTTCTTGCTGAGATTGATGTAGTACGGGGTCATCAGCGAGCCCGCACTGTCTTCCTTATATTTAAGGAAGGTGTTGATCATCCTTCTCTCGCTCTTAGGAGTCTTATCAAGTATCTTGTCTACGATGTTAGAAGGCAGCTCTTCAAGGACGTCGATCATATCATCGAAGTCGAGCTCGTCAAGGATGTACTTGAGCTCGGGGTCCGTGATGATATCTATGATGTCAAGCCTGTCATCCGTGCTGAGCTCGGCAAATACATCGACGCTGACATCCTTAGGCAGAGCGCGGAAGAGAACGACCATGCGCTGGAGATCGAATTTTCGTCGGATATCTACCAGCATTTCTGCGATCTCTACTTCGTTATGTTTGAGCAGCTCATCCCTGCATCTGAAATACTTCTTTTCTTCAAGCAGTTCGAATATCTTCTCGAGCGACTCATCATAAGCCTGATCCATATCGATGATGATATTGGTATTCTCCATGGGTCTCTTCCTCCTTTCTGTATTAACACGGGAACGATGACACCGGGGGCGGTTCTCCCTGTCATCTTTTTTGTGTCGTCGGGGACGGTCCTTTTTGACACATTCTGCGGATTACCCGGTGATACCGAGCATCTCGCGGACCTGGTCCTCCGTTATGATCTCTATTCCGAGCTCTCTGGCTGCCCTGTTCTTGGCTGAGCCTGAGCCCGGATTGTTTGTAATGAGATAGTCAGTCTTTTCCGAGACTGAACCTGCTGTCTTGCCGCCTTCTGCGATTATATCGGCCTGCAGCTCCTTGCGGTTGGAGTAGTGTTCAAGACTGCCGGTGATGACGAACGTTTTGCCCTCAACTCTAGTGCCCGCAGCCTCATAGCTTTCATCTATGTCCAGCATGGTGAGAAGCTCGCTGATCATGGCCTTGTTATCCTCATCCGAGAAGAAGGAAACGTAGTCTGAAGCCATGACAGCACCTACGCCGTCGATATCTCTCAGGCTGTTCTCATCAAGGTTCTGGATCTCATTCCAGTTGTTGCGGCACGCCCTTGAGATGACGCCCGATGTAGCCACTCCGATCCCCGGCACTCCGAGTCCGTATAGCAGCCTTGCCGGAGTGGTATGCGATGCCCTCTCAGCCGACGCGACGAGATTGTCATATGACTTCTCGCCGAATCCCTCGAGTCCGACGATCTCATCTCTGTGCTCCTCCAGTCTGAAGAGATCCGGGTATCTCCTGATTGCGCCGATGCCTATCAGCTTGAGAAGTCCCGATTCTGACAGGCCCTCAATATTGAGAGCGTCCCTTGATACGAAGTGCTCAAAGCTCTTGACGTGCTTGGCAAGGCAGTCCGGGTTGGTGCATATGAGTGTCTTCGTTCCCTCATCATCCCTGATCTGCGTCGCTCCGCCGCATACAGGGCACACCTCAGGGATCTCGATTCTGCCGCTTCTTGTGAGGTTGTCACTGAGCTGCGGGATGATCATGTTAGCTTTGTATACACGCACCGTGTCGCCGATTCCCAGCGCCAGGTCCTCCATTATATTGATATTATGTACCGAAGCTCTGGAAACCGTGGTCCCCTCGAGCTCTACCGGATCGAAGATAGCTACTGGATTCAGGAGTCCCGTTCTCGAAGGGCTCCATTCGATCTCCCTGAGCACGGTCTCGGCGTTCTGGTCGCGCCACTTGAATGCGATCGAATCCTTAGGATACTTTGCCGTCTCACCGAGAGTCTTCGCGTATTGAGAATCATCAAGTGTCAGCACGAGTCCGTCGGACGGGATGTCAAAATCCGGTATCGCTGCCTCATACCTGTCTATTTCATCGAGCAGATTGTTCCTGTCGACCATCACATAGTCGACCACATCGAAGCCCTGAGTCTTCAGCCACTCCATCTTGTCTCTTCTGCTGTTCATGTCCACGCCCTCTGAGAGCGTAAGATTAAAAGCATAGAATCTGACGTGTCTCTCTGCGGTGACAGCCGGATCCAGCTGACGGATGCTTCCGCTGCAGAGGTTGCGCGGGTTCTTGTACTTGGCATCCGTATCATCGATAGCTTCATTTATCTTCTCGAAGTCGGAATATCTGATGACCGCCTCACCTCTGATGATGACCCTGCCCTTGTGCGGTATGGTCTTAGGGATGTTCTCGCAGACCATGGTATTGGCGGTTATCAGCTCACCCTCGACACCGTTTCCTCTTGTGACACCCTGGACAAGCCTGCCGTTCTCATAAGTGAGCCCGACCGTAAGGCCGTCGAGTTTCCACGAAAGGAGACCTTTCTGATCTCCGAGCCATTCTCTCAGTTCGTCCCTGTCCTTGGTCTTGTTGAGAGAAAGCATCTTGATCTCATGTACTATCTTAGGAAGACCTGCCGCAGTCTCATAGCCGACATTGATCGAAGGGCTGTCCGGTCTTATATATCCGGTCTCATCCTCCAGTGCGAGGAGCTCGTCGTACATCTCATCATATTCAAAATTGGTGATGATCTCGATGCCGTCAGCATAATAAGCCCGTGATGCCTCATTGAGCTTGTCCGACAGCCAGTCTATCCTTTTTTTCTTTTCTTCAGGTGTCATTGAACTTTCTCCATTTTGACAAAGCCCTTGCCAAGCTTCTTCTGTCCGAAGTCGTCAAACATTACTGTCATGGTCTTCTCATCCTGTTCTATGACCATGCCCTCTCCGAACTTCGGATGCCTGACTATATCGCCGTTCTCGAACTCGTCCGAGATCTTTTCTTTATTATGTACGGCCTTCCTCGCAGCGCTGAGTCCGTCAAAAGGCTTGGATGCCGGCTCGCCTGCATATCCGTCGGCAGTTCCGAAGCTGCGTCCGCTGAATATGTAGTCGCCGAGCAGTCCGCCTCTTCCGCGGAGGCCGTCTTCGTTCTTAAGCTTGTCCTTGACAGTGCTGTCCCCGTCGAGGCAGTCCTTGTCCATCTCATCGAGGAATACTGACTCAGTCTGCCAGTCTGTCCTTCCGTACATCGTCCTCATCTGAGCGCCAGTAAGGTACAGCTTCTTCATGGCCCTTGTTATGCCTACGTAGCAGAGCCGCCTCTCCTCCTCCATCTTCGAGGTCTCATCGAAGGCAGCTACACCAGGGAACATGCCGTTCTCCATTCCCGGCATGAATACGACCGGGAACTCGAGCCCCTTGGCTGAATGGAGCGTCATCAGCACTACTGCATCCTCTTCCTCATCGTGGTTGTCTATATCTGACATCAGTGTGATCTGCTCGAGGAACGTGCTGAGGGCTGAAGTCTCCTCTGCCGGAAGACCCTCTCCCAGAAGGGCAAGCCTCTCCGCTCTCATCTCTTCCTGCATTGCAGCCACAGTCCCGTCATTCAGGCCCTTTTCGAACTCAGCGATGACTGACTTGAATTCCATGATATTCTCGATCCGGCCGTCAGCCTCTACTGTATTGGCATCTTCAAGCGCCCTGAGATAGCCCGACCTGCTGAGCAGGTTGTCATATATATCCGATAAAGTCAGGTTGTCCTGCTCTTCCCTGAGGTCACCGATCATCTCAGTCATCTCACGGACTGCAGCGCGTGCCTTGTTGCCGAGTGATCCAAGCAGCTGTTCATCACACAGAGCTTCATACAGGCTCATCCCGTATGATGAAGCATACCCTTCGATCCCTGCCATCGTCTTGGCTCCGATACCCCGCTTCGGCTCGTTTATGACCCTGCGCATGCTCTCATTGTCGCCGGGATTGGCTATGAGCCTGAGATAGGCCATGACATCCTTGATCTCCTTGCGGTCATAGTATCTCAGTCCGGCAAGCACCCTGTACGGGATTCCCCTGAAGCTGAATTTCTCTTCGAAAAGTCTGGACTGGGCGTTCTTTCTGTACAGGATGGCAATGTCCTTATAGTTATATCCCTCGTCTCTGAGGCGGTCTATTTCGGCACCGATCCAGTAGGCTTCCTGCTTGTCGTCATCGAGACGTCTGTAAGTGATCTTCTCGCCGTCAGAACGCTCGGTCCACAGAGCTTTGCTCTTGCGGCTCGTATTGTTCTTTATCACTGAATTCGCCAGCCTGAGGATGTTGCCGTCCGATCTGTAGTTCTGCTCGAGTCTTACGGTAAAAGCCCCGGAAAAATCGTTCTCAAAGTCGAGAATATTCCGGATGTCGGCTCCTCTCCACTGGTATATGCACTGGTCATCATCGCCGACAACACAGAGGTTGCCGTGATGCGAAGCCAGCATGCTGATCATCTTGTACTGCAGGTAGTTGGTATCCTGGTACTCATCGACCATGATGTACCTGAACCTTTCAGAGTAATACCTCAGTACATCAGGCTCCTTCTCAAGCAGCTTTACGCCGTTCCACAGAAGATCATCGAAGTCCATCGCGTTGTCAGTCATCAGCTCTTCCTGATATCTGCTGTAGACCTGATATATCATCTTATCCTGCGGCAGGCCCTTGCTGGTCGCCAGATACTCTTCCGGACCTTCTTCGTTCTCCTTGCACTTGCTGATCACTGCAATGAGAAGCGCCACGGGAGTGATCTTCTCATCGACTCCGAGGTCCTTGCATATCCTCTTTATGAGAGCCTTCTTGTCAGTCTCATCATAGACAGTGAATCCCGGCCTGTATCCCAGAGCCTCGCCTGAATATCTGAGCATGCGAAGGGACATCGCATGGAAGGTCATGATCCACATGCCGTATATATCGCCGACCAGGTCTGCGACACGGCTCCGCATCTCATTTGCCGCTTTGTTTGTAAAGGTCACGGCAAGTATGCTGCGCGGATCTATACCCTGCTGCAACATATACGCGATGCGATGGGTCATGGTAGCCGTTTTGCCCGATCCCGCACCCGCGAGGATCAGAACCGGCCCCTCTATCTGCTTCACAGCCTTGCGCTGCTCACTGTTAAGTTCGACTCTGTTTCTGTCTGCCATTTATGTTGTCAGCCCGTGTCCGCTGCCTCGGTCAGGATCAGCGCAGGGCCGGTTTCTCCCTTTTTATTTATGTGTGCAGGCTTTCTCTCCGTTCTGTAAGCACACTAAAAACATGAGCGTTGCCCATAGATAGTATATTGTATCACAAAATCGGGTCTGTTGATCGTTTTTTACTTTCCGAATCATTAAAAAAGGCGATGACGCATATCCTGCGCCGTCGCCTGTAATGACTGTGCTCCGTCAGTGAAGCTCGCTGTGCTTTATACGTTTGATGCTTCCCCACTGATTCTTGTTCTTTCCATAGCCTATAAACGCCATGAACCTCACATAGTCCAGGACGAAACGGAAGAAGACATTCTCCACCAGACACATGAAACACGCTCTGAATATGTCCTGCCGCGTGACATGCAGATTCTGTGTGTATATTCGCTGGAAGAACGCCGTTATGGTCAGTATTGCTCCGTATAGCGCAAAGAGCAGGTAGAACCTGATCATGAACGGTGCATTTAGCTGTCCTGCAAACCCTGCCGCTACAGTGACTCCGAGGCCGATCACTTCAATGATCGGAGATATAAGTTCATACAGAAGGTAATACAGATAGGAAACTGATCCTACCAGCCCGTACCTCGGTCTGCAGCACATGAAGCGGTATCTTGTCATACACTGCAGCAATCCCAGATGCCATCTCCTTCTCTGTTTCATCAGGTCATTAAGAGATGACGGTGCCTGGCTCCAGCATACAGCATTAGGTTCGTACCGGATAGAGTATCTGCGCATGTTGTTGCGGCAGAATGCGTGAAGCTTTGCTACCAGCTCCATGTCCTCTCCCAGAGTATTCGTTGCGTACCCTCCTGCAGCTATTACCACGTCCTTTTTGAACAGTCCGAAGGCCCCTGAGATGATCAGGTTGCCGTTGAATCCATCCAGCAGGATCCTTGATGCGAGGAAGGAGCGGTCGTATTCCATTACCTGCATTCCCGAAAGGAAATTCCACGGCAGGTGGTACTCGAGCTTCTCGCCGTCCATCGTGATGCACTGTGCAACACGGATAAGCCCTCCGACTGCAACTACATCATCATCTTCCATCGCCGGCTGCACGATTCTCTCAAGCGAATCATACTGCAGCATCGAGTCAGCATCGATACAGACAAAATACGGATAGCTGGATGCGTTGATGCCTACATTCAGAGCATCTCCCTTGCCTCCGTTTTCCTTGCGGATGAGCGTCAGCTTTACTCTTGTATCCGGCGCTTCATATATGGCCTCGATCGGCTTGCACGGCACCGACTTCCTGATCGGCCGGCTTACCTTCTTCATGTTGAAGTGCTCTATAAGAGCTTTGCTCGTATTATCCTTTGAGCCGTCATCTATGACGATGACTTCATACAGTCTGTACTTCAGATTAAGGAGCGACTCGACACTGTCGAGTATGGTCACATCCTCATTGTATGCCGGCACAAGGATCGAAACAGGGAAGTAGAAATCGTGCTTAAGCTCGTTCCGGATATTTCTCATCTTGTCAAGATGGTACAGCCTCCAGGCGCCGAGAGCGACTGACAGGAACAGGTAGGATGCGTATATGAGCAGATAGAACAGGAAGAATATCTGCGCTGCTTTAAGTATTGTCATAAGCATTCAGTTCACTTCCCTTCTTCCTTCTCCCCGAGCATGTATCCGATCATCTCTTCTGCATATCTGTCGTGACTTGACCGGATGTCCTCAAGATCCTTATCTGTTATTCCTATCTCCGCAAGCGAACCGGCAGCATTTCTCCTGACATACCAGTTTCTGCTCGTTACAGCCTTTTTAAGTGCCTCTTTAGTGTCCCCGCCCGGATAACTTACCAGCGAAGCCGCAGCAGCTATTGCCAGATTATCCTCTCCGGTTTCATCATGCCGGAGAAGCCTGATCAGGACTTCAGCTGCCGTCTCATAGTGATGCCGCCTGAAGTATCTCACCAGTGCAAAACGTATCTCCTCCGACAGTTCTCCGCTCTCAAGCTCAGCCAGAAAGTCAGCATCGAAGGTGTCTCCTTTGATGCCGGTCGCAAACTGTACAAGTCCCACGACGAGACATTCCTCCCAGTCATACCTGTGTCTCCACAGCCTCCTTACAAGAGAGATTTTGTCTCCCGTGAATCTGGCCATCCCGTCGGATATGAGCTTCGGATTGTGGTAATAGCCGTTCTCATTCAGCGCTGCAAGCGCCTGCTCAAGTGCCTGCTCACTGCCGAGTGCATAGAATGCGTTCAGAACATTTTCTCTGCAGTATACAGTGGAGTCATCAATATATCTGAGAAGGATTTCCGACAGATTGTCGTGCGGTGTCTCAAGAGGTGAGTGAAATGACGCTATGACATACGCATAGTATGCTCTTTCCATGGCAGTCTTCCTGCCGTACTCAAGCGCGAGCCTCCGGAGCATGCCGAGATTTGTCCTGAAGAAAGCCTCTGTGCGGTCTGCATCAGGCAGCACATCCTCAGTGACCACAGCATGAAAAGCCATAAGGTGCTCTATCCTGCAAAGCCTGTTATACAGGTTCTCAGGAACAGGCTGACTGCCTGAAAGGCACCCGGCTCCGGTCAGTTTATTCTTCCACCAGACTATCCTTTCGCCCCTTCTGCGCTCAACAAAAGTATCGCGCATAATGTAGACAACATTAAACACAAGAAGGGCGATACAAATGAATATATAGAAATAAATAACACCTTCAACTGCCGAACGCACTGTTTCTCTCCTTACCGGCTGCTATTTCCATTCTCTCTGAATTACGTAATAACTCTGCTTCAGTCTCTCCCTGTATTCCGGTGCATATTTCCAGCCACGCACGGTCACAGGATCCATCTCTATACTATTCTCATCCGTATTGCTGCCGGCTTTCTCCTGTCCTGCACCGATCCGGATCTTGCGTATCCGGGACATTTCGACCCCGTAGTTTTCATAATAATCGTCATGTGCAAGCATATTTGAAGGATCGCCTATGTTCAGCAGGAGCCACGGTATGCGTATCTCTGCAAATCCGCTGCCAAAGCAGAAATCAGCAAGCGAATTATACGATTCCGAGCCAGGATTCATTATTCCGTGCACAAGATGTCCCGTCTCATATATACCGAGCCTCTTGAGAGCTCTGGTCTCAGGGGTCAGTATATCCACCATTGTCTGATTCTCAAGCGGTATAGTTACAGGCACGAACGTATGGCTGTCAGGGTCAGGGAAGTGTATAAATGCATCCCTGCCCTCAATATCGTACAGGAATCTTTCACGCACCGCGTCATATCGCTCCTGGACGAGCAGCCTTGTATCTTTTTCTCCGCTCAGCCTCAGAACAAATTCCGCTCCGCCTGTGAATACCGCAGCAGATCCCTCTATACCCGACGCGCCTGTACCGTCCTTAGTATCGATCGGAAGTATCCATGTGCCTTCCCGGTCGACTCCCTCAGCAAGAATATACAGTCCCTCTGCATCATATCTCGCAGAGAGCCTGATCCCGTCTCTGTCATAGAAACAGTCCCTGTCAGTCCATTCAGACTTATCTCCGTCTGGGATGCATACCGCCGACTCACCCGGAGCAAAGGCCATCAGCCCCGTTCCCTGTGCTGCAGTCTGCAGATCATGCCACATGTAGTTTCTGGACGTCTCCTGCGCAAAAGCTGTATTCCAGCTCTTAGTGCTCCACTTGTCCTGCCATGAATCGATTATCCCGCCTGCAAGCCCATCCGCTTCAACCGTCCTGCTTATAATAGCCAGATTCTCTCCCTGCTCTTTTTCATTCACCGGATCCACTCCTGTTGTCACAGGGCCCCGCGCGGACGAAATTCCGTATAATGCTATTACAGGGATCGTGTGGTAGCGCGACAGAAGATCGATGTACCCGTCGTACACTTCATCCCTGTTCATTCCTTCAAGCCGGGTCCCCAGTCTGCTCAGGCACTCCTGAGACAGATATTTATCAAAGTCCGGGCAGAAATCCAGCAGTCTGTATGCTGCAAAAATTCCGGCCTTCATTCCGGTCAATGCTTTTAGATTTTCAGGATCAAGACTTGCATATTTGGAAAGCTGTCTTGCGTATACATTTTCATACTCAAGAAAATCAGTCCCGGGACCGGATGTGAAGCCGGCCGGCCGCTGTACACCGTACTTGTCTGTTTCATAGGCCGTAATACTGTCAAGGGCCTCTGCCATCATGGAATCGAACATGCCTGCGTCTGCTGCCGCTGAGACAAACCGGCCCCTGTATCCCGGCTCACGGCCGGTATCTGCGTCTGTCCTGGCTATGACATCGCTGCTCCATTCCTGATCTATAAGTATCCCGACGACCCATTGTGAGACATCTTTTCTGAATGCTCCGTTTCCGGATATGCCTGCATTCATAATATTCTTCCTGCCGTGGATAACATCCACAGCATCTTTGCCGTTCTGTATAAGCTCATCCATGATGCCGTTACTGTATGCTGACCCCTCTGCATTGGCAGTCTCATCATCAAGAAGGATCCCCTGCATTATATAAACAGGATCAGCTCTGTCAGTATTGAATTCACAGACAGCATTATAGAAGTCCTCGTCCATGATCCCGGTGACATGGATGAGGTTGGCCCCCATATCCGAGGCGTTTTCGATCCACCTGAGATAATCAGATTCCTCTGCTGCATAGTCTGAAAGATGATGACCCGGAACAGCTGATGACATCTGAACTCCGCGCAGCACAAGAGGTTCTTCCTTCCCGCCGGAAACAGCGTAAAAGGATGACCCTTCGGCACGGAATTCCGTATTCACTTCTCCGTTTTCTTTATCCCCGCCGGGTGATATATATGTGCCTGCATGATAGTAGGCATAATATGCGCCGGCAGCGATGCAGAGAACGAGCATCGCAGTTATAAGATATCTCTTCATATGCCTCTTCAGCCCCGGTATATGTATGTGCTTTCTTTCTTTATTTATCTATTCCATTATCTGAGCTCTGTAAACTGACGGGTGGCAGTATTGCCTCAGTGACTCGATGTTCTCATCCATCCACCGGCCCCTCTCTACCATGTATTCAGTCATCTGCCCGACCGCTGTCTCATAATCAGCAGGATTCATGTCCTCCATCGTTTTGTCGCTGCCGGCTGCAGGTGTCCTTCTCTCGTGCTCGGAAACATTGTGATAGTCAAACGAATATCCCCACACTTTGTAATTCCTGTCCACAGCAGAGCCCAGCCAGTCTATAGTCTGCTGAGATGTTGTGAGGAGGTTTTCTTCAGACAGCACCCCTTTACGAAGCTCTCTGTACCTCGTTATTACCCTCTCAACAAACTCTTTGTCATGCATCATCTGCGCAAACCAGCCTCTGTTTGAAAGTATGAACTCATCAACAGGCTGATCCTGGAAGAAATTGTCAAGCGCATTGTTGTAATCCCATGCCGGACCTGCGCAGAGAAGGCCGCGTGCGTCCCTGTAAAAATACGTGGACGCCGAAAAAGTATCATTGACCGCCAGGAATTCCTGCATGATGTAGTAATCGGCAAATGAGTTCAGGTCTACCTCATTCTTCCATTTGTGTGCCCCGTCTGCTCTTTCAGGCGAGTAAATGAGCTGCTCTACTCTGCTGAAATCATCCCGGACGAAGTTCTTTACCTTTTCCGTCTGATTAGCCAGTCCCGGATACAGAAGTTCGACCTCTCTCAGCTCCTCCATACGAAGGGTGTAGTAGGAAAAATTGCTGATCTGCCTGAGCGGGTTGGTATCGTGCTCGATCCTGACCAGATAGCTGAACACTGCCGCATTCGGATCGTACTTTGTCAGTTCAAGCCTTCCGTCCTCCACCTGTATCGTCTCCATCAGCAGATATACTCCTCTGTACTCTCCGTCGAGCATAAGCTCGCAGAAACGAACCTCAGGCACCCATCTGTCAGAGATCTGCCCGATAATATTCATGCACATGTAATTGCGTATCAGTGTCTTGTCGAGGAACGGCCCGTACAGAGCCCATTCGCTTCCTCTGTTCATTCCGAGCAGTTCCTGTTTGTCCTCGACATATGTTGCAGATGTTCCGTCAGGAGCAGTTGTTTCTATTTTCGTATATTTTGCAGAATTCTTCTCAGCATCAGTCGCGTCTCTGACTATGTGAAGACGATAGCTGCTCTTATCGAACCATCGCGAGCTGTTTCCCCTTATGCGCATCATGACTGTCGCTTCTTCATCCGCAGGATCATCCGCATGATGCCATACCCCTTCTGCGGACACCGCGCTGAAATCAGCGGCTATCTCTGTCTCCCCGTTATCTCCGGTCTCATAGCCCGCACGGTTCCCGTACTCATCAGCGATCGGCGCTCCCGGGATCTTCTGACCGTGAGTTCTGAGCTCTATCAGCGGCAGGTGAGTACAGATCTCTGCCTTTCCGCCGCAGACACTGCACACGCCAAGATCGGCCTCTGACGCCTGCTCCAGGTGCTGCTGGTACCTGTATGCTGTGGTTCCGAGGCCCGTGCCGTGCATGAAAAATGCTGAGATCAGCATTACCGCTGCCGCTATTAACATGACCAGAAGGCTTTTTCTCATTATTGGCTATCCGCTTATCTCGTCACTCTGGGTTACTGTATTGACATATTCCACGCCGTTCAGGGCATAGAGTGCATCCGCTATGTCCATGTCTTTGTGATAGTTGAGTTCCCATGCTTTGCGTGACATCTCATAGATCAGCTCAACATGGTCAGGTGTTGTATTCCGGACGCGCAGCACCGCTTTCTTGTCAAAATACGAGAAGACAAGCTTCTCCATATCCGTAGAGAGCGACTTGGCTCCGCGTATGATCAGCATTACTCTGTTCTCATTGCGCACCCTTCCGAAGAATATAAGTATCAGGAAGACCACTGCGCTCCCGATGCCGGCCACTCTGTAATCGCCTACTCCGCAGCAGATACCGACTATGATCGCCCAGAAAATATAAGTAGTATCCCTGGAATCCTTGATCGCAGTTCTGAATCTTACGATGGAAAGCGCACCGACCATACCAAGGGAGAGCGCTATGTTATTTCCGATTACAGTCATGACAGTTGATGTAAGCACGGTCAGTGTTACAAGTGAAACATTGAATTTCTTGCTGTACACAGTTCCGGTATGTGTATACATATATGAAATGTATATAAACAGACTGAGTACTGCCGCGCTGACTATATTCAGAGCCACCTGCTGCAGGGTCAGCGACCCGCTTTGCTCGATCATCTGTGCAAGATATTGCCTCATGTTTTTTCCTCCTGATAATTAATGACTGTATTGAAACTTCCGGCTGTCCTGATACACGGATCAGAATGTATAGTGTTTGCTGACAGCCCTGCTGAGTGAGTACTTACTTACGGATAATTCGCTGGAATCACACTGGTTGATCATATCCTTGATATAGCTGAGAAGAAAGCTGTTGTACTTTACCTCCATCACTCCGAGATACGGATCAAGGACAGGATACTGCAGAAGGCAGGGATCGAAAATATCATAGCTTGCCTCCGTTCCGATGATGTGGTGATCAAAGGTGATCCGTATTTTGTTCTCTTTTGCGATAAAGGCTTTTCTACGGTATTCGACAACGGCCCTCGGCTCGTAGCAGTAGTTCTTCATCACCGCGTAGCATTCCTGAGCAAAGTGCTCCCTGCAGTACAGAAGCGGAGAGTAATCGCCCCTGGTGAGTTTCTGAGCATCCTCACGGCTCAGTCGGACTGAACGCTTCTTCTGGTTGGGTCCTTCTTTCTGCTTCATTTCGAGCATGGCAAACCCGCTGTCCGCTCCGTAATTTCTGAGGCGGATCTTTCTGCGCAGCAGGATACCGTCCTCTTTCTCCTGAAAATCCCTGTCTTCAAGAGAATCAAAATACAGTGATCTGATCGGATACCCGTCTCCGCGGTTATGCGGATCCTCGATCATGAATTTTGTCAGCTGCGCACTGTACTGATATACCTGCGTCTGAGTAATAAGAAATTTCTTTTCCTGCCTCAGCACCTCATTCATCGAGCCACCTCTTGCCTTTCCTTAACAACTTACAGTTATTATACTTTTCAAATCTTTAGCTGACAACAGATGCAGCATAAGATAACACGGCTTGCCTGATGCATTTAAAAAACACCAAATCTTTCCCCTATGGCGAGCCTTCAGATGTTGACTTTTCACCCGCAAGTGATAGAATTTATTCGTAGGTGTTTTCACCACAAAAACTATATTTAATTTACATTGCATAAGGAGAGTGATACCAATGGCAAATTATGTAGAAAGAGTCATCGAGCAGTGCAAGAAGAACAATCCTGGCGAGGTTGAATTCCACCAGACAGTAGAGGAAGTTCTTTCTTCACTCGAGCCAGTTGTTGCAAAGCATCCTGAGTACGAAGAGTGCGCACTTCTTGAGAGACTCGTTGAGCCTGAAAGAGGAGTTACTTTCAGAGTAGTATGGGTTGACGACGAAGGTAAAGTTCAGGTTAACAAGGGTTACAGATATCAGTTCAGCAGCGCAATCGGACCTTACAAGGGCGGCCTGAGATTCGCTCCAAACGTATATCCTGGAATCATCAAGTTCCTCGGATTCGAGCAGATCTTCAAGAACTCCCTGACAGGACTGCCAATCGGCGGCGGCAAGGGTGGTTCCGACTTCGATCCTAACGGAAAGAGTGACGCTGAAGTTATGAGATTCTGCCAGGCATTCATGACAGAGCTCTACAGACACATCGGACCTTACACAGACGTTCCTGCAGGTGACCTCGGTGTTGGCGCAAGAGAGATCGGATATCTCTTCGGACAGTACAAGAGAATCACTGACAGATTCGACGGCGGCGTTCTCACAGGTAAGGGAATCCCTTACGGCGGACTCCTCGGCAGAACTGAAGCTACAGGATTCGGTATCGTATGGTACGCAGAGGAAATGCTCAAGGCTAACGGCGAAGAGATCAAGGGTAAGGTTGTTGCTATCTCCGGTTTCGGTAACGTATCTTGGGGAACAGCATGGCAGCTCCAGAGACTCGGCGCTAAGCTCGTAACAATCTCCGGACCAGACGGATATATCTATGACCCAGAAGGAATCAGCACAGACGAGAAGATCGCTTACCTCCTCGAGCTCAGAGGATCCGGAAAGAACATCTGCGCACCTTACGCAGAGAAGTTCCCAGAAGCTAAGTTCTTCCCAGGAAAGAAGCCTTGGGGCGTATTCCAGGATACTGGATGCAAGATCGACATGTTCATCCCATGCGCTATGCAGAATGACGTACACATGGAGCATGCTCAGCAGATCGTTGAGGGCGGCTGCAAGTTCTATTGCGAAGGCGCTAACATGCCTACAACCAACGATGCTCTGAAGTATCTCATGGACAACATGATCGCTGTTGGACCTGCTAAGGCTGCTAACGCTGGCGGCGTTGCATGCTCATGCATCGAGATGGGAA